>CAISPO010000007.1 GCA_903887415.1 uncultured Bacteroidota bacterium | reverse complement strand
TATCTCCGTCGTTTACAACAACCGCTACTGCGGCAAGCGGTGCATATAGTGTGCTGTTAACCTATTCAGGGGATGGTTGCGGACCTGCGGCAAGTGCAACTGGCCTATATACGATCAATCAACAGGCTACTATTACATCTGTAACAACCCCTAACCCTAATCCGTTCTGTACAGGTACTAACCTGGTACTGACGGCAAATGGCGTATCGGGTGGGGCTGGAGCTTCCGTTTATACATGGTCAGGCCCTGGTATTTCATCCACAACCGGTGCAACAAATGTTTCGCCTGTATTTACCCCTACAGCGGCAGTTGGCGCTTACAGCGTTTTATTGTCATTCAACGGTACCGGCTGTAATAATGCAACACAATCAACCGGCATATACACAGTAGCGCCAACGCCAAACGCAACTATTGCCAGTGGAGCAGGTACATTCTGCGGCAGTACAACAATTACAGCTACCGGCGGCGCCGGCGGTACTATTTACTTTGAAGGCACCACATCAGGTGGTACTTCAACCGCAGTGCCATCTGCTTCGCAGGTTGTAACAGTTACCGGAACGTATTATTTCCGTTCACAAAGCGTAGCTGGTTGCTGGGGTAATGAGGGTAGTGTAACGGTTAGCATAAACCCGGTTCCGACAGCAGCCCCGACCAATAACGGCTACATCTGTAATGGCGGCACGGTAACGTTAAGCGCTAACGCTAGTAATGCAACTGTATTTGTATGGAGCGGCAGCAGTATTACCGGCTCAATTTCTACACCAACTACCACTGCGACACCTACGACTCTCAGTGTTTATACCCTTGCGGTAACAGATGGATCAGGCAACCCCGGATGTTTCAACCAGTACACCACTACGGTAACTGTTAATGCTGCGCCAACAGCTACGGCTTCGAATAACGGTTATATCTGTGCTGGCGGCACCGTGACTCTTACTGCAACGCCTGCTAATGGAGCAACTGTATTTACATGGATCGGGCCTGCGTTCGGCCCTGCTTTAGGAATGACCGTTACAGCTACGCCTACACTTACCAGCACCTATACGCTCACGGTAACAGACGGTAGCGGACATCCCGGTTGCTCGCCAACTACACCATATACTACTACAGTTAGTGTAAATGCCACACCTTCGGCTTCACCCACAAACGATGGGCCTATATGCGCCGGTGGTACAGTTGATCTTTTTGCTAACCCATCCGGCGGCGCCACTGTCTTTAATTGGTCCGGTGCAGGGTTGATCCCGGTTTCAAGCGCTACTATTACTGCTACGCCAACCCTTACTGCTACTTACACATTAACAGTTAGCGATGGTTCAACCCAACCGGGCTGTGCACCGCTGACTCAATACACTACCGCAGTTACAGTTAGCCCGAACCCTACACTCGTAAATGCAACCAGCAACAGCCCGATATGCGCCACATCTGATCTGATCCTTACAGCAGTTGGTGGAGCAAACGTCACTGGCTATTCATGGTCAGGCCCTGTTGCGATCACTAACTCACTGACAGCAAACGCCAGTGTGCCGGGTGCAGGAACAGATGCTTCCGGCACTTATACCGTAGTCGTAAATAACGGCGCCGGTTCGGGATGTACGGCTGCATACACCACAGTGGCAACAGTTAATCCTTTACCAGCGGTATTTAATGTTACTGGCGGCGGCGGATATTGTTCCGATGATACAGGTGTGCATATTGGCCTTAGTGGGTCTGAGTCTGGTGTTAACTATCAGTTATATCTTGGAGCTACCGGCGTTGCTACTGTTTCCGGTACAGGCACTGCACTTGACTTTGGGCTGCAGACTTCCCTCGGTACTTATACCGTGCTTGCTACTAATGCAGCTACATTCTGCACGAGCAACATGAATGGCAGCGCTATTGTTAGCATAAACCCATCGCCTGCAAATACTTACAGCCTCACCAGCAGCGATACTGACTACTGCTTTGGCGGTACAGGAGTGATCGTATCACTGAGCGGTTCAGAAGAAGGGGTCAATTACCAGCTTTACCTGGGCTCATATCCTGTTGGCGATGATACTGCCGGTACAGGCAGCGCGATCAGTTTTGGTTACGAGACCGGCGCAGGCGATTACCTGGCTGTTGCCACTAATGCAACCACTGGCTGCAAGAGTACACTCACTGGATATGTTTCCATCGTTATTGATTCTTTGCCACGGCTGTATTCAGTTACCGGCGGCGGCGGCTATTGCCTGGGTGGTGCGGGTATTGATATCGGGCTTAGCGGCTCTGATCTTGGTATCAGCTACAATTTGTATAACAGCGTCACCGGCAGCCTCGGAATTGACACAGGTACAGGCAGCGCGCTCGATTTCGGATCCCAGGCAGCGGCTGGTACGGTAAGTGTCGTAGCTACCAATAACACAACACATTGTCAGTCAGTGATGGTTGGCACGCCTGTGATCAGCATCAATCCACTGCCAACCGTTTACAATGTATCCGGCGGCGGCACATACTGTGAGGGGACAGGCGGAATTAATATCAGCCTCACTGCTTCGGATACTGGAGTTACCTATAGCCTGTACAATGACGCCTCTTTCGTAACTTCTGTTATGGGAACCGGTACCGGTGTGCTTAGCTTTGGCCTCCAGACTGCCGCAGGCACTTACACAGTATCTGCATTGCGGGCGTTCACAGGGTGTAGTGCCGCAATGGCGGATAGCGCAGTAATTGTTATGAATCCTGCGCCAACGATCTATTCAGTAACCGGCGGCGGCCCATACTGCTCGTCAGATCCTGGGGTGGCCCTTGGCTTAGGTGGGTCAGATACAGGTGTTACTTATACATTGTATAACCTGGCGGTTCCCGTTGGTACTTATACAGCCACGGGTGGTTCGCTTTCTTTTGGTATTTTCCCGGCCGGCAGTTACTCCGTGAGCGCGGCTTATAACTTTACAGGATGTACAAGCAATATGTCGGGTGTGCGGAGTATTACAGTGAATGCGTCACCTGTTGTATATAGTGTCACTGGCGGCGGTATTTACTGCTCCGGCACAGCTACTGTTCCGCACGTATTCTTAAGCTCGTCAGATACCGGTGTGAATTACAGCTTGTATGATGATGGGACGTTTGTGGGTACTTTCACTAGTTCCATCCCTGGCGCTATCATTGACTTTGGGTCATTGGCCATTGCCGGCACATATACCGTATCTGCTGCCAACGCTATATCTGGTTGCAGCAGTAACATGGCCGACAGCGCAGTAATCGATGTTATTACTCCTGTTACGCCAAGTGTGTCTGTGTCAACCGGAATGGGCGACACATCGTGCCTCGGCAGCATGGTTATGTTTACAGCATCGGGTGTGAATACAGGCGGAGCGCCGGGTTATTCATGGACAGTGAACGGGACAGTTGTATCGGGAGCTACGGCCAGTACATACAGCTATGTTCCGGCTAACGGGGATGTGGTAACAGGTGTTATGATGAGCAGCGCGGCATGTGCCGCACCGGCTACCGTATCTGCTTCTGATACCATAACGGTTTTAAGTAATGCAGCTCCTGGCGTTACGATCTCAGCTAACCCCGGCAGCACAGTATGTGCAAATACCATTGTTACGCTTACCGCTATGCCCGCATTTGGCGGAGCCCTTCCCACCTACACCTGGCAAAAGAATGGCGTCACGGTGCTGTCGGTATCGGGAGCGGCATACAGCTATACCCCTCTGGATGGCGATCATGTATCTGTGGAAATGACCAGCGATTATCCTTGCCTCATCAGCGATACGGTATCTGGCGATATCAGGATCAATGTTGGCGCTGATGTAGTGCCGGTTGTGGAGATCGTTGCTATCCCGGGCACTTCTATTCATACTGGCGAGATTGATACTTTGATTGCCAATGTCACCAGCGGCGGTGCTGTTACTTACCAATGGCTGGTAAATCACCTGGCTATCTCAGGCGCTACAAATTCGATTTACACCAGCACCTTTAACAACAATGATTCGGTAACTTGCCAGGTAACCAGCACAAATGGTTGTGCGCTTTCAGGCTTCAATACGATAAGCATTACCGTATATCCTGTTGGTATCAGCTCTGTTGGGTTTGGGGATGCTAATCTCAGGTTAGTGCCTAACCCGAATAAGGGTGAGTTCTCTATCAGTGGTACTCTCGGTGCTACTATTGATGATGAGGTAACTATGGAAATAACCGACATGCTTGGCCAGGTGATCTATAAAGACAAGGTGACCGCGCATGGCGGCGTAATGGATCAGAAGATAACGCTCAGTAATACACTGTCTAACGGCATGTATATTTTGAACCTTCATTCTGGAAATGGAAATAAGGTATTCCATTTTGTCGTGGAGCAATAGTATAAATCAATTAAATTTGACAGCAAAAAAGCGAAAGGTCATACTTTCGCTTTTTTGTTATGTGTGTTCCGGATTTTTTTGGTATAAAATTTGCTTGCGTATAAACATTCACCAGCCAAATATAGCATTGGGGCTAATACTTGTATAAATAACAGATACTTTTTTTGTGAAGATGATTTTACCCTTATTTTTACAGGGGGTTTAGAATATTTTTAAATTAAATGCCTAATTCTTATTAACACTATAATACATCATACGCCACAACAAACCATATATTAACCACAGAAAACAGAATCTCTAAACTAAAAACCAACCTATGCGCAACTTTACAAGCCTGGAAACAAGAAATGCGGAATTATCTGCAAGTGAATGTGTTACGATGGAAAAGTCAATTAATTTTACCGGGTTAAAAAGATGTTTCCGGGTGCTAGGTCTGGTATTATTTCTGGGATTATTATCACCTAATAGCTATGGTGTCTCTCTTTTTAATTATTATACGGTTCCTGCAGATATCGGTGCTCCCACCGGAACAACAACCGCCTGCGTTGGGATGTCCAACGCAGCTTTTACCGCTGTAGTTACAGTTTGTTCCAATAGTTTTAATGTAGGCGGGAATACATGGACCGCGGAATGGGTTTTTGATGGTGCAATTGTTTTCACCAGCCCAGCTACAGCGTCCACAGCTGCCGGTCTTACGTTTACGCTTCCGGCAGGCACATTTACCTACAACACAGCCGGAACTTTTTCAGGGGTCGCTGGGCTTTATTTACAGGTTAAATGGAATAATGGTACATCGCCAGTTGTGTGTGGTAGCCTACCGCCAGACTTTTATTATGCCAGCACAAATTACACCACCATTGTTGTCAACAAACTGCCTGTTTTTACAGGTGTGACAGAGACGCCCAACCCTGGATGCGTGGGCAGCAGCATGGCACTTGCCGCCACAACAAGTTCGGCCGGATCAGGTGCGATCGTTTACGCCTGGACAAGCCCGGGCGGCACTGCAATTACCAATCCAACTTCGCTGACAACAGCGAGCGTAAATTCACTTGCTGCTGGTAACGCTGGCATATATACCATAACTGCTACGGTAGCTGGTTGTGTAGGTACTGCCAGTATGACAAGCACGAGTGCAATGGTGGTAAACCAAAAACCTGTATTTAGTGGAGTAACAGAAACACCCAATCCTGGTTGTATAGGCAGCAGCATGGTACTAGCGGCCACTACGAGTACGGCAGGCTCTGGGCCTATTGTCTATACATGGACAGGGCCAGGAGGCACCGGAATAACTAACCCCGCATCTTTAACGCTTGCAAGTGTAAACCCATTAGCCGCAGGCAATGCGGGGGTATACACAATTAGTGCTACCGTTCCCGGATGTGCCGGCACTGCCAGTATGACTAGCACGAGCGCAATGGTAGTCAACCAAAAACCTGTATTTAGTGGAGTGACAGAAACACCCAATCCGGGTTGCATAGGCAGCAGCATGGCACTAGCAGCCACTACGAGTACGGCAGGCTCGGGGCCTATTGTCTATACATGGACAGGGCCGGGAGGCACCGGAATAACTAACCCTACATCTTTGACGCTTGCAAGTGTAAACCCACTGGCCTCAGGAAATGCTGGCATATATACGATAAGCGCCACCGTTGCGGGCTGTGCTGGCACCGCCACTATGACCAGCACAAGCGCTATGGTAGTAAACCAATTGCCGACGTTTACCGGTGTTACTGAAACCCCGAATCCCGGCTGCATAGGAAGCAGTATTCTGCTTGCCGCAACAACAAGTGCAGCAGGCGCGGGGCCGATAGTATATTCCTGGCTTAGCCCGGGTGGCACAGCTATTACCAATCCGGCTTCTTTAACTACAGCCAGTGTAAATCCTCTGGCCGCAGGTAATGCCGGGGTATATACCATAAATGCAACCGTTGCCGGATGTGTCGGCACTGCGAGTATGACGAGCACGAGTGCTATGGTGGTAAACCAACTGCCAACTTTTACCAGTGCTACTGAAACCCCGAACCCAGGCTGCATAGGCGGCAGCATGGTGCTAGCTGCTACAACCAGCACAGCCGGCGCCGGGCCTATAGCCTATAGCTGGACGAGCCCGGGCGGCACTGCGATCACCAACCCGACATCTCTCACAACAGCAAGCGTAAACTCGTTGGCCGCAGGCAATGCCGGGGTATATACGATCAGTGCCACTGTCGCCGGATGTGTTGGCACGGCGAGTATGACGAGCACGAGTGCTATGGTGGTAAACCAACTGCCTTCGTTCTCTGGTGTTACTGAAAACCCTAACCCGGGATGTATAGGTGGCAGTATGGTACTTGCTGCTACAGTGAGCTCAGCTGGTTCCGGGCCTATTGTCTATAACTGGACAAGCCCGGGCGGTACGGCGATCACTAACCCAACATCTCTGACAACAGCAAGTGTAAACTCTTTAGCCGCAGGCAATGCTGGCATATATACAATAAGCGCTACCGTTGCAGGATGCGCAGGCACTTCCAGTATGCCGAGTACAAGCCCCATGGTGGTAAACTCAGCACCCACACTGGTAACAGCCAGCCTGTCGTCAACTCCATTGTGTGTTGGCAACAGCCTTACGCTCAATGGTGCTGCAACCGGAGCCGACAGTTATTCATGGGCAGGCCCCACAGGCGGCGCAGCGATGACTTCCACCACAACAGTAAGTACCGAAGTGTCTAGTGTAACTGCGCTTAATGCCGGTGTTTATACATTAACAGCGACCAATGCCTGCGGCAACACGACTGCTGTAACAACATCGCTAGATGTCAACCAACTCCCGGTGTTCACAGATGTCACAGAAACAACCAACCCTGCCTGTATAGGCGGCAGCATGACGCTGGCGGCAACGATAAGCACAGCAGGGCTCGGTCCTGTTGTATATTCATGGGCCGGCCCAGGCGGCTCAGATATTACCAATCCAAACTCGTTGACAACTGCCAGTGTAAACCCGCTTTCAGCTGGAGATGCCGGGGCATATACCATAAGCGCTACCGTGGCAGGATGTGCTGGTACTAATACAGCAGTCAGTTCAGTGCCATTGGTATTGAATTCGCAACCTTCGTCTGTAGCTCCCGCAACTTCACCAACAACAGTTTGCGCCGGGGACCTGATCACCCTCACTGGCAATGTAACTGACGGCACTTCACTTTCGTATTCTTGGACTGGCCCCGTAACCGGGGACATAAGCGATCCATCGTCAATAAATACAACTATAAATACCGCTACAGTCAGCGATGCCGGCAGTTACTCTTTAACTGTCACAGCGGCTGGCTGTGCTCCCGTTACAGGAGTTTCTTTACCACAAACAGTAAATAAACTGCCAACGACAGTTACCGCAAGTGTTTCGGCTACAACTGCCTGCCAGGGTGATAACATAACACTTTTAGGCGGCGATTCAGGCGATGGCGCCGGGGTTAATTACTCATGGACCGGGCCTGTAACAGGCGACATTATAGGCGCGTTGTCTGAAACTGCGATAATTGCTTCCGTTGTTCCCGGCGATGCGGGTGTATATACCTTAACCGCAACAGCTCCCGCATGTTCAGGCAGCACAATCGGCGTTTCGTCAGCGCTGACAGTGAATGTTTTACCGTCTTTGGTTACTGCAAGCGTATCGCCTACGCCGGCATGTGTCGGTAGTGGCATATCACTTTTCGGCGGTGATTCCGGAGATGGTATTGGGGTAATTTATACCTGGACCGGCCCGGTAAGCGGAGATATTTTATCCGCTGCTTCAGAGAATACGGGTATAGCCGCTGCTTCACTTGAAGATGAGGGTGCATATACTTTAACCGCAACAGCGCCGGGCTGTTCGGGTGCCAGCTTTGGGACTACAGACTTCCTTCTTGTCAATATGTTGCCAACGGTTGTTACTGCCGATTTATTACCTAATCCCGCTTGTGTAGGCAGCGATGTAACACTTTTCGGCGGTGATTCCGGAGATGGGGTAGGGGTGCTTTATTCATGGACCGGGCCTGGTGCGGCTGATATTACTTCTGTTTCGTCCGAAACTACCGACATCGCATCTGCAGCCTTGGCTGATGCGGGCAGTTATACTTTAACGGCCACTGCGCCGGGCTGTTCCGGCAATGTGTTTGCCGCAACCGGAGTCTTGTCCGTAAATGTATTGCCGACTACCGTTACCGCAAGTGTATCGCCCACTACGGCTTGTGTAGGTGATAATGTGACGTTGACAGGCGGTGATTCAGGGGATGGCGTTGGTGTTGTTTATTCATGGGATGGACCTGTTACAGGGGATATTGCTTCTGTTTCATCTGAAAGCACAAATATTCCTTCTGTTGCTTTTGCTGATGCCGGTTTTTATACTTTAACTGCCTCTGCGCCCGGCCGCCCCGGCAGCACTGTTGTAAACACAGACGTTTTGACGGTGAACATCCCGCCCGATATTTCTGATTTTTCATCGCCAACAGTTCCGTCAATTTGCGTCGGGGCAAGCACAGATGTGACGGTTAATTCTGAATCTTTAGGAACGGCTACATTTACTGCAACTTATGATCTTGATGGAGCTAATACCGCCGTTGGCCATACCGCTATACTTACTATGGGGGCAAGCAGCGGGACATTCACCATCCCTTCATCTGACCTCTCCGGAATAGGATCTACAACAGTCACCATAACATCCATCCAAAATGCGTCCGGTTGTAATAGTGCTGTGTTGTCAAACAATACAGGTACGTTTACGGTAAGCGCCGCGCCAGCCGCCGCGCCTTCCAATGATGGATATATATGTATGGGCGGCACCGTGAATCTGTCTGCAAATCCTTCAGGAGGAGCTACCGTATTTGCCTGGAGCGGCCCCGGCCTTGCTTCAACTTCGGGCGTAACCACTACTGCTATGCCTGCCGCTACTGCTACTTATTCACTTACGGTGTCAGATGGCAGCGGCCTTTCCGGCTGCACATCGGCGATCCAATATTTTACTACCGTTTCTGTAAATCCAACTCCCGTTGCAGCGCCAACCAATAACGGTTATATCTGCAATGGTGGCACGGTAATACTTTCTGCCAACCCCGGTGGCGGCGCGACTTCATTTACCTGGAGTGGAGATGGCCTCTTGTCTGGGTCAGGAGTAAGCACCACTGCTACGCCTACAGTTACTACTACCTATACACTGACTGTTTCTGATGGCAGTACTCGGTCCGGCTGTGCTCCGTCAACATCATATTTTACTACAGTAGCTGTTGCTGATGCGCCAACAGCAGCACCCTCGAACAACGGGTATATCTGCAATGGAGGTGCCGTCGTGCTCAATGCGAATGAGGGCGGCAGCGCAACTACATTCTCATGGGTCGGCCCCAATATCACCGGTTCTCCTGCATCTGATATCACCAGTGCAGCGCCAACGGCTACCAGCACTTATACACTCACTGTATCGAATGGCAGCACACAGCCAGGTTGTGTATTGCAGCTAACTACTACTGTTTCGGTAAATCCGGTGCCGTCAGCTTTGCCTGCAAACAACGGTTACATCTGCATTGGCGGAATTGTAACGCTTACCGCAAACGAAGCAAATGGCGCAAGCACATTCGCCTGGACCGGCGCGAATATTACTGGCAGCACATCGGCAGACGTAACAACTGCCACACCAACAGCAACCACTACTTATACGCTCATGGTAACGGATGGCAGCGGCCATTCGGGCTGCTCGCCACTGACGCAGCTCACAACGACTGTTAGTGTGAACCCAACACCGGTGGCTGCTCCCGGCAATAACGGCTATATCTGTAATGGCGGAACCGTAACGCTCTCAGCAGGTGCATCCGGTGGCGCAAGCGCCTACTCATGGGCAGGTCCGAACCTGTCTTCCACAACGAATGCTAACCCTACCGCTACGCCAACAGGTACCAGCACTTATACGCTTACTGTATCTGATGGCACCATCCAGCCGGGCTGTTTCCCTAATACCCAATATTATACTACCGTTAGTGTAAATCCCACACCAGCTGCCAGTCCTTCAGGCAATGGGCCAATATGTGTTGGTGGAACTGTGAATCTCCTTGCTAACCCATCTGGCGGTGCAACGCAGTTTACATGGGCGGGTGCTGCGCTCTCTTCAACAAGTATTGCAAACCCAACGGCTGCACCGTCTGCTACTTCCATCTATACATTAACTGTATCTGATGGCAGCACCCAGCCAGGTTGCCAGCCCTCAATTCCGTACTTTATAACGGTTTCGGTCAATGCGGTTCCTACACTGGTTAATGCAACGAATAACAGCGCGATATGCGCCGGTTCTACGCTTGATCTTACCGCAAACGGTGCGGCAAATGTTACGTCATATTCATGGACAGGGCCGGTAGCGATCACTAATGCTGCCAGTGCCAATGCCAGTGTACCAGGTGCAACAACATCCGCTTCCGGGCAATATACGGTTGTTGTCAGCAACGGCTCGGGCTCGGCATGTACTGCATCTTATACTACAATTGCCACAGTTAACCCATTGCCTGCTGCATTTAATGTCACCGGCGGCGGTAGTTTCTGTGCATCAGATACGGGCGTTCACGTTGGCCTTGATGGGTCCGAATCAGGGATCAGCTACCAGTTATATAATGGTTCAACTGGCTTAGGGATTAAGGCGGGCACAGGCAGTGCCTTGGATTTCGGGCTTCAAACAACCAACGGTACATACACCGTGCTCGCTACAAATACTTCAACATTATGCAATGTTGGGATGACCGGCGGAGTTACAGTGACCGTAAATGCATTGCCTGATATTTTTTCTGTGATGGAAAGCGATACAGCATACTGTTTCGGTACAGGCGGCATTACAGTTTCGCTTAGCGGGTCTGACACCGGAGTAAGCTATCAATTATATCTTGGTGCTTCGCCAACCGGCAGTGCTGTTATAGGCTTAGGGTCCGCATTTAATTTTGGTTCAGAGGTTGCACCAGGCACATATTTCGCAACGGGCACGAATATACATACTGGCTGCCATAGCGCTATGGCAGACAGCGCACGTGTTATTGTTGATTCGCTGCCGCATGTTTATAATGTCATTGGTGGCGGTCCGTATTGCGCGGGTACCACCGGTGTGGACAATAGCCTGAGTGGCTCTGACACCGGCGTTAGTTACCGCATGTTCGTTGGATTGGGAAGCACGGTAACGTTGGGAACAGGTTCCCCGCTCGATTTGGGCCTTGATACAACAGAAGGTACTATTACCGTTTTCGCAATTAATAACATTACAGCATGTGCAATACCTATGTCTGGTACACCGGTTGTTACTATGAATCCGGCACCTGCGGTTGGCAGTGTTTCGGGTGGTGGTACCTATTGTGAAGGTACGGGAGGTGTTGACATTCAATTGAGCTCGTCCGAAACCGCAGCTGTTTATAAACTGTATAACGGAGCTACGCTTATTACTTCAGCGCCGGGAACCGGAGGCGTGCTTGATTTCGGCCTGCAAACAGCCGCAGGTACTTATACCGTTACCGCTAGCTATACCGTTACAGGGTGTAGCAGCATTATGGCAGACAGCGCGGTGATCATTATGAATCCTGCCCCTGCCGTTTACTCCGTAACAGGTACCAGCTCTTATTGTTCCGTTGACGCTGGCGTAGCTATAGGCTTGAGTGGTTCTGATACGGGGATCACTTATACATTGTACAATGCCGGAGCTTCTGTAGCATCCATGATAGGCGTCCCTGGAGCATTTAGTTTCGGTACATTCCCTGCAGGCACTTACACTGTAGGTGCCAGCAATAATATTACTGGTTGCCTCAGGAATATGTCCGGTACCCTTGCCGTGACTATGAACCTGACGCCAGCAATCGGACACGTTTCGGGTGGCGGCTCTTATTGCGCAACCGGCGATGGCGAGCACATTTTCCTCGATGTTTCGGAGAACGGTGTCAACTACACTTTGTATAACGATGGTGTATTTGTTGGTGTTTTCCCAGGTACCGGATCAACACCACTTGATTTCGGCCTGCTTGCCGCTGGCGGCACCTACACGGTCTCGGCCGCTAATGCTTCATCCGGATGCAGCAGCAATATGGCGGACAGCGCAGTTATCACAGTTATAGCAATGGTTACTCCTTCTGTCACGGTTGCTACCGGTATCGGCGATACTTCATGCTCAGGCAGTGCGGTTACGTTTACTGCGACCGGGGTAAATGGAGGTGGAGCTCCGGTTTATTCATGGTCGGTAAATACTACTGCTATTGCAGGAGCTACGGCCAGCACTTATAATTATACACCTGCAAGCGGCGATATAGTTGAAGTGACGATGATAAGCAGCGCTGCTTGTGCGGTGCCCGATACCGTATCAGCCAGTGATACAATGACTGTGCTGGAGCATGCTACACCGGGTGTTACTATTTCCGTGGACCCTGGCACTACAGTTTGCGCTGGAACGGTGGTTGCGTTTACCGCTACTCCTGCATTCGGAGGGGCATCTCCTACTTATGTTTGGAGTGTTAATGGAGCGGTAGTCGTTGGCAGTGGAGCCAGTTACGCATACACGCCGGCAACCGGGGATTCTGTAGGGGTAGAGGTAATCAGTAACTATCCATGCCTCACTATAGATACAGCGATAAGCTCGGTGATAATGCACGTGGGTGTTAGCGTAGCGCCAATAGTAAACATAACTGCAGCACCTGGCCTGACCATCAATACCGGCGATGTGGATACATTGACCGCACATCTGGTGATTGGTGGCCCGGTAACTTATCAATGGATGCTGGATCATTCACCGATTGCGGGGGCAACCGATTCGGTATATATCCACACGTTCAACAATGGTGATTCATTAACCTGCGTAGTTACCGGCACAAACGGTTGCAATCTATCAGATTCCGAAACTGTCGGTATTACTGTTAATAACCTTGGTGTAACGGCTGTAGTGATCGGCGATGCAAACCTTCGGTTAGTTCCGAACCCTAACAAGGGTGAGTTCTTTATCAATGGACTGTTAGGCAGTGCCAATGATGCGGAGGTGACTTTGGAAGTGACCGACATGCTTGGGCAGGTGATCTACAATAGCAATGTTACAGTCCATAATGGCGTCATGAACCAGAAAGTGAACCTCGGCAATACACTGGCTAACGGCATGTATATTATGAACGTGAGTATGGGCGATAAACGCTACGTATTCCACTTCATGGTGGCGCAATAGATAATTTTACGGATTGAGTATTTAAGTGGGCTGTCTCTACTCCTGAGACAGCCCACTTTTTATGATCGATATACAGTGTTGGCATAGTTTTATATTGTTCAATAAATATTTTTAAACTTTAAAATGCACATTATGAAAAAGTTGTCATTGTTAGTTTTAAGTGGCTTTATCCTTTCATTGAGCAGTTGTGCTGTGATAGGCGGTATTTTTAAAGCAGGGGTAGGGGTGGGAATATTTCTCGTAGTCCTGGTAGTCGCAATAATCATTTTTGTAATTGCAAAAGTTTCCGGAAGCGGAAGATAACCGGTTAAACTAAAAATCCATTAATGAGATCACCCTCGCAAAGAATACGGGAGTTCAATAAAGGTCTGCTGCCAGATATGGTGCAGATAAAATATAAACTGATGACGGAAAATATGTTCCGTTTTTTCAGAGGTACCTGTCATTTATTTTATGAAGACCTCAGCAAAACCAACACCATACCGCCAGCGCCGCTTACGTGGATATGCGGTGATCTGCACTTGGAAAATTTCGGGAGCTATAAAGGCGATAACCGCCTGGTCTATTTCGACCTCAATGATTTTGATGAGAGCATACTCGCCCCCGGCATCATGGGAGCTCGTCAGGATCGTTACGAGCATCTTGATCGCATTCAAGTCATTGAAGATAGAAGATGAAAAGGCGCATCGGATGGCGCAGTTGTTTCTGAAGACGTATTCCGCTATTTTGAGCAAAGGCAAGCCATACTATATCGAAAGAAAGACCGCCAAAGGGATTGTCTGCACTTTTTTAACTGCAGTAAGCAAACGAAAGAAAAAGGAGTTGCTGCAGAAGCGCACGCAGAAAAATAAGGATGAGCTATCCATTCTCCTCGATGATCCCAGGCATTTTGAGATCGAGAAATCACTAAAGAGAGAACTGGAACACCACATCACGGAGTGGATCATGTACAGCCACGATGGCCCGTATAATTACAAGGTCATAGATTCCGTGTTCAGACTAGCCGGTACAGGCAGTGTGGGCTTGAAGAGATATGCCTTCCTGCTGAAAAGCGTAAATACAAAGGATAAATATCTGCTCGTTGACATGAAGCAATCAAGGGCGTCATCGCTGGCGCCTTATGTCACTATTCCGCAACCTCATTGGGAATCGGAAGCGGCGCGGGTTGTGGCGGTGCAGCAAAGAATGCAAAATATTCCGCCGGCGCTGCTGAGCTATAGCATTTTTAAAGACGAGCCTTATCTTATACAGGAGATGCAGCCCGAGAAGGACAGTATCAATTTCAATCTTATCAAAGAGCGCTACCGGGATATATACCAGGTGATAGATGATATGGCTATCCTTACAGCCTCCTCTCAGCTAAGGAGTTCAGGCAGGCAGGGTGCATCGGTAGCAGATGAGCTTATTGCCTATGGTGAGAATATGCAATGGCAGGAAGTTGTTTTGAAATATGCTGTCAAATATGCGCAAACGCTACAGCAGAACTACAAGCAATATGTTAGCGATTATAAAAAGGGAGATTTTTCATAACGGTTCAAAAAATAATTTATGACAAAGGAGCACACAGTTTCAACGCTATTTGATAGGTTCTCAAATTCAGCATCAAAGGTCACCGGCAGTTCGGCCGCATTTATAGGCGCTTTTGCCATAGTGCTTGTCTGGGCTACTTCCGGCCCCTTCTTTCATTTTTCAGATACATGGCAACTAGTTATAAACACCGGCACCACCGTTATTACATTCCTGATGGTTTTCGTGATCCAGCAGGCGCAGAACAAGGATACGCTCGCTTTGCAAATAAAGCTGAACGAGCTGATAGCCGCAACAAAGGGAGCGAGTAACCGTGTACTGAACATTGAGGATATGACAGAAGAAGAACTGAGAGTGCTGAAAAAATTCTATAGCAAATTAAGCGACCTGTCTGAACGTGATGGTAATCTCGGTGCATCACATTCTGTTGATGAGGCCAGGAAAAATGAAGTATTCAAGGAGTCGGTGTAATGAAATGATTGCCTGTTTTTACACGGCTTCGCCGGACATCTTCATGAAACATATAATGACCTTCAAATGATTCTGTACCTTAGATTTTTATAACGATCGATAATAGGTAATGGAAAATAAATTCTTTGTCTTCTACCCGGTAAAGGTTGCTAAAAGCAAGATACAAGGGATGGGGGTGTATGCAGGTGCTTATATACCCGCCCGAAAAAAAATTGGGTCGTTGGGTGGAACAATAATAACGAAAAGGGCGGCGCGGCAAAAGGCAAAACAATTAGGCAATGAATCTATTGCGATTGTAGAGCTATGGAATGGTATGGCGATTGATGCATCCATAAATGGAAATGATCTGCGGTACGTCAACCATTCTTGCGGCCCAAATACCTATATGCGGGTGAATGGTTTTCATGTTGAGTTCTATGCATTAAGAGATATACGGCGAGGCGAAGAATTGACCTGCAATTACGGCCCCACACATCATGATGGAAAAGTAAAGTGCAATTGCGGAAGCCCGGATTGTATCGGGTATCTTTGATTAATTACTTCGTTTAGACAATTAAATCATTCAGGCAGGGAAGGAAAACAATAAACTCACGCGCTTTAGCTTAAAATCATTCACGCCTGGTATCCTATGTTTGCGAAATAAGCTGCCATCATTTATTCTACTTCACCCGCTCCTTTGGAGAGGGCTGGTGAGAGGTCTTTGCGCTTTGCGGTCTTAAAAACGAAATAAAGAATTGCGAGCTTTGCGCCTTTGCGAGAGATCTTTACTTTTGCGCCATGTCTGACCTTTCAAACTTTGATCCCAATTCCGTTGGGCTGAAATCGAACAATATATTTGGCCTCCCTTTTACTGAAGAAGAGGCGCAGTTGGTGCTACTGCCTGTGCCTTGGGAGGTTACCGTTTCTTACCGGCGCGGCACATCCCGTGGCCCTGAAAATATTTTCAATGCAGCGATGCAGGTTGACCTTTTTGACCCTGACGTAAATGACGGCTGGAAGAAGGGTTTTTACATGCAGCCAGTCGATAAGAACATCCGTATTAAAAGTGACTACCTGCGCCAATGTGCAGAGCTCATCATATCCAACATGATAGATGGGGGCGCCGTGGCTGAGAATGAACAGCTTGCTGAGAAGCTGAATGAAATAAATGATGGCGGTAAGTTGCTGCTCGACTGGGTTTATGAAATGACCTCCAACCTGCTTAAGAAGGGGAAAAAAGTGGGCCTTATTGGAGGTGATCACAGTACGCCATTGGGTTTTATTAAGGCGCTGTCGGATATGCATAGCGAGTTTGGCATACTGCAGGTAGATGCTCACGCAGACCTGCGCGATGCGTATGAAGGGTTTACTTACTCCCATGCATCCATTATGTTCAATGTGCTGCAACAGATACCGCAGGTGAAGCAACTGGTGCAGGTGGGTATCCGTGATTACTGCAATGAAGAGCTGGACATTATTACCAATAGCAATGGCCGCATTACTACCTTCTTCGACAAAGACATCAAAGAGCAGCAATATGAAGGTGCGCTATGGAAAGATATATGCAAACAGGTAGTTGATGCGCTTCCTCAAAAGGTATATATCAGTTTCGACATTGACGGCCTTGACCCAAAACTATGCCCCAACACCGGAACTCCCGTTCCTGGCGGTTTTGAGACAGAGCAGATATTTTATCTCTTCAAAATGCTTCATGCATCCGGGAGGGAGATAATCGGTTTCGACCTCAACGAAGTATCCAGCGGCGATCACATAGGCGATGGCATTGATGCCATTGTGGGAGCAAGAGTGTTGTTCAAGTTATGCAACTATATGGTAGCTTAGACATCCACCGTATATTTCTTCCGGATCGCTTTTACTTCCACTATTCCCTGGAAGAAATATACCCTGCCGCTGTTCAGGTTGCGGCAACGTGTGCGGGTGCGTAGCTTTTCTAATTTCTGATATACTTGCCCGTCCTCAGTTTCAAAATATTGATTGGTGTCCAGGTCATCAACAAGTTTAAAGCCTGGCTTGTGTTCATCATAACGATATAATGCTTTGTATAAATGCGCATCAGTACAAGTGCTCGCAGCCGGGTTGTGAAGATATGCATACAGGGCTTTCTCCACATCGCCGGGAAAGAAACGCTTGCCCATAAACGGTATCAGGATATGGCGGAACTGTGTCTTCCACTCTTTGCCATGCGGCGGTGCTTTATGTTCAAAGTGTACGAATGTATATAGGTGCGCCAGCTCATGCAGCAGCGTGATCAGAAAGCTGTATGGGTTTAATGTGGCGTTGATGCTGATACGGTGATAAGGCGCATCCGCAGTGGGATGCCGGTAATCGCCAAGCACGCTCCTGCGCTCATGCGTGAGTGTGAGGTGAATAGTGTGTGACCTGAAAAAAGGTTCAATTTGCTCAAACGCTCCACGTGGCAAAAACTGTTCTAAAAACGAGATTGATGCTTCCTGCTTTTTCATAACCTACTCTCTTACTAATTTCGACAACAATATTGTTTCCATAATCGTGTAAACTGCATAAATGCCAAATAAGATAAACACACTTGGCTTATGTATGTGCGACCGGTTGAGCAACACATACACTAATATTGATACCATGCACGCCATCAACTTTAAAAACGACGCACCTGATACACCGCGCACAAATGCCTGCGGATTATTGCTAAGGCTTTTTTGTACCATCAGGTAACTGCTCAACGAAAGAACTGCCATGATCACATTGCCCGTTTCCAGCGCATACACCTGGTATCCCGGCATATAAAAATGCATACACATGAACAGCCCACTTAGCAAGATGAAAATAACCACCGTTAGTATGATAAACTTCTTCCTCATTTTTGTGGTTTGTTCAGCTCCCGGATCAGTTGCCAGAGCGATACCGCCAATGAAATTAAGGGGAATAAAATTAAAAATAAAGGCAACTTCCAATTTAATTTTTTATCAAGTTTGTACCCAGCCCATACCCCTAGCAGCATCATTGCCATCCATTGCGTAGCAAGGCTTGCGTACCGCATCATATTTGGGTTTTGATCCGTTTTTTTTATCATTTTAACGCAATTTTTATGCCGTTTCTACGTTTACGTACAAAAAGTTTTTTTAATAGCTCTAAATTATCAGGAATACACGGCAAAATAGGGAAGTGTTTTGTTAATTTATGGTCATACGAGAGTGGTTAGGTTTCCTTTTTTGACTATTTTTGAAGGGTTGGGGTAATAATATTCTCTTTAGGCGGGATTTATATAATATTATTGTAGTATTTACGTTCTATTAGAGAGAAAAAGAGAGTCGCATTGAAGTTTAGGTTAATATTATTTATTGTATTAGGTTTTTTTCTGTTCAATGGCCTCACTTATTCCCACGTCGTCCGTTTCAGCGACGTGGGAGATGATGATTTGGATGAGCAGGCCGACACCTCGCACAAAGGCAACCCCGACAGCCTTAGGGAAGCCCGTGCCAATTCCGCAGATAGTATCCGTCAATTACACCAGCACCAGGCAGATAGTGCAAAGACCGCCCGTACTCATAATTTGGACAGCGCACGGGATGCCCGCGCCCGCATTACCGATAGCACAGCCGCCGCTCGCAAGCACAAAACCGATAGTCTGCAGGCTACACGCAAACACATTACCGACAGCACGGCAGCCATACGCAAGTACCACGACAGCAAGCACTATAAAGACAGTGTGACCCGTGCCCGCACTGCAAAGGCCAATGGAATAAAGAACGCCCGCCAGTCGCATATGGACTCGTTGACTACCGCCCGCAAGCAGCTTACCGATAGCCTGGCGGCCTTGAGAAAAGCCCGTACAGACAGTATTAAGACTGTGCAGAAGCACAGGATGGACAGCCTTGCAAAAATAAAAAAATACAGAGCCAGCAAGCGTTATGCCGATAGCGTTGCCCTGGTAAAGCATGAGCGAATGGATAGCATAAAAACCTCGCAGCAGCAATTCAGGGATAGTGTGGCTGCAGTGCGCAAACACTCGCTGGACAGTGCGAAAATATCACGCAAGCATATCATGGACAGCACCAAGATAGTGCGTACTAAATATACCGACAGCTTAAAGACCGTGCGAAAGAACCGGACGGACAGCCTAGCCCGTATAAAGGCAAATAAAGAAAAACTGGCAAAGGCGAAGGAGAAAAAGAAGGAGGACGCGCTGAAGCTGAAGCTGGAGATAAAAATGAAGCAAAAGCATGAGGCGTGGTCTAACAAGTCGATGCTGAAAAAGAAATGGTCGCCAGTAAGGAGGGTGACACAAAACTCATTTACCCATTATAATTACTATTATAACGCTAATAAGAAAATGGAGGAGGCGCTGCAGAACATGCAGCGAAGTCGAAAGGAGAACTACGATTCCCTCATTGGCCTGTACCCGTTCGATCCGAACCGGGATTCCTCCATGATGTCTGCAGACATGGATAGTATCGTGCACAAAGTATCGGTGGGCATACAGATACATGACCCGCGCGTGAAATGGTCTAACGACCTGTATCTGCTACTGGGCGAGGCGTATTACTACAAAGGCAAGTACGATAATGCCGCTATTGCTTTCCGCTATATCATCAGCAGTGATGAAGCCGCAGCGAAGAAGAAAGCGCAAAAAAATGGCTATGGATATGCGAATAAAAAAGAAGCGCCATCTATACTTGAAGAGGATAAGCAATCAAAACTGGACTTCCTGAAGCATAAGTCGGTTCACAACGAGTCTATCCTTTGGCTGGCGCGTACTTATACCGAATCTCAGCATGTAGAGAACGGAGAGTCTGTGCTTTCCCTCCTGGAGTCGGATGTCAAGCTCCCGGAAAACCTCAAAGGGAGGCTTGCTATTGAGAAAGCATTTGCTTTCCTCACTGAGAAAAATGATGTAGCAGCATCTGCGCAGTTGACTATTGCCGCAGAGGACAACAATCTTCCAAACTGGCTCCGCTTGCGCGCCGCGTTCCTTAACGGGCAGCTACTGCAAAACATGGACCAGTATGCTGAGGCGGCAAAGAGCTTTGAAAAGGTGCTCACCTACTACCCGAAAATAGAAATGGACTTTTACAGCCGCAAGTACATTGCATACAACAAGCTGCTCGCGGGTGAAGATGTTGCAAACGCTATGACGCCGCTAAAGCGTGTGCTGAATGATGGCAAGTATGTGAGCTACTACGATCAGGTTTATTTTGTGTTGGGCATGCTGGCAGTGAAGGCGGAAAAAAATGATGAGGCCGTAAAATACCTTACCAAGAGCATCAATACGCCTAAGGCTACCAAAAAGCAGAAAGCACTATCGTTTGCGGCTTTGGGGGATGTGTATTACTCATCTTCCCGCTACCCCGATGCCAGGGATGCATATGACAGCGCTTCCAAATATTCATCGGCAGTGCCGAAGGATAAATCGATTTTGACTGCGATACAAAGGAGCAAAGGATTAAAGGAAGTCTCAGCTCCTACTGCGGTAATAACAGAGCAGGATAGCCTGCTGGCACTTTCAGCACTTAGCCGCAAAGAGCAATTGCAAGTGGTGCGGGCCTACTTGCGGGAGCTGGAGCAGCACCTGGACGATAGTATTGAAAATGCAGAGAATGCCGGGGTGAACAGCCTCAAGGCTATTGAGACTGAGAACGGAGATAACACGGCAGAGGCAACCTGGTACTTTGCCAATCCTACATTGATGCAGCAGGGCAGTACTGACTTTAAGAAGAAGTGGGGCAACAGGCCGCTGACGGATAACTGGCGCCGGGCTTCGGGCAATGCACTGGCAGGGACTGATGGCTTGGATGATGATGGCGCAGGGGCAGGCAAAACAGATAACGGCCTGCCTACTGAGGAGAGCCTGATCGCAAAAATACCCAATACGCCGCAGCAAAAAGCGCTGGCTGTGAAGCTGGAGCAGCGCGCTTACATACTACTTGCCAAGGCTTATTTTAAGCAACTTGAAGATTACAAGATGGCCATTCATACACTCGATACGCTGGATAGCCGCTACCCGGAACATAACCAGAAGGAAGAAGAGCTGTACCTGCGTTACGAGGTGGCTCTGAAGCAAAACGACCTGGACAAAGCCCAGAAGTACAGTGAGGAACTGCTGGTCAAATACCCGCAGTCTCAATATGCTGCCAACCTGCGCCCCAAACAAAAGGAAACAAAGGCTACTAAGGTTGTCTCGAATGGCATACCTGTTGCCGCTTACTATGATGAAACGTATGGCTTGCTGATGCAGCATAAATACCCGGACGCGCTGGAACATATAAAGACAGCCAGAGAACAGTACGATAACCCGGTGTTCAAAAAGCGCTTTGATCTTGCCGAGGCTATGGGCCATGCCGGCATGGGCGATTACAATGGGGCTGATTCCCTGATAGGTAAGTTCATGCGCAGCTATACCGGTGATACGCTTATTGGCTGGGCTACAGCGGTGAAAGAGTATATAGGCGAGGTGCGCAACGGCGGGCAACCATCGTGGGTGAAGGACTGGCCACCTAAAGAAGAAACGCCTGCCGTAGCTGCAGTAAAAAAAGAGGTTAAACCGGCCACGCCGCCACCACCTCCGCCACCACCACCTCCGCCAATACCGGAGATGTATTCTTACCATGCGGATAGCCAGCATTACGTGATACTGGTAGTGCCGGGGCTTGATTCAAAGACTGCACCGCTGAAGCAGCGGATAAAATCTTTCGATTCCAGCATGTACCCAACAGCTAACCTCGATATGGTGCTGGACATGTATAGCGGCGACCAGATAGTGCTCGTGATCAAGAAATTTGTGAATGCAGACTCTGCCAAGCTATACATGAGAGACCTTAAAGAGTCAACGGTGATGCACGATTTTATACCGGGTGAGATAAAAACGTTCGTCATCAGCGCCTCCAACTATCGAAAGATGTATGCCGATAAACTGGCGATGCCTTATGCGAGTTTTTATACGGCTTATTATCAATAGGCAGTTAGCAGAGGCAGAGTGCAGCTTGCAATTTGTGTTTGGACGAAGTAATATTAGCCTTGTTTAGGGATAGGGCAGCCATTATTGCGCGCCGGGCCGGGCTGGGTAGGGCAGCCATCTTCATTGTCGGGAATGCCGTCATGGTCGGAATCCGGGCACCCGTTAAATATCTTTGGGCCGGGCTTTAACGGACATTTGTCTATCTTATCAGGTATGCCATCGCCGTCCCTGTCTTTATCACTGCCCAGGGAAAACCGTACCCCGATAGTGCCGCCAATGGAAGTGGTTGCCAGGCTTTTTATTCCTCCTAACAAAGAATGATAAGTGCCCACCTTATCTGTAACATGGAAACTGTCATTTCCTGTATTTCCGGCCTCCTGGTACATAAAGTAGCCGCCAATGTTTACTGCTATATGATAGCTTAATTGGTAAGTAAGGGCGGCCTGCAGCATGGCACCATAGCCTATTGCGTTGAAAGTTTTTGCAGGTCCGCTTTGTTGGGCTAGCTTTGTCTTTTGATTCAGACCTACATTGAATCCGTTGTTTCTCAGGCTGGTAAAATAAGCTGTATCGTTATTATAATTGCTGCGGGTTATGTTCCATGCTGTATTGGACAAGTTTGGGCTGCTATAAAATGCCGAGTTATTATCGCTCGTAACATTGTAAGATGCTTCATAATCAAATGAAGCCGTGTTATTGCTATAGGTGTTATGCACATTGATGTTTAGAAATGGCCCTGCGTCCGCAGAAATACCGAGTTTTGAATGCGGAAACTGGTGCTTGAACTTCAGCAACAATGGGATGCTGAGATTGGTGGTTGTAAAGTTTTCATTGATTGGATTATTGGATACGATTATCTGCCGGAAAGCATTGGTTTTACTATCGAAATGATCGAAGGCCTGATATTCTACATGGAAAGAATCCATCTTGAGACTCCCTTTTTGGCTGGTGACCATGACTCCGATACCAACGCCTATCATATGCTCCTTCCCGAAAAAATACCCTACCTGAAGGTTCCCCGTCATTGAGCTTTTGCCAGTCATGGTTACCGGGAATGTGGTCTTTCTGGCCACTGCGCTATCATACGCTGTTTGAGGACTGACCGGCATCAACGAACTTTGGCCAAAAGTCCCCGCCCTGAAATTGGCATCCACGCAAATGCGCGGGGAGTGCTCATCGGCATTTTTGATCTTTATGGGCACCAGATCATACTCCCCGGTATTGGCGTTATAACCAGGCTGTACACCTTGCGCAAAACAGGAAGCAGTGGCAGATATCGCGATTGCTAAAAAAAATATCTTTCTCATTTGTTCAGCTTTTTTAAAACCTAGTCTTTAATAAATTGGGCTGTTGCCATTTTTATTCCATTGCTGCGCCATACCAGCAGGTAATGCCCCGGGGCAAGGCGCGCCACATCCACCCCGGTAACAGTTTGAGTGGCAGAAATTGCGGTCACCTTTTGGCCCAGCATATCAAAAATTTCCAGCATTGCGCCTGTAGTGTCCGGCAATTCAACAGTAATACTGCTTTGCGCAGGGTTGGGGTACAGCTGCATTCCGCTTTCAGCAGCCATGTTGCCAGGGTTGGCATTTCTTGGAAAAGGTTGGTTATAGTATGTTTTCTGATAACATCCACCCGCCTCTGTGGTCATCACCCAATAATAGGGTGCATTCTCAGGTTTATTTGGCCCTGCAAAATAGCTTTGATGTGTTTCGTTTTTGAATGTGTCCGCATGAAGGTTTGCAGAATCGCATCCCCATTGGTAGCCCACTGAGTCCACAGCACCGACGCAGACAAGATAGTCATTATAATAGTACACCTGGATATTATCGTTGCTCCCTGCTGATCTTACCGTAATGGTATCATATTTTTGATTGGGACAACCTGCAGAATCAACGGTAAGTGTTATAGTACTTGATCCGACAGCATCTATAAAGCTGACAAGACAGTACTGATGTGTAGGCTCCCACTGGCTATCGATAACCGCATTAGTTGCTGACCAATTGTATGTTTCCTGAGCATTCACATTGTCTATACCGAAATTTTGGTAGCGGGCGTTCAAACAAATATTACCGGCCGGGGCAATGGTGATCGGCGGTACAATGGGCAGTGAATTAACTGTAACCGACGCTGTAACACCTGCGCTTGCTGATGTACAACCATTGGAATCCGTGACAAAAACACTATACACTCCGGAATCGGCCAAAGTAATATTGGGGATTGTGTCGCTTTGCATACTGGCGCTGAAACCATGAGGGCCGCTCCATAAATACGATGAATAGGAACCTATTCCACTTCCTCCTCCGGGAGTCGAATTCAAATACAGTTCGGCGCCTACACAATTTGACGTAGTAGTTGCAGTTGCATTAACTGTTGGCAGAGGATTTACGATAACCGGGTGGGTACCAGGAGTACTGAGATTACAGCCCGAGGCTGTGTCAGACACCACGACAGAATATGTTATTGTTCCTGGCAATGCCGGATTGTCGGTTGCAGTGGTATCGGAGCCCACTACGGTACCGCCCGACCATGCATATATATATGCACCTACCCCACCACTTGCATGGACAACCATGTCTATAATTCCTCCCTGGCATACGGAAGAAGTACCGGTTATGGTTGCCGTCGGAACTGGATTAACAACAACTCTTGCCGTATCCGTACTGCCAATGTTACAGCCGGGAGCAGAGTTTGAAACAGTTACTGAGTATACGGTTGTTATGGTAGGTGTAGCAGTTATTGCCGCTGTTGTGTTTGTGCCAGCAATACCCCCTCCCATCCACAAGTAAACATAGCCACCCACCCCATCAACTGCACTGGCAGTAAGGGTTACCTCCCCGCCAACACATATCGAATCGGTGCCCTGTATGGTAGCAGTTGGCACAGGCCTCACGCTGACACTCGTTGTGTCAGCAATTGTTGAATTACAGCCCGAAGCGCTATTTGAAACTGTCACAGAATAAATCGTTGCGCCAGTGTCAACAGGTGTTGCCGTTGCAATGGACGAACTTACAGAACCGGTAACGCCTGATCCCCATGTGTATATGTATGCGCCAACTCCATTGGCAGGGTGGGCTGCCAGCGTACTTGTTCCGCCAAGGCATATTGGTCCATCATTTGAAAGTGTTGCAGTAGGTGCAGCACTAACACTGACCGTGGTGGTATATGCGATACCAGAGCTGCAGCCAGACGCGGTATCAGAGACCGTTATTGAATATACAGGTGCACCCGTTGCCGCAGGTATGGCGGTTGCCAGCGAGTCAGAAGAAGAGGCAATGCCGGGGCCGCTCCAGACAAAGGTATGGATACCTGTTCCGCCAGATGATGAGGCGGAGAGATTAACTGTGCCATTTACACATACAGGGCCGTCATTGACTACTGTCGCAGTAGGTTTAGGATTTACCGTAACCACTACAGTAGTATACATCGGCGTACAACCGGAGGCAGACGTGCCGTTAGTGACAGCTAAAGTATAGGTGTGAGTGCCTAAAACGGTTTGGTTTGCCGTAGGGTTTTGGGCACTGGCAGAGGACAAATTAGACCCGCTCCATGAATAGGTTGTAGTGCTCCCTCCTGGATTTGCTACCAGGGCTGCACAGAAAAAGGCCGCGGTCGTTCTTGATAAAACCGACAATGCTAGCATTATCGCCTCAGCAACACTTACGCTGAAAAGTTTCATTAAGGATATCGCGATCATTGCAGACACAAATGTGGCTCAACCTGCAAGGATGTCAGTTATTAATAATGCACTTAACTCGGAGAACAGTTATCTTCTGAAAAATACTAAGATCGAGGATGACCTTGACCCTACAGTCCATACATCGGGCAGCTTAATACTTGACCCGGACCGCTATTTAAAGAATGTAATGAATGAATTCGTGGAGCAGCAGGACACAATATTGTACAAGTTTTTTGAGACTTCGTGTGTGAAAATGGATGGTGAGAAAAGATTGAACCTGACTATATCCTATTTAGAAAAACTAAACGGAACAGATAACAATGGCATACCTTTTACAGCAAATAAAAGGACAGCCACTATTATTGCTATACCTGCGGGTAAGGGCAGGTGGAAAACATTCATCGCGAATATCAGCTTCTATGACCCTGCGAAAATTATTGACCAGGGTTGCCTGGATATCGGAGATACAAAACCGATTGTCGAGAAAAATGCTCCGGATAAGCCAGCTTATTATTATTCTTTCATGCTGGTGAGCGGCTCCCGGCAGATGGGCAAGGGCAACTATGCAGAAGCCTATTATTCTTTTAAAGAAGCGGAGCAGGATCCAGGTAATGCAGAGAACGCAAAAAAGAAAATAGAAGAATTGTATAATTACATGAGGACATCGGGTGCTCTTGCTGTGAATGAAGCACTAGGCAATAAACTTACCATAAAAGGAGTGGAATTGCAGTCTGCACACAGATACGAGGAGGCGTATCAATATTACTCGTATGCGCTGGAACGCAACGCCGTGAGCGCCGAGCTGAGGACCCGTAAATCTGCAATGGACGAAAAGGTCAGCGATGAAAAAAAACTGGCGGCGAACTTTGAGAGAAAGCAATACGACAATGGAATAGCCGAATATACAGCCGCTATCGGGAAAGACCCGGAAAACTCAGACCTCTACTTAGGTAGGGCAAAGTGCTATGTAAAACTGAATAGGGATGCTGATGCCCGCGCAGACTTCGCAACTGCGATAAAATGGGATGAAAGGAATGTGGCTGTATATTTTGAGCAAGGCCGGTTTTATGAGGCTAAAAACACTGCGGCGTCCTGGGATAGCGCGCATATGTGCTTCGTGAATTATATCAATAAGTCAATGTACCAGGATGACCCGGCGTTGATACCCATATATTCTGAAGCCGCATTGTGCAAGGGTATGAGCCTCTATAAAAAAAATAATTTCCCCAGGGCTATTGATTCCTTCCGCTCTGCGATAAGCCGGGATGACAGTAATTACCGGGCATTTTGCTACCTGGGTTGCTGCTTCTGCAATAATGAAGCAGGCGCTTACACAATAGGTAATTACGATACTGCTATCAGCTACTTTAAAAAAGCGATTGCAATAAATGAAAAGTATGCAGAAGCCCACTATTGGATGGGATATGCATTGTCTGTTCATCACCCCCAAAACCTTTATGACCGTACCGCCGAAGCGATACAGGAAATGAGGACAGCTATAGGTTATGATCCGGACAACGGGGAATGGAACCTGCAGCTTGGTATGCTGCTTCAGCGAAAGGGCGCATTTGAAGAAGCTGTTAAATGTTACGCTGTATGTATAAGCGATGACCTTAATAATAATATTGGCCAACAGGCGCTGAGAAGAAGGGGGCAGTGCGAATACGAGTTAAAAAACTACAACCACTCCCTTAATTTCTACAACAACATTAAACAAAAAACGAACTCGGATTTTAAAGACATCGGATATGTGTATTTAAAAATGAATAAACCTGATTCTGCATTAAAATATTTTAGCATGGCGGAGCTCGGTAAAAGCGATGCAGAAGGAATGTATGGCAAAGCAGAGGCTGTCTATTTGTCAAATTCAAATCCTGCTGAAAAGCAATACCTGCCGTTATTCAAAAGCGCATTTGAAAACGGTGTGCCCCACGACCTGGTTGACAATGACGCAGTTGTGAAAAAGCTGGAGGACAGCGATAACGAGTTTAAAAAAATGAAAAGGGAAAACGGTTATTAACTTGGTTGAAAATCATTGGCCTTCACAATTTTTTTGTGCTTTCTTAACTATCACGAATTCAAAAACTGGCTGCGTACGTACTGCAGCTTGTCGATGGTGAGGGGCTTATTGAGGAACATCTTGATGTTGGAGTAGGAATTGGATGTTGTGCGGTCAACGGGGTCGAGGGAGGTAGTGAGGATGATGACGGACATGCGGTCTTTGATGTGCCCGTATTTTTTTTCAAGCTCTGTGAGAAATGCGAAGCCGTTCATGTTGGGCATGTGTATGTCCAGGAAAATGAGCTGAGGCATTTCCTCCTGATTGGCGGTAAACTTATCTAAATTGTCCAATGCATCCTGTGCTGAGCTGGACATGAATATGCGCTCTGCAAAACTGCTTTTCTTCATCATCTGCTCAATAACGTACTGGTCAATTGCCGAGTCTTCAATCGCCATAATTTTCCTGAAAGAAAATTCCGTTGTCTGTTCCATTACTGAATAGTTTGGGGCATGTTAACGGTACTAAAAATACGCAAAATAGCATGAGTTGTTTATGAGTATTTATTGTATTGAATTTAATTAATTTTGTTTTCAAATTGAGCAAATCTATGAGCGTATTATTGATAAAAATTGCTGCTCAGACTGATTTTTCGTAAATTGGGTTTAGTTGTACCAAGGGAAGGAATAAAAACATATGGCGATACAGACTACGGAGCCAATAGCGGCTCCATATAATAAGAACGACGAAGAGGAAAAGAAGATCATTCTACGTGAGTACCGCGCCTTGCTGCGGTCGCTGAAAGAGAGCCTGAAAAAAGGAGACAAGGCATTGCTGCGCCATGCTTTCGAGATCGCGGTGGAAGCGCACCGGGATATGCGGCGCAAATCGGGGGAGCCGTACATTTTGCATCCTTTGGCAGTGGCGCGGATAGTGGTGGAGGAAATAGGCCTGGGCGTAAACTCGGCCATATGCGCGCTGCTGCATGATACAGTGGAAGATACAGAGATCACACTGGAGGATATAGGGCGGGAGTTCAACCCGTATATAGCCAAGATCATAGACGGGCTTACCAAAATATCGAACGTTGTTGACATAAAGGCAGACACTACGATACAGGCGGAGAACTTCAGAAAAATATTGCTGACGCTTGCTGACGATCCAAGGGTGATACTGATAAAACTTGCAGACCGGCTGCACAATATGCGCACGCTGGAAAGCATGAGCAGGGACAAGCAGTTGAAGATTTCATCTGAAACCACGTATATCTATTCGCCGCTGGCGCACCGGCTGGGCCTTTATGAGATAAAGAGCGAGATGGAAGACCTGGCGCTGAAATACACGCAACCGGACGTATATCAGGAGATAGCGCAGGGGCTGAAAGAAACGAAGCGGGAGCGCAGCCGTTACATCAACGAATTTATAAAGCCTATAAAGGAAGAGCTGGTAAGCAATGGCTTTGATTTTGAGATATATGGCCGGCCAAAGGCGATACATTCCATCCTGAACAAAATGAAGAAAAAGCAGGTAACGTTTGAAGAGGTGTATGACCTCTTCGCGATACGTGTGATATTGAGATCGCCGCTGGAGAAGGAGAAGGAAGACTGCTGGAAGGTATATTCTATCATCACTAATTTTTACCGCCCAAGCACAGAGCGCCTGCGCGACTGGATAAGTGTGCCCAAGGGCAATGGCTACGAGGCGCTGCATACGACAGTGATGGGCCCGGGAGGTAAGTGGGTGGAAGTGCAGATACGCACGGAAAGGATGAATGAGATAGCGGAGAAGGGCCTGGCGGCACACTGGAAGTATAAAGAGGGCGCGGCATCGGCGCAGGAAAGCAAGCTGGACAGCTTTCTGAAACACCTGCGGGAAATACTAAACAACCCGGATACAGACACGATAGACTTTATACAGGATTTCAAGCTGGATCTTTTCACGGAGGAGATATATATCTACACGCCAAAGGGCGATATGCGCGTGCTGCCGAAAGGGGCTACTGCACTTGATTTTGCATTCGACATTCATACACAGCTTGGTATGCGCTGCATAGGCGCGAAGGTGAACCATAAGCTGGTGCCGCTAAGCTACCGGCTAAACAGCGGTGACCAGGTAGAGGTAATTACTTCTTCCAAGCAAAACCCGTCGGAGGACTGGCTGTCGTTTTTGATCACGGCTAAGGCTAAATCGAGAGTGAAGAACTATCTGAAAGATGATAAGCGGAAGATAGCGGAGGATGGCAAAGAAGTGCTGAAGAAAAAGTTGGAACAGATGAATGTTTCCATGTCGCAGCATAACCTTAATGAGCTGGTGCATTTTTATAAAAAATCATCTACGCTTGACTTGTTTTATGCTATCGCCGTTGGCAGCATAGACCTTAAAGATGTGAATGACCTGAGTGTCTATGGCGATAAATTCCTGCATACGAAAGAACTGAAACTGGATATAAAGAACGCCGATGAAAGCAACATAAAGACGAGGGGTAAGGGCGCGGAGGTGATCATCTTCGGGGAGCGTTCTGATAAGATCTTGTACAAACTTGCGCAGTGCTGCCAGCCGATACCCGGTGACGATGTGTTTGGGTTTGTAACCTCAGGAGAGGGGCTTAAGGTGCACCGTACCGATTGCCCTAATGCAGCGCAGCTACTTGCCAACTATGGCCACCGTATAGTAAAAACAAAGTGGGCTAAGAACAAAGAGATATCTTTCCTTTCCGGTGTGCGCATAGTGGGTATGGATGATGTGGGCGTGATACAAAAAATAACCAACGTAATATCAGGCGATCTGAAACTGAACATGCGATCACTGAGCATTGATTCTAAAGACGGCATGTTTGAAGGCACTATAATGGTCTATGTGCATGACCGGGAAGAGCTGAATAATTTCTGCAACAAGCTGGGTGCGCTGGAGGGGATAAGTAAGATAGAACGCATAGAGCACATAGAGCAATAATATTTCCAGTATTACTGTATTATACATTATATTTGATACAGCATTAAAATTAACTGTATGAAAAAATTAGTGTTTGCCTTCGCTTTTGCTGCTTCATCTTCGTTGTTTATGCAATCGTGCATGAAGTGTGACCACGATATGGACCGTAACCGGACAACGCAGCAAACCGTAAATGCTACTGTAAGCGAGAATACTACTTATAGCTACATGCTGCCAATGGCGGCGAAGGGCAGTATGCCTGTAATTACTGCTGATGCAGCACATGCCAGCGCCAGCACGATAACCGCAGACGCCTATGGCAACCTCGAATATCACTATACCCCGGCTGCCAACTATACCGGAGCAGATGTTGTGGTAATAACCACTCACGATGCAGCTCAGCAAGGAGGCGGATGTTTTGGCGGCCCTGGCCCTGGCAATTGCAGCCCCGGCGGCCATGGCGGCTGCAATCATCCGGGTGATAATGCAACCATTACTACCATCAACCTCACAGTGACCCCGGCTGTTGCAAATACGGCTACTGCAAATACGGTGGAACAAAGCCGGTCAATAATCGTTCCTTAGCAGATATGGCTGCTGTATATTTTATTGGCGGTGATTTTTTTTTAACTGCGGGTTACAACTCTGAGGTGTTCAGGAATTAATCAGCTTCTTTTGCCGATCTTGATGCGGACTATGGGGCGCGTTCCCTATATTTGGCATAAATGTTGCGCCTTTAAGTTATTCACTCACACACTAAAACTATACTCCTATGTATTCAAAAACCGCCTCTTTTTTCCGTTATGCTTTTTTTGCGGCTTTTATGTTGCTGCTTAATTCCAGGACATTCGCTTCGCATATTGTTGGCGCAGACCTATACTATACCCATGTAAGCGGCAACACTTATACAGTAACCTTTGTAGCTTACGGTGACTGCGGGCCTATGAGCGCCGCGGCATTTTCCACATTGCCTACCAGCAGCCCGCAGATATGTATTTACAACGGTGATACTTTAATAAACAGTATAAGCCTTACTATAGTGGCGCCAATTGCCGGAGTTGAGGTAACGCCTCTTTGCCCCGGAGATACATCGCAATGTACCAGCCCAACTTCTACAATACCCGGGGTAAAGAAATTTGTGTATAGCGGAAACGTTACTTTGCCCTACACTTCTTCAGTATGGAGATTTACATATAGCGGTTACAACGGAACCGGTTCGGCTGCCGGGCGCGCAGCGGCGATAACCAATCTTTCATCAGCAGGCGCAACAGTAATGCAGCTCGTGGATACACTTAACAATGCGAGCTCAGCTAATTCATCGACTCACCTTACTGTTGCGCAGCAAACATTTTTCTGCCTCAATAACCCCAATAATTATAACCCGGGTGCAGTGGACCCTGATGGTGATGACATAAGCATAACGCTTACCGGGGCTATGAGCGGGGCTGCTACCACTTCATGTACCGCTACCAGTACTGCTGTTTCCTATACCGGTACTGCGTGGCCGGGAACTGCTATTTCTGCCGTTACCCCGATAGTATGCGATTCGGCCATGTTTTCGGTGGCCCCGGCTACCGGTGATATGCTGTTTACGCCAAACATGGTGCAGAGAGGGGTAGTAGTATATAATATTGAAGAAAGAAGAAGCGGTGTGCTGGTAGGTACCAGCCAGCGCGAAATGACGGTGCTTGTTCTGACCTGCAGCGCGGGTTCATTCCCATGTATTTCCAGTACAACGGCTGCCCCTGAAATAATAAATAACGAAGCCGCGGCCGAAATATATCCAAACCCTGCAAATGATGAACTGGCTATAAAAGCGGGCAGCGGCGTGTATCAGTCATTTACTATAATTAATAATGTAGGGCAGTTAATGATCCAACAACAAATAACCGGTCCGCAAACCAGTGTCAATATCCAAACGCTGCCCGCCGGTATGTACTATATAACGCTATATGGTAAATCCGGTACACAGGTACGGAAATTTGTGAAATGGTAGATCAGCCCTGGGCGATCAGCTCTTCCCAGTATTCCGCTCCACGGCGGGTATGAGGGATCACGATAGTGCCGCCAACGATATTGGCTACCGCGAATATCTCGTACATTTCCTCTGTAGTGATGCCTTGTTCATAACACTTGCCCAGGTGATATTTGATGCAGTCATCGCAGCGAAGCACCATACTGGCTACTAATCCCAGCATTTCTTTGGTGCGCGTGTTCAGTGCGCCTTCCGCATATGTATTAGTGTCGAGGTTGAATAAGCGGTTGATGACTTTGTTTTGCTTACCGAGGATCACCTCGTTCATCTTGGCGCGGTAGTCGTTAAATTCCTGTATCTGGCTCATAAATTAAATTCCAATTTTTAAAACTTCAAATTCCAAACGGAGTTGTTTTAGCAAAAGTCACAATGGTCCGGAACTTTTCCAAATATAGGTGAGGAGGCCCGAGAGGATGTAATAAATCTTTCAAAGTCAAGAAAATAAGTACCAATATTCAGGCGTAAAGGGCAATATCCCACTTCAATTATATTTTTTGGAGGACTATATGGGGCATTTTCGTTTAGTGGTAAATACGGTGTAATCCTTTGCTGTTGCTGGTTTTAGCCTATTTATTAAGAAAGTTTTACATTTCCCACTTTGTAACGTGGTGGGGCATTTTGTCTGAACCGGAATTTGTAGAATCGATGAATTTTCTGAATTCGTTTCACGGCTTCGGATATCCCATTTCACGCCTCAAAATGTCCCATCGTGCCCGACTGGGTTTTCGGTTTTTCATTCGGCAGGACGTTTTCCGGGAATTTGTATTTTTCATGTAAAGGGCGCGAAGCAGTTCGCAGTCCAGATAGCTATGGGAACCAAAGCCTGCTGTGTCGTAGCCCGCAGTAAAAATGGGTTAGGCCACCACAAAGGTCGCAAGGAAAAGTGATGTGTGGAAATTGAAGTTTTATGGCGGTGCGCTTTTCGCCCTATGATGTGACGCCGGCGGGATATGCTGTAAATTATTTTGGAGATAAGGGTTTGGGGTTGAGGGGAGTATATGTGATAATACCGGCGTCGGAGATGCCACTTCGGGGCATCCTCCCTGAATACCTTCGGGACGGTTGCTGCAAACGAGGGAGTGGGGTTGCATTTCAAACCTTGGCTTGTGCATCCCACATTCAACCCTTTCAGGGTTCCGCCGCTTTTTGTTGTTTTCCGTTGGTTACACCCACGGCTATTCCTATTTAAGCCCGTTCGGGCTTAAGGTAACGATATTTTTCATGCGAAGATTTGAAATGCAACCGTATTGAAGCACCACGGCCAAGCCGGGCAATTTGTTTGTAATGGTTACCCCCGCATTTTTTCAAACAGGGCATTCAGGGCCTCAGCTTCGTGTTCGTTTATCTTTAGCAGGCCTTCGGTGATCTCATCTATTGTTGCGCGGGCGTTGTCTATAACTTTTATGCCTTTTTCAGTGAGGGTGATATGTGTTTCCCTTTTGTCGTGTGCCGGCACTACGCGCAGTGCCAGCTTCTTTTCCACCAGCTTATCAATGATCCTGGGCACGTTGGAGCTTTTTTCTACCATGCGCGCCAGGATATCTTTTACCCGCATCTCACTGGGGTGGCTGCCCCTGAGGATGCGCATGACGTTGTGCTGCTCCAGGCTGAGATCATGGGCCTTGAGCGCAGTAACAAGATTGTCTTTGAACCAATAGGCAGTATATAGCAGGTTTACCGACGCTTTGTGCTTCTCATTTTTAAAGCGCGATTTTATAGCTTCATTGATCTCCATTATATGAATAAATATATTTATAGTTAATCAGGTGTGCAAAAATATCAGGGTAGGGGGTAAGTAGTTTATTGATTTAGGAAAAGTGTTTTTATAAAGGGGAAAATAGTGTGGATCAGGATTTTCTGGATTTCAGGATTAGCAGAATTGAGTAGCAGATAGCAGTTTATTGCCCCACTTCGTCAAGCTCAGCGCAGGCTTTAGTGAGGGCAACCTATTCGCGGTGTGCTTGCTCATACACGGCAATCTGAAGATTGCGCTCGGCTGGGGAAGGCAGAGAGATAGGCCCAACCTGTTACGTTTATCTTTGTTTTCCGGAAGACGCACTCCCAAATGGGGAAACAGGCATACCAGGCTCAAATCCGGGTATTTTCCCTAACTTTGAATACGATAATAACAAGGTATGATAGTCACTATAAATAGCAAATCCAGCCCTCATGAAATTGAACTTGCCCTGCAAAAACTTCAGAAAGGTGCAAGGAAAGAACCAAAGAAGCATTTTGATGCAAACAAATACTGCGGGGTAATTAAGCTCAGGGAAGATCCATTGGCAATCCAAAAAGCGATGCGGGATGAGTGGCAGTAATAATTTCCTTCTTGATACTAATATTATTCTCTACCTGCTAAATGGTGATAAAGTAATCGCTGGAATCATAGGCCACAAAACTCCGAATATTTCTTTCATTACTGAAATGGAGTTATTGAGCTACAGCAGGCCTACCCCAACTTACGAATCGAATGTAAAGGCGTTCTTAAAAGAATGTAACATAACCGAAATGAATGCAGCTATTAAATTGACTGCAATAAAGATCAGGAAAACATACAAGCTAAAACTACCTGATAGCATCATTGCAGCCACAGTGAATATCTGAATATTCCGCTCCTTACTGCCGATACAGAGTTTAATAAACTGAAGTCTATGCAGATACTTCAGTACAAAAAGTAACCAGGCAATTCCACTTGTGCATGTACTAGCCAATCAGTTCCGATAGCTATCGGAAGGCCTCCTCCACGACGTAGACGAAGTCTACGCCGAACTGAGGGAATAAAACTTAGTGACTTATTGAGATGAATAGGAAACGGGGACGTAGTGAAACCTACGCTCAACTAGGGGTACACGGTAGGTTGCAAACGGGGACGAGTAGGAGCTATTTAAAATGCAGTAGGTAGTGGGCGATATAGAATAGTAGCGCTAATCCCGCGATGTAAATCAAGAAAAACCAAAACAGAAGAAAAGGACGTCTATAACGAAGCCAATCTAACTGTATGAAAGGGTTAATGAAGACTATCGATGTGTAAATTAGACTGTACAAAAAATGTTTAGCAAACGAGTGTTTTTTATAAAACTTGTTTTCAGGCGCAATGAAATTTTTAACGGTGTATGCATTCTCATTCATTATTTGATAGATGGGTCTCCTCTTAAACTTTAAGGTATTAACTAGTGCTATTATAATTAAAATGATAATACTAAAGAGGCACATAAACGTAAGATTTTTACCATATTGCAGCCACCCATAATAGAAGTAGTAAAGAAAATCGTCGATTGCGCTCAGAACAGAACCTAACATTCGGCCGTGGTTATGCCAATGAATATACTCCCTTCTCAGCTTTTGCTCACTGTCGAATTGTTTATTTGTATGAAAACATTTAAGCAGTTTGCGATAAATAGTATCTATATTTTGATTTGATAATACTTCGCGGTATTCTGGATCAATGAAAAATAGCTTAAAATGAGAATAATCAATGCGAAGTTTAGAAATATCAGTGCCGGTAATATTTATATAGTGAGGGGCATTATCTTTCGAGAATTTTGCAGTAGTAAAATTGATGAAGTGATGCAATGACGTGATATTTGAGAAATAAATTGTGTCTGGTAAGTGTGAACTATCGAAGACAAAAGTCGTTTTGGGTGACGTAATTAATTTGTCGAAAATTGCAATTCTTCCGAAATGACATAGTCTGAAATCAACTGTATCTGAAAAGTGACTTTCAGAAAATCCGCAATTGAATGAAAGGTGGCGCGTGTGAAATTGACTTTTGAATCAAAATGCGTAAACGAGAAATCACTCATCGAATCAAAACTTGCACGGCTAAACAGAGCCTGTGAATAAAAATGCGATTTTGAAAAAAAGCAGGATGAATAGAAATTTGCTCTATTGAAATTGCAGGACGAATCAAATTCTGTACTTAAAAAGAATGCCGTAGAATCAAAGCGAGTTGAAATGAAATTGCTTCTCGACCGAAATTGGGTTTTTTCAAAATTTGAGCTCGAGTGAAATTTCGTGCTGGTAAAATTAGTTAGCGATTTGAACTGAACCCTAGAAAAATCAACAAGAAATTCGAAAATACCATCTCCAAAATCACTCTCTGATAGGAAATTTGCATTTGAAAAATCACTCACAGAATCGAATCGTGCGTCAAAATAACAGGTGGAATCAAATTGCACGTTTGTGAAATCACTTTTTGAATGCAACTCCACTTGAAATAAGTGCATTGGTGAGAATATCTCGATTGGTGCTGCACCCGGTAAATTACGTTTTCCCCGCTTTACTTGGCCAATATCTGTATAACTATAATTCAAAGACTGTTTGTACGTGGGGTGCGTGAAATCGAGTATAACGAATTTTTGAGCGTGGGCTGTAATTGGTGCCAGTATTAGAAACGCTACCACAATTTTCTTCATGGAAAGATTTTACCCTAAATGTAAAATAAAGATTGGCGCAATTTATAAAAAGTAGCTATTAATAGATCGGATTACCTTTCTGTTCCAGCCCTTTTTCGGGGGATGGGTGCCATTTCGAATAAAATATGGAAAACAATATTCGCGAAACCGAGAGCGCCGCGAACACATCGTGGGACACTACGCCGAACCAAGGGTGTATGTTGTCGAGCTTATTTGCCGGCAAAATACGACGACAGGGATTGGCATTCGCGAGTGTATTTGAACACTACGCTCAGTTAGGGCTGAAGTGCTTTGAAGGCCGTCTGAGACGGATTTTCATTTGCGCCACCGGATGCCCTTCGGAACATCCGGAGGAACGGGGACGAGTGGTGGTACTCGCCAATCAGAGATTGGCCCCCACTGCGACGTAGACGAAGTCTGCGCCGAACTGGGTAAAATTAAAAATCGCTTGCCAAGTACTAGTCATAAATGAATTTTGATAGTGTTAACCACTTAGGTCAAACGCCTCCGGTATATCCCGGACAATGTGCATCGTCGTTGCAACGGCGACAAGCATATAGCAAACTATCTATGACAATTCCAAATCTACATTTCGTTTAAACATACGCTCAATTTGTTCGTAATCGATATTTTTTGTAAGTTTTCCAATTGATTTTATAGACTGTTTAACTGTATTAAGCAAATCCTTGTTTATATCATATTCACCCCTATAATAACTGATAATTTTAGCATTTTTAAGTAGTTGCAAGTTATCTTCAAGGTTAGCCCTGTACTTTTTGGCAATCTTTCTTTTAATGTCTTCAAATGTAATGGGTGAATACCGATTAATGCATTCTGTGGTATAAAAGGTCTGCTCATCAATTAATAACAGCATTGTATTGATTGTCTTCCAATATGGTTTTGAATCTTCTATCAAAGTAACTTGTAATTTTTCTCTATCAAGCATAGCGATTTTTTTAGAGTGCAAACATACTCAAAAACATGTATGTTTGTATCCCATGTTAGAACAGGAATGCGATATAGTTTTAGCGAGATTTGCAAATAAGATAGTCTTGAATGACCCGCATGCGATATTTGAAGAATCGGATAAAGAAGCATATCTTAAAGAACATTTCTTCAATTTCCCAATGATGACATTGAGACATGTATTTACAATATTTACCGATGCGGGTTTTATAGAGTATTTCCCTGGTGAAAAAATTGGTGTGTGGAGAATAACCGATAAAGGAGAGTCATTTTATTATACAGATAGCTTCGCAGATAGACGAAAAAGATGGGATGTGGACAGAAAAGTAAAAGAGCAGCAGCTACAATTGAATAAACTTGAACTTGTTTTTAAACCATATACTTTTTCTATTGCTGTTGCGGGCTTATTGCTGGCAATAGTAGCGCTGGTAGTATCGCTTCTTAAACACCGATAAAACAAAACGTGATGAAAAATCACAGATGATATCGCATGTTTACGCACTTTATTTACCATGTTATTTGATTGGCGCTGAATGTATGTTAAAGCGATAATTTATTTCATTTGTCCCCCATCTTCAAATTCCCACATTAATTATTACCTTCGCCCCACAAAAAAATACGCTCAAAATGAACTTGCACGAATACCAGGCTAAAGAACTACTGAAGCACTATAAAGTTCCTGTACAGGAAGGCATAGCCGTATCTAAAGTGGATGATGCGGTGAACGCATATAAGACCATGGCGGCGGAGAACGGAACGAAGTTTGCCGTGATCAAGGCGCAGATACATGCGGGTGGCCGCGGCAAGGGCCGTATGGTAGAGGTGCCCGACCAGAGTGGGGTGCAGGTAGTGAAGAGTGCAGAGGACGTGGAGCGGGTAGCCAAAAACATTCTGGGCCATACGCTGGTGACCATACAGACTGGCCCGGCTGGCAAGAAAGTAAATAAGATACTTATAGCCCAGGATATGTATTACGATGGGCCTAGCGACCGCAAGGAGTTTTATATGTCGGTGCTGCTGGACCGTGCCAAGAAGCAGAACGTGATCATGTACAGCACACAGGGTGGTATGGACATTGAGACCGTAGCACACGATACTCCGGAGCTTATCTATAAGGAGTGGGTGCAGCCGGGCTTTCCGCTGCAGGCGTTCCAGGCGCGGAAGATCGCGTTCAACCTCGGGCTGAGCGGTACTGCGTTCAAGAACATGGTGAAGTTTGTTGCCAATCTGTATGATGCCTATGTGGGCCTCGACTGCTCTATGCTGGAGATCAACCCGCTGTTCAAATCAAGTGACGATAAGATACTGGCCGTTGACTGCAAAATGAACCTGGACGACAACGCCCTCATGCGCCACCCGGACCTGGCAGACATGCGCGACAAGAGCGAAGAAGACCCAACAGAGGTAGAAGCAGGCGAGTTTAACCTGAACTATGTGAAGCTGGATGGTAACGTGGGCTGCATGGTGAACGGCGCAGGCCTGGCCATGGCTACCATGGATATGATAAAGCTGGCAGGCGGTGAGCCAGCTAACTTCCTGGACGTAGGCGGCAGCGCCAATGCACAGACGGTAGAAGCTGGTTTCCGCATCATCATGAAAGACCCGCATGTAAAAGCAATACTCATCAATATCTTCGGCGGCATCGTGCGTTGCGATCGCGTAGCTTCGGGTGTGATCGAGGCTTATAAGAACCTGGGCAATATAAACATACCGATAATAGTGCGCCTGCAGGGCACCAATGCCGAAGTGGCCAAGGAACTGATCGTAAACTCAGGCCTGAAGGTGCAATCGGCTATCCTCCTCAGTGAGGCTGCTGACCTGGTGCAGAAGGCAGTGAATGCGAATTGACCGCTCCCCGCGAGCTGCGCTCCTTCTAAGGTGAACTCCTAAAGGAGCGGGTGAGGTGGAGTGAGTTACGTAATCCGGGAGCGGGTGAAGTGGAGTGAGTGGCGTGAAAAATACATTTGTACGTAGAGACGTTGCATTGCAACGTCTCTGCCGTTTTAATGGAGAGATAATCCGGCGAATGGCAAAAAATGCCGGTAAATGTGAACAAGCTGGGGAGAAGTAAAAAATTGTTGGCTTGTATATATACTTTTTATGAAAAAGTTATTAGATTGTGTCACGTTATTTAAATTTTCCTCCTAACAACTAAAAAATAAACACATGGACACTTCAAAAATGATAAAGGCTTATTGCCTTAAGACAAAAGAAAAGAACGTTCCAATGCAGGACGCAGTGATCACCAAAACAGCCAAGGGCGGCTATATGGCTGGCGGCAATGATGGCAAAGGAAACAAGATGGCTGCTATCATGAGCGAAGCCAAGGCACTGCAGGCTATTAAGGACGGCGTAGCTAAGAAAGGCTTCTAAGTCATTTTAAAAAAAGGAAGAAAAGCCCTGCTCCGGTATCCGGAGCAGGGCTTTTTATTTGGTATTCTTCATTTTCAGCAGCGCTATTTTTTTCGGTTAAGGCGGTTTGCCTGTTTTTATAGTGCCGCTCTTTTAGTTGATTTTGCTCCTGAGTGTTACTTTTTTTATTTCTGCCTTACTTTTTTGTTTATTTTCCTGTCTATTTATTAGAAAAAGGTTAAATTTACTATCATAATTATCAAAATACTATAATGAAAGCGCGTTATTTACTGCTATGCTGCTTCCTGTCGGCTATTGCACATACTGCTTATTCGCAGGCTGCTGCTGAGTTTGTGGAGAACCAGGGCCAATGGGGAAGCTGGTTCAAATATAAAGCTATAAGCCTTGCAGGGGAGGTTTACATTGAAAATGACGGCTTCCGTTACCTGCTGTGCGACCCTGCCAATGGCAGAAGGATAGACTCTGTGCACCTGGGGGAACTGGACACACCCACCATGAAATTCCACGTCTATAAGATGACCTTTGAAGGCGCCAATATGCAGCCGGAGATCACCGGCAACAAGCCACAAAAGAATTACTACAACTACTATTACGGCAACGACCCTAAGCGCTGGAAAACGGGCATACACCCTTACCAGTCGCTGGATTACAACGATCTTTATCCCGGCATTAATATGCATGTGACATCGGAGGTGGGCTCGCTGGTCTATGAGTTTTTTGTGCAGCCCGGTTCTGACGTGTCCCAGATAAAGCTGAATTTCGAGGGGCCAGACCGGATGTATATAAAGGAAGGCAACCTGCACATAAACACTTCAGTGGGGCAGGTAGTGGAAATGAAGCCCAATGCCTTTCAATACATTAACGGCAATAAGACAGAAGTTGCGTGTAATTATCACCTGAAGAACAACAAAGTCACCTTCGATTTTCCGAACGATTATGACCATTCTGCGCAACTGATCATTGATCCTACCATTGCTTTCTGGTGCTCATTTACCGGCTCTACCGCTGATAACTGGGGCTTTACGGCTACTTATGATAACGCTGGCGATTTCTACCTGGCAGGCCTGGTTAACGCGCTTTCGGTAGCTGCAGGCGGCCTGGGCGGCTCTTACCCGGTTAGTCCCGGTGCCTACCAGAGCACTTTTGGCGGCGGGCAGGGCAATTCGGCAATCGAGTATGCCGCGGACATTGGTATTATGAAACTGAGCCCGGACGGTGTTTCCCGAATTTATGCAACCTATCTTGGCGGCAGCGCCAATGAGCGCCCGCACAGCGTTATTGTTGATGCTTCTGATAACCTTATTGTTGCGGGAAGAACGCACTCTACAGATTTTCCGGTTACCGCCGGGGCGTTCCAGACTGCGAACCACGGCGGGTGGGATATAATCGTCAGCAAGATGAACTCCACGGGTACCTCACTGCTGGCATCTACGTATATGGGCGGCACCACTGATGACGGCGTAAACTTCGACTCAACAGAAGTGGGTTATGGCCACCTGAAATGGAATTATGGCGACGACGCGCGCAGCGAGGTGCAGGTGGACAATGCAGGGAATATATACGTTACCGGCAATACTACATCCAGCGATTTCCCTACTACGCCTGGCGCCCTTTCTACAACCTATGGGGGTGGTATGCTGGATGGCGTTGCATTTAAACTGAACAGCACACTCAGCACACTTTTGTGGAGCTCTTATATAGGCGGCAATGGCGATGATGCGGGCTATGTACTCACTTTCAATCCTAACCAGACCTCCTTTTATATTGCGGGCGGAACAAACAGCACAAATTTCCCCACGGTTCCCGGCTGCTGGCAAACTACGTATATGGGCGATTCTTCCGATGGATTTATTTTGAAATTCCGGAACAGCCCGCCCTACACTTTGCAGAAAGGCACCTTTGTGGGTACTTCGCATTTCGACCAGGTTTATGGGATACAAATAGACAACCTGGGTACGGTATGGGTGATGGGGCAATCGCTGGGCGGCGCATTCCCGGTAACGGGAGGTGTTTACACCAATCCAAATTCGAGCCAGTTTGTAATGAAAATAGACAGCAACCTGGGCAATGATCTTATCTCTACTGTTTATGGCACTGGCGACGCTGCCCATACAGATATTTCTCCTGTTGCCTTCCTTGTTGACACTTGCAATAACGTGTACATTTCAGGGTGGGGCGGCAACATCATGGGCGCTGCGGCGCCTGGCCTGGCCCATAGCGGCACTACTACCGGGATGCCAATAACCTCAGACGCATACCAGAGCACGACAGATGGGTATGACTTCTATTTTATTGTGTTTGGCGCAGACCTGGCCTCGCTCCGGTATGCTACTTTTTACGGGCGTAATGCCCCTGGCGGCTTTGGGGAGCATGTGGATGGCGGCACCAGCCGTTTCGATAAACATGGCATCATATACCAGGCAATATGTGCAAACTGCGGCGGCACTGCGGGGCCACCATTTCCAACCACGGCAGGTGTGTGGGCTCCTACCGATATGAGCCAGAACTGCAATGAGGCAGCGTTAAAGATCGCCTTCAACATAGGGCCCGTACAGGCTATTATTACGGCCGGGCCAAGCACCAGCGGCTGCGCACCATTGACCGTTAATTTTACGAACACTTCAAATAACGGCCTTTCCTTTGTCTGGAATTTCGGAGATGGCAGTGCTATAGACACTTCTTACTCGCCAACGCACACTTTTACCGCATCGGGCACTTATACAGTGTCGCTGTCAGCAGCCAATTCCAACGCCTGTTTCGTGACAAATGATACTGCGTACCTCGTGATCCGGGTGGATACTAACTATATTACTCCGGGATTCACAACTACAGTTACCGATAGCTGCGGGCCTTATACGGTCACTATCACCAATACATCAGTCGATCATACTTCAGGTACATCTGTTTACCAGTGGTGGTTTGGCAATGGTTCGGTATTTACGGGTATAAATCCGCCGGTACAGAACTATGCAGATACCGGTACTTATACCATAACATTGGTAATGTCGAACGACAGCGCCTGTCATTCACCCGACACGCTCACAGAACAGGTGCATATTTATAACCAAAGGGTTTCTGCGCACTTTATTATTCCTGATTCCATATGTGCGGGTACGCCGTTTACACCATCGGGAGGGGCTACTAATGCAACCACAACTACCTGGTATTATGGCAATGGCCAGTCTTCCACTGATCCGCTGCCTACCTTTACTTATGACAGTGTGGGTATAGATACGATAACACTGATAGCCCTTAACTCCGGCGCCTGCAATGGCGGGGATACGGTAACGGAGATCATACATGTATTACCGTTGCCGGTAGCAAATTTCTCTTTTGTACCGCTCACTCCTACGCCCAATGTGCCTACCTCATTTACCAATCTGTCCCTGAATGCTACCCGATATACCTGGGACTTTGGCGATAACACGGCAAGTACGGATGTGAACCCGGTGCACCAATACACGAAGACCGGCAACTACAAGGTGTGCCTTACCGCATACAACAACAGCAATTGCCCATCAATATTGTGTAAAACAGTTCCTGCCGATGTAGAGCCTGAACTGGGGCTGCCTACAGGCTTTAGCCCTAACGGAGATGGAGAAAACGATGTGCTCTATGTTCGCGGGGCGGCGATCGTAACGCTCGACCTGAAAATATTCAACCGGTGGGGGCAGCTTGTTTTCGAGACCAAAAGCCAGGACATAGGGTGGGATGGCAAATATAACGGGCAGCCACAGCCGATAGACGCATATGCTTATGTGCTCAATGCGACTTTCATTGATGGGTCTGCGAAAACATTGAAAGGAAATATTACCTTGTTGAGATAATAATTTAGGAAGCAGCCATAAAGTCAGCAGAATGAAGAAGGTAGTTTGGTTAATTATAATTGTTTTTATTGTTTGCAGCAATACCGCTATCAGCCAAAGCATACATTACAGCCAGTATTATAATGCGCCACTGCTGCTGAATGCTGCTAATACGGCACTTTTGCCCGGCGATGACTACCAGGTGGGGGCCAATTACCGCACACAGTGGTCATCTATACCGGTGCCTTACAATACGTTTTCTGCTTTTGCTGATTGTAAAGTAGGTGGCAACCGGGAGAATGTAAACCATAATAACTGGCTGGGCCTCGGCCTTGTTTTCTTCGATGACAAGGCGGGCGATGGTAACCTTTCGCTGCTACAGGTGCAGGGCGACCTTGCCTATCACCTGCAGCTTAGTGAGTTTACGATGATCTCATTAGGCCTTTCCGGAGCAACCGTGCAACGCAGTGTGAATTATGACAACCTTACTTTTGACCAGCAGTGGGACGGTGTAATGTTTAACACTCATCTTGCCAATGGAGAAAAAGTGGGTATCATAAAAACAAGCTATTATACGATTGGGGCCGGCGGTAACCTCGCTTTCTTTCCCAACGAGAACCTTTACATAAAACTGGGCGGCGGAGCTACCAACATTAACACGCCGACAGAGAGCTTTTATAAAAGCAACAATGTAGTGGGCTTGCGGCCTACCGGCAATCTTGATGTTGTGTTTAAGACGGGGCCATCGTTATTAATAAACCCATCCGTGTATTATACTACACAGACAGGTGCATCGGAGCTGGTAGCCGGGGCGCAGTTTCGCATAAAACTCAGTGGCGCGAACGCCGCGCCTACTGAGCTGATACTAGGCGCTTATGACAGGCTGGCTGATGCGATTATAGGTGTAGTGGGGATAAAATTAAGCGGCGTGCAATTTATGGCCAGTTATGATATGACCACTTCCCAGCTCGCACCGTATAATTCAGCTTATGGTGCGCTTGAGTTTTCCATTATTTATCAGAGTCCTTATGGCAAGAATAAGGACCGGATCTCCAAACAATTCAGTTGCCCGAGGTTCTTTTAACAAAAGATTTTACCGCCGGGCAGATTCGTGGTATTATATTTGAGCGTATTGTAAAAACACACTAACTAACTATATGGAAAAAGAAAAGAATAAGATACTGTTAGTAGAAGATGATACTAACTTCGGCCAGGTACTGAAAAGCTACCTGGAATTGCATGATTTCGTAGTAGAGCTGGCGCGCGACGGTATCCTGGGCCTTGCCGCTTTCCGTCGTGAGCGTTTTGATATTTGCCTGCTTGACGTGATGATGCCTAATATGGACGGCTTCACGCTGGCAGAAGAGATCCGGAACGTGGATCCTGATGTGCCGCTGTTTTTCCTCTCTGCAAAGAGCATGAAGGACGATATCCTCACCGGCTATAAACTTGGTGCAGATGATTATATCACGAAGCCCTTTGACAGCGATGTACTGCTTTCAAAAATAAAGGCTGTGCTGAAACGTAACCAGGAGTTGCATGAAAAACAACATTCGCAGATAGAATTCAACATTGGTGTATATCACTTCAACAGCAAGCTACGCACACTGAAGCACGGTAACGAGTCGCATACGCTTTCTCCAAAAGAAAATGAGCTGTTACTAATGCTGTCCGAATATAAGAACGACCTGTTGCCTCGCGAAACAGCGCTGAAGCGGATATGGGGCAGCGATACCTACTTTAATGGCCGTAGCATGGATGTTTATATTGCCAAGCTGCGTAAATATCTGAAAGACGACAGCAGTGTAGAGATAGTGAACATACATGGCAATGGTTTCAGGCTGGTAGTGCCGGAATAAAATTATTGAATATTTTCTACGAAGCCCAAAGACGCATGTTTTTGGGCTTCTTTGTTATGGATAACTCAGTGTTTTTTACTGATTGCCCTTTCAGCGAGAAGCAGTTAACGCACTACATGGCTACTCAGTAGGCATAGATCCCGCCGACTGGTATTGGTCCCGAAATTTATTCGTAAAAAACCATTGTCATGATTAATACGCATAAGGATACTGCTGATGCCATTCGTCGTAGAAAGTACATTATAGACGGTACTGTATGTTGCATAATTTACCGAAAAGGTGGGTGAATAGGAACATAATCTGTAGCTGTAAGCATTACTGAATGAGTCGGTGCTGAAAGGCATATTACTGGTTAGAGTATCAAAGAATAAATTGGTACCTACACTGTCTATAGACAATAACGAATAATACTGCGAAGTCAATGATAAAGTCCAGTCTTCATACCGAAGTGGCGCTCCTGCCAATGTAAACGAAGAATCCCTAATAATAATTTTTACAGCTTCGTTTGCGGCACTGTTCCGCGAAGCTGGTGAGTCTAAATAGGATACTATGTAAAAGCTGTCCCTCGTTAGGTTAGGTGAGTCAATAAAAACCCAATAGCTGCCCGGCTGATAATTGAAGTAATCTTTAAAATCAGCGTTCAGGTTAACAGGAGCGGCTACCTGTTTCTTTGTGCTTTTAGTGCAGCACATAAACACGGACAGGATCAAAAAACATATCGGGCAGAATAGGTATCTCATGAAACTAAGGTTTATTTCTATTTATTTAAATAATTGGTTGCGGTTTAAAAGTAATTAAAACAAGATTCACAAGGGGGGAATTTCTTTTGGTGCACCCCATTTAGTCCTCCTAATCATATCTCTACCAGCGCTCCTTCCGGGTACACAATACGCTCCAGGTACAATCCATGCCCAGCCACATTGAAGTATGCTTTTGTGCAATCACGTGCTTCAATTATTTTCCGGAAATCCTCAAATGGGTCTTTACCGCGCGCAAAGTGAATTTGTGTGCCTACCAGCCCACGCACCATGCCGCGTAAGAAGCGGTTGGCCTCCACAATATAATGCAGTTCTTCTCCTTTCTGCTCCCAGTAAGACTGATGTATGGTGCAGTTGAATGTTTTGGATTGTGCATTGCGCTTCGAGAATGATTCAAACTGTTCATACTCTTTTATGATCTCCGCAGTTTTGTCCAGTGTTTCACGGTGCAATGTGAACGGGTAGAAGAGCGCCCTATGGTGCAGAAACGGATCTTTCTTAGCATAGATGCGGTACCTGTATTGCCGGCGTATAGCATCGAAGCGGCTGTTGAATTCCGGGTTTGCTGCGATATAGACATTCTTTACTGCTACCCCTGCCGATAAGATGGCGTTGCACTTATATTTCAGGTCCATGTTGAGGCCGCCGTCCCAGTCGAAGTGGTAGTAATTGCAAAGGGCATGTACGCCTTCATCTGTGCGGCTGGCGCCAACGGTTTGCATCGGGCCCCGAAACAAAGTGCTGAGGGCATTATTCAGCTCCAGTTGCACAGTGGGTGTATCTCCCTGTATCTGCGAACCGTGAAAGCAGGTGCCATCGTACATTACCTCTAATACATATCTTGGCATACTAATTCAAAATTCAAAAGTAAAAATTCAAAACAGCAAATGCTGGATAATGGGTCATGTAGCATCACGTCTTTTGAAGCGGCAGGGCGTTGCCTTTTCGTTTCCGGTTGTTTCTTTCCAGCCAGCGGCCTACGAGGCCAAAGGTAACGGCAAGTATCAAAAAGAAGATGCCCTTGTTCATAGAATCCCAGAAATACTCGAAGTAGCGGGTATATAGGTTGATGAGCAGGAACAATACACCAAAATCTCTTGCGGCTTCGTCTTTATATTTTATGCCCAGGAGGAAACTGATAACCGAGGCTGCTGCAAATACAATGGAATATGCTAGCACATGTATTTGCCTCACCTGCTGCCAGCCCACAAGCGTATTGTAATTGCCGAATATGGATATTCCCCAAAGCCCGCAGAAGGTAAGTGCCAGGCCTGTGACATAAGTAATGCGATGAGTGAAGACAAGGGGCTTTACCTGCGCTTGTAAGAAAGCAAACGCCAATAACACAAGCCCTAGTGTTGTATAACGCAAAGGATAGTTCATGCCCATAAACAGGTTATCAGTGTTATGATACAAGCTAAACTCCCCGAACCAGCCTATACCCGCAGCGATAGCACCTATCCACAATGCCTTTGAGTGAAGCACAGTACTCAGCAAGCCAAGGATAAAAAGGGACAGCAAAAGGAATGGTGTATAAGTGGTTGTTGAGCCGGCCTGCTTGCAGCAATAGATGAGCGAGGTAAGTACAGAGAGGCCACCCAATACCATGTATATCTCGTAAGTAACCGGGCTGAGCCGTTTACGTTTCTTACCTACATACCAAAACCATAAAACCGATAGAACTGCTGTTATTGCAGCAATAGCCAGGTCATTCCAGGAAAAGTAGAGCTTTATTTTTTCGAGTAACTTTTCATTGAGAAAGATGGCGCCGAAGGCAAGCAGGGTGCAGAACAGCGCAATAAAAAAGAAATACTGCGCTATTTGCTGCCGGTCATTATGTTTTGGTTCCAGTGTGTGCTTTAGGTTGGCAGCCTGCTCCGGGGTTAGCTTCCCCGCCTGCTCCCATTCGCTGATGGCTTTTTCCAGTATGTTCCGCTCATTTTTATCGACCTCCATGATGTGGGCAAATGCACAATGAAGTTAATATAAATAAGGAATAAAGGCATTAAACCTTAGATGGTATAGTAAATGCAATTCAGAAGAATAAAAAAACCTCCTGTACCGCAGGAGGTTCGATAGGTTTATGAAGCAGATTTTAATTGTCCACCGATATACTCAGGCTGCCTTTGTGGCCTTTTATGCTCAGGGATTTGTCTTTCAAGTATTGGCTGTATTTGTTGAAAACAGATTCGGGCTGCTTTTCGCCATTAATATAAAGGGTGCCATTCTTTTTTGCGACTTTATAAACTTGTGAGCGATCAATGAGCTTGTCCTGCTCCATTTTTGTTAGCATTGCTTCGTAGTCGGTATTTTCTGTAGTGGCGTCTTCATCACCACTTTTGGCAATTGCCACAGCACTGCCGTTCCTGGTTCTTGCTTCTACTTTTACCTGTTTACTTTGGATTTTAGATAATTTTTTTTCATCGTCTTCTAACGCCTTTTTAAAATCTTCCAACATATCCTTTGAAAAATCACTAACCTTTTTGTCCATTTTAGTTTCTTCATTTATTGCTACATTAATTTCCTTAAGGCTATTTTTGATTTCATCGCTGACTTTATTCCAATCAATGTCACCAATTTTCTTCAATTCGGCTAGGTTCTCTGCATCTGTAAAACCGCCGTGGATATGTAATGCCAATGCACAAATGTTACTTGCCAGGTCCTCAAAACCATCACTATCGCTGCTTGAAAATGAGTAGGAGTAAGTTTTGGCCTTTTTACCTGTAGGCGTTCCGTCACTATCATCATTCATGATAGTCATATCTACATTATCATCCTCATCCCTCATTTCCTTTATTGGTTTGTCTGATTCCTTTACCACTTCTGTTTTCTTTCCGTTGCTGTCTATGGTTATGGACTTGTATTTATAAACGCTTTTTGTTTTGGTGGCGGTATCTCCTGTATCTCCTTTTGCCTTTTGTGCGAATGAAGGTGTGAATGTAAACATGGCTATCGAAAAGGTGATAGCAAGAATAGCTACTACTATAATAGTTAGCTGGCCGTAGTTAACGTTGCTCTTTTTCATTTCCATTATTCTTTTTATCCGGTGAAACAATTGATTTTTCCGGCCGGTAGCTGCCAGTACCAGCCCGTTGCTCATGCGGCTGCTTTCCAATATCGCCAATGCGCGTGCGTAGGGCAGGGGGCTTGCAGCGCAGGCCACTACAACATCATCGCAGCAGTGCTCCCTTTCCCTGCGGGTGACTGCTGATATGAGCCACACAAAGGGGTTAAAGAACAGTATGGTTTCGGCAGTAACCTGGAAGATGTTCAGGAGATAGTCGTGGCGCTTTATGTGGGCCAGTTCGTGCATAAGTATGGCTTCTACCTGGTCGGTGGAGAGGTGGTTTATAGCGGCAACTGGCAGCAGGATTATGGGCTTCAGCACTCCCAGCATCATTGGGGTATTGATCCGGTTTGATAAATACAATTTCACCGGCCTTGTGATCTCCATTTTGTTTTGCCAGTATTGGAGCAGTTTTCCCCATTCTTCTCCCGGTGCAACAATGCCGTCGATTCTCAGGGCGCGAAGCTGCAGTATGTTAACAGTAAACCGGCAAAGCATAAATGCAAGCCCGGCTGCATACAGCATCAATATAAACGGAAAGTATTGCTCCAGCCGGGGCAGTAACTGGTGAATCGCGGTATCGTGTATTGGCGCTCCGGCTATTGTATTTATGCTAAATGTTTTTGTGAAGCCGCCATCTGGCGCCGACTGAGTAATGAATACTGTCACTCCTTTGAGCTTTTGATACTGGGTGCTCCAGGTATCGGCGAACCAAAGGAACGTTGCAGCGAGCGCGCTAAATGAGAGATAATACTTTGCCCTCGCATTCACGTTTGGCAATGCCTTGAGCAGCAGGTACAGTGAGCCATAGATAAGTGCGCCTTGCCACAAGGAGTAAAGCAATGCCCATGCCAGTGAATGGGTGAGCAAAGATGCTGTGTTAGCTAGTGTGTTCATGATGCTATTCTTTTAAAAAATGATCACTGTAAACATTAAATCCTGGCTGCCAGCAGGCAGGTTTGTTATTTGGATTTTGGAGCCTTCTTTTTGGCATCTGTTCCTTCCATTTCATCCAGGTACTTTTTTATTTCGTTCAGTTCATCCGTACTTGGCTTGTAGTTGCCTAGTGCCTGCATTACCAGTTGTGATGCTGAGCCGTTGAATACATTATCTATCATTCTTTGCACTAGCTGTCCTTGGGTTTTCTCCTGCGATATATTGGCGGTATAAACATGGCTTTTGTTGCTCGCGTCCCTTTTCAGCAGCCCCTTGTCCAGCATTATTTGCATCAGCTTCAGTGTGGTGGTGTATCCAGCTTCTTTGCTTTTTTCCAGCACGTCATGTATATCACGCACGGTGCTTGGGCCCTTTGTCCAGAGTATGTTCAGTATCTCCAGTTCGCTATCGGTCGGTTTTATGCTCATGGTTCATTCTACGAATTATTTCGTACACAAACGTACGAATTATTTCGTAATTGCAAAATGTATTCTTCTTTTTAGATTTTTATTAACACAAGAGGATTGTTGGCATTCTTAAGATGGGTCAATATTTTGAGGTTGTATGGTTGTTGGCTTGTCCCGATAAAACAGTAACAAGCATAGCCCTGTAATAACCAAAACAACCGATAATATCTCTGCCTGTGTGGGATGTACAAAACCCCAGTCATACTTATAATTTACTCTTATCAGCTCCACAAAAAAGCGCTCCACGCCTACGAATATGAGGTAGGTGCCAAACATCTGCAGGGTGCGTGTGAAGCGTTTGCGCAGCGCCCACAGCACGAAGAACAACAATATGCAGGTTATGGCTTCATAGATGGGCGTAGGGAATACGCTTACCGGCAGCACATTGCAGTATTCACCTATGCAGCCATGTATAGGCATGCCCTCATGCCCCACATTGTGCGGATAGTTCATACCGAACAGCCACCGGGGCAGCCCGGCTGGCGCCGGGAAATAGGTATGCGGCCCACCGCCGGTCATTTGCAGTGCATAGCCGTTGTCTGCTGCTGTTGCCGCTCTTAAGGTGCCATCAGGGTTAGACACATATGCCGTGTTGTAAATGCCCCAGTCGCCATCGCCGGAAAGCTGGCAGCCCAATCTGCCCACACCGTATGCCAGCATGATGCCCGGCGCTGCTGCATCGCACATATGCTTGAAGGGTATGCCGTGTTTGCGGGTGTAGTAATAAAACAGGATGGTGGCTACAATGAGCCCACCCAGGAATGTAAGCCCGCTGGAAGAGGTAAGGCTGTGTATGGGATCTTTAATAAAATCGTCCCATGTTTCGAAAGCGTTGAATAGTTTAGCACCGGCCAGCCCGCCCACGGCAGCAACCACTACTATCTCGGTCATGAGCTCGTGGGGATATATGCGCACATGGACCGTTTTCGGTTCAGGCAGTTCCTCTTTTTTCTTCTCCCGGTATTTGCCATAACCTACCAAAATAGCCCCGATAATGCCAATAATAAAATTACCCTTCGCAGATAATAAATAGCCCATAGGGTCTGGGGAAACCTGCGCGAGGTGGCCGAACACGCCGCCGATCTTAAAGCCAAGAATAAAGCCGATGATTGCGGAGAAAATCAGTTCGGCAGGTGTTACCGGTTTGCCAGTAATCAGGGTTTGTATCTCTGGTTGCAGCAGTCCCTGTTTCTCCTTTCTTTTCAGCTCCTGCGATGTGGCCCATGCGGCACCAACGAAAGATAAAGCCACCAGGAAACCAAAAGTCTTAAAAAGGCTGAGCCACTCAGGCATTTCGTGCCCGGTGAGGCTTTGCAGCAGGTACTGGAAATCAGGATACATGGGGGCAAATGTAAGGTTAGTTGTTTGGAATTAGGATTTTGTAATTGGGAATTTGGATTGATGTCCGGAGCGCTACGAAACAATCCGAATTCCAACAGCCTAATTCCCAATTCCAATAATTACTTCCAGCGAGTGTACTATCATTTTATCAACTGCGAGGTCGGGGTTTTTGGAAAAAGACTTTGTGGCGCGGTTGGCAAGGGCGGCGCTGATGGACAGGTATTTATGCCCCAGCAGTTTTCCCATGCCGTAAATAGCTGCGGTTTCCATTTCGAAATTTGTGATGCGGGTATCCTTGCAACTGAACGTTGCCAACGCGTCCAGCAGGTCGGGGAAGGTGGGCGTGAGGCGCAGTGTGCGGCCCTGCGGTGCATAAAAGCCGGGGCAGGTAGCTGTAATGCCGTGCACATATTCAGGCCCGAAGTGGCGGCGCAAAGAAATAGATGCCTCGTTTATGTATGGCACAATGTTTTTCAGACCGATATTGGTATGCTGCATAAATTCATTAAGGATATAGCTTTCATCAGAGCTGTTGGTGAGCTTGTAGTAGAGCAGCAGGTTGTCCAATCCTATTCCATGCGATGATACGATCATACTATCCACCGGTATGTCTTTTTGCAATGCGCCGCAGGTGCCAAGGCGAATGATGGAGAGCGATGTTTTCAGATCCTTTATAGTGCGTGTTTTAAAATCAATATTTACGAGCGCATCCATCTCATTGAAGACAATATCTATATTGCCGGAACCGATGCCCGTGCTGATGACGCTTATTTCTTTAGTGCCAATGCGGCCGGTATGCGTTATGAACTCCCGGTGCTGGGCTTTGTGGGTGATCATATCAAAATGTTTAGACACCTCTTTCACACGGTCTGGGCTGCCCACGGTGACTACGGTTGGGGCCAAATGCTCCGGGGCAAGGTCCAGGTGATATATCCGGCCGCGCTCATTTATGATGAGCTCCGTGTCTTCTATTGGGTTAATGATATTCCTGCTCATTGTTACGGGTAATTGAAGTTGTAAAGAAACAATTTTTTACTACATTTGCACCCACGGTCGGATGGCCGAGTGGCTAGGCACAGCTCTGCAAAAGCTGCTACAGCGGTTCGAATCCGCTTTCGACCTCGATTAAAAAACAAAGCATTGCAACTTAATTGTTTGCGATGCTTTGTTTTTTTGTATAAACCTGCCCTGGCATGTTTTATATGCAATATCAACGCAGAAAATGCGTTATTTCTTTACTTTTGACCATATTATTTAATCTATAGCATCTTGAAGCACACATATTGTTTTTTATTTGTTTTTATATTACTAGCGGGTGTATTAAAAGGGCAGGACAAGCCAATAGGGTACTGGGATGCTTATCTTCCTTACAACTCCTCGTTAGGAATGGCCACAGATGGCGGCACGATCTTCAATATTTGCAATCAGGGCTTTTATACATTCAACCCAAGTACCAATATCACGGAGACCTACAGTAAAGTGAATGGTATGTCTGATATTGGCATGGCATGTGTGGGGTACGATGCTGCAACTTCTATAACCGTATTGGTATATAAGGACTGCAACATAGACCTGTTTAAGAACAATACCTTTTATAACATCCCTGACCTGAAATTAAAGACCATATCAGGCACGAAGGCCGTGTATCATGTCTATACCGAAAACGGCCTTGCGTACCTGAGTACGTCAATCGGTGTGGTAGTGATAGACCTTGCCTCGCACAATATATTGCAGACCTACCAGTTCACTGTTAATAGCGGGATAGCGCCGGTGAATGATTTTACCGGGCTTGGGGATACCTTTTATGCTGTTACCGGATCAGGGCTTTACCGCGTCAATAAGGATAACCCGGAGCTGCAGAATTTTGCTGTATGGCAACTGATGGACAGCAACAAGCATGTTTTCAATAATATAGCAACAGCAGGTAATTTCATATTCCTTTCCAATAACAGTGCTGTGTACAAGATCGTAGCTGATACAGCGCAAACTGTTTTTATACCTGACTCGGCGTTGATAGAACATATAGATGGACATGCCGATAGCTTGTTTATATCGACTTATATCCCTACAATATATGGTGGGAAAGTGCAAGTTATGAATTCCACCACTGACAGCCTTATTGATTCTATTCCATGCCCTGGCGTCCCTATCCAGACAGTGAAACTGTTAAATAACCAGATATGGATATCAGACTCTTACCGCGGCCTTGAGTGGCGTGTGGTGGACACTGGAAAATACCAGGTGTACCATAATGTTCCACAAGGCCCTGCTGATGAGTTCTCTTTCGATATTTACGCAAATAACGGGGATTTGTGGGTAGCCCACGGCGGGTTTGACGATAAGTACGGGGCTGACTTTAACCGGGACGGGTTTTCGCATTATAATAGCGGCAAATGGACTCAATATACTTTGGGTATTACGTCCACATTTGATACAGTTCATGATATTACTGCTATCGTTAAGGATGAAAAAGACGGAAGAGTTTATGCAGGCTCATTTTTAGATGGCCTGGTAACGCTGAGCCCCCAAAGCAGCGTTTTACAAGTGATAAAGCAAAACTCAATATTTGATTCCAGCGTATCCTATTTTGGTGCCGGGCAAAAGCAGATCCTCGGGATAGCTATAGATGCAAGCGATAACTTATGGCTGAGTTCATTCAGCGCCAGGGATGTGCTTTACGTAAGGACGCCGCTGCCTGATAGCAGTTGGTACAAGTTCTATGTCCCTAATACGGCCAATGGCGGGCCACTGACAATAGATGATAACGGGCAGGTATGGGTGGCGTGTGCATACGGCGTAGGTGCGCTTGTGTATAATACAAACAATACTTTGCAGGACCCAGCCGATGATAAATACTATAAGCTGTCAACAGGGGTTGGCAATGGCAACCTGCCGAGCAACACGGTATATTGTGTGGCCAAAGACAAAAACAATAATATCTGGATTGGCACAGCCAATGGTATCGGCATCGTGAGCAATTGCTACGCGCCATTTGATGGAACCCCGCCATGCGATGCGCAGATACCCATAGTGCAATACGACCAGTATGCCGGCTACCTGTTTGCCGGCAGCAATGTGCGGACAATAGCCGTAGATGGCGCTAACCGCAAGTGGGTAGGCACAGACGAAGGTGTGTGGCTGCTTTCTTCAGATGCCAGCCAGATCGTTTACCGTTTTACACAGGACAATAGCCCGCTGCCGTCAAACCATATTGAGAAGATAGCCGTGGATCAGGTTACCGGTGAGGTGTATATCGGTACAGACCAGGGACTGGTAAGCTATCGCGGCACTGCGACAGATGGGAATACATCGAACTCGAACGTGCTCATATTCCCTGACCCGGTGCCAAGCGGGTATAGCGGCACCATAGCCATAAAAGGCCTGACTGCAGATGCGGATGTGCGCATTACTGATGTAACAGGCCAGCTTGTCTTTCGCACTAAGGCGCTGGGTGGACAGGCGGTATGGAATGGGGTGGACTACAAAGGCCACAGGCCGCAAAGCGGGGTGTACCTGGTGTTTGCGTCCAGCAGCGATGGGTCGCAGGTCTATTCAGGTAAAATGGTTTTTTTGCAATAGGCTTTTTTAGTCGTAAGTCTTAAGCCTGGGAACGAAAAACAATCCCAATTCCTAAAGACAAATTCCTAATTCCTCAACATGCTGCACAAGACGAATGGAATAGTGCTGAGGCCGGTAAAATATGGCGAGACCAGTCTTGTGGTTACGTTGTTTACAGAGCTTTATGGTGTGCAGACCTACATGGTGCAAGGCGTGAGATCAGCTAAATCCAGGCAGAACCGCGCGGCTTTTTTTCAGCCGGGTACACTGCTGGAACTGGTGGTCTATCACCAGCCGCAAAAAACGATGCAGCGGATACGTGAGTTCCAGGCGGCGCATATCTATAATGGCCTGAAGGAGGATGTGGTGAAAAACAGCATTGTACTGTTCTCTGTGGAATTGCTGCTGCGCCTGCTGCCGGAGCTGGGGCCGCTGCCTGCCTTGTTTACTATTGCCTATGAATATTTTATTGCTCTTGATAAAATGCCCCTTCATGATGTGGCTAACTTCCCATTGTTTTTCATTATGGAATGCAGTCGCGAATTGGGCTATCCGCTGAAAGGGAGCTATTCTGCGAGTGCCCCTTATCTCAATATGCACGAGGGCGGGTTTACAGACCATGCCCCCGGAGAAATGTCGGGAATCAATGACGAGGACGCGCGGGCATTAAGTGCTCTATTGCAGGCGAGCAGCACAGATGCTTTGAAGCAAGTAGAAATGAATGCGGGCCAGCGGCTGCGGCTTATAGACTGGTATGTAGCCTACCTGCAGCAGCATACGCAGCATATGGGCAATATCCGGTCGCTATCCGTATTGCGGGCAATACTGCATTAGCCAATGCGCTTATTATTGAAAGAGGTATTCCGCCTTTTCTATGCTGCCGGGCTTGCCTACATCAATAAAGATATTGCCGGTATGATCGTAGCCTTTGAGGATGTGCGTTTTTGCAAGATGCAGATAAAGGTCGATAAGCGAGAACTTACCCTCAAAAGGAATATCCTGCAACACCGCCTGCGATAATACTTGTATGCCACTGAATGCAAACGGCTGCAGCGGCGTAATGGGCCTGGAAATGCGTTCCTGGCCGGTACTGTTGTTGATCCACCCGCACAGGGACATTTCCTCATCAAAAAGCAACTGGCGTGAGGAGTCTCTTTTCATTACCGCAAGTGTGGCAATAGCATTACCCGAGGTGTGCGCAGTGATCATTTTTTCAAGATCAAGGTTGGTGAGCACATCTACATTCATGACCACAAAGTCGGCTTCGCCATCAAAAAAATGAGTTGCTTTTTTAAGCCCGCCACCGGTTTCAAGTACTTCCGCCCGCTCATCCGAAATAGTGATCTCGGAACCAAAATTATCGTGCTCAAAAAGGGCATCTTCTATCATATCGGCGAAATGATGGACATTGACAATAACTTCATATATGCCGAATCGCTGAAGATACCTGATATTGTGTTCCAGCAAGGTTTTACCATTAACTTCAGCCAGCGCTTTCGGGGCGTGGTCTGTAAAGGGTTTTAGGCGAGAACCTAACCCGGCTGCAAAAAGCATTGCTTTCATTGTTCAGAAGTAAAAATTCAAAATTCAAAAGTAAAAAAGCAAAACCCAAAGCCCAAAGGCCAGCCAACTTATATCTTCCCCCTCACCGCCTTTACTTCATCCGCAGTTACTGTAGTCCCTCCGTTTCCGAAATTGCCATATACATAGGTAAGTACGGCAGCCACCTCTTCGTCGTTGAGCTGCTGTGCAGGCATGGCGCTGTTATATTTCTTGCCATTCACGGTTAGCTCACCTGAATAGCCCTTAATTACCTGCGCTATGGTCTTTTCTTTATCAGAAATGAAATCAGATTTTGCGAGCGGTGGGTATGTATTGGGCAATCCTTCGCCATTTGCCTGGTGGCAGGTGATACAGGTCTTTTTATACACAGCATCCCCGGTTGCTTTTCCCGGTGTAGTGGGAGCGCTTGCGGTTTCTGTTTGTGTAGCTGATCCGCCACATGAATACATTGCCATCACGCCGGCTACTACTATTGCTGCTAAGTGTACTTTCTTCATTATTTGCATTTGCTGGCAAAATAAGTAAATTTATAAAGATTTTGTAAAAATTGCTTATTGCTACTATATTACACGAAAATGAAAATATCAATACGATACTGATGATCAAAAATGCACTGTTTTATTTTACTGTATTGATCGTTTTCGCGACATTATTCGCCTGTGGAAGTAATGCGGGCAATAATAACGGCCCCGAATTGGTAAAATACCCGGAGAAAAAAGAAATGATATTGCTTACCGATCGTCCCCCCAACTAGAAACGCCATTAAAAGCTTTCAGGGAAGATATAACTCCAAATGATCTTTTTTTTGTACGCTGGCATATGTCCCAGATACCGACGAGAATTGATATTGACACATTCCGGCTTTATATAGGCGGCTCCGTAGAACAGCCACTGGCGCTTTCGATGAATGATCTTAAAACTAAATTCGCTCCTGACTCAATGGTGGCGCTGGCAATATGTGCTGGTAATTCCAGGTCCACTTTTAACCCGAAAGTCCCGGGCAGCCAGTGGAATAACGGTGCGATGGGCAACGCGAAATGGAAGGGTGTAAAACTAAAGGATATCCTGGCAATGGCAGGCGCAAAGAAAGGGTCTATCGAAGTTACCTTCCAGGGGCTTGACCGGGGCGCGTTGCCGGATATTCCAGCCTTTGTTAAGTCATTGGATATAAACCATGCAAATGATGGTGAGGTAATGGTAGCCTATGAAATGAACGGGCAGCCGTTGCCCATGCTGAACGGTTATCCGCTGAAACTGGTAGTACCGGGCTGGTATGCTATCTACTGGGTGGGCGCACTTGCCAACATCAATGTGTTAACCGACACATTCAAAGGCTTCTGGATGAAGAATGCGTATCGCGTCCCAGCAACCGGCCCAAATGAAAAGCCGGACAGCCTTGCAAAAGTAACTGTGCCCATATCGAACATTAACCTGCACTCCATTTTTGTGGAGCCGGATACCAGCGAAACGGTTACTGCGCACAAACAGTGCCTTGTTGAGGGGCTGGCTTTTAATGACGGGACAGGTATTAAAAAAATGGAGCTTTCTTTTGATGATGGTAAAACATGGGTAGAAGCACAGTTAAATCCGGAACTGGGGAAATATTCATGGAGAAGATGGAAGTATAACTGGACGCCGGAGGCAAAGGGGGTATATCACCTGAAAGCGAGGGCAACAGATAATGCCGGGCATACACAGACAGACAAGCAGTGGAACAGGAGTGGGTATGCAAGAGGATTTATTGAAAAGCTGGATGTGAATGTTAATTAGCCGTATGTACTAGTAGATGGTAGATAGTAGTTAGTAGTTAGTAGTTAGTAATTGGTAGATAGTCGGGAGCATTAGTTGTTAAGCGTATTTTTTATGAGCAAATACAGTGTCTATATTGTTTTAGTTGCCTGCATTGTTGGGTTGGTAGCCTATGGTTGTAACCAACCAAAACAGGAAACGGCCAGCGCTCCGGAAAATACCTTTTCTGTGAAAGGCAGTGTTAGAGAGATGGATTTAAACCCCTCCCCGCCGCCTGTATTCCCTGAGCACGAAGGAAAGACCGAGTTCCTGTCCTATTGCGCAATTTGCCACTCGCTGAAATATATAAGCTCACAGCCAGACTTTCCGGCGAAGACGTGGGAGGCAGAGGTGACGAAAATGGTGGCGAAGTATCATGCTCCTGTTGATTCAGTTACGGCAAAGAAGATCGTGGCTTACCTTGTGGCAGTGAAAGGGAAGAAGTAAGCATCCTTATAGCTTTCGTCGAGCATGTATTAACGGCAATTGCGCTGTGCCACAATCGTCTTAGGGTATACAGTCCCAGGCCCAAATTCCATTTCCTACCCCAAATTCCCGATTCCAAACCATATCCATTACATTTGCTGCAAATTTTAAACATTTATGTCTTTATTGTTAGTAGGCACCATGGCATTTGATGCACTGGAATCGCCATTTGGTAAGGTTGACCGCATCATTGGCGGCTCTGCGACATACGCTGCCTGGGCAGCCTCCAGTTTTACAAAGCCAATACATCTCATTTCCATTGTGGGAGGAGATTTTCCGCAGGAAGAGAAGGCTGAACTGGAAGCCCGCAATGTAACTTTTGAGGGCGTAGAAGTGGTGCCCGGCGGCAAGTGTTTTTTCTGGAGCGGCCGTTACCACCTGGATATGAATACACGTGATACACTGGTAACAGAGCTCAATGTGCTGGCTGATTTCAACCCTAAAGTGCCAGCCAGCTACCAGGGTGCAGACTATGTAATGCTGGGCAACCTGGCTCCCGCTATACAGATAAGCGTACTCAACCAACTGCACAAGCGCCCGAAGCTGGTGATCATGGATACCATGAACTACTGGATAGATACTGCCATGGACGACCTGAAAAAGGTATTCGGTATGATAGACCTGCTGATGGTAAATGACAGCGAAGCCCGTCAACTTACAGGAGAGCATTCCTTAGTAAAAGCAGCCAAAGCAATACAGAAAATGGGTCCGAAGTATGTGATCATTAAAAAAGGTGAGCATGGCGCCCTCCTGTTTTATGAAAACAAGATATTCGCTGCTCCTGCTATGCCGCTGGAAGATGTTTTTGACCCGACAGGCGCAGGAGATACATTCGCCGGAGGGTTTATCGGATACCTGGCACGGATAAATGACGTTTCGTTCGAGAGCATGAAAGCGGCGATCATTATGGGTTCTGCACTGGCATCTTATTGCGTGGAGAAGTTTGGGCCAATAAGAATGAAAGAAATAAATGCCGCTGACATAGGTGCGCGTGTGAACGAGTTTATCAATCTGGCGAATTTTGAGATAAGGAACTAAGTAAGTTTATTCATTGATATGGTGTAGAGACGCAATGCATTGCGTCTCTACGAAATTAATAGAGATATGAAAATAATACCGGGAGAAATAAAGACCGCTCAATTACATGCTTATTTATTGGGCTCGGTTGCACCGCGGCCTATTTGCTTTGCCAGCACTATAGATAAAGATGGTAATGCTAATCTTGCCCCTTTCAGCTTCTTCAATGTATTTGGGAGCAAGCCACCGATATGCATTTTCTCTCCTGCCCGCCGGGTGCGCGATAATACCATTAAGCATACGCTGGAGAATGTTTATGAGACCAAAGAGGTGGTGATAAATGTGGTGAACTACAACATTGTGCAGCAAACCAACCTGGCGAGTTGCGAATACCCAAAGGGTGTGGATGAATTTGTGAAAGCGGGTTTTACGCCGGTTAAATCAGATATGGTAAAGCCATTCAGGGTGAAGGAGTCGCCGGTGCAGCTGGAATGCAAATTGTTGCAGGTAATAGAAACAGGCAAAGAGGGTGGGGCAGCTAATCTCATTATCTGTGAGGTGGTGTGCATGCATATAGACGACAATGTACTGGACGAACAAGGGAAGATAGACCCAAATAAAATAGACCTGGTAGCGCGTATGGGGGCAGACTATTACTGCCGAGCATCCGGCAGCGCGATATTTGAAGTGCATAAGCCAAACGTGGAGCTTGGTATAGGTGTAGATGCGCTGCCAGCCCACATACGCCACAGCAGCATACTTACGGGTAACAGCCTGGGCATGCTGGGCAACTGTACTACTATACCCGTAGTTGGTGAATTGTTGCAGGATGAAAGGCTGTCAAATATTATGAGGACTTACACGCACGACGAAACAGCTAAAAAAGAAGCGCTGCACCAGTATGCTAAAGAACTGCTAGATGCTAAGGAAATAGAAAAAGCATGGCAGGTGCTGTTGTCAGGGCAATAAAATTGGGTTCAAATTTCTAACGGTTACTCAAACTGTTACCGTTTCTCCAGTTTCAGCACCTGCTGCTGCGTAGGTGATTTTGCCTTAAGAATGTAGATACCAGCGGGCAACTCCGGAACAGAAATGGTAAACGGCGAGTTGTAGCCCTTGAATAAATAATACTGCACCCAAAAGAGTGCTCTGCCCGCAACGTCCATAAGGCTGAAATCAACATTCCCGGACGCATTTGGAGATACAGAAAGCCTCAGCTCATCCGTGAATGGATTGGGGGTTGCCAGCACCCATTTCTCCGGGGTAAATGGAGTGGGGGTGTCGCGTACATTGAGTAATTGGGAGGTACACTCAAAATTTGGGATGCCATAGCCTATCTGGTTGCCGGGGCTGGTGTACTGGCTGGCGCACTTTATGATGGCCTGCCTGATCTGTGCAGGCGTCGCAGCCGGGGTTTCCTGCCAAAGGCAGGATGCCCATCCCGCTATCTGCGGCGTGGAAAAAGAGGTTCCGTCTTCGCTCCCATAGCCAGTCTCAGTCAAAATACTGGCAAAATGCCCCAGCGCACATACATCAGGCTTTATTTGCCCTGCAGCATTTGGCCCGTAACCGCTCGTAGCCGCATTGACCAAGGAAACATCTACAGACCCTATTGTTAAAGCGCTATCCGCATCGCCGGGCGTAAGTATCATATTCCAGCTGTCTCCGCCTTCATTGCCTGCAGTTGCCACAAAGAGCATACCCTTTTTTGTGGCTATGTTAGCTGCCTTGGCCGCTGTTGTGGTCTTGCCATCAAAGTCTGTCGCAAACGTAAAGCTCCAGGCAGCATTATCGAAAGTATTGTAGCCCAGGGATGTGGTGATGATATCCGCGCCCAGGCTGTCGGCACGTTCGGCACCACATAGCATATTTAGCAACTCTATCGGTTGTTCCGAATTATCATCCTCAGTGATGTAAAGCGCATAAGAGGCCAGGGGCGCTGCGCCAACAAAGGTATCAGGTACATAGCCTGCCATGGTAGATAGTACGCTGGTGCCATGCGTGTCGTAGTTGAATACATCACTGCTGTTCAATGTGAAATTATGCTTATCGAGTACCCTGCTGTCTGCCCATAGGCTGTCGAAACCTGTATTAGTATCTGTGCCAAGGAAGCCGGCATCCAGCACAGCAATAAGCTTTCCGGCACCGGTGTAACCTTTGTCGTACAGGTAGTTACCATTTACAATAGTGGTCTGTAGCCAGGTATTGCTATAGAAAACATTGTCCGGTGCAGTTGTTTTATTGGAAATATTTCCGCCAGGGTTTCCGCTTGTGTTATTACTGTTGCGATGATGCAGAAAAGTACTGTAATAAGCAACCATTTTTGTGTTGCTTACAAATGCTATACCGTCAAGCGTATGTATTTGGGACGAATCAGAAAGTAATATGACACATAAATTGAGCCAGCGCGAAGTCTCGTGCAGTATGCCGCCGGTTAGCGTAAGCGCACTATCCACATAAGTGGTGTTCACAGGCAGGTCGGTACTGTCTATCGCTATTCCTTGTGTGGTACGCCGCGCCAATGCCCGAGCAGATAAATAAGCAGCCGGGCTGCTAAGGCTGTAAGGAGTATTGTTCTTGTCTGTGAATGTAACCTGGAAGGCATACTGCTGCGCACTTGCCTTGAAGCCTTGCATTAGCGCAAGAACAAGACACAGCCATTTCACTTTCCTGAGCATAATTAGTTGTAGTCTATCGCCTTCATGATCACGGAATATCCATTCCAGCAACTGGCGTCAAATGCGTTCCAGGTGTAGTGGGTCCATTCTTTGTAAACCATACCTACATTGTAGGCATATACTTCTTTGGCAAAGGTGCGGTATCCGGCAACGCCAGAATCAACGTTGGTATAATTAACGTTCTCGTTGTCTTCAAGCACTGTAACGGTATTATCAAAGTTGATCTGCCCGTTGAAATAAGATAAATGGTAATTCTGGTAAGTATAATTCCAGTTATTCAGGTAAGCGAAAGTGGGGTCATTAACTTCTGCAAACTGATTGCCTTTCCAGGTGTAGCCATTACTGATGGGGAAGATCAATTTTACATACTGTGTGCGGTCCTGGGTATAAAGCAGGCTTTGTGTAACCGGTGCATTAAGGTCAGTGACTGTTGTTTCAGTAGGTGTTATCAGTATAACGCTGCTGCCCTGCCAGTATCCGCCATCGTAAGGGCGGGAATACACATCCATGATATAGGAAAGGCGGTTCTGCGCATCCCGGAATGTATCGTCTATGGAATATTTGAGCTGGGATTTTACTTCAAAGCGGGTGCAGGTATCAAACCCGAAATAGTTATTCCCGGCACCGATGTAATAGACAGAATCAACGGAATAAGTAACGTAATGGCCGAATTTTATCGGGAAATAATTCATGGTCGGGTCGGTAGTGCTGTTGTTGCTTTTTTTGCACGATGATACTGCGAAGCAGATCGCCACTAACAATAAACCAGAAAAGATTTTTTTATGCATAATATACCGGCGGATATTTCACGTAAATATAAATAAAGAATCGAAATTAGCTAGAAATAAGTTTAAAAAGGCAACCGGTTAATAAGGCGATAGGTTAAATGAGCGAAAAGTTAAAGGGACTGAAACTAATTGACTTATTAACCTTTTAACCCTTTGGCAAATCAAACCTTCTGGATAATTCCTCCTGCCACTACATCATCTCCCTCATAGATCACTGCCGACTGTCCGGGCGCTATGCTGCTTACCGCATGGCGGAAGTTCACATGAACGCCACCTGGCACATTGGTCAATATGCTTTCCGTGCCCGGATCACGATATCGGATCTTGGTTATGGCTTCCATGTTATCCGGTATCGCGGCATATTTCACCATATTAAGTCCGCGCACCAGCATTTCGCTTTCCTGCAGCTCATGAATTTCGCCCAGCACCACTGTATTTGTATCCGGCAGTATATTGGTCACATACATAGGTTTGCCCATGGCTACTTCCAGGCCTTTTCTCTGGCCGATGGTGTAAAACGGATAGCCGCTATGCTTGCCCACCTTGGTGCCATCTGCAAGCACAAAATCGCCGCCATTCACTCTTTCTTCCAGGCCGGCCACGTTCCTTTTCAGGAAGCCGCGATAGTCGTTGTCGGGCACAAAGCATATTTCGTAGCTCTCTGCTTTCTTTGCCAGTTCTTCATAGCCCATATCATGTGCTATTTGCCGTACTTCTGTTTTTAGCAGGTCGCCAAGCGGGTATATACTGCGGCCCAGGCAGTCCTGCCCCAGCCCCCACAGTACATAGCTTTGATCTTTGGTCAGGTCTTTTGCCCTGGACAACACATGACGGTTATTTTCCTCGCGCACTTTCACGTAATGGCCGGTAGCAATATACTCGCAGTCAAGCGAATTGGCCCGTTTCAGTAATGCCGCCCACTTGATGTGCGTATTACACAGCACGCAAGGATTAGGAGTACGGCCTGCAATATATTCCTCCACGAAATTTTCAACGACATGGTTCCCAAATTCCTCCCTTATATCCAGCACATAATGCGGAAACCCATGCTGCACAGCAGCCATACGTGCATCGTTGAACGAATCAAGGTTGCAGCAGCCGGTTTCTTTCTTCCCGTTGCCACCGCCGCCAGAAGAGGCATAATCCCATGTCTTCATCGTAATGCCAACCACCTCATACCCTTGGTCATGGAGCATAAGCGCGCTCACGGTACTGTCTATACCGCCGCTCATAGCTACTAAAACCTTCCCTTTCTTACTCATAAATTGGCTGCAAAGGTACGAATATGTGAAGAAATGTGGATTAATGTTGCCTATATGGCAATAGAGGTGGCGCACATTTTGCACTTTTGAATTGACCTAGTACATCTTCTGCTGCTTGCTCTTATTCTGCCAGCCAGCATCGCTCTTATATTCGGTGAAGTAAATTACCAGGTCAGCATCACTTTTATAGTCAGTAAAGTATATTTTCTTTTTCGCATCGCTTTGGTACTCGGTAAAATACCAAATGCCGTTATTGCCATCAGCGTCACTTTTATACTGTGTTTTATAAACCACGAGGTCGGCATCGCTTTTATAGGTGGTCACATAAACCTTTACGTTCGCATCACTGGCATACTTGGTCGAATAGATAACTTGTCCATATGATGTATAATTGAATACAGAAATAATCACAATAAAAAGAAATCTGTAAGAATACCTTTGTAATGACATGGGAATTATGTTTTTTTGTGATTGTTAAGCCCGTTTCAATAAAATTAAGCACTATGAGTGATATAAAGAAATATGCAGTAGTAGTGGCAGGTGGCCGTGGTTTGCGCATGGGTGCATCAGTGCCGAAACAGTTTCTGCCGCTGCTGGGCAAGCCCTTGCTGTGCTATGCTATACAGGCATTTGCGGCTACACTGCGTGGCATTCACATTATTCTCGTGTTGCCTACCGACCAGCTCAACAGTGCAAAGACCGTGCTTAAATCATATCTTGGCAACATAGATGTAACAGCAGTGGCTGGCGGCGATACCCGCTATGAAAGTGTGCAAAACGGCCTCGCGAAAGTAAATGACGATGGTGTAGTATTCGTGCACGATGGAGTGCGCCCGTTGCTCTCGCCGGAGCTGATACAGCGCTGCTACCAGCAGGCTTTAGAAAAGGGCAGTGCGATACCGGTAGTGCCGGTAATGGAGAGCATACGGATACTGGAGACCGATGGCTCAAAATCCATAAACCGCGAGCAGTTGCGGATAATACAGACGCCGCAAACATTTCTTACTAAAATTATTCTGCCCGCTTTCCGGCAACCATTCCAGCCTTCCTTCACCGATGAGGCAAACGTAGTGGAAAGCCACGGCACTCCTATCCACCTCATTAACGGCGCTCTGGAGAACATCAAAGTGACCACCCCCGAAGACATGCTTATTGCTGAAACCTTGCTGAAGGCAAGCTCTTAAAAGTTGATAGGGTAATAGGTTAAAAAGTTGATAAGGAACGTTGAGGAAATAAAGTACAGCCTATTGCGAAGTTATTTTTCTTTTTTACGAGGCGTAAAATCTGCGAATAATGAATTAACTAAAGACTTTTGCAATAAAGTAAAAATGGAAAAGAACGAGTAAGATGGTGTACTTTATTTTGTCATCGCTCCTAAGTACTGAACGGTAAAAACCTTCGTATTTTTATCAGATGGGTTTGCTAATTGACGTATGGAACACGCAACTGAGAAAAATATTCTTGTATTTTTCTTCGCCCGTGATGCTAGTCTTCTTACCTGCGGGCACCCACGCCCAAAAACAGGATACAACCAGTGTCTTCCAATTACCTATTTCGCTGGATACGTTTACCGTAAAAAGCGGCTTTGATGTGGATGCGTTTATCCGCAGAGTGCGAACAGACACCACATTTTACAAAGCATTTAAAAGTATGCACCTGGTGCCTTATAGTGCGGTAAACAGCTTTCTGGTCTTTGGTAAAAATGATCGCGTTATTGCTTCAATGAATAGCAAAACGCAGCAATTGCGCAGCAGTGGCTGCCGAACAACCAAGGTGCTGGAACAAAAGGTAACAGGTGACTTTTTTAAGAAAAGCGGGGAGTACAATTATTACACGGCAGAATTGTTTGCTTATTTGTTTTTGGCCCCAAATCCTATTTGCAATGAAAGCGATGTTGTTGCCGGCTCAATGAACGAACGAGGAAAGGGGCAAAATGAGAAAAGCAAGTACGAGCTAAAACAGCTTATTTTCAACCCCGGTTCTAAAGTAAGCGGTGTTCCCCTGATGGGCGACCGGGCATCCATATTTGAACAAGGGGAAGCGGAAAAATATAATTTCAAAATACACCAGCAACAATACGATGGGCAGGATTGCTATGTGTTCTCGATAACACCCAAGCCGGGATATGAGCATTCGGTTATTTATGACAACCTGACCACCTGGTTCCGGAAGAGTGACTATAGCATCGTGGCGCGTGATTACTCGCTATCCTACCACACTTTTGTTTACGATTTTGATGTGCGCATGAAGGTGCGTACAAAACAAACAGGCAATGTATTACTACCTACGAGTATAGCCTATGATGGCAACTGGCACGTGCTTACCAAGAAAAGGGAGCGGGTGAAATTCAATGTCGAGATAGAATATCCAAAGCCCTAAAAAAACCAACCGTCTCCCGATCTTTTTGCGGGTTGGGGTTGGGGTTAAACCCCAAATTGCCTCAAATGGTGATCCATATGCTTTACCTGGATGTGCTCCGCTCAGTCGGAGTTAGCGGCCCGAAAAAATGGGTGTTTGCGGTTTTTCATCCCATCTGGCCCACCGGCGGAAACACGGTTGAGCAATGTTTTTAGCCGTTGTTTTTCCTTATCGAAGTGTTGTTTGTACGTTTAAAAATAGGCATTTTTAGGGTGAATTTCCACCGATATGGTATGTTTAGCAAAAAGTTAAAACGAAACAAATGGCACTCGTTTTTTTCCGCGTTATGCGTAACTTTACGTAACAATTTTCAAAAAACGTATGAATAACTACAATCAACAGGAATTTTCCGACTATACAGTTGTTGATAGTCACCAGGTGAGCGGCACGGGCGTTGTCGCTAAAAAATTTATGGCCAGTGTATTTTTATGGATGTTCGTTGCGCTAGGCGTCTCCACTGTTTTCTCAGTTCTCTATGCCAGCACACCATCTTTATTGCGTGAACTTTACGCAATGAATGAGGCCGGGCAGCTCAGGCCTACCATGCTGTTCTGGGTTGTAACCTTTGCCCCGTTTGCATTTTTATTGATCATGCAGTTTGGGATGGCGCGTTTGTCGTCCGGTACGCTTACACTGCTTTTTCTTGCATTTGCTGCAGTCTTGGGAATTAGTCTTAGCAACATTTTGCTTGTTTATACTGCGGGGTCTGTGGTAAGCTGTTTTGGTGCGGCGGCTGCAATGTTTGGCGTAATGGCTGTAATGGGCTACACAACTGAGAAAGATCTTACTTCTTTTGGGCGCCTGCTTACTATGGGGCTCATAGGTATTGTGATAGCGAGCATCATAAACATGTTCATGCACAGCTCAGGCATGAGCTATATTATCAGCATTGTTGGTGTTGCCGTATTTACCGGCCTTACTGCCTATGATACGCAAAAGCTAAAAAGGATAGGCGCAGGCCTTGAGTACGAAGGCACATCAGCAAGCGATACTAAGAAACTGGCGCTAATGGGTGCATTGAGCCTTTACCTCGATTTCATTAACCTTTTCCTGATGCTGTTGAGGCTCTTCGGAAACAGGAGAGATTAATTTCAAATTCAAAATTCAAAAGTCAAAAATTTAAGATTATTATTCGGGTCGTCTTCTAGATGACCCGATTTTTTTTATGTACAAATTATCGAATAACTTTACCCATGTTTTTGATTTTTAACTTTTGAATTTTGAATTTGCACCATGGTGAACCTAAAAATAATTATCGCAAGTACACGCCCCGGCCGCAAAGCCCCCATTATAGCTTCGTGGTTTACAGAAATAGCAAAGAAGCATCCCGAATTTAACGTAGAAGTACTGGACCTGGCGGTCATCAACCTGCCTTTTCTTGATGAGCCGGAACACCCCAGGTTTCAACGCTACCAGCACCAACACACTAAGGATTGGAGCGCCACCATAAATGCCGCAGATGCCTTTGTGATCGTGACCTCTGAATATAACTATGGCTACCCGGCTACAATTAAAAACGCAATTGATTTTCTTTCGAAGGAGTGGCAGTATAAAGCAGTAGGCTTTGTGAGCTATGGCGGGGTTTCGGGCGGCACGAGAGCTGTGCAAATGCTGAAAAGCGTGATCACTGCTGTGGACATGATGCCGATCTCAATGGCAGTCCATATTCCGGCTTTTACGAAGCATATTGATGCCGAAGGAAAATTCATCAATGATCCCGGCCTCGATAAATCAGCGGATATGATGCTTAACGAGCTTTATAAGTGGGGCGTGGCATTGAAGACGATGAGACCTTGATAATGATTATTTTTCAGCAGTGTACAGTGTCGTCACACCAAATGTCAATGGCCTTGCCTTTGCATTCCTAAAGCCGCATTGCTGCAATATCTCACAAAACCGATTTCCTTCAGGAAACGCCATTACCGACTCAGGCAGGTAGGTATAAGCCTTGCTGTGTTTGGAAACCAGTTTACCAAGTGTGGGCAGTATGTAGCGGAAATAAAAACTGTACAATTGTTTTATACCAGGGCGTGTAGGGTGCGAGAACTCCAGTATCACTACTTTTCCACCTTTGCGAAGCATGCGGCACATTTCGGTGAGCCCGGCCTCAAGATGTTCAAAGTTGCGTACACCATAGGCGCACATTACGGCGTCAAATTCTCCGGTCTTGAATGGCATTGATTCGCTGTCGCCGGTTTGCAGGCTTATGACGTGTTGCAGGTTTTGATCAGCTATTTTTCTGCGGCCTACGTCCAACATACCTGTGGCTATATCCACACCGGTTATTCGTTTTGGTTGTATTGTCTTAGCTGCAGCAATAGCCATGTCGCCTGTGCCTGTGGCTACGTCCAGTATAGCCTGCGGCTTTATTTGGGCTACTTCGGCAATGGCTTTTTTGCGCCAGCCTTTGTCTATGCCCATCGATAAAAAATGGTTCAGAAAATCGTAGCGGCCCGCTATATTATTAAACATATCGGCTACTTGCGCTTTCTTGCTTAAATTTGACGCGGTGTCAGGTACTATTTTGGCAGCAGGATTGCTGCTTGGCGCTGGTTGCATGGGTGCAAGTTAAGCCAAAATTCAAAAGTCAAAATTCAAATACCTTGTTTTTGAAACTACTGGAATATGTGAGGCTTTTTACTTTTGAATTTTTACTTTTGAATTTGAAAAATGGAAATAACTACAGCAAAATATATCATCAGCAGCCCTAAAGTGGAGGGATGCCCTAAGCCGGATATGCCGGAGTATGCGTTTATAGGCCGGTCTAATGTCGGCAAGTCTTCCCTGATAAATATGCTCACCAACCAGAGCAAACTGGCCAAGACTTCTAATACGCCCGGCAAGACGCAGCTCATTAATCACTTTCTCATCAATAACTCATTCTACATTGTTGACCTGCCCGGATATGGTTTTGCTAAAGTATCCCAAAATACCCGTGCTATCTGGGAGAAGATGATAGCCGGCTACCTGCAGCAGCGCACCAACCTGGTGACTGTATTTGTACTCATAGATAGCCGTCACGAACCGCAAAACCTGGACCTCGCCTTCCTGCGCAAGCTAGGCGCATGGGGTGTACCTTTTAATGTCATATTCACCAAGGCCGATAAAAGCACCCAGCGCGAAGCCGCAAAGCATGCGCGTCAATTTATAGAGGCCATGAAGCAGGAATGGGAATTCATTCCCCGCAGCTTTATTACCAGCGCTGTTAAGTTCCTGGGGCGAAAAGAAATACTTGCGTTTATTGATGAAATGAACAAAGATTTTAAGCTGGAGGAGATGGTGAAGCCGGAGAAGGAGGAGTAGGGGTTTTTGTCTAATATTTGGGTATATTTGTTATGTCCTGGTGACGAAGACTCTCAATTAAACCCATGCCCCATGAAGGCCTACCTACAATTAACTGTATTCCTTTTCTGCTCGCTACCCACGCAAGCACAATATTTGCCGCACAACCAGGAAATAAGCATAGGCGCAGGGATATTCAGCTCTGAGCAAATATTTGACGGCACGACCATAGGTTTCCTTGCACCAACAATGAAACAGTACGCCAATACTGCCGTTACCGGAACCTGGTTTGCAGGTTATAAATTTTTCCTCAACAGGTGCCTTACTGTTGGTGTGTTTGCGGGGGTAGAAAAAGAAAAGGGCGCATGGATATATGACAATATGATGGGCAAGCCTGACGACTGGTCTTCCTCCACGATTGGGACGTTTTCGAGAACAGCTTATACGGTAGCGTTGGAAATGTCGTTTACTTATTTTGACCGTGAGGATGTCCGCATTTATTCAACCATTGGCGCGGGAGCTGTTTATAAAAGAGAAGCGGATGTTTATAATTCAACTATTAACACTTATCAATCTTATCCCGGCTATGGTTCACAAACGGTATATGCCGTAGAGCCTACCGGTTATTATTCGCCGTTGGGTTTGAGCTTTGGCGGGAATCTCCGTGGCTTTTTCGAATTGGGCATAGGTTATAAGGGAATCATTAATGGCGGCATCTGCTATAAGTTCAATACTTTGCCGAAACGGCTGAAGGGGGTGCCAAAGCATTCTGCCGTACCGGTCATCATATTGCCACACGATCTTCCAGTGGGTAGTGAAGGTCTTACATACCTGGACCATGTGCGAAGCTGCGGTATCCCGTCCAAACATCATGCAGGTTTCGAAGTGCAGCTGGCAAAAGTTGCCTCACGTTCACAACAGGAAGGTGCGAACGTTTTTTATGTTTCCGACATACGGCAAAGAGGGGAGGCGGATCGTTACAGCATACGGGGCACAGCCTTTTATGCAGCGAATTATGATAGTTTCAAAACTACGGTAGCTGTAGAAAAAACCAAGCCATTCAAGGATGAGCAATGCGCCTATGTGGTCGTTTATTGTCCGCGAAATCCCAGGCCCGACCACAGAAGACTAAAGGCCTCTATAGCACTAAATGATACCGGCAGCGTATCAATGAGCTGGAACTCAAAGTATGAGCTGAAGCTGACCAGGGAAGAAACTATAGTTATATCCACTGATAAGAACAAAGTCACGGTTCATCCAAAATTTGGTAAAAAATCATACATCAGGCTGTATCTGAGGCGCAAAAAATCATGGGTACATATTGTTGACGACGTACAAGGTGAACTGGAAACCAGCGTTATAGGAAAACCTGGTGATAGGGACGATGATTAATAGTTCCGGCGAACAACCCATAAATTCCATCGGCAACATTTTCTTATATTTGTTGTACTAAAAGCGCTACCATGAATCGTGACAGCAAAGACCATTGACACATTTGTGAATTACTGGTTTGGTATAGTGGATTTAGCCGAAGTGGCCAATAGACAAGTTCGTTGATCTCAATCTTAATGCCGGTATGCTCATCCGGCTCGGACTTTATGTTGGAGGAGATTACAGGAAAAAAACGCAGAAACAAAGGCAGACTTAACCAGCTTGCTTACCTTTGCCCGATTTCTAAATATAGATGCCTTCAAACCCAATAAACATATTAGCTATAGAATCATCCTGCGATGAAACGAGCGCCGCTGTGATACAAAATGGCAAGGTGCTCAGTAACACGATTGCCACGCAAAAAGTGCATGAGCGTTATGGCGGTGTTGTGCCAGAACTGGCATCGCGGGCCCACATGCAGAATATAGTGCCGGTGGTTGATGCCGCACTGAATGACGCAGGTGTAAACAAAGAAGAAATTACTGCGGTAGCATTTACCCAGGCACCAGGCCTCATTGGCTCGCTACTGGTGGGTGCATGTTTTGCAAAAGCGTTTGCACAGGCTTTAAATGTACCGCTTATTGCAGTACATCACATGCAGGCACATGTACTGGCACATTTTATTGAGGATAAGCCGGAGTTTCCGTTCCTGTGTCTCACGGTGTCTGGGGGTCATACACAGATCGTGCTTTGCCGCGACTACCTGGATATGGAAGTGCTGGGGGAGACCATAGACGATGCTGCCGGCGAGGCGTTTGATAAAGTGGCCAAGATGCTGGGGCTGCCATACCCGGGCGGCCCGCTAATAGACAAATATGCAGCCTTGGGTGATCCGCTCCGTTTTAAGTTCCCAATGTCGGAAATGAAGGATTATGAGTTCAGCTTTAGCGGCATAAAAACATCAGTACTATATTTTTTACAGGCGCAGCGAAAGATAGACCCTGATTTTGCGGAGAAAAATATAAAAGACATTTGTGCCTCAGTGCAACATACTATTATTAATATGCTGATGGCCAAGTTGCGTAAGGCTGCAAAAGAGCTGAACATAAAGCACATAGGTATTGCTGGTGGTGTTTCCGCAAACAGCGGCCTCAGAAGGGCTATTAAAGAGGAAGGTGTAAAGTCTGGCTGGCAAGTATATATTCCCCGCTTTGAATACTGCACAGATAACGCAGCAATGATAGGCATTACGGGCCATTACAAATTCCTGAAAGGCGACTGTGCAGATATGTCTGTTACGCCTACTGCACGTGCAACATGGCATTAGCGTTCGATTATGAGCAACACTTACTTTCAGTTCAAGCAGTTCAGAATAGAGCAGGACAAGTGCGCTATGAAGGTAACAACTGATGCCTGCATACAAGGCGCCTGGACGCCAGTGTTGCCAATAGTAAAGCGTGTATTGGATATCGGGACAGGAACGGGCCTGTTGTCGTTAATGCTGGCGCAAAGAAGCCCGGATATTATTGTCGATGCAATAGAATTTGATAAAGCAGCAACAGATCAGGCTGCTGAAAACATTAGCGCTTCGCCATGGAGTGACCGGATAAAGGTGGTAGAGGCAGATGCGCGAGACTATGTTACAGAAGATAAGTATGATCTGATCATCACGAATCCACCATTTTTTAATAACAGTTTGCTTGGCGAGAGGGAAAACAGGAATAATGCCCGGCATACATTATCGCTTACCTACACAGAGTTGCTGAATGCTATATCTGCCAACCTTAGTGACGATGGGTATTGTTCCATATTGTTACCTCATGCAGAATATATCCAATGGACGGAATTGCTTTCAGGGTCATCGTTTCAGGAGATTGAAAGATTATCTGTTAGCCATGCGCCAAATGCGCCGGCAAAAAGGGTAGTAGGGCTATTCAGTAAAATGGGTGCCGTAAAAAAGGAGCATGCACTGATGATCAAAGGCAATGATAACTGCTATACGCAGGCTTTTATTGATTTACTTTCACCGTTCTATCTTGATCTTTAACCACAAGCCCAACTGGTTTTTTCTTTTTGAATGCAAAGAACAGGCACATCAGCATCCAGTCTATCCATATCAGGTAAAAGCCATAGTGAAAGCGCCTGCCCAGCAGCTTGTGCGCAAGATCGGTGGTAAAATCATCGTAAGTAAAGTATAAAGCAGTGATAGCTGTCATAAGCGCTAATATATGCAGAAGGCGGGCCGTTATTTTGGGTAGCTTTGCCTGAATAAGGCTATGCCCCGCAAACAAAATCAACAAGAATAAATAAACTGCTATTGCGCCCTGCCACCATATTTTCAGCAGGTTATATTCTTTATAAAAGAAGGTCATGCCCACCTTGCCGATCCACGACGCCTTGGACAACAAGTAGCCCGATATAACTGAGAGGCCAGCCAGAAGCGAAAGGAATAAGACCGTGCGTTTCATTATTTTCTCTTGGTAACTTTTTTATTGGGAACGTTATTTTTATTTACCGGCTTTACCTTGATGTACACCAGCTTTATATTGCTTTTATCCGTCTGCCGCTCGTCTATCTCAAAGCTCTGGGTGCTTTTTATAAGCTGGCCCAGCTTGCCAAAGCCATAATTGCGAGGGTCAAAGTCAGGCTCTTTTTTCAGCATCATTTTCCCCACTTCACCCAGGAACGCCCAGCCAGATTCATCGGCTACATCACCAACGCTGGAGGCAATGAGTTGAATTGCTTTTTTATCAAGGGGTTTGATGGTATTTCCAGGAGTATTTTCTTCTTTCCGCTCCTCTTCTTCTTTTACAGCGTCAACAGCCCGTTCAGCAAGTATTTCGATATAAATAAACTGGTCGCAGGCAGCAATAAAAGGAGATGGGGTCTTTCGTTGGCCCATACCTATTACCTTAACCCCGGCTTCACGCAGGCGCAGTGCCAGCCGGGTAAAGTCGCTGTCGCTGGAGATGATACAAAACCCATCTACCTTACCCGTATAGAGTATGTCCATGGCATCTATGATCATGGCTGAGTCCGTGGCATTTTTGCCCGTGGTATAGCTATACTGCTGTATTGGGGTAATTGCATTTTCAAGCAACACAGATTTCCAACCGGACACAGTTGGCTTTGTCCAGTCGCCATAAATCCTTTTAAACGTAGGCGTACCATACTTGGCTATTTCCGCCATCATTCCTTTCACATTCGAGTAGGGAACATTGTCGGCATCAATAAGTACAGCAAACCTTAGTTCGTTCTGGTTAAGCATAGCTTAGTTTGTTTAATAGTTGTAAGATACAAAAAATAAAATCCGGCACGCAAGCCGGATTTCTATAATTATTCTATCGAATTTGGTTTCCATGCATCGCGCAATTTACTGCATCGATTGGGCATCCTTAAGGAACTGCTCCAGCCCAAGGTCGGTCAATGGGTGTTTGAGTAATCCCAGGATCGATGACAATGGGCAGGTGCAAACATCAGCGCCTGCTTCTGCGCAACGAACGATATGCAATGGATTGCGGATGGATGCGGCAAGCACTTCCGTCATGAACCCTTGTGAATTGTAGATGCCAACTATTTGCTCAATAAGCTGAACGCCATCCCAACTGCTGTCATCTATGCGGCCTATGAACGGAGATACAAACGTAGCTCCTGCTTTTGCAGCAAGAATAGCCTGTCCCGCAGAAAATACAAGTGTGCAGTTTGTCCTGATATCGTTATCGGTAAACCATTTTATGGCTTTAATTCCGTCTTTTATCATCGGCACCTTTACCACAATGTTTTTATGGATCTGGACGAGTTTTTTACCTTCTTCTATTATGCCTTCGAATGTAGTGCCGAGTACTTCGGCGCTAACCGGGCCATCCACCATTTCGCAGATGGTCTTGTAATGTTGCATCACGGCGTCATGGCCTTTGATGCCTTCCTTTGCCATCAGTGATGGATTAGTTGTCACACCGTCAAGAATGCCGAGATCGTGTGCTTCCTTTATCTGGGCGAGATTTGCTGTATCTATAAAAAATTTCATGTTTCGTTATTTCGTGCGTAAAGTTAATCAAAACAATAGGTAAGTTTCGCTGAAGATATTCGATTGGGGATATTGTGTGAGGAAGTAATAAGAAGGGTAAGAGGCAGTGTCACTTTATGAGGCAAAAAAAACCGGCAAGTTACTCACATCGCACCGCTACAACCAAACGCCCTTGCTGCATTCCTGCCCTGGGGGATTCATCGGGAGCTGGCCGTATAAGACTTGCCGGGGCGCAAAAGTACGGTAAAAAAGTAAAAAAGTAAAAAGAAAAGATCGAAATTTTGGTATGTACGTTTAATGAGTTCATTTTGAAATTATTTTAATACCGGATGTAAATGCTTGCCAATTATAAAAGGTTGGCTATAAATATCCTTGGTACCAGCAATCTTGTTTCGTTCGTTATATTGCGAAGACTATAGCCGCTAGAATAGGCGAAATCCGTAAAAAACTGTTTCGTCTGCACTACCTTTAATCTTTATTTCATGCAATGAGCACTGATAACAGGGTAAAGTCATTCTTAAAAACGTCGTTCGAGAAAATACGAAATGAGAAATTAAAGTCAACCTTACTACAGGCTGTACCATTTTGGATAGCTTCTCTGGCTACTGGTCTCATAGCAGTGCTTTACACCAAATTGTTTGCAGGTGCTGAATCTATTTCCAGGTATTTTATTCATAATCACATTTATTGGCTGTTTATTATTACGCCGGCCCTATTTCTGATAGCTTATTTTATTGTGGTAACGTTCGCGCCTTATGCCAGGGGTAGCGGCATACCGCAGGTAATGGCAGCTATAGACCTAGCCAATCCGAAGGACAATCATAAAGTGAAAAAACTGCTCAGCATAAAGGTTATTGTTGTGAAGATCATCTCCAATATTCTTGTTGCTGTTGGTGGGGCCGCAACGGGCCGGGAAGGGCCCACGATACAGATAGCGGGTTCGGTATTCAGGAAGGTAAACCAATGGATACCTGATTCCTGGCCGCGGATATCCCGGAGAAATATGATCATGACGGGTGCCGCTGCTGGACTTGCCGCCGCTTTTAATACACCACTTGGGGGTATTGTTTTTGCTGTAGAGGAGTTGACACGTACACATATCCGGTACTATCGCACTGCCATTTTCTCGGCGGTAATTATTGCCGGCCTTACCGCCCAGTATTTTTTGGGCTCCTACCTTTATCTTGGCTATCCTGATGTGAGCAAGCTAAGCGGCTACATATTCCTGGTCGTTATTATTGTTTCGGTTATTACTGGCGTATTAGGGGCGCTCATGTGCAGGTTCATACTGGCTATTTTTCGCTGGAAGAACAATTTTACTAAAAGCCAGACGGTAACTTATGTTACCGTTTGTGCCGTTATAATGGTATTACTGGCCGTGACCTGCAGCACGGAAGTGATGGGTTCTGGCAAAGAGTTGATGAATTCAGTACTGTTCTCCGCCAATAAACGAATAGCTTGGTACATACCATTTTTAAGATTCTCAGGGCCGGTAGTTTGTTTCACAACTGGTGTTTCGGGCGGCGTCTTCGCTCCTGCTTTGAGTTCCGGTGCCAGTTTCGGGGCAATGGTAGCCAGCTGGTTCGATCTCTCAGCTACTAATACCAATCTTATCATACTGGCAGGCATGGTTGGTTTTCTTACCGGGGTTACCCGCACTCCGTTCACCTCAGCCATCCTGGTGTTGGAGATGACTGACAGCCATAACGTTATCTTCCACCTGATGTTGGCTGGGATGATTGCGAGTGTGGTTGCCCTCATCGTTGACAAACACTCTTTTTACGACCACATGAGGGCGCAGTACGTAAGAAAACTGGAACAGGAGGAACTTGAAGAAGAGGCTGCGCAAAAACTGCCCGCTACAGGATAGTTTTCTTCACATCTTCCAGTATATCCAGTGTTTCTTCTTTGCTGTTCCCCTCGGCGTAAACGCGCAGCAGTGGCTCGGTACCTGACGCACGCAGCATCACCCATCCGCCATTGTCCAGGTGGTACTTTATGCCATCGATGGTTTCAACGCGATTGAAACCATACTTCCCAAATTTGGTATAGCCGCCATCAGCTGCTTTTTTGATAATGGCATTTTTCTTGTCATTATCTATGGTGAGGTCGTGGCGGTCATAATAGAAGTGGCCAACGATCGCATATACTTCTTCACAGAGTTCTTTAAGGGTCTTCCCTGATTTGGTCATGAATTCATAGATCACAAGGCCATCATAGATTCCATCGCGCTCCGGTATATGGCCTTTCACGGCAATACCGCCGCTTTCCTCGCCGCCTACCAGCACATCATCATGCACCATTATCTCGCTGATGTATTTAAAGCCAATAGCAGTCACTTCTACCGGAATGCCATAATGCTCGCAAAGTTTCTTTACCCGGTCAGTTACCGAGAAAGCAATAACAACTTTACCGTTCATTCCTTTATACTTATGCAGGTAGTGGATAAGAAGAAGAATGATATTGTGGGCGTCAACAAAATTACCATCCCCATCATACAACCCTATACGGTCCGCATCGCCATCTGTTGCAAGGCCAATTTTTATTTCAGGGGTTGTGGCTACCGTATGGGCAAGCTCCTTTAAATTCTTATCAAGCGGCTCCGGTGCCTGTCCATGAAATCCGGGGTTATTGTCGCAATGCAATAACACCGCGCCGGGAAGCAGGCGGCGTATCACGTTTTGCCCCGCGCCGAACATAGCATCGTATGCCAATTTAAAAGGTGATTTCGACAGCGCTTCAAAGTCAAACTTTTCTTTCAGGTAATCAACATACATGTCTTCCAGGTTGATGTACTCCAGCAAGCCTTTTTCTTCCCAATAGGCCAAAGACTGCGTTGGAATATCCACTTCTTCCGGTATCAATGCCTCCACGGCAGCTATATCCTTAGGGCTGGATGGGCCGCCATGTGCGCCCTTTAGTTTATAACCGTTATAAGAAGGCGGGTTATGCGATGCGGTTATTACAACACCTTGCTGCGCTTTCAGCATTAGTACGCCCATAGAGATCATAGGCGTACTGATAAAGCCTTTTGCCAGCATTACTTTTACGCCATTAGCACACAATACTTTAGTGGTTACTTCTGTAAATAATTGTCCGCCGAAACGGCAATCATGGCCCACAACTACCACCGGGTGTTCGAATTGCGGCAGCAGCCAATCCGCAAGCCCCTTGCTTACGCGGGCTACATTATAAACGGTAAAATCCTGCGCTATAATAGCCCGCCATCCGTCTGTTCCGAATTTTATTTTTTCTGTTACCATCAGGTGTGTGGTTGAATATTTAAAGTATGGTTTGTTAATTTATAAGCGGCAAATTTATAAAAACGTTTTGTACAGATAAGGTTAATTAATTTTACGGCAAATTTTATTGCTATGTCAGACCGTTTAATATCCGTCAATCCCACCACAGGAAAAGAGATCGCCTCTTACGAAATACATGATGAGAAAAGAGTTGAGCAAGCCATGAAACAATCACGGAAGACCTTTGAAGAATGGCGGCAGTTGTCGTTTAGCAAAAGGGCTGTCGTTTTAAAGAATATCGCGAAAGAAATAAGGAAAGAAAAAGACAGGCTGGTAAAACTTGCGGTGATGGAAATGGGAAAGCCCATATCGCAGGGGTATTATGAAGTGGAAAAATGTGCTGCGACCCTGGAGTTTTATGCAGCAAATGGCGCTAAATTCCTGGCGGATGAGGTGGTGAAAACCGATGCCCGCAAGAGCTACGTCTCTTATCAGCCATTAGGTGTGGTGCTGGCCATTATGCCATGGAACTTTCCTTACTGGCAGGTATTCCGCGCTATGGCTCCTACTGCAATGGCAGGCAATGTGATCATTCTGAAGCATGCTTCTAATGTAAGCGGCTGTGCGCTGGCGATAGAGAAACTCATACTAAAAGCGGGCGCTCCGAAAGGGCTGTTGCAAACATTGCTGATACCATCTTCACGGGTTGAAAAGCTGATCGATGATCCACGAATCTCGGCAGTTACGCTCACTGGCAGTACAGCAGCGGGCAGCAAGGTGGCGGAAGCCGCCGGGCGCAACCTGAAGAAACAAGTCTTGGAATTGGGCGGTAGCGATGCATACGTGATACTCGCGGATGCCGATCTTGACTTGGCTGTAGCAATAGCCATCCGCGGGCGGCTGGTAAATAGCGGGCAAAGCTGCATCGCGGCAAAGCGTTTTGTGGTTGTAAAAGAGGTATATAAAGAATTCGTGGAGCGCTATACCGAACAAATGAAGCAGGCTACTTACGGCGACCCCATGGACGAAAAAAGCAGGATAGGCCCCATGGCGAGGATTGACCTGCGCGATCAACTTCATGATCAGGTATTAAAAAGCGTTGAAAAAGGCGCTAAGGTATTATGTGGCGGATTTATACCAGAAGTCCCTGGTGCGTTTTACCCGCCTACTGTGCTTACGAAAGTGAAGAAGGGGATGCCGGCCTATGACGATGAATTGTTCGGCCCGGTGGCTGCCATCATTGAAGCAAAAGATGAAAAAGACGCAATACGGATCGCTAATGATAGCATTTATGGTCTTGGTGGCGGCATTATATCCAGGAACAGGGGAAGGGCCGAAAAACTGGCCGCTGATGAGCTGCAGGCGGGTAGCTGCTTTGTAAACGATTTTGTCCATTCCGATCCGCATCTGCCTTTTGGTGGAACTAAGCAAAGCGGCTATGGCAGGGAATTGGGCAGTTTTGGCATACATGAGTTTGTGAACATAAAGACAGTTTATGTGAAGTGATAGAAAAGAAAAAAATGTAACTTTGTAAGACGTTTCTGTATATTAATTGAAGTATTATGACACAAGAAAGAGCTATTGAAACAGTTAAAAGCATGCCGCATAACTTCAACGTCGATGAGTTGGTTGAGCGTTTAATTGTACTGGGTAAAATAGAAGAGGCAGAAAAAGATGTTGAGGAAGGCAGAGTTATACCTCATTCGGAAGCAAAAAAGATGTTTGACGAATGGATGAAATAGTTTGGTCTGCCCGCGCCCTTACCGATGCCGATCTTATTTTTAGATACATAGCCCTTGATTCAAAGAACCATGCGGAGAAATGGTTGAAACAAGTATATGAAAGGACTACAATTCTTATTACTCATCCCCATCTTGGAAGGGTAGTTCCAGAGAGAAATGATCAAAGTATTAGAGAGTTGATAGAAGGGAGTTACAGAATAATGTACAAAATATCGGGCGTCCGTATAATGAATATACAGGATTGTTCACTCATCACGGAATTTCAAATGATTTTATGACAAAAGAAATTCTTATCGATATAGTTGATCATTCGCCTGAGGGTAGTCCGTCAGTTTGAAAGTTAAAGATTTTTAACAACGTTCACGTCTTTTAGCCATGTAATTTTCATTTCACCCAATGGCAGGGTTTTAATATCAAATAATAAAAACAGAGTGTATGGACGATAATAAGATGGTATGGTTTTCAGAGAGAGAGACTGAAACGACCACTCTAACAAGAGAACAGTTAGTTGATGAAATTCGCAGGGTCACTAATTTAGATGCGCCTGTATTGGATAAGATACTTGAAATAAAGTACCTCATAAAACACTACTTTGCAATAGACCCCAATGAGCCATTGCTTGACGAATGTTAGTGGAGTTTATTTTGGATTGTACACTACATAAAGAAGGTAGGTGTCAGTAGTAGTCATTTTACCTGCGCTGCCTTCTTTTTCGTTTGAACATTTTGGGTGGTCTTTGAATATTTTAAGCATTGCTCCTTCACATTCATCAATGCGTTTCTTGTATTTAGAAGTAGCTACGACTTCAATTTTAGAAAATGTTGAGTGCTGAGATAATCTTGCTTCTTTAGTTTGGCTTGTTTCACCAATCTTGAATTTAGATGATTTTTGAACGATTGCGCGTATTCTATCTTCTACGTCTTTGTATGTAAGCGTGGGCATACTTGCGTGTTTTGGCTACTTTCAAAAGTAACAATATTTTTATCTTGTAGTAATGCTTAAACTGCATAACTACTCCAAACGTGATAAAATATAACCGTGGTTGGTGGGTGCAATTACAGCCGAATATTTTCATCAGACCATGTGGGACGGAGGAAAAATTCGGTTTGATTTTGGCACACAATATACCGATTGCCCCTGCTAAATATTTTTTCAGGAACAAGCATGAGCAACTTCATTTCACCTTGTTTTTCCCTGCATTACCAAAAGGGACAACGCATATTGATATCATAGAACAAGAGGGCGGTAGCGTGACGCAATACTTCAACTTTTACCGAGTACCAATGACTAATATTAATAACCGAGTACCATTAAAACACTAAAAAATCATGAGCAAATTCAGCAAGTTAAAAAAGGAGATTGAGAAATTATTTGACCAGAGATTGGATATGCAATTTTGTTGCAGCGCATATCCGATGCGACCAAAGAACGGCTATGCGACACGTTCCATACCGAGGTTTTATGTCAAGATAGGCAAAGACATTATTTGGGACTTTCCAAAAGACTTCGAGGTAGAACCGATGAGCAGCGAGTGGTGTAACCGCAACGGCATATCAGCGTTAGTGCGTGAGTACATTGATACGCCTGTTGCCGAACTGTTGGAGAAGGAATTCAAAGGTGAGTTCAAATCATTCAAGCATACACCAAGGCGAAAAGGGCATCCTGAAAAAACATACACGAACCAATCAGACATGGAAGTAGTTAAATCCCTGACTGATATTTTCAAGACTGCGGATAGGCGTGTGGGCAAGCAAAAGTTATACATATGGGCTGCAAAGAGCGATACGCCACAGGTTGAAATTATTATGAACGTAAGATTTACACCACAAGAATAAAACAAAAAGCCATGACACCAATACAACAACAAATCGAAACAGCAAAGAAGGTCGTAGCGGCCTACGTAAAAGCACTAAACAGGTTGGACGTAAAGCCCATCACGTTTCTTGTTCACCCGTACTTTCATTTCAGGTATGCAAGCGGTTATCCCGCGAGAGGTTTGAGCAACGATTGGCGTTACCTCGGGTATCTGTATCAAACGTTCGCCTTGATGAAAAAAGAGGGTGTAAAAGTATCCGCTGAAATGGCGTTGATACGCGATGGTAGCATTGCGTACCCGTCCGTTTTATTGCACCCGCCGCATGATAGGCGCATCATATTCCCGAATGAAAAACGGCTGATAGAAATCTGTTGGATACCAACTCCCGAGAAAGATATTTTCTTACGAACACGGGTGAAGGACGGGAAAATATTCAGGGTGCAAGGGCTTCTTATGCCTGATGAATATCAAAAACTAATTGAACATCTTTAAAACACAAAACAATGGAAAAAGAAACAAAGGACGAACAGCCGTTCAAGTATTCAAAGTTTGAATTATTGCCAACGGTAATACGGGTAGAAATTATTGACAAAACGGGCAGAGCCTATGTTAATATGGATGCTAAAACCGTTCACATTGCCTTTCAGGACAACAATGGTACGCTCAAGCTGTTTATAACGTAGCGATACAAGAGCATGGGTGATTTAAGGGCGGGACTAACAATCCCGCCCTATTTATTTGTGGATATAATTACATCGCTGGAATGTAATTATTTGTATATTTTTACTGACACACGAACAATACCCATGACCATACAAGAATATCTATCAGAAATTAACCACGATAATAAAACGGGTAGAACCACAGAGCATAGTTACAGGGGGCATCTTCAAAATCTAATAAAAAGTATTATTCCCGAAGTAACCGTGATAAATGAGCCTAAGCATCAAGACATTGGTGCGCCTGATTATATTCTTACCAATGGGGACATTCCTGTTTGTTACATTGAAACGAAAATATTAGCAACAGACCTGAGTAACAAGAATTATAAGGAGCAGTTTGATAGGTATAAGACGTTGCCAAAGTTGATAATCACTAACTACCTTGATTTTGAATTTTATGAGTACACGGAGTTGGTTGCTACCTATTCTATCGGGGAAAAAGTAGGGAATAAGATTATTGCGCAGCCTGAACATTTTACTTCATTTGAAACAATTCTCAAGAGTTATTCAATAGTATCAGGTCAAACAATTAAGTCGCCTGAAAGCCTTGCTAAATTAATGGCTAATAATGCAAGGGTATTAGCAGATGTGATTTATCACTCTTTGATATTCGATATTAAGCATGATAGCGACAGCACTTTAAATGACCAATTAAAGGGTTTTCAACAAATTTTGATACATGATTTAACTACAAAACAATTTTCTGACATATACGCGCAAACTATCGCTTACGGTATGTTTTCTGCTCGATTGCATGACCCGTCATTGGAAACTTTTACACGTAGGGAAGCGGCAGAGTTAATCCCCAAAACGAACCCTTTTTTAAGGAACCTGTTTGACCATATCGCGGGTATTGATTTAGACAAAAGAATTTCGTGGGTGGTAAATGCCTTAGTGGATATTTTTAGAGCAACAGATGTAAAAGCATTGCTTAAAAATTTCGACAATACAAATCAACAAAAAGACCCGATTATTTATTTCTATGAAACATTCTTGTCGGAGTATGACCCGAAGCTTAGGAAAAGCAGAGGTGTATGGTATACGCCGGAATCGGTTGTGAAATTTATAGTAAATGCCGTAGACGATATTCTGAAAGGTGAGTTTAGCCTTGATGGGGGGTTAGCTAACACAGAAAAGATAGAAATAAAGATTGCAGCCAAATCAAAAGCAACATCAGACCAACGCTCAAAACTTAAAGATAGCGAACAGAAAGTTTCGGTTCATAAAGTTCAAATATTAGACCCTGCAACGGGTACTGGTACGTTTTTAGCGGAAGTAATAAAGCATATAAATAGAAATTTTGAAGAACAACGAGGGGCATGGAGTAACTATGTCGAAACGCATTTATTGCCAAGAATAAATGGGTTTGAGTTGCTTATGGCAAGCTATGCGATGGCTCACTTAAAATTAGACCTGCTGCTTACCCAAACGGGATATAAGCCCAAGAATGAACAACGACTAAGAGTTTATCTTACAAATTCTTTAGAAAAGCATCACCCAGATACGGGTAACTTATTTGCGAATATGCTAAGTAGGGAAGCTAACGAGGCTAACTATATAAAGAGGGATATACCTGTTATGGTAGTTATGGGCAATCCTCCTTATAGCGGGATTTCGTACAATAAAAACAATTGGATAGATGCTCTAATTGATGAATATAAATACACCAATGGGGAACATTTCAACGAGCAGAAACATTGGTTGAATGACGACTATGTGAAATTCATAAGATTAGGACAATATTTTATCGAAAAAAACGGTAGCGGAATATTGGCTTTCATTAATCCGCATGGGTTTTTAGATAACACTACTTTCAGGGGTATGCGATGGAATTTGCTAAAAGCCTTCGATAAGATTTATACACTTGATTTACATGGCAATACTAAGAAAAGCGAAACTGCGGAAGATGGGAGCGTAGACCAAAATGTGTTTGATATAATGCAAGGCGTTTCAATTAATATCTTTATTAAAACAGGAATAAAAAAAGACACGGAGTTAGGTAAAATATTTCATTGCGATTTATTCGGGAAAAGAGAAATGAAGTATTCATTTTTGGAAGAAAAAAAGATAGCCGATATACAATTCAAAGAGTTGACATATAGTCATCCAAATTACTTCTTTGTTCCTAAAGATTTTAATGGGCAAAGTGAATATGAATTAGGTTTTTCAGTTAATGAACTTTTCATAAAGAGTGTTACAGGAATTGTAACTATGGGGATGGTTTTATTGTAGCTGAAAACAAAAATGTCCTTGAGGAAAGATTAAAATACTTCATGGAAAATGATGTAACCGAAGATTGGCTAAAGAAAGAATTTGGACTCGGTAAAAATTATGCTGAATGGATTTTAAAAAACAAATCTACTATCAAAATTGACGACACAAAATTTACGAAGATTGATTATCGCCCGTTTGATGAGCAATGGACATATTTTGATAACAAGTTAATTTGGCGTTGGCGATTAGATGTTATGCAGCATTTTATTAAGGGCGATAATATAGGGTTAATGACATGCCGACAAATTGCAATTAATAATTGGGAGCATGTCGGTATAACGAAATTTATTGCCGATGATTCGAGAATATCAAATAGAACAAAAGAACGAGGATATATTTTCCCATTGTATTTATACGCGGAAAATTCAGGAGAGATTGAACTTAGTGGTAACGATAAAAGAATACCCAATCTAAACAAAAAAACAGTCGTTCAATTTTCCGAAAAGATAGGCATCCCGTTTATTGAAGAAAAGGAATCAGCTAAAAACACCTTTGCGCCAATAGACCTTTTAGACTACATCTATGCGGTACTGCATTCCCCAACTTATAGGAAAACATACAAGGAGTTTTTGAAGATAGATTTTCCTCGCATACCATATCCTAAAGACGTTACGGTATTTTGGGAATTGGTAAAATTGGGAGGCGAGTTAAGACGGGTACATTTATTGGAAAGCCCAACATTGAAGACCGCTACGAGATATTCGGTTGATGGCGATAACATTGTGAGCAAGCTAATTTATAAGGGGGATAGAGTTTACATAAACGAAACCCAATATTTTGCAAACGTGCCGCAGTTGGCATGGGACATTTATATAGGTGGGTATCAACCTGCTCAGAAGTGGCTTAAAGACCGAAAAGAAAAGGAATTGAGTTACGAGGATGTTAAGCACTACCAAAAAATCATTTCCGCATTAGTGGAAACGGACAGGATAATGCAAGAAATAGACTTAGCCTACACGTTGTAGCTAATCCTTCTTCGGTATTTTTTTCTTTTTCGGAGTTTTGACGGTAGATAGAGGTTTATCTTCATAAACTTCTTCTCGTTCGCCTGTTGAAAGTTCAACGATATATTTTGCTAATTGATTTGTATCTTTGGGTCGATACGGACGGGTTGTTTTTGCCATTCATCAAAACTACTGACTTTTTATCTTCGCCCTCCGTGTTAAAAAACTTTAACTTTCAAACTGACGGACTACCCGCCTGAGACCTTTACCATTGATGATCTATTTAAACCATTACTCTTTATTGATGAGATAGATAACCGTCTTAAAGAAAGAATTTCTCTTGATGAAGTTGAAAAGATAATGAGGGGCTGGCAAATCTGATTTTTAAATTGCTGTTGATCATGATTGCTTTTTGATTTTTACTTTTAATCTCTGACATAGCATGTACTCCTACTTAGCGCTCGGCGATTCCTACACTATTGGTGAGCAAGTCCCGATTCACGACAACTTTCCCAACCAAACGGTGCAGTTGCTCCGCAAGCAGCATTTTGACGTTGCTGACCCGGTGATCATTGCCACTACCGGCTGGACAACTGATGAGCTTGCCGCTGCCATCCGTGAGCATAATATAAGGGAAACCTTCTCGTTCGTAACATTGCTTATAGGTGTCAACAACCAATACCGTGGCCGGAGTGTGGAAAACTACCGGCAGGAATTCGTGCAATTGCTGGACCAGGCAATCGTGTTTGCCAAGGGTGTTGCAAATAATGTATTTGTGCTGTCCATTCCGGATTGGGGCGCTACGCCATATGCAGATGGCAGGGACAGGCAGCAGGTGGCGAAAGAAATAGATGAGTATAACGCCGCCTGTAAAGCAATTACCCTCGACCATAAATGCCAGTACCTGTATATTACGGATAGCACACGAGACCATGCCATGACCACAGGTTTTCTTGCGGGAGACGGATTGCACCCCTCCGCTAAGGAATATGAAGTTTGGGCGGAGCGCCTTACGGGGGTTGTTGCCGCAACATTGAAAGCAGGATAAAAGTAATACAATGCATTCAAGCAAAAGGTTTAATATCGTATTGCTAAGTATAATTCTGCTGTTTATTGCTTTTGCAATTTATTATGTATTCAAGCCGGTGCCGCACAAATTAACGTACCTTGCTCTCGGTGACTCATTCACTTTCGGCGATAAAGTTAAGTATGATGAGAACTACCCTAGCCAGCTTGTCGCTTACCTGGGTAAGGAGGGGTTTGATGTTGGGGCTCCTGTTTTTATAGCGTACCCCGGCTGGACGTCGGCCGACCTGTATAATACGGTACAAAAGAAGGGCTCCCACGACACCTTTACCTTTGTAACATTGATGATCGGGTCTAACAACCAGCTCCGTGGCCTCGACTTCCCTGCCTATCGCCTGCAATTTGGATCACTGCTCACCAAAGCTATTGCATATGTCAATGGACACACTGAGCGGGTATTTGTTCTTTCCATACCCGACTGGAGCGAGTCGCCTTATTTCAAAGGAAGAGACCGGACATACATTGTACGCAACGTAGCCGCCTACAACACCGCTATAAAAGAAATGGCCCTCGGCAATAAATGCCAATACATAGATATATCGGGGATATTGCGTGAGCGGGCGCTGGACTCCTCTCTTTTTACGAGTGATTTTTTACACCCTTCTCCTAAGGGATACGCACTGTGGGTGGAGCGGTTAGGGCCGGCTGTAGCAGTTACTTTGAAATAGCAGCCGTTTTTAGTAAAGAAGGCTAAGTAGGGCCTCCTAACGGATAATTGGATGTTAGAATTTGGATTTTAAAATGCTTCATCTGGAGTTTGGTTTTCATTTTTGGAATTTGCGCCTGCCGGGCTTTTAACTTTTAACTGAATAATGTTATATTTGACCAAATATTTTCTATGAAGTGTACGTTTTCTTTATTGATCTCAGGCCTGTTAATGCTGTCACTGCCGTCTTACGGGCAGTTAAGGATAATCAAAACTATCGGAGGTAATGGGATCGAGGGGTATAGTGGTGATGGCGCTGCTGCTACCGGCGCTGATCTGGATGCACCAATAAATGTAGCGCTCGATCCTTCGGGTAATGTTTATTTTGTTGATTTTACCAATATCCGGGTTCGCAAGATCAATATTGCAAACGGCATCATAACTACGGTAGCTGGCACGGGTTCAGGCCTAAATACCGGTGACGGCGGTCTTGCAACCAGCGCGGGCGTAGATCCACAGGGTATAGCTTTTGATAAGCACGGCAATATGTACATAGCAGATGGCGTGTACTCGGTAATACGCAAAGTAAATACGCTGGGTATTATCACCACGATCGCGGGACAGAGCGGTGTGCATAGTTACACTGGTGATGGTGGCCTTGCGCGCAACGCTACCTTTGGCGCGCCACGCGGCCTGGCTGTTGATACGCTGGGTAATATCTATGTTGCAGATGCCATCAACAATGTGGTGCGCATGATCAATACAGCAGGTATGATCACTACTGTTGCTGGCAATGACACTCTTGGTTACTCCGGCGATGGCTTTCCGGCTGTGAATGCCGAGCTGGATTCTCCTTATGCCGTAGCTGTGGACCGTGCAGGCAACCTTTACATTGCCGACTACAACAATGATGTTATCCGTAAAGTGGACGATACCGGCGGCATCAGCACTTATGCAGGCAACGGATCGTATGCATACAGCGGAGACAACGGACTTGCAACTGCTGCTACGCTGAATCACCCGGCCAGTATTGCCCTTGACACTTTCGGCAACCTGTATATTGCTGATGCACACAACAATGTGATCCGCATGGTAAGCGCATCGGGTGTGATTACCACCGTTGTGGGCAATGGCGCTGGTGGTTTTGGTGGTGACCTGGGCAACGCGCTTGGCGCTCAGTTGTTAGATCCTGTTGGCGTGGCCACTGACATCTCCGGTAATATCTATATAGCTGATGCCGACAATGAGCGTATCCGGGAGGCCTACCTGGTAAGTCTGGGCGTAAGCAGCGTGTTCACTCATAACGACGTGAATATGTATCCTAACCCATCTTCTAATCACGTAACGCTGAACGGACTTGTACAGAATGACCAGGTTACCGTATATGACCTTTTAGGCCGGAAAATAGGCGAAACCTGGAACGTAATTGCTGATGGTGCGCAGACATTCAATGTTCAATCACTGGCTACCGGGGTTTATGTGCTGCAGGTAGCTGATGCAAGCGGCAACAAAAAGGCGGTAGCGCAACTCGTGAAAGAGTAAATTAGTCGTAAATCTTAAGTTGTAACTTGGTGCGATAATAATAATGATACCGAATTAAGAATAGAAAATGGCGCCAGTGGCGCCATTTTCTATTAGTGTATTTGTTATGCAGAAGGGGCCGTTATTCCCTGCTGCTAATTGATAGATTTCATTCTTACTTCTTAGCCGCTGGTTTAGCTGCTGCCGCCGCCGGAGCTGCTTTACCGGCTGCTGGTGCTGCCGCCGCCGGTGCTGCTTTACCTGCTGCCGGAGCTGCTGCTGCAGTCTCTTCCTGGCGCAGGGCACGGGTAGTAACTACCGATGCAACCGGGATACGCGGAGAGTTAAGGATCTCCATGTTTTCAGCTATCACTTCCTGTACACGTATGTTGCCATGCAGTTGAAGGTTGGTAATATCTACTTCAATATGTTCTTTCAGGTGTTTTGGAAGCGTACGTACATTGAGTGATTTCATTTTCAGCTCAAGACGGCCGCCGTCTTTCACGCCTTGTGCCTGGCCGTGGAATTTCAGGGGCAGGGTAGCCACAACCTTGCGGTCTTCTACCAGCTCCAGGAAGTCGATGTGGTTCAGCTCGTCAGTAACTACATCAAACTGGATGTCTTTCATGATCGTCCTGTAGTTCTTGCCGTCAACAGAGATCTCTGCGATCTGGAACTCTGGTGTATAAACAAGTCCGCGGAATGCCATAACAGGTGCGCTGAAATGGACTGTTTCCGTACCACCGTATATTACGCCTGGTACATGATCTTCAGAACGGAGATGGCGTGTAGCTTTTTTGCCAAGGCCGCTTCTGCTTTTACCTTCAATTTTTACACTTTTCATTTTTAGTGTTTTGCTATTTCAGTACGGGCGAATATCCGCCAAACATCCGGACTGAAATCTTATTAATAATTAAGGTTCCCTTTGTGGGGGCGGATTTTTTTGTATAAACAGTCTTTATTCTAATTCGTTAATTTGATAATTAGACAATTAGCCAATTGTACTTATTTCCGCAATTCATTTTATAAAAAGTAACACAAGCATTGCCAAATTGTCGAATCGCCAAATTGGCTAATTACTTCCTGTTACTATGAATAAACAAAGAGCTTATTGACTTATTCTCAAAAGTATTGCGGATGGCTATTGCGAACAGTTCGCCGGTTGACAACACTTTTATTTTTTTCGTCGCCTTTTTCAGCGGTATGGTATCACAAACCACTAATTCTTCAAGCACCGAGTTCTCTATGTTCTCGTACGCATTGCCGCTCAGCACGGGATGCGTACAAAAAGCCCTTACGGACAATGCTCCGCGCTCTTTAAGTATCGCAGCGCTTTTTGATAAGGTGCCCGCAGTGTCGCAAATATCATCTATCAGCACTACATTCCTGCCGCTCACATCGCCTATCACCGTCATTGCCGCTATCTCATTTGCACGCTTGCGTTGCTTGTCGCAGATAACCATATCTGCTTCAAAATACTTGGCTACTTCGCGCACCCTGTTTGTACTTCCTACATCGGGGGCCGCAAAGATAAGGTTTTCTATCTTTAATTTTTCAATATAGGGTATAAAAATTGCGGAAGAATCCAGGTGGTCCACAGGTATATCAAAAAAACCTTGTATCTGCGGGGCATGGAGGTCCATGGTCATTACCCGGTTGGCACCTGCCTCCGTAAGTAGGTTGGCTACGAGCTTAGAGGCTATGGAAACGCGGGGCTTGTCCTTCCTGTCTTGCCGGGCATAGCCAAAGTAAGGAATAACGCATGTGATGTAGCCAGCAGACGCGCGTCGGGCGCCGTCTATCATCATCAGCAGTTCCATCAGGTTATCCGAAGGAGAGAAAGTGGACTGCACCAGGAAAACATAGTCGCCCCTGATGGACTCCTGGAACACCGGCTGAAACTCACCATCGCTGAATTTCTGGATGGAAAGTGCTCCAAGTGGCTTGCCGTAATTTTTTGAAATTGTTTCTGCCAGGTAATTGGAGGCAGTTCCCGAGAAAATTTTTACTGAAGAATCCATTGAGTGTGGTATGGACCGCAAAGGTAATAAAAAGGTAACAGCGTTTGGGCGGGTATTTATTCCTTACTTACTAACACTTTGAGCAGTTTTTCCGGTTCAGGCTTTTCTTCGGTGGCATCATTGGTTTATCCCCAGGTAAAAATTTAGGTTAATTACCGGGGTCACCTGTTGCGGGAAGGTTACTATTGAATCATTGACGGTGTAGGTGATGCTGTTGACACAGCTCTGGCAACTGGCTTTAAACCCTCCGTTTTGCTTGCTGTAATTACCGTGGGCAATACCGGATATCTTAAATATTTTGCCTGCCGGGTTGATGGTAACTATGTAGTCATGGTCGAAATCAAAGCTATATTCTATATCGCCATGGCCGTTTACATTACTGATCTTCACACCAGGTGTCGAGCCTTCCAGCGATGAAAATGATACTGCACTCCTGAAATACACATCTATATTGGCGGTTTGCTCCGTGGCTGTGTCCAGGTTACTAAGGTTTATCCCTTTTATAATAGGATCCTGGCAGGTACACTTACCGCAGGAATACAAAAAAAACAGGGCGCAAACGGAAATAAGGGACAAATACTTCATAGGGCATTTTTATGGGATAAAGATATTGAATTTGTCTCAATCACGATTAAACTAACATTAAAGGGAAGCGCCGGAATTGCGGTGCTTCCCTTACTAATTATATTGTTTCGCAGTTGTTTTTAATTAACCTGTACTACTTCATATGCATCCTGTCCTTCCTGGGAAATAGGCTGGTAATAGGTGTTATTGTACAGGAGGTAGCTTTGGCCGTTGATCGACTGTTCTACAGCTCCTTCAGGTATCTCTGTCACGATCGCTCCTGGCGGAGCGGGAACCACTCTGAAAGAGCCACCTTGGCTGATGTAAAAAGTACCGCCGTAGTAATAGTAAGTTTCGTCGCCGAGCGGCACTGTTAGATAACCAGTTGGCAGATAGGAAACGACAGCCCCTATAGGCGGATTTACAACGGTATATCCTCCTTCCGATGGCTGGTAATAGACGCCATCGTCATAATAATATTGCTGGTTGCCCCAATTGTATAATATCGCATCGGCAGTAAGCGCCGCAGCAAAAAAGCCAAACGGGTGCCAGTATGCGCCCCAAACATATGGATGATACGGGTGATAGTAGTAAGGATGGAAGCCATAACCATGATGATAAACACCTTCGTTGTGAATAACACCGCCGCCCCCAACATGCACAACCCCCCCTTCACGTATGCCGCCACCTTCGCGCATACCTCCGGCCGGGCGCTCTACCCGTGCAGGTGCACTATATACCCGGGGAGCAGCGCTACGGCTGCCGCCATTGAAACCGCCGCCTCCACGGGCTCCGCCTCCACCGCCTCCACCGCCTCCACCGCCTCCCCTGGCACCGCCTCCGCCTCCGCCGTGGCCAAAACGTTGGGCAATACTATCTTGAGGAAGAAAGAACAGAGCGGCACATATTATGCTGATTATGCTGATAGATTTCATTTTGCTAAGCGTTTTCATGACTAAAATATTGTTTGATGTAAAAATTATTTCTTTGCGGCCAACGGCGTCAATTTTATTTTTTTAGCGCCGGGCGGTACTTTGAAATCAAAAATACCAGCGGGGAGGTTCGGGTTTAGCTGCCATTCTGAATAGGTTGCTTCAAATTGCGGGTTCAATGGTTTGTTAGTATAAACGATAACCATTTTTACAGGCAGGTAGAATGGATCATCTGCTATCCAGAACTGGAAGGTCTTATCCTTTGCTGCTCCGGCAATATGATAGCAATCTTTGCCATCCACTTTCGTCATGCCCAGAAGCACCAGGTCGCTGGACGCTGACAAAATATCATCTACAAAGCCAGGATAAAGAAAATCAGCAACCGGGAAAACAATACCATATGTTTTATTCATATGGTCTATCATCTCCATGACAGTGGAAGGGACTGCCACCTGCGAATAATGATTCTTGTCAATGGAATAATAGCTCAGCGTTTTGCCGTTATAAAGCATATATTTATTGCCTTTATCGCCTTCTGAGCGTATCAGCAGCTTGTCAGGGCCGCCAATATATACATGTTCCTCGTCCGAATGTTTCACAAGGCCTAGTGTCAGGCTGCTGACATCATAATTTGATTTTACGTGTACACTGCAGGAGCTTAGCTCGCCGATCATAGCGCTCATGCGGTCCAGCACGGAAACAGCCACGGTATCGATCCGGGAGGATTGGGCATTTATCTTGCCGGATATGAGGCAAAAAAGAATAAACGATAAAAACTTCAGTTTCATGGTAAGAAATTTTATAAAGATTTAAAAGCAAACATTTGACTGTGAAGATACTCCAATGTTTAAAGCGAAGAGTTAAAAAAAAATACAAAAACCATACCATAGGCCTCCTGTTTTTTATAACGGATTAATAGAGATATTTGCACAGCAACATTTGCAATGGAAGGTAAATCTATCGGGGATTATATAAAAAAAGTATCGGACCGGATTCCCGCTGAAGATATTCCCCTGCTGGTTGCTTGGGCAGAGAGTAGGGAGTTTAAAAAGGGAACCGTCTTGCTGAAAGAGGGGACGGTATGCCGGGAGTTTTACCTGGTGGAAAAAGGCTACTTACGCACGTGGTATAATAAAGATGGAGCAGCGATCAACCTGAATTTCACTTTTGAAGGAGCGTTCACTACTAACTTAAAAAGCCTCAATGGCCGCTTGCCTTCTGAGCTGACCATAGAAGCAGGTGAGGATGCTCGGGTCTGGGTTTTTAACCTGGACCTGCGGAGGGAAAGACCTGGTTCCGATGCTCAGATCGTGCTTTTTGTAAGGCGGCTGGCGCTACACATTATGCTGGTAGCGGAAGAGCACAGCAACCTTTTTAAATTATATACACCTACTGAACGTTACCGCTATATTGAAAAAAATAACCCTACACTGCTGCAGCGTATATCTCTTTCTCAATTGGCCACTTACCTCGGCGTAACCCGTGAAACGCTGAGCCGAATACGTGGAAAAAAGGTTTAGTCGCTGCCACGAAGATTTAGCGTTCTCCATTTAGCATGGATTGTGATTATTGTCACAGCTCCAGACCGTTTGTTTCCACGATATTTGCAGTAGAAATCTACGATCATGAAATGGTACCATTATATAGCCTGCTTTTTTGCCGGAATGTTCATTGCCAATACTGTGCCGCATTTTATCCACGGCGTTTCGGGTGATGTATTTCCTACTCCCTTTGCTACTCCACCGGGGAAGGGCCTTCATCGCCAACCGTCAATGTTTTCTGGGGGCTTTTCAATCTTGTTATCGGCTATTTGCTGATGCGTGCCGGAAAAGTTTCGAACCAGAAAGTAGCATCACTCCTGGTTTTTTTCCTGGGCATTGTGGTAATGAGCTGGATGCTCAGTGTGGCATTCGTGGAAAAGCAAATGCAATTCTAGTGTTGGAAAGTTGCAATCTTCTATTCAGTTGCCCCGGCCTTTAGGTCGGGGAATGGATAAGGAGCAGGTGCTGGCTTTAGCCAAAATGGAGATCGTGGGAGTACTTGTTGCCGCATTTTGGCTAAAGCCTGTAAAGTATTATGATTTTCATCCCAACCTAAAAGCACGGCATCTAAACTAGTTTTCTAAAAAGTTTAATTTGTCTTACACCCGGCCGTACCGCGCTCACAATTATGAGTATCACCACATTTAAGGCTTTTAAAAACCGCAACTACCGGCTGTTCTTCACCGGGCAGTCAATTTCGCAGATCGGTACTTGGATGCAGCGCACTGCTGTGAGCTGGGTGGTTTATACCATTACTCACTCGCCGCTAATGCTGGGCATTACTGTATTTGCATCCCAGTTTCCATCGTTCCTTTTTTCATTGCTGGGTGGTATAGCATCAGACAGGTACAACCGTTATAAAGTATTGCTATTTACGCAGATCGCGTCTATGGTGCAGGCAGTGCTGATGGCCTTGCTCATCTTTGCCCACCAGTATGTCGTTTGGGAGATACTTGGGCTGAGCGTAATACTCGGCATTATCAATGCATTTGATGTGCCCGCCCGCCAGCCTATGGTACATGAAATGGTCACCAATAAAGAAGACCTGCCCAATGCGCTTGCCCTCAATTCTTCTATGGTAAATATTGCCAGGCTGGTGGGGCCTGCACTGTCTGGTATTGTGCTGGTGAAATTTGGCGCGGCCATCTGTTTTAGTATAAATGCATTGAGTTTTGTAGCGGTGATCGCCTCTTTGCTATTGATGAAGCTGCCGGCCTATGTACCCTCAACAATGAAGAAGAAGGTAGCGCTGGAACTTGCAGAAGGTTTTGTATATCTGAGGAACACACCAGCTATCAGCATAATCATGCTCATGCTGGCGCTGACGGGTTTGCTGGTATTGCCCTACAACACGTTGTTGCCGGTATTTGCCAAAGTTATCTTTAAAGGCGATGCCGCTACCTATGGCTATATCAATAGCTTCATCGGACTCGGGGCGGTGGGGGGCTCTATTTTTCTGGCTTCATTAAAACCAGGTACCGACCTCAAGATCGTATTGCTGCGCAACACTGTTATTTTCGGAGTTTTCCTGGTATTGTTCTCGCACATGAGCTATTTCCCGCTGGCTATGTTCATGGCCACATTTACTGGCTTCGGTATGATGTCTCAAACCACTATCATTATGACCATAATACAGGTGAACTCAGATAAGAAAATGAGGGGTAGGGTAATGAGCTATGTGGCTATGGCTTATTTTGGCATGTTGCCGCTTGGCAGCCTGCTGATAGGTGCTGTGTCGCAGTCCATAGGCGCGCCAAATGCTATACTTTGCCAGGGTTTCGTTGCGCTTATTATAGCAGCGGTCTTCTCTAAGTACCTGCGAAAAGATAGAATGGATAAAAAGAATATGGCCGAACTAGAGGAAAGTGAAGAGGCTGTACTGGAAAAAATGTAGTCAATCATTAATTAAAAATAGGAGAACAAACATGGAACAGAACACACAAAACACAGCGCTGCTTGTAATGGATATGCAGGCAGGAATAGTTAGCATGCTTCCCAATTCGGCCGCCATTATTACCAGTGTAGGCAAGGCAATTGCCCACGCGCGTGAAAAGAAAATACCAGTTATCTATGTAGTAGTAGGATTTCGGCAGGGTGCACCGGAAATAAACAGGAATAATAAGGGGTTTGCTGCGAGTAAAGAGCGGTTTGCTGGTGTGGACATGAGTGCCTTTATGGCGGTACATGCCGACCTGGCGCCGCAGGAGGGCGAGATCACAGTTACCAAGCGCCGGGTAAGCGCATTTGCAGGCAGCGACCTGGAAGTTGTGTTGCGGTCGCTGGGCATACAGCATATGGTGCTTACCGGCATTGCAACAAGCGGGGTGGTACTTTCCACAACTCGCGAGGCTGCAGATAAAGACTATAAAATAACCATCATTTCAGATTGCTGCGCGGATGCGGATGAAGAAGTGCATCGGGTACTCACCACTAAAGTGTTCCCACGCCAGGCAGATGTGAAGACACTGGAAGAGTGGGGCAGCATGTAATAACAGATACTATGTGTTACAAACCCCCGCTTTCGCGGGCTTTGTAACTATTTCTTTTGAAGAACAATATAGGAAAGCGCAGGATTCATCGGTTAATATTTGAATCCGGGGCGTCTTCTGAAGTTGCATCGGGCTGTTCATTTTCTCCCATACTATCTTTGCTATGCCCATGATTTCCGTCAGGTGATGATAAAGAAGGTGGTGTTATAGGCCTCTTTTTTTCGGTAAATGGCTTAGATAAAGGCGATTCTTTATCATGACCTTTTTTTAAGTCCTCATCTTTATCCATTCTGCCTTCTTCCCGGGCGTCTCCGTCCGAGGTGTCATTGCCCGTTTTTGCTGCTTTATTTTCTTTCATGGCTTTTTTATACTACCTGTACAATAATTGAGCCACACGGGTAATACGTAATTCGCCAGTATGCCGGTAAGAAATCTGCGATAATGGTGGGCCTAAAATGATGGCGATGAATCAGAAAGAATGCACGTGCTTAATATAAAGCACTATGCCCACGACGATCACTACGGTGACGATCAGCAAAATCGTGATAAACAAATATCCTACGCCAGGTTCTTCGGAATCCATATTGCTCAGCTTTTAAGAAAGAAGTGAAGCAAAGATAGATACGTTTTTTACAAAAGGGGGTGATGATAGTTAGAAATAAAAGTGACCATCGTCAGTATAGCTCTTTAACCAGGAATAAAAAATGCCACTAACAGAGGCATTTTTTATGTTATTGCTATCCAGCCCTTCTTTTGGAGTGGCAGAAAAAAGCAGTTATGCGTTTACCTTCTGGGTTTTATTCAACAACGCCTGTTGAACAAAGAAATAGCCGCCAAACAACGAAATGCCGCCAACCATGTCACCCATCATCGTGTATTTAAAGAAAGGGATGGCGTCAATATAAGTTTTAGCGAGGCCGGCAAATGTGAAACCATTCCAGCCACTAAGGAAGTACCCGAAGTTAGAAACGAGGAAGAACAAGGTAGAGCCGCCAAACAGGAAAGCTACAGTTGTGAGCGGTTTAGGTTGCTTCATGAGCAAGCCCAGGGCGGTTACACTAACCAAAGCGCCATAGTTAAGCCACTGGCCGGGATAAAAGCCGGGAGTATTGGTGAAAAACTGGAAATACACATCTGCAAGGAACTGTCCTAACAGTGGGGTGAGAAATGCTAGTCCGCGCTTGTCTTTGATAACAGCGCCGCTGAACAGGCTGATGGCCGCAATAGGCACAAAGTTGGCGACATGAAGCTGCGCGTTAAAAATACGGGTGGCAACAGCCATCACTACTAGGAATATCGCGAGTAAAATACTTATGTTGTTACGTTTCATTGCAGGAGTTGTTATTGCAAAAGTAGCGAACAATATAATAAAAGACAAACTTCACGGTTTTATAATCAGATACATGAGTTCGCACAATAGCACTATTTTTGCCATTCTTTATTAGCAATGAACAATTACCTTTTTACTTTCCTTTTATTGGTTGTCTGCGTTTCTTCCTGCAAAAAGAAGCCGGAAGATGTGGTTGCTGATGTGAACAAGACTACAGAAAAGATAAACAAGCAATTGAAGGACAATACCACCAAGCGTGTTGACGACCTGAGTTCGCCGGCCATGGGCTCTATTACGGGTTACTACCGGGATGCGGAAGTAAGAAAGATTTATGCCGAGCATTTCACAGATACGAACAGGGTTTTTGATGAGTATTATTTTGATGATGGTATGCTCATATTTGTGATGGAGCAGAATTTCAAGTACAACCGGCCGGATACCTTAACCGAAGAAAAAGCAAAAGCCAATCATGACAGCGTATGGTATGACGATAAGAAGACAAAAATGGAAATAACACGTTTCTACCTCAATAAGAACAAACTGGTGAAATGGATATTGCCAGGCGGTAAAGAAGTGTCACCCGTGAGTGCTGAGTTTATAGACAAAGAACCTATGTTGTGGGCCGAGGCGGCATTGCTTATTAAGGAGCTGAAGGAAGAAGATAATTGAAAAAACGAACTTCAGGTTTAAAAATTTCTACTTTAGACTTATTTAAAATGAACGAAGCCTTATTCCAATTCATCTGGCAATATAGCCTGTACCAGCCGGGCAGTTTGCATACCGCAAGCGGTGAGCCGCTAACCGTGGTGTACAGCGGCAAGCTAAACCGTGATGCCGGGCCTGACTTCCTGGAAGGGAAGGTGAAAATAGGGAATACTACGCTTGTTGGAAATATAGAGCTGCACATCAAGAGCAGCGATTGGTTGCGGCATGGACACCAGAATGATGCGGCTTATCAGAATCTGGCGCTGCATGTGGTTTACGAAAATGATGTAGCTGGCGTGGCGGGGAATGCACCGGTGCTGGAATTGAAAGATCATATTCCGGGGCATATTATTTCTCATTATGCCGGGCTGATGCAGGCAACGCAGAAACTGCCATGCGCCGGGCAACACCAGCAAGTGAAGTCTATCACTAAAGAAGGGTGGATGAGCAGGTTGCTGGCGGAGCGCTGGGAATAAAAGCTTGCCGACTGGAACATACTGCTTGAAAACTCAGCAGAAGACTGGCGAAACCTGCTCTACTGGCGCATGGCGGCCAACTTCGGTTTTAAGACCAACGCTACGCCCTTCCTGATGCTGGCACAGTCACTACCACTGAATATACCTACCCGGCATAAGGACAACCTTACACAACTGGAAGCCTTATTCTTTGGGCAGGCAGGTATGCTGGATGATGATTTTAAGGATGATTACCGGCGTGAACTGCAAAGGGAATACGATTACCTGAAGAAGAAATACCAGCTAAAACCCATTGCGCCGCATTTATGGAAATTCCTGCGGATGCGGCCAGCTAATTTTCCAACGGTGCGCATTGCCCAGTTTGCTGCATTGGTGCATAAGTCCATCCATTTATTTTCCCAGATCATAGAAACACATTCTGTAAAGGAGATCGATGTGCTGCTCGATGTTACTGCAAGCAGCTACTGGGATACTCATTTCCAGTTCGATGCACCGCAAAAGCAGGTTTCACCAAAGGCGTTAGGCAAATCTTCGGTTCAGAATATTATCATCAATACCATAGCGCCGATACAGTTCTTGTATGCCGCGCGGCAGGATACCCATAAGCTGCAAGAGCGCTCGCTGCAACTCCTTGAAGCAGTACCAGCAGAGAAGAACAACATAACCCGCCTGTGGGAAGACAATGGCTGGCAAGCCATAAACGCTGCACAGTCGCAGGCTTTGCTGCAGCTATACAATAACTATTGTTCTTCCAAGCGTTGTTTGGAATGTACAGTAGGGTTAAACATTATCCGGTCAGAAAAGTAGAAACATCTCAATTTGTATGAAGAGATGTCGTTGATCCTAGGTCATGATGGTAAGAGCTGTAGTCATATTCCATTGAATCATTTTGAACGTAGTAGGTCAAGCCAGCGTAGGTGCTGAAGCCGCTATTGATACCGTTATCACTACAGCTAAATGTTACGATCATAGTACTATCGTTGACGCCAGAACAAGTTAGAACTAGTCCGAAGGCAAGGACAGCACTATTTCCGTGTTGTTCAATGGTATACGGCGTATCAACCGCATTTACCAACTGCACCGAAGTGTCGGGTGGGAATTTGTAGCTATAATTGCCAGACCATAATCTGCGGCCGGCCATTTTCGCTATATACTTTGAGGCATTGATTGAATTATCTTTTTTCTTGCAGCCACCAACGCAGATCACTGCAACCGCAAGAACAATGGTGTATAATATAGGGATTCGCATAGGGCACGACGATTGTATGTATTAGATAACGAATCACGCGAGATATTTAGTCTGCATCTCAATTGCTTTTTTAAGGCCAATTAAAAATGATCGTCCTTTTACAATCCGGGTGCAGGCTTTGGTGCACCGGGCAGGAGGTAGCTATTTGTTCCAGTCTTTTCTTTTCATCATCAGTATATGGCCCTGACTTAGGGAAATCTATAGTAACGATGATCTCGCCTATTTTTCGCGGACTGGACGTCATTATTTTTTCAACACTGCATTCGGCGCCTTCTATATTGATAGAGGGAGCGAGTATAGCTATTGTGGTTACAATGCACGATGCAAGCGCGGTGGCTACAAGGTCGGTAGGAGAGAAGCGGTCGCCCTTGCCGTGGTTGTCTGTTGGGGCATCTGTTTCTATAGTGTTACCGGAGCGAAGGTGGGTGGCTGTTGTGCGCAGGTCGCCGTTATAAACTACTTTACTGGTCATGGCAATATTTTTGTTAAAAATACGAAGTAAATCATCGGAAAAATAGGATGAGGTGGTGCATATTAACTTTTATTCGTAATTTACGCTTGTATATAAGTATGAACAAAGCCATCAGGACCGGGATATTGGTATCACTGTGCTGCATTTCAGCGCACTGTACCTATGCTCAGTCGGCACCTAAGTCCAGTGACACTACCAAACACCCTACGCAGGTGCGGCAAAATCCTAACAAACCCAAAGGCCCTAAAGGTATTACACATGAGTTGAGCGCAGGCATAAGGCTGAACACTGATGGCTGGAGCGCGTTTATGGACCTGGGAAAAGTAAAACCCCTCGATCTGAAGCGCAGGGATATGTTTTACAAAGTGCGCTTATTCCAGTTGGAATTTACCGAGAAGAAAGACCCCAGGGAAGAGAAGGTTGCTGCCGTTGTAGCAGGGGCGAGCACCGGTTCTCCAAAATACATCTACGGGAAAATAAATAATTTTTATGCACTCAAGCTCGGTATCGGCACTATGCGCATGATAGCCGGCAAGCCCGACCCTGGGGCAGTTTCCATCCATTGGCTAAATGTGATCGGTGTATCGCTGGGTATGCTGAAGCCCTATTACATTAATGTATTGAGCGACCCATCTGCAATAAAATATTCAGAAGCTACAGCGACCGATTTTCTGAACAAGGGGGAGATAGAAGGCAGCGCAGGGTTCAGCAAAGGCCTTGGTGAAATGCAATTCATCCCCGGTGGCCATTTTAAGTCGGCATTGCATTTCGATTTCTCTGCCAACCGCAAAAATGTGATCGGGGCGGAAGCAGGGGTGAACATAGAATATTATGCCCAGCCCATAGCGCTTATAGCCGGCAGTAGCGGCAATCCCTACTTTGTGGATATGTATGTTTCTTTCCAGTTTGGCAGGCGGTGGTAGGTCCTGACTAAGATTTTTAGGATGCGAAGATTTTAGGATGCGTGTATTATAAATTCGGCTGATTTTATCATTCCTCAAATTCTGTTCAATTGTGCAAATTCTGGTTTAATTTTGCAGCCTATGCAGGAGTTACCGGTTATCAGTTCTGTGGACATAAATCAGGAGACGAGAGTGAAGAAGCCAAGCTGGCTGCGGGTGAAGCTGCCCATGGGCGAGAATTACCGCCATGTGCGCGGCCTTGTGGACACGCATAAGCTGCATACCATCTGCGAAAGTGGCAACTGCCCCAATATGGGCGAGTGCTGGGGTGAGGGCACAGCTACCTTTATGATACTGGGCAATATATGCACCCGCTCCTGCGGTTTTTGTGCGGTGGCTACAGGCAGGCCAGAGCCTGTGGACTGGGATGAGCCTCAGCGTGTGGCTGAGGCCATATACCTGATGAAGGTGAAACATGCCGTGATAACAAGTGTGGACAGGGACGAGATCAGGGATGGCGGCTCCATTATCTGGGCCAATACGATAAAGGCGGTACGCGCACTAAACCCGGACACAACGCTGGAAACACTGATACCTGATTTTAAAGGCGACTGGGATAACCTGCAACGCATAATAGACGTAGCCCCTAATGTAGTTTCCCACAACCTCGAAACAGTAGAAAGGCTGACGAAAAAAGTGCGCATACAAGCTAAGTACCATCGTAGCCTTGAGGTGATACGCAGACTGAAAGATGGTGGTATGCGCACCAAGAGCGGGATTATGCTGGGCCTGGGTGAGGAGAAAGACGAGGTATTGCAATCACTGCAGGACCTGGCAGATAATGGCTGTGATGTAGTGACTATGGGACAATACTTGCAACCTACGCAAAAGCACCTTCCCGTAGTGCGTTTCGTTCATCCTGATGAGTTTGCCTTCTTCCGGGAGGAGGGGTACAAAATGGGCCTGGACTATGTGGAGAGCGGGCCATTGGTGCGATCATCTTACCATAGCGAACGGCATGTATTTGCCGGTGAGGGTAGAAGGAAGTGGGAGGAGAGTAAGGAGATAAGTAATAAATAAACTAAAAGCCGGGATACCGCGGGTAATCCTATTTCAGGACTGGACACGTAAAGGAAATAAAGAGGGTGCCTTTTTCGGGCACCCTTTCTATTTTCAATAGCGATATTTTATGCGTGTTGCTTACGACATAGCGCCGGTCTTCTTATTTTTATCATTTCCGTTATGGCTGTTGGCAGATGATGATGAGCCGGTTGACGATGAGCCGGAAGTTGAACTCTTATCAGAAGTGCTGCTGCCGGTTTCTTTATCTTGCTTTACACGAATGCTGTTCTCCACATTCGATACGCCCGATATAGCTTCGGCTAGGTCTTCTGCGTGGCGTTTTGCCTGGCGGCTTTCTACGGTACCGCTCAGTTTCACTTCTCCGCCAGTTACTGTTACTTCAATATCTGATGCGTCCAGTTGAGGGTCGTCAGTGAGGCGGTCGTTAATTTCTTCCTGTATGCGCTCGTCTGAGCGTTTATAACCCTTTGGTCCCTTGCCTTTATGCATAGTGTCATATTCCGATCCCTGGCCGCTTTTACCCCATTGTGAACCGCTTCCGCTATTGCCCCACTGGGAGCCGGTGCTGCCGCTTCCAAATTGAGACCCTGAGCCGCTGTTGCCCCACTGAGAGCCACTACCTGTGCTGCCGCTTCCATACTGGGATCCGGATCCGCTGTTGCCCCACTGGGAGCCACTTCCGGAATTGCCGCTTCCATACTGGGATCCGGATCCATTGTTACCCCATTGTGTGCCGGTTCCGTAATTACCACGGCCATAGTTAGCTCCACCATATTGTGAATCGCTGTTGCCCCACTGGCTATCGCGGTCATTGTTCCACTGCGAATACATTCCGCGGTCGCGCCATTGTGAGTTCCTGTCGTTGTTGCCCCATTGGTTACCACCCTGGCCATAGTTGCCACTGTTGCCCCATTGTTCATTGCTGCTGTAGCGGGAGCCGCTCTGGCCAAATCCGGAATTGCCCGTGTTGCGATTGCTGTCGCGGTCCTGGTTTTGCCAGTCGTTGCCCTGGCTATAGCGGCCGCCACCATATTGTGAGCCGTTATCGTAATCCCGGTCTTGGTAGCCGGTGCCCCCGCCAAAACGGCCTTCATTGTTACGGCCGCCATATTGCTGCCCGCCATAATTGCTGTTGTACTGCTGTCCGCCTTCATACCTGCGGCCCTGTTCCCCGCGTCCACCGCCAAAAGAAGATCCACGATAGTTGTTTGTGTCGCGGTCGTTGTCCCATTCGCGGTTGGCGCCTGAGCCATAGTTGCGGCCTGCATAGTTGTCCTGGTAGCTGCCTATGTTGCCGTAGCTTTCGTTTTGGCCGCCGCGGTTTTTACGGGTGTTCTTGCCGGTTCCCAGCGAGTCATTCGTAAAGTCATCATTGGTGTCTTCGCCGTAGTTGCTGCCGCTTTCATTGGTTGTGCGGTCTGTGTCATTGTAGTCGCGCTCAGGCGTGGTTGTGTTCTGGTGCTTACGATGGTTTGTCATAATAATTTGGCTTTTTAAAGAATGAATAATTTTGTATTCCTCTTTCAAAAAAAAACCATGCCCGGCATTCCTTGCCAACGCTCCATCCTTCAATTAATAAATAACCCGTTGATTCTGAAATGAATCTTTTTTCAGGTCCACAGAAATCCTCAATCCCCACTTCGCAACTATGTGGAATTCCCGAAAATCAAAATCCCCGCATCAGCGGGGACTTCAAATTATTTTACCAGATTCGGAATCATAATTCGCGCTATTGTCGAATTCCCAAATTGCCGAATTATTTTATTTTAAACGCTGCTTTCACTTTCTTCACATAGTCCAGCTTCTCCCACGTAAACAGTTCCACCTTCATGGTCTTGCTTTTGCCGTCTGCGCTTTTGAATACCTTGGTCACAGTTTCAGGTGTGCGCCCCATATGGCCATAGGCTGCGGCTTCGCTATACATAGGCTGGCGCAGCTTCAGGCGCTCTTCTATAAAGTATGGGCGCATGTCAAATACCTCGCTTACTATCTTAGCTATCTCGCCGTCGTGCATATCTACCTTGGCAGTGCCATAGGTTTGTATATAGATGCCCATAGGCTGTGCCACGCCTATAGCGTAAGACACCTGCACCAGCACCTCGTCACATACGCCCGCAGCTACCAGGTTCTTGGCTATGTGGCGTGTAGCATATGCAGCCGAGCGGTCCACCTTGCTTGGGTCTTTACCGCTGAATGCACCACCACCGTGTGCGCCCTTGCCGCCATAAGTGTCCACAATGATCTTACGACCCGTAAGACCAGTATCACCATGCGGGCCGCCTATCACAAACTTGCCCGTTGGGTTGATGTGGTATTTTATTTTCGAGTTGAACAGATGCACATGCTGCGGATAGCTCTTCAATACCCTTGGTATCAGTATATCCTTCACATCCTTCATGATCTTCGCCTGCATCTTCTTCTCTTCGGCAAAGTCATCATGCTGTGTGCTGATAACTATCGCGTCTATGCGCACGGGCTTGTTGTCATCGCTGTATTCCAGGGTCACCTGGCTCTTCGCATCAGGGCGCAGGTACTTCATCTCCTTGCCTTCCTTGCGTATGGCCGCCAGTTGCAGCAGCAGGTTATGTGCCAGGTCCAGCGCCAGCGGCATATAGTTGTCAGTTTCGTTGGTGGCATAGCCAAACATCATACCCTGGTCGCCCGCTCCCTGGTCTTCTTTGTTTGCTTTTTCCACGCCCTGGTTGATGTCTGCGCTCTGCTCATGAATGGCAGACAGTACACCGCACGAGTGCGCTTCAAACATATATTCGCTCTTGGTATAGCCTATTTTAGCTATCACCTCGCGCGCTATGGTTTGCACATCAATATAAGTTTTGCATTTCACTTCACCTGCCAGCACCACCTGCCCGGTAGTAACCAGTGTTTCGCAGGCTATCTTAGCCTGTGGGTCCCACGCCAGGAAGTTGTCCACGAGTGCGTCCGATATTTGGTCGGCAACCTTATCCGGGTGCCCTTCTGATACTGACTCTGATGTAAATAGATACGACATTGTTAGAATACTGTTTTTTTTAAAGTTTAAAATTGAAATTGGACTCTGGATTTTGGAATTTGGATTTTTATTTTTTGGAATTTCCCTACGGGGCTGCAATTTATGTATTGTTTATTGGTATATCAAATTTGAGGCGGGAAAGATTGTTAATATTAGGGTTTATAATTTGCAAAAAAAAAGTAGGGGGTAAAATTTTGATACGTGGTGTAACCGTAGATTCTACCATAATTATTGATAGACTATTTTACCAGTTTCAACCGTTTGGTCACCGAATACAACCCTATAAAGGTAAATTCCTTTCGGCTGTTCTGAAATGTCAATAGCATATTGAGAATCTGAAAAATCAATTCTTTGGCCATTTATGCTGAACATCTCAACCGAATATGTAAGTGTCGAATTCGTTTTCTTAAAAAAGACTCCATTGTTGCTTGGATTTGGGAAAAACGACAACCTTTTAGCGTTATTTGAAACCGTTGAAACGTTCCCTGGAGGTGGTAGAACTCCAGCTTGCTTGATTATGGTCGTCCATACTTTAGAACAGCTAGCGATATCCCACTTCACTATCTCGATTGAATCATATAACACACCAAAGTAAATTGAACCATTAGTTAGGCTAATGGTATAATAATTGGAGCCATGTGCCGTTCCAGCTACTAATCGGGTTGAGTCGGTTTTATAACATTGAAAATTGCCTGCAGAGTCGAATTTAGCAAAGTATGTATTTGACAAACTTGGGGTTAATGAGGACAACCCTGCGCCATTGTAAAATTGAATTCTATCTTTCATGTCGCCAATTACGAGTATGTTATTAGAACTATCAGACGACACATCATATAGATTGCTCCAATACCAGGATGAGTCAATGTTCTGGTTATATTGATACCACAATTCATTTCCATTAGAAATATTTGTAGTTGACAGATATGGAGTAACAACATTTGCCCTTGTTACGACGACATTGCTAGGTCCAACATTGACAGTATCTCGAAAGCTCCCACATACAATTATTTTTTGATCATTAGAAATGCAACCATCAGCCAGATGTGAATATCCGGTTCCGTAGATCCATCGTTCAGTAAAGCCTTTCAAAAATACAGGATTGCCGTTACTGTCAAGTTTAGCAAGAAAAGGGCAGAAGCCAGCACAAGTGAAAATGTTAGTATCAAGTGAAATTGTGTTGTTGGAAGTTCCTCCAACATAGGAATTACCATTTGAATCTGTTGTAATAAAAAAGCATTCCTGTAAACTTGTAGTATAGCCTGAAATTGGGGATGCAATTTCTCTGATCCATTTTGTCGCGCCACTTGGTGATATTTTGGCTACAAAAGATTTGTGAGAAGTACTATCGCAGGTAATTAATGTTATGCTATCCGACGAAATCGACCTATCGAAAACACTTGCGTAATAAATGTTGTTTTTGCTATCGATTGAGACATCAGTCTCAGCCATGTTTAGTTCTCTTATTCGTTTTGTGAAAAGTAAATTTCCAACTGAGTCCAATTTAATAATGTTCGGTTGGTAATAAGACACTCCTTTAAACTTGACTGAATCATTGCTTGATAAAGAAATAATAACACTATTGTCATTGTCAATTACCAAGCCTACATAACCGGGACAATTTCCCACACAACCATCTTCCACTCCTACAATTGTTTCAGCCCAAAGAACCGCTCCCGATGGTGTGAATTTTGCAATGAAATAGTATGGATAATAATAATTTGAGGAGTCCCCTAAAACAAAAGAGCCAATTTTCACTTCACCGCTAAATTCTCCGAGAACGTAAATATTTCCGGTTCTATCAGTTTTGACTTTATACAGATCCGTAGCATCTGCTTTGCAGCAAAATGGGAAAAGGAAAAAAAGCATTGACACAAAATAGAATATAGGTTTCATAGTAATGTTTTTACCAAATGTAATAAACAATCGCTACTAACGCTAGTTTGAGTACAGCATTGCATACAAGAATCTCCCCGCGTTGCCCCTTAATCTTCCAAAATTAAGAAATCGCGGTTGGTCGTACGTCTCCGAGTACGCCCCGGTGGAAAGCAATCTTCAGGTTGCAGTATAGGGCAGAGCGGTAATGTCCTATACGCGTGAATTTGAGCAAACCGCTACGCATAAATACGAAAAAGGGATAAATATCTCATAGGAGACATTTATCCCTCAAACACTACCCTCAGCTTTACATCGGGCGATGGTGATGATGGTGATGGTGGTGGTGATGATGCCATGCTGCAGCACTGGCGCTACTGATGCTTCCCAGGCTTATAAATACAAGCATGAAAGCTGCTATTATCTTTTTCATTGGATTCGTTTTTATTACACTGAACATGCACAAAAAGCATACCGTGAGAATAGCTTTATATGATAAATCTGTTTGTTTTCCGATTGTTCCTGCTATTGGGAAAGTCACCCCTACTTGCCTTTTTTTTGATGTTCCGGGGGGCATCAGTAACAAAATAAAATCCGATCTGCGATCGCCATTCAAGGAACTAAACTAAGTTGGCGCGAGTCCAGGCTGAGCGTTGTACTCTGCCCAACCCGGCCCAACCTTTGCGTTAGGCACGATTCTTTCCTTGTTGTTTTTTTATTTTTGCTGAGACTAAAAATATCATCATGAAGCTGCACATTTATGTTAACTACAAAGACACCTGCCGCGATGCTTTTCAATTTTATGAAGAGAACCTGGGCGGTAAAATCATGTCCATGGCCACTTTCGGCGAGATGCCACATGCGGCCGCCATGGCGAAAGGGCGCGAAGACAAGATCATCCATGCCCGGATAGAGATAGGCGGCATGATACTAATGGGTGCAGATATTCCCGGCGCGGAACCCATGCGCAGCGCCTACCTCTCTCTTACCTTCGATAGTGCCGCTGAGGCCGAGCGCATTTATGCACTGCTGGCCAACGGCGGGGAGGTTTTTGCAAAAATGCAGCAGACGCCCTTCGCATCCCGGTATGCGATGCTCCGCGACCGCTTTGGCACTTCATGGATGTTACTTCATCAGGAAGGACAGTAGGGCAACTCATGCTCCGGTTCCTTTTCGGTAAGCGATAGTTGCCGGCAAACATGTTTCTGCCTTAAATTTGTGACTTTAAAAAATGGCAAAAGGCATAGACAAAACAAACACCTACTACGCCAAAGACCGCAAGGCATGGCGGAAATGGCTGGAGCAGCACCATGCTGCCAGCAGCGGCGTGTGGCTGGTGTACTACAAGAAAGACAGCGGTAAAACCCGGGTGCCATATGCCGATGCGGTAGAGGAGGCATTGTGTTTTGGGTGGATAGACAGCACACTGAACCCTATTGACGAGCATAGTTATATGCAGCTATTCACGCCGCGCAAGCCAAAAAGCGGCTGGTCTAAGCTGAACAAAGACCGGGTTGAATCACTTATCGCACAAGGCCTTATGACCCCGGCGGGGCAGGAAAAAATAGACATAGCAAAGCATCACGGCACCTGGGCTAAATTGGATGGCATCGAATCATTTACAGTGCCTCCCATATTAGAAAAAGCCTTTGCCCGGAATAAGAAGGCAAAGGCTTTTTTTGATACGCTGAGTAAGACGAATAAAAAGTATATCCTCTACTACACAAATGGCGTGAAGAACGAAGAATCGAAAGCCAAACGGGTAGCCGAAATAATAGCCGCCGCCAATGAAGGCAAAATGCTGGAGCGGTTTACTAATCCCACAGTGCGCGCAAAGCGAAAAGAGAAAGATTAGTTAGCTGTTAAAGTAACTGTTGCATTAGCCACATTGGGAATCGCGGGATACCATGTCCAGTAGGATGATGCGCTGCCTGTAGCATACACTTCAGTGTTAGAATAGGCAAGATAATAGCCTATGCCATAAACGTTTCCATCGTTTGGCGCGGTTACATTGTCCACAGTTTGCTGGCTCGATCCGTAATTGACATAAATGGCATTTATCGATTCAGACGCGTTTGTGTTTTTCATATAAAGGTAAAAATAGGCAGCACTTACATCGAGTGGTTCTGTCAGCGCGTCGCCGTCGGTCGGGAAGTTGTCGGTAAAGCTCCAACTGATCAGGTCGCCTACCTGCGAGCCTGTACTCGTAGTGCCGGAAGTATAGGCCGTTACATTAACTGCCGTGCCAGCCGCCCCGATAAACGAAACGGAGGTTCCTGCATTGATTACAGCAGCGCTTCCACCTACCGTAATGTTGATGGGCGTATAGGTGTCATTTGTATAAGTTATAGAAGAGTTTTCGCAAAAATTACCGGAATATCCGGAAGGGCATACACAACTCCCGTCATTACAGGTGCCACCGTTTTGGCAGGTTACGCCTTTGCATTTGTCTTTCCTGCAGGAAGAATAAATAAGCGCTCCGAATGCGGAAATGGTAATAAACGCAGTGAGTAGAAATAATTTGAATTGTTTCATTTGTCTGTTTTGAAGTGGTTAGTGATTTTTGATTTCCGTACCAGAATTGTGCCAAGGGCCTGTAACCGTAAAATTAATCCTTTTTAGAAGACCTTCATTTTAATAACAACTTAATAGCAAACACACAGAAGCGCACACTATTATTTTTTCGCCTGGCTGGTTATCTGTTCTGAAAGTGTATTTGACCAGTTTATCAATATATCCTTTTCCCGCTCAGTGAGTATTGCATCTCTGTGTATCCAGGTGTAACTGGAGAGCGGCATCCCGCCCTCCTTCACCTCTTTTGCGAGCTTCTTCAGCTTTCGGGCTTGTTTTTCCGGTGGCCGGGCTCCAAATTCTGAAAAATTCAGGTCCCGCTTGCCCTCCGTAATATGATCATTAAGCCACCAGGCTACCGGTTGTATATTATTGTACCACGGATACCGGGTATTATTGCTATGACAATCCATGCAGGCTTTCTGCAGCACTTCGTGTACGCTGTCGGGTACCACATACAGCGCTGCAATATCCTGCGGTGAAGATACTGCGTTAATATTTTTTGCAGGATGGAAGAACTGGATGATCAGCAATGCCGCAAGCAGCCCGATAAAAGTGTACTTTATAACCTTATGTGCCTTAGTCTGTGCCATGCTAATAATTTGTCGAATTCAATTAATGTACTTCCTGCAAATACTTTACGCCCATATTCTTTTTCCTTTTTCCCTCCTTGTTATACTCTGCCGCGCCGGTAGCCTTATCCATCAATGTTATAACGGGCACCAGCTTAAGGCCATCTTTTATAAGCCCGCAGCGCACATAATACGTTTCGCCAAACTTTACATCCATTTTCAGTTCGCAATGGCCGCCTTTTTTTGCCCACAAGATAAACGGGCCCTCTTTATATATATTCAGAGAGTCACCCGACCTGCTTTTGGTTTCGCAAATTATGCTATCACTGTTCATGCGTATGTAGTACGACCCGCCAAGTGCAATGGTGTCTTTCAGCCGGTAAATGAAAAGCGTGGCATGTGGCTCGGCAATGCCGGGATGCGCAGCCGGTTTAGTTATTTGCTTTACCATAGAGTCCCGGAAACCAGGCGCATAATAAACATCCGCTTTTAAACGGTAGCATTTGCTTACAAAAGCCGGCGGGGCCAGTTCGGTGATCTTCACCACATTGCCGCCCATTTCCCTTGCTTTGTTTTTCGCTTCTGTTATGACTTCTTCATAATCACAATGCGTTGCGGTAGCATTGTTGCCAGCGCTTATCGCGCCAAGTTTCAGGCCGTTCACAGGAGCCGGTATTTTTTGCGGCACGACTATTATGGTATCCTCGCGGGATTGTGCAGACAGTGAAGCAGGGAAAGCCAATATCAACAGAATCACAAAAAACCATTTCATGCAGCGAAAGTAATAAATTGTATTTGCAGGTATTGCTTTCGTAAGAAAAGGTATTTATGTTTGAGGAGGAAACACGACTTATGAATAATACGTTAACCGGATTCGAAATAGAAGTATTAGACAGGTTTATTCCTACACAAACTTTCGATGAGCTAAGCGGCCTGAAACTGGCTATACATGAATACCTGCAAAGGGAAAAGCAGCATTTTATTGATAATGGCAGCATTGGCGCAGATCAGGACTACCAGTCGCTATCGACGAGAACGGTATGGAATATCTCGCAGTTTCTGCTTAAAAATGAGTTTCACATAGCCAGGGAAGGCGGGAAGTTTGTGATCACAGAGAAAGGGAAACATTTAAAGGCTGTAGGCTCGGTAGGCCAGTATGCAGTGTGGGAAAAGGAGCATAACGCCAGGCTGATATCAGACATTCGTGCCATACAGCAAAAAGGCTATGTGGAAAGTAACCAGCCAACCCCCGCAGAGATAGCGCATCATCCTATGGACGAGGAAAAAAAGAGCAACCTCCTGTATTACGTCCTTATTATTATAGCCATTATTGTATTCTGCATTGTTGGCAAGTATCATAAGTTTGATTAGAGCCGTACATTTACAGGATAACTATGGGCAGGGAAACGATACTATATGCAATACTGATGCTGCTGCAGGCAGTGGTGATCGTTTACTTTGTGCGACGAAACAGGATGCTGAAAAAGCAGATGGGCACTACCGAAGCCGCACCGGAAGATGAGTCCTACCTTGGGTTAAGAAACCTTGCCATAAATGTAACACCGGCACAACTGAAACTGACAATACCCGGAAATGAAACGCTGGTGTATGGTGTTATCATGGATTGTGACTTTGGAGCTATGATCGTAACACTGACGGCATACATAACAGGCGCTGCAAATATCTATTTCAGCACGGGTGGCGGCAAGACCGGTGGTGGCAAAAGCCCCGCAGTGGGTGAGGCTGCCGTGGAACTGGTGACTACCGCGCAAAGCTATATAAGCAGGGCCATCCGTGTATCTGCTGCAGAACCGTGTGATAAAGGCTGTGTGCGGTTCTACCTGCTTACGAACAAAGGTATATATGCCGCGCAGGAACAATTATTGCATATAGAAGACGGGACATCGGCATGGATAAAGCTGTTTGAAAAAGGAAATGAAATAGTGAACCTGATGCACAACAGTGGCAACGGCAGTATGCCGCATTAAATGGAACAGTAATTTTCAAGCGTATGATCAGGACGGCACAATTCAAAGACCTGGAGAGCATAGTTGAGATATACAACCAGGCTATTGACGCGAAATTCCAGACGGGGTTTACAGAACGTGTGCGGGTAGAGGACCGGGTAGGCTGGTTTTATGAGCATACGCCTGATAAATTCCCGTTACTGGTTTATGTGGTTGATGACGTAGTGGCTGGCTGGCTTACCATAAGCCCATACAGGGCGGGCAGGGGAGCCTTGCGCTATACCGTAGAGATCAGTTATTTTGTACACAGCAGCTATAAGAAAATGGGTATCGGCTCGCAGCTATTGGTATATGGCATCAACGCTGCCCGCCAACTGCATTATAAAACCGCCATAGCCATAATCCTTGATAAAAATGAAGCCAGTGTGAAGCTGGTGGAGAAATTCGGTTTTCACCGCTGGGCCTTTCTGCCGGGGGTAGCTGATTTTGACGGGGAGGAGTGTAATCATGTGTATTATGGGATGAAGCTGAATGGGCGCTAGCGGTTGATGTAATGAGATAAAAAACCGTAGAAATCCTATTTTTGCCGCTTTCTATGTTCCGGTATCTTGTTTTATTGTTTTGCTGTTACTTATCAGCGTCATGCTATGCACAAGAGCAAAGCTCCATGGCCGGGTTTGGCATAGAGGCTAATGCGCTGGGCGGTAAGGTGATAAAGCACACGCGAAAGTTTACCGCGCCGATCCCTGCATTTTCGTCTGCGCTGGATTTCAATTTTATCTGGCAGACCTATGGGAAGAAAGACTGGCAGCAGCGGCGAAGGTATCCGCTAATTGGCATTGGTGTTACTTATACCGATTATGGGCTAAACCAAGTCTTTGGCAATTGCATTGGCATTTACCCCAATCTGCAGGTGCCGCTGATACGGGGCAAGGATGTGGAATGGACGTTCCGGTTTGGCGATGGGCTGGGCTATGTGACCCGTAAATACCAGGCTACAGCGCCTGCTGACACGTTAAATAACGCTATAGGCAGCCATATCAATGACTTTGCAGTATTTATGACCGATGTGCGCTATCATGTCAACGAGCATTGGCAGGTACAGGTGGGCGCTAACTTTACGCATATCTCCGATGCAGACTACCATCAACCAAACCTCGGCGTGAACATGGGTGGAGTACACGTAGGTGTGCAGTATTTTCCGGTTACCGACAGGCCAGCGCATATAACAAGAGAGCTGCCCAAACTTAAGAATCGCTGGCTTGTGGAGGTGCGCTATGGCATGTCGCTTAAAGAAGCCCGTGCGCCTAAGACGGACAATCCTATTGCCCCTGCCTATATCGGCACCGCTTATGTAAGCAAGCGCTGGCTGGGTAAAAACAAAATGTTTGCAGGCGCCGACTATGCTTACCATAAAGATGTTTACGACTTCCTGATCAATTACGGTGTGGATTATGGCCATGAGAAAAACCACTCATGGGATGGTGCTTTTTTCGTAGGCAATGAATTTCTGGAAGGCAGGGTAGGGCTGGTAACCCAGCTAGGCGTTTACTATCACCAGACCTATCTGAAGTTTGATCCTTTTTATGAAAAGATCGGCGTTAATTTTTACCTCATTCAAAAAGAACATGGCGGCTTAAAAGAATTGTTCCTTTCTGCTATGTTGCTGACTCATGAGATCACTGCTGAATATGCGGAATTCGGTGTTGGCGCGGGTTTTTGATCAACTGTCTCGCAAAAAGGTCTCTTGCAAGGTGTAAAGGTTTCTCGCAAAGGCGCAAAGGCGCGGTTTTCCCTCATTTCGTTTCTAGGACCGCGAGGCATGTGAAAAGGTTTCTCGCAGAGGTGGTTTGTAATGTTCAAATGGCATTATGGCCTTACATTCGTTATTAGAAAGGTAGTCATTGGTACTATTGTTCTGTAGAACAATGATATTGCTGGTATTATCAGCGCTTCAATGCTGAATAGGCTGGAATGATGCCCCATTTCGTGAATTATGGCTGTCTGGTTCATAAATCATCATTTGTTAACCAGTTGCAAATGACGTGCCAAACTTGATATAACTCTGGGCAAAAGAGCTTCGCGGTAAATTCACATTGCGTATTATCTTTTCTTATTTTGTTAATCAGCATATTACACTTAGTTACTAAAAATATTTAAAAATATTTCAGAAAATATTTTGCAGTTTCAGAAAGCCGATATACATTTGTATTAACAAATCAATCACAAACGCTTCACAAAACATTAAAGAATATGAAAAAGATACTCCTAATCGCAGCCATCACAATCATCAGCGCACCAGGCGCTTTTGCACAGAAACGCATTG
>CAISPO010000006.1 GCA_903887415.1 uncultured Bacteroidota bacterium | reverse complement strand
CCCCCGCGGGGGCAGGCAGAACACACAGGGTGGGTTGACACAGTTTAAAATACACTCCCTCTTATAACTTTGGTTGATAAAATAAAACTTCAATTGTCAGAAGACGACCGAAATTTTCTCTTTAATATGAACCAATTTCAATTAGAGGGGAGATATCCTGATTATAAAAACGAGATCTTTAAAAAGTATAAAGCGGTTCAAACAAAAAAAGTCCTTGACCAAGTTGAAAATATTAGAAAATGTTTACTCAAAAATCTGTAATAGTTTATTTAAGGAAAATTACAAATGAGATTCAGCATACCGGCCTACGGTTGCGGAAGGTTGTATTATATGGATCGTATGCTAAAAACCAGCAACATAAATGGAGTGATATTGATGTTGCTTTCATTGCTGATGAGTTCAACGGAATCGGATTTGAAGATACTAAATTGTTTTCCCGTATAATGATAAAATATCCCAAGCTGAATATTCAGCCCCGAACCTATAATACCAAAGACTTTTCGCCGGATAAAGACCCTTTTGTGGAAGAAATATTGAGGACCGGCATAGAAATAAAGCCATAAATCCCCTGATAATTCAAAATATTGCCTTACATTTGCCATCCGGTCAAAAAGTCAAAAAGGATTTCTTTTTGGCTTTTTGATTTTTGGCAGTTGGCCGAGTGGCTATAATGCGTACAGTTACGACTTATGACCAGCGACTTACGACTAAGAAATACGGGCATAGTTCAATGGTAGAATAGAGGTCTCCAAAACCTTCGATCGTGGTTCGAATCCGCGTGCCCGTGCTGATTATGATAATTGGTTAAATGGTTAAAAAGTTAACTGGTTAAAAGGTTGACGTAAAACAAAAATTATGAGCAAATTCGGAAATTACATACAGGACGCCTATGATGAGCTGCTGCATAAAGTGACCTGGCCCACATGGGATGAGCTGCAGCAAACCACTATTATAGTGCTGATAGCCCTGGCGCTTGTTACAACAGTAGTATTTGGTATGGACCTGGCTGCTGAGAACGTACTGAAGATCATCTATCAAGTTTTGGGCAAATAAATATGCAAACGATGAACGAAACTGAATTGATACAGGAAACTGCAAAGCCTGCACAGGAAACCAAGTGGTACGTGATACGCGTGATCAGTGGTAAGGAAAAGAAAGTAAAAGAATACCTCGATAAAGAGGTTAAGATAAATAACTGGACCAACTCCGTAGTACAAGTGCTTTGCCCTATTGAAAAGGTTTTCAAAGTGGTGAATGGCAAGAAAGTGCTCCGCGAAAAAACACTTTTCCCCGGCTATATACTGCTTGAAGCCAATGAAGGCAAGCTCACCGATGATATCATTCACGCCATAAAGAATGTGACGGGTGTGATACACTTCCTGGGCAAGGAGCATCCTACAGCGCTTCGTAAAGCTGAAGTGAATAAGATGTTCGGTAAGATGGACGAGGTGAGCGAATCAGGTATTGGTTATGCTGATCCATACATTATTGGTGAAACCGTGAAGATAGTAGATGGGCCATTCAACGATTTCAATGGTACCGTAGAAGAGATCAATAATGAGAAGAAGAAACTGAAAGTGGTAGTGAAGATCTTTGGCCGTGCTACGCCTGTGGAGCTTAACTACTCACAGGTGGAGAAACTAGCGTAAGGGCAAATTCCAAAAGGGAAATTCCAAAGATAAAAATCCAAAGGGAGAAATGATATAGGCCGCATCCAGCAATGGGTGCGGTTTTTTTTGTTTGACCAGCCGGACTTTGGAATTTACTCAGTTTCCTGCTTCTTCTCATTGTAGAGTATTTTTATGAGGCCGTCGGCCAGGCCGATTTTGGGGACGTATATCTCATCGGCCAGGGCCCAGCGCATAATGGAGATATAGACCTGCAGGGCAGGCACGATAACATCGGCACGGTCTTCGCGAAACTGGTAGAGGTGCTTGCGCTCGTCGAGTGTGGTGTAGCTAAGTTCCTTGTAGTAGTCTTTAAGCAGGTCCAGCGTCAGCGGGCGCCCTTCCTTGCGTTTGGACATGGAGAATATCTTGTTGATATTACCACCCGTGCCTATTGCCTCCAGCGGCTGGTAGTCGCGCGCATAGGTTTTTATGTACCATTTCATATGCTCCCACTGCTCATCCGTAACCTTATTGTGCAGCAGGCGTATGGTGCCTATGTTAAAGGATTCTTTGAAAATAGTATGGTTTTGCGAATAAAGCGTGATCTCCGTGCTGCCTCCGCCTACATCTATATACAGGTAAGATTTGTTGTCGCTCAGCTTTTCGGCAATATGGGTTTCGTAGATTATGTTCGCTTCTTCCTGGCCGGTGATTATGTCTATCTTCATCCCGGTCTCCTTATATATCTCTTCCAGGATCTGGCGGCCGTTGCTGGCATCCCGCATTGCAGAAGTAGCGCAGGCTTTGTACGCTTCCACGTTGTAAATGTCCATCAGCAGCTTGTAGGCCTTCAGGGTTTCTATGAGCTTCTTTTTCTTCTCGTCCGTTACAGATCCTTTATCAAAAACATCGAACCCGAGCCTGAGCGGTATGCGCAGCAGGCACAGCTTGGTAAAGTCCACCGAGCCATCTTTGTACACCGAGGTCTCGGATACCAATAGCCGTGCTGCATTGGATCCGATGTCAATAGCTGCGAGTATCACTATTTGTAACTTTTATGGTGTAAGTATTTGTAAATAGCCTCCTGCGAACGCACTTCAGGTTTATGCTCCTGTCTTTGCACATAGTTGTTGCTTTGTTCGTTATCTAATATACGACCTTTCACATTCTCCGCAAGCTGGATATTTAAAATATCTGTCAGTTCCTGCTGAATGTCTTTGTCATATATGGGGCAAGCCGCTTCTATACGGTGATCCAGGTTGCGGATCATCCAGTCGGCGGATGATATAAACACTACAGGTTCCTTTCCGTTTCCGAAAACAAACACCCGTGCGTGCTCCAGGTAGTCGTCCACTATACTGATGGCCTTCAGCCGGTCTTTAAAAGCCGCCTGCTCTGTATAAGCACAACAGATGCCGCGTATCACCATTTGTATGTTTACGCCTGCTTTTGCCGCAGCATACAGCTTCTCTATCAGCACCTTATCCACCAGGCTGTTCAGCTTGATGATAACTGATGCCGGTTTCTTTGCTTTGGCAAGCCTTATTTCCTTATCCAGGTGCTGAAGCATGGATCTCCGCATGGTTATCGGGGACACGGGTAGTGTCTTGCAGTTTTTAAGGTTCGCTGGTTTTTTTATAGGGCTTTCCAGGAAATCAAATATTCTGTTTATATCCGCCAGTATGGCTCTGTTAGTGGTGAGCAGGCAGTGGTCGCCATAAAAGCGGGCAGTATTTTCATTGAGGTTGCCGGTAGAGACAAAACCGTATTGCTTGGTACGGTTGAATTCCCTCTTTTTTATCACGCATATTTTAGCGTGTACCTTCATGTTGTGTATGCCCAGCACCACTTTCACACCCTCCTCTTCCAGTTGCTCTTTCCATCGCATATTAGCTTCTTCGTCAAACCGCGCGCGTAGCTCCAGCACTACTGTTACTTCCTTGCCATTTCTTACCGCATTGATCAGCGCGTTGATGATCTTGGAGTTTTTTGCAACCCTGTAGCAGGTGATCCGTATGCTTTGCACAAACGGATCGATAGCGGCTTCCCGCAGCAGGTCGATAATAGAATCGAAGGAGTGGTAGGGCAGGTGCAGCATCACATCCCTTTTCTCTATTACATCCATGATGCGGCAAGGCTGCTTCAGCAGCGGGTGCACAAAGGGTTGCTGACGGGGCTTTATGTCATCAAATATCGAGGCCGGGAAGTCTATAAAGTCCTTAAAGTTATGTATTCTTCCCCCCGGTATCAGGTTGTCCTTTTTTGTAAGCCCCAGCCTGCGCGTCAGGTAATTGAGCAATTGAGGGTCTATGTGCCGGTCAAAGACAAAACGTGTGGCGCGGCCGCGTTTACGGTTCTTCAGGCCTTTTTCCAGTTCGTCAAGCAGGTTGGTATTTACGTCATTATCCAGCTCCAGTTCGGCGTCCCTGGTCACTTTAATAATGTACCCAAGGAACCTGTTGAAGCCAAAAGGAGCAAACAGGCTGGGCAGGTTGAAACGGATAATATCCTCCAGCAGCACTATATCGGTCTGTCCTTCTTCCGATGGCAGTATTACGAACCGGGGGAGCACTTTCGTAGGTATTTCTATCAGCGCGTAACGCTGTATCATAGATGCTTTTGTGTTGCCCAGTACGCAGGCAAGGTATATAGATTTATCGCGCAGGAGGGGGATGTGCGGTATGGTCTCGATCATCAGCGGTATGACCTGCGTGCGCACCTTGTCTTCAAAAAATTTTGCTACAAATTCCTTTTGATGTTTCGATAACTGTTTCTCATTTTTAATGAAAATATGCTTCCGCTCCAGCTCTGTAATAATATCGGAATAAGTACGGTCAAACTCTTCCTGCTGGGTGATGACCGTCTGCTGTATCTTCTTCAGTATTTTATCCGGGTTGGCCTCCAGGTGCATTTTTGCTGCCTTGCCCAGCAGCACCATTTTATTAAGCGCGGCTACACGAACGCGAAAAAACTCATCAAGATTATTGGAAAAAATGCCCAGAAAGCGCAACCGGTCCTGTATGTGGTTTTTGGGATCGTTCGCCTCCTGCAGTACGCGGGCGTTAAATGCCAGCCAGCTTATATCGCGTATAATGGTTTGTTTAGTTGTTTTCTGCATATTTCAGAATAGATGATCAATTCCCGCTAACAATAGCAAATAATGATAGCGTTAAAAATACTTTCAAATTCAATGGGATAAAAATTATTTGTAAAACTTAACATTGGGAAAGCGCTATCTTGCAAGGATAAACGGTGGATTTATGAATAAGAGCGGGCCTATTATAGTCATCGAAGATGATATGGATGACCAGGAAGTGTTGGTTGAGATATTCCGGAGGCTGAATTATGGGAATGAGGTATTTTATTTTGCAGATGGCAATGATGCCCTTGAGTTTATAAACCAAACCGATATACAGCCCTTCCTGATCCTCTCGGACATCAATATGCCGAGAATAAACGGATTTGAACTGAGAAATAAGGTTTTTACAAACGACAAGCTGCATACAAAATGCATCCCGTATCTTTTCTTTACAACGAGCGCTACCAAAAAATCAGTTATCGATGCCTATGCTTTGTCGGTGCAGGGCTTCTTCATTAAAGCAGGATCAATGCAAGGCCTGGAAAACACTATACGAAAGATCGTTGAGTACTGGAAGGAATGCATAGCACCCAATGAGTTTGATTGAATTTAATATAATCGCCATTTACCCGGTCTAAACAGGATAAAAAGAAGAAGTTTACTGAAATCGCTCCGGTAAACTTCTTAAATTTTATTGCAGCCTTCAAGGTTTACCTTTTCCCTTCCGTTTGCCTGTTTTCTGATCTTTCTTCTTTGTTCACCTTTCTTTGCTTTTTGTGCATTTTGCGGCTTTTCTTATCAAGTTTATCTTGTTTTTTAGCCTCCTTATCGCGGGTGTTATTAAGCTCACGCTGTTGTTCATCTGCCCGCTTTTGTTCGCGGTCCTCTTTTTTTGTCTGAGGCTGGTTTTGTGCAATTGCAGATGTACCAAATGATCCGATAGCCAGTAAGGCCATAATAATGTACTTTTTCATAACGTTTTTTTGAAAATGCTCACTATAACGAATTTTGTTCGCGTTTGATATAGTAGAGATACTCTAGGCGCGAAACATACACGCCTGAAAATGTGGTTGGTAAATGTAGATGTTCAATAACCGTGCCAACATAACCTAACCAGTCTAGTGGCATGATATTCAATAGTGTGTTGCACAACAAGAATCAATTTATGCATCAACCATTGATCAGGAAAAGGAGAATACAAGACACAGAAGCAAATCTTACCAACAAAATACAGCAGCTTGAAACGCTTAACCACATAATTGCCCATAACCTGCGGGGATCTGTGGCAAATATTAAAATGCTCGCAGAGGTTTTGCTGAAAAAAAATATCCCGGACGACTGCAGTACTGAAAACAGTGATGGTATATTTACCATTGGCGAAGCAATACAGTACATAAGCGAGAGTAGCCTGTCATTACTTGCCACGCTGAATACGGTAATGGCGGCAACTGATATACGGCTGAATGACGAGATAAAATTTGATGACTGCGATATCGAGGGTATTTCAGAGCATGTCATAAATCAGATGCGCGGCTTTATGAAGCAAAAGAAGGCAACGATTGAATATGATCTTGCCGTTTCGCACATCAGCTATCCGGTGCCCTATATGGAGAGTATTCTGTACAATTTTATCAACAATGCCTTAAAATATTGCAGGCCGGATGTAGAATTAAAGATCACCGTTTCCACCTACATCAAAGATGGTGAAACCGTATTAACAGTGCGGGATAACGGCCTGGGGATAGACCTGCACGTGTATGGCAGAAAGATATTTAACCTTTACCAGGTTTTTCACCCCGGTTATGAAAGCAAGGGCGTGGGCCTGTACATAATAAAGACCCAGATCGAATCATTGGGAGGCCGGGTTAGTGTTAAAAGCCAGGTAAACGAAGGAAGCGAATTTATGGTTGTTTTTAATTCACAGCAGAAGGCATAAAGCATTTTCTGCGTACTTACTTGTTTATAATAATCCGCTTTACCATGTTGAAGCCGGCGGCTGAGATGTGAACAAGATAAAGGCCATCGGCAAATTCAGTACCTATGTTCACTGTTGTTTTTAGTATCCTGTTTTGCAGCGCAGCAGTAGCTCTGTAAATCGTTTGTCCCATTAAATTATCAACTTCTATTGTAGCCTCTTTATCACCGGTGGCAAGCGTGCCTTCTATAGTGAATGCCCCACTGGATGGGTTGGGAAAGATATTTACATTATCCGGGTTTTCCGCCATGTTTTGAACTGCGGTGGTAGTCATGGTATCTGTTATCACCACGTAGGCGCTTGCGGGCATCCCGCCGCAGAAATTAAGGCTGGTTACCACACAGGTTACGGTATCATTAGTGGCGAACGTGTTGCTTACAAAAGTATCAGACGTTGCGCCCGGCACTGGTGTGCCATTTATCTCCCATTGATAGGAGAGCGCTGTGCCGCCATTTATCACGTGTGAGATAACAGTATCGCTTTCACCCACGCCTATAGTTGTTCCGGGATTTGCAGTCAGCGTCACCGTTGGCACCAGCAGTGGCAATACAGTGATGTTAACATTATTAGTGCTGTAAGTAGTATCTATGCTAAGGCATTGGTAGTCGCTGTACAGCACGCAAATAATATTGTCGCCATTAGCCGGCAGGTAACTATAAGAAGGTGCTATGGTAGCAGTAACACCGTTTTTTATCCAGCGGTAGGTAGGGTGCGGGCCTCCCCAAATGGGCGCTGCAATGAGCGTAACCGGGATAAATTCGCACACGGAATCGGAGGGCGAAACGGACAGGCTCACTGATGGGGTCTGCGTCGGCAGAATAGTAACAACTACAGATGTATCTGCCGTACTGGGTATAGCACAAACAGCATCACTATACAGCGTCACTGATACTACATCGCCGCTGGTGGGCAGATAACTGAATGTGTCGGAGGCTGTGGCGGCGCCCATTGCCGTCCCGTTCACATACCATTGGTAATAAGGGCTCGAACCGCCGTTTACCGGTACTACCGTAAATGTAGCGCTGGAGAACACACATACCGTATCTGCGGTAGCGGAAAGGATGCTGACATGGGGAATATTCAAAGGGGTAATGCCGATAGCTGCCAGCCCGGACATCTGAATGCTGCAGCCGGTGCCAATGTTGATGGCTTTTATGGTATAGTTGCCTGCAACGGCTATAGGCCCGTAAAAAAGCGCGCTGCCCGTGCCATGCAGGGAATCCACAAACGCTGTATCATCGTTATACAATTCGTAGTTGATGCCAGGGTCAGAGCCGTTGAGTCCTATGGTAGCGCCCGAAGTACCCGCGCAGTAATCGCCGCCGCCAAACACATAGTAATTGAGCGGGAGCGGGTTCACCGTCAGTGCGAGTTTCCGGGTGCATCCGTTAGCAAGTGAGTAGGTGATGACCGTGTTGCCGGATGCGATGCCCAGTGCTGCACCGGTGCCGGGGTTCACAGTAGCAACAGTGGTATTGCTGCTGCTCCAGGTGCCTCCTGTAGTCAGGTCGCTTAAATAAATAGTCGAGGCTACGCATACCGCCATATCGCCGGTTATAGGAAGCAACGCATTTACAACTATGTTTTTAGTAACAAAACAGCCGGGCGAAAGCAGGTAAGTGATAATAGCATTGCCACCAAGCACACCCGTTACAAGCCCCGTTGGATCAATAGTTGCCACCGCAGTATCGCCGCTGGTCCAGGCGCCGCCGCTGGTAGAGTCGGTCAGCAGGATCAGGGCGCCTGCACATACTGTATCCTGGCCGGATATAGCAGCCAGGCCCGCACATGGTGAGGGCTGTGCCCTTACACTGCATAAAGAACCCGAACAAAAAAAAGCAATTGCAATAAGTAAAAGGTACTTTCTCATATTACCGAATCACAAAGCAAATTTAAGGGTTTGAAGCATCTTAGCCCTGTTAGCGCTGGCTTCCTGGCACGAATTAACACGACGCTAAGATTTTTTTGAATATATAAATGTGCTGTACTAACTTTATGCGAGTAAATACTTCGCATATGAAACCCGCAATACAAAGAAGGTTCGTATTTGTTGCCAAATCCATGCTGTGGTCTTTATTGCTTTATACCGTATTTATGCTGGCGTTTAACTGGGATGATGTGAGCAATAAAGTAAGGGGCATTAACCCCATAACTGTAGTAAATAATATTCCTGTGCAGCCTTATTCAGTGGATAGGCCTGCAATCGTTCCGCCCAGCATTGCCCATACTACTGGCCTTATCAGGGGGCTGGTAAACCTGGTGAGTTCACTGCACGTTCCCGCTGGTATTATCAGGAGTAATGTAGCTGATTAAAACGGACTAATCCAGTTTGCTCCACGCCATACAGAGCGAAATATCTTCTCCTTTTTTGTATTGCACCAGAGCGGCATAAACGCCCCGCTGCTCATCAAAGTCGGCGCCTTCTATAAAGCTGGCCTTATACTCATCCGTACCAGGCGCTCCAAACAAATAGCTCTTCGTCACTTCTTTTTGCTTGTTTATTTTATAGCAGCAGGTATTCGTCCCATCAAAAGTATAAACAGTATCGCCGGGATGATCGAGGGTATTGTTGAAATTTTTGTTCACGTCATTGTAGATCACATAAAAGTTGCTGTTATGGCTATAGGTATTAAGCGATACAAACTGGCGGGCATATACTTCGGGTGGCGAATCGCCGAATATCCGGTCCTGCTGCCAGTTTCGTGATAAGTGGTTAGCATAATAATAGTGCTCATAGCTTTTATAATATTGCGTCTTGGGCAGCACTGCTCCCCATATTTCATTGCCATCATCGTCAAATTGTGTGATGGCTATGTTTTCAAGATATGTTTCGTAAAGATGTTGATGTACGTACGATTCCAGGTTATGATACCTGTAAAAAGATTCAAAAACGGAGGTGGACAAGCCATTCCTGTTTGTGGACAGATATACCGGAAGGCCCTCGAATTTCTTGCCTGCTGAGGAATGCTCGTTCAGGTAATTGTTCGCGTCTGTATTGGTTATCCATTTGAAGCTCATGCCCGGCTCCTCCTTGCTCATCGTCAGTAAAAGGTCGGACGTATAAACTGTGGGGCGAACCTCATTGCCAAACTTGTAAAGAACATCGCTATAGCTGCAGAGCAGTATATTGAAGGTTTGCGCCACGGCATTATAGGTGCAGTAAGTATGGAGCGGGAAAACGTTCGTTCCCAGATGCGCCATTTTCATTTTAGGTGTTGTGCTGTTGGGTGCAATGTAGAACACCGCCAGGAACCGGTCGTAAATGCTTGGCGGGCGGTCAAACTCTCCAGGGTGACTGGCTGTCTGGTTTGTCTCCAGGTTAGATAGCGTTATCATTACGCAGGTTCCGGCTGTCGTTGCCTCGGCACCTGTTACCTGGAGGTCGTCATATTTCTTGCGGTCCAGTTCCAGCGGTATATCACTGATCGTCTGATGGTCCTTACCATATTTTACAATGTCCATCTGGCATTCCTTCATAGGCGCTACATCTTCACAAAACAAAATAGAGTAGTTGTCTTCCTCTTTATTTTTCACGACGTAGAAATAGGTCCGTTTAGAAACACTTCTTGAGTTGCGCACAAGTATTTCTTCGGTCAGCTCCCCTCTGCTGCCAAAGCGGAGCCGCACAAGGCCGGTCTTGCTCAGATGTTCCTGCTCCATAAATAAAACGGCTTCACCGTTTATCTCAAAAAGGCCCTTAAATATCACGTCTTTCAGGATGTAGAGATCGAGAATGCGGCATAAAATTTTCTGGCTGGCAACCTCTTTATGAACGCTGTCAAAAACTTTTACGATCAATGGCTTGCCAGGTTCAAAATGAAATAGCATGGTATTCCCATTTTTCATGCACAGCACTTTATTCACGCCTGTTTGTTTCAGGTCTGTGGGCGGGCTTACATCATACTTTTTGTCCTGGGCAAGACAAATACCGGAGAGCAGGTAAAATAGCAGAAAAGCAAATAAACGTTTGGGATACATAGGTTTTTGTATGATTGTTGCAGGCAATAATACAAAAACAATTAAAATATTTACAGCGCCCGAAAGCGAAAATATGGACGGGAAAATAACAGCAGGAAATATCAGGCTTCCACCAGCGCCATATGCTCTGAGCTTACCATTTGCAGCGCAAGGCTCTTTATAGACGGATACACCAGCTCATAAACGCCTTTTTTACTGGGGGGCACATCGGCTTCCTGCATAGCTACAATGTATATAATGGATTCGGGAATATCCAGCACTTCACAGACTTTTGATATGGTGCGCTGGCTGGGGCGCTTTACCCCCGTTTCTATCTGGGAAAGCGAAGTTTGGGACAGTGCACATTTTTCTGCAAGCTCATACTGGGTTATGGAGAGCTTCTTCCTGATCGACTTAATAGCTATTCCGATGTTCATCTGGTGGTTGCAGTATTTTTAGGTAAATGAAATGATAACTAATGGATTATCAACTTTCATTTAAAATCGATACTGATTAATAAGACAGGAGGAAAACGGAAAACGTTGGCTGTTTTTTAAATTTTGCCAGGCATGTAGGGCACTTTTTACCTGTTTACCTACCTTTGCCCGGTGTCAAACAGCTTCTCTAAGACAGTAATTTTTGAAAAAAAGCCCCTGCTGGCAACCATTATACCCCAGCTCCGCAAGGATGGCATGTATTACGAAGTAAACATAAAAGGTTACCCCCGTTTCTATATGTTATGGTCGCCCCTTGGCAGGTATGATGTGGCGGAGGGAGATGATAATGGATTACCCTACCAGCTTATTTTAGAGGTAAGTGATGTTATTGAACAGCGGGTGAAACGTAAGTAACGGCTTCTCGCAAATAAGAGCTATCGCAAAGATGCCAGGCTAGCAATTCCCTCATGTTGTTTTTATACGACCAAGTGCTGGTGAGCCAAAATTTCTCCTATATAATTTTTTCCTTGCCAATTCGTTTATGTTATAGCGACAACTGTTGTATATTAGATTTATAACAACATAATCTACCGGCCATGAAAACCCTTATTTCAGTTATAATGTTGGTTCTGCTGCTGGCTCCTTGCGTGCGCGCTCAGACATTTGCTTACGACCCCCAAGAAGCCATTGATGCGCCGGCACAATTTTCAAAAGCCAGTTTTTTCAGCTATACTCAGTACACTTATCCCAGCAAGAAAAAAATTGCGGGCATTATTGTTGCAGCAAGTGGTGCTTCACTTGTACCGGCCGGATTGATCTTATTCATGCTAGGGAGTATTCAAACAACTGGCCCACCGAACCTGGGACTGCGTAACGCGGGCATTGCAGTTACTGCTGTGGGCGCTGCAGCCGCAATAACAGGCATCGTTATGATCACTAATGGCCGGAGGGCAGGCAAATATGGTTTGCAACTGGTAGCTCCGAAATATAACGAGATGGGGATTGCGGTGAATTTTTAGTTGCACAGCAGGTTGCTATCCCTTTGCATTACTTCGTCCGCTTTATTTTTATCAGCGATGCATTGCCTTTGTTGTTATAGGCGAGTATGCTATACTTTATCGTGCCATCGGTGAGCATTAAACTGGCAGTATTTGGTGGATCATAACCTTCATTATCGGCAATGATCATAAGCGTATTTACGTCCTTGCCGGCAACAGGCAGGCGCAGTTGTTTCTTTTCTTTAACAAGAGAGTAATGGGTAAGCACAGGCTTACTGTTAAATTGTATGGTCACCTGGTCGCCATCCACCGTGCCGCCGTCCCATATATCCAGCACCACGGTATCCGAATGCCATTCGTATAATTTTTCAACACCGGCAGTTACCTTTTCCTCTTCCAAAGGCTCTTGCGGAGCGGTTTCTGCGGCTATAGTTACAGGCTCCTTCACCTTTTTTTTCATAGTGATCACCGTATCAAACTGCTCATGGTAAGAAAACAGGTTTTGCAGTTCCTTATCATCATTAAAAATTATCTCACCCGGTGTGCACGAGGTATTGTCGGCCTCGCGGCTGGTAATGGGCCCCTTCAGTGCCTTTCCGCCGCCGTCCTGCACGTACTCCAGGCTGGCATTTACGAGGCACATATACGCCTTGGTCTGTACGTTGTGAGAATAGATAATGTCTTTTTCCTTGAATGAAAGGGTACGCATTTGCCGGTCAAGTGTGCCGCGAATGGCAGTTTTAGTTTCATCAGGTTCCTTATAGGTAAATGAATATCCTTTTACCACATTACCGGAGTCTGCAAACACCAGTTTGTAAGGAAACACCTCGCCTGTTTTCATAACCAGTGTACCTGTGAGCGTAGTTTGTTTCGTTTGAGCGCTGCCTGTGAACAATGAACAAATAATGATAAATAAAGTAAAAAAGGCGTATTTCATATACAGGCAATAATAGGAATTTTATGCTTACCGCAAAGTGTATAACACATACCCCGGCGCAATATTTACACTGTCCACCGGATGCTCATAGTCGCGCAGGTAGGTTTTGTAATAGTCGTCCACAATGCCGTTCATGAGCAGGTACTTTGCGTGTACACTGTCGAATACTTTTTTATTCACGCTCATTGGATATTGCCAGGCGTGGATCATGCAGCGTTTGTTGGTGTACAGGGTGGTAAGGCGTGGGCGCGAAGTAATAATAATATCTCGCTCGTTTACATGAGCGGAGAGGTAAGCGAACGCCTGCGTATCCTTAGCTTCCGGCACATAGCCGAACGGTGGCAATGTAGTGGTTCTTAAATATCTCATGCCGGCAAACAGGTAAGTAAAGGTGAGCAGTAAGGCTACGTAGCGTGGCTTTATGCTGGTAACCACCGGGGTTATATTCATTATCGAGGAATAGCAATAATAAAACACCACAGGCATCGCCGGGAGAAAATACCTTGGGTCATGAATAGGGTAGTAAAGCACCATCGCGCAAACGAACACGAAAAAAATATCATCGAAACACAGTCTCCTGGTAACGGACATAAAAAAACCAATGCAGCAAAAAGCCAGTCCTGCGCTCTCCATCAGTGTCACGATCACCGTGCGCAGGCCATGATCGGTGTCGTAATGAAAAAAAGCGGTGACGGATGCCAGTAAGGTGCTTGCATTGTCCCTGATAATGGAGGGCAAACCTTTTTGCAGCGTGATCTTCAGAAAATCAACATAAAAACCTGCAGCGCTCGCGGGACAGTAAAATAAGGTCTTATTCAGTAAAAAGGTGAGCAGGAAGCAACCTGCCACAACATACAGGGATGGCAGGCTGAGCACACTTTTCATCAGATTGCCCTTCTCTTTTGCAAATGTTTTTACGGCGTAAATCAGCAGAAAAGTTGCTTCCGCAAATAGCAGCAGCACAGACTGGGTACGAATGAAGATGGCCATTGCAGCCAGCAGCACAAGCAATGTTATCCGCTGCCAGCTAAAGGTTTTTGCATTACGAGCAATTAGGTACAACAGCACAAACAGCAGACTGGTTTCATCAGATAAAACTTCCTGTTTCAGGTCCATCATGCACTGGCTGTAGGAGACAACTATGGCCAGGCACACAGCCGCAAAAGCGCTCATATACCTCCGGAAGTAAAAGAAAAGGGCAAACAGGATGATTGCGGCTATAACTGTATTGAAATAGCACATCGGCCGGATGGCAATGCCCCAATACTTTACTACCGGAGCCAGCAGCAGCGGAAACCCCGGTGGATACTGTGGCGGTGAATAGCAATTGTTATACTTGTTAAAAACGTAATTGGACTGGTAATACGGCTTGCCGTGGGCTATGTTCTGCGCCTCTTTTATATACTGGGCGTAGTCATCTCCGCCAGGTGAGTGGGTGTCGTGTATATTATGGAAGAACAGTGGCAATGAAAACAAAAGCAGGACGAGCAGCGGTAGGTACTTTTGTATCGGTGGATGCCTGTTCATGCGTTTCAGTCTGCGCTAATATAATCAACTTTTGCCCCAATATAAACGTAAAGGAAATTGTATGAACGAAAAAAGAAAAAAAATATTACCTTTGCCCTCCATTTTATCACGGAGGTTGTAGCTCAGTTGGTTAGAGCATCAGATTGTGGTTCTGAGGGTCGCGGGTTCGACCCCCGTCATCCTCCCTTGGTTAAAAGTATAAAATAAGTGTCCTGAAATTTAGGGCACTTTTTTATTGTCAGCATCTGACGCGGGTTCGTCCCCCCTTCCTCCCTTGGTTAAAAGTATAAAATAAGTGTCCTGAAATTTAGGGCACT
>CAISPO010000005.1 GCA_903887415.1 uncultured Bacteroidota bacterium | reverse complement strand
CACTCAAAGTGACTCCTGTATTGCGTCTTTTGGTCATGTTATCTGTGTTAAAGTTGTGACTAATTCTCAACTTTGACACAGTTTAATTTACGCCCTCATACAACTTGTTTGTCACTCCGAATTTTTCTTACGATAGTGGATATTTGTTATCAAGCCAGCATATTATTGCAACCCCGCAATTAGGATATTACACTACAGGTCGTCTTATTTCTGATTCGGAAATAATAAGTGAATCTCTCTTTTCGAATTCCGCAATTTATGATACGGCTAATTTGCGTTTTTTTGAAAACTATCATTCTACCGTCGGTTTTTCTAACGAAAAAAAATTTTCAGAGTTATTTTCAGAAGCTGAACATATTGTAGTTATTGGAAAGCCTGGGGCAGGAAAATCGTCATTTATAAAATATTCAATTTGCAAAATACTTGAAAATGATCTTAATGTTTTCAGGTACAAAAAAATATACAATTATTTGCCAATCAGAATTGAACTACACAAATATAATACCTATAAAAAGAAAAGCCAGTGTGGTTTTTTGGATTATATTCCCTTACTATTAAAAGAAGAATATCAGATTTTCTTATCACAAGAAAATACTTCTTCTATAATAAAAAATTTCAACACATTGATTTTTTTTGATGGATTAGATGAGATTTTTGACATTCATGAACGTGTCAGTGTCAGAAATGACATTGAGGCATTCTTAGGTCTGTATCCCAAAGTTCGATCAATTGTAACAAGTAGATTTGAATCATATGAAGAGGTAAGTATGTCGAAACGACTATTCGTCAAACACGAGATACTCGACTTTAATGAAAATCAAGTTGAAGAATATGTAAATAAATGGTATTCCGTCGAGGAATCTTCCACAGACATAAGGGACAAAGAAATAAAGGATTGCCTAATTCAACTTAACCTAGTCGATAAAGAACTGAAAAATAACCCGTTACTATTATCGCTTATCCTTTTATTGTACCGTAATGACCTTGGTATTCCAACTAGTAAATTGAGTATTTATGAAGGTTGTACAAACACAATTGTTGAGACAAGGGATACAAAGGAAAAAAAATTAGATATAAAGCTCAAGGTCGGAAACATTATATCTGTATTTGCAGCATTAGCTTACTGGCAGTTTGATTCTGAGAAAAGAGGTGAAGCGGTTAATTTTGATGGAGTTAAAAATTTTATTAAACACTATTTAATTGATAAGGGAGAATTTTCTGATGACCATATTGCTGACTTAGCTACGTCGGAGTTTATTAATTTTGCAAAAACAAGATCAATTTATTATGAAAATAAATTCACACATAAAACTTTCCTAGAGTATTTTGCTAGTTATTATATTTACAGTTTTTATTATGGAAATTGGAAAAAGCGGAGGAATTAGATGTAATTATTTCAAATTATATCGGGCTTTCTTCATGGTCAGTAGTTTTAGAGTTATTAATCTGCAAAATAGATTCCAATCAAATAAATTTTGAGGTCATTGATGATTTAGTTGATAAACAAATTGAAAAAAATTGCCTCGATGCATTAATTTTCTTTTTGCAAATATTACGATATTTGAAAAATATCAGCCCCAAAAAGATAGGTTTTATTATAGACAAATCTTTGGAATTCTGTTTTAAAGATGGCGAAAGCACAAAGGAAGGCAGAGTTGATTATAAGGAAACTATTTTTGTTTCGTTGACTTCAATTGCTAATACAGAAAAATTCAAACCTTTTATTGATTCTTCATTCCAAAATTTTGTCAATAATCCAAACTTGTCACCTGAAGCACTAAACGTCTTCGCTTATGAAGTTGCTATAGTTTCAGGAAACACAAATCTTTTAAGAATTCTGCAAGAAAAAAATATAGAAAACAATTCTGAATATGTTTTCATCTTAAAGTTCTACCCCAATTTATTCGACCCTGAAAAATATCTTGAGATTTTAAAAATTTTCGTTGCTACATATGGTTTGAGTAGTGTAAAAGCCGTATATAAATCTCAATTCAATCAAAAAATATTTTTTGGTTCAAATAAGTTCAATTGGTGCATTACCCTTATAGCAAACGCCCCTAGTTCAAAAACATTTGATACCTATAAAAAATTGCTGGAAGCTGGAGTTACTACGGAAATTTTACTAGAATCCGCTAAAACTAAAAGCGCAGAACTTAATATAGCGGAGCTTAGCAATATGAATTCGAAACCGAGAAACGATGACTTTTACATATTTAAAAACACTCTTTTCACAGCATATACTTCTATAGAAGTGGAAGCTCTAATCTCTCCCAGTAAAAATACATTCCGCAGAATAAGGGTGAAAAAGACAAAGAAAGGGAAGAGAAAATAATCCCAGTTGAGCGTAGTCTCCAAAACCAAAACGAAATAGTTCCCCCAGTTGAGCGTAGTCTTCAAAACCAAAACAAAACAGTTCGGCATAGACTTTGTCTATCTCGCGGTGGAGGCCGATCTCTGATTGGCGAGGATAAGAATCGCGGCTTGCAAAAGTTAACCTATACAATCTTCACTACCAATCAATTACCCCAAAAGAAATTTACATCATATCCCACCCGTGGCACATGATGTAGCGAAAAACGCACTATCATAAAACTTCAATTTTTTCCCTTCAAAATTGAGCACGAACTTTGCGACCAAAAAACGAAAAAAAAGCGCCCGTTAGCGGGCATAGCACGTGCTTTATACTGAAATAAATTGCACTCCGCTGAGCTTAGCGGCCTTTGCGATTTTTCTTTGCGGCCTTTGCGAGACATTTTTATTTGGGTACCATTTTTCTGATGAACTGCAACTGCCAACTGCAACCTGCCAACTGAAACATGGGGCATAATGGGGCACAAAATGGAAGGTGCAAATTGGAAGTCGAAAACAGTAAATCGGTAAATCTCGGTTAATCTGAGGTTCTGACTGGGGCAAAACGGGAAATGCAAAATAAACATAATAATATCGCCAGATCCAGCCACAGCAAAGCATTACAAAGGAACTAGCGCCTTAGGAAAATGCCCCATATAAGCACAGAAAAAATATTTTAGCAGTGGGGCATGCGCAATTATCCGCTATATGAATAAGGTACATCCTTTAACCAGCCTGCCGGCAGGTCACGAAAATCAAGGTTCAGCTTGCTTACTTCAGCGACTGATAATAAGCCGCATCAATAGTCGGGTATCCGAGCGATTTTGCTTTCTCGACATCCTGCAGTGCTTGTGGTTTTTTGCCCAGGGCATTGTAGGCTTTAGAGCGCAGGTAGTAAGCGTCTGCCTTGTCCGGCTTCAGGGAGATAACCTTATTGTAGTCCACAATTGCTTGTTCCGGTTTGTTTTGCAGCATCATTATCCTTGCCCGGTTCATATAGGGTATCGGCGCATCCGGGTTCTGCGAAATGGCAATCGCATAGTATTTTAGCGACGAATCCTGCTTGCCGGTTATGTCCAGGAAGTTGGCGTAGTTACTATATGCCTCAGGGAAATAAGCCTTCAACTTCAGTGCCTCTTTAAAATAATACTCCGCCGAATCATATTGCCGCTTTATACTGTAGATGACACCTAGGCCAAGATAGACGCTCTCATCCTTGTTCTGCACTTTGTTTTCGGTATGCGTCTCGTTAATCTTCAGGGCCTGGAAGTAAGTGGCTTTAGCAGCGTCAGTCTGGTTAGTGGCGCGTTGCAGCTCCGCCAGGCACACTATGGGATTAATATAGTCTGGCTTCTTTTCAATGGATGCCATAAAGCAGATCTGGGCAGAGTCCTGGTAGCGTTTCTGGTCTTTGGGATTTATCTCTGTTTCAAACTTTGAGTAGTACTCCTGCCCCAGGTAGAAATAGGAGACCGGATTGGACGGATATTTCTCAATGTCATTATTCCAAAGGCTTATGGAGTCATACCATACTTTGCATTGCTGGTTGGTGAGGTAGCCAAATATCATCGAGTACACGAAGGTGACCACCAGCAGTGCAATGCCGGTCTGCCTGTTTTTACCCGGCTCAAAATACCCGGACACAAACCAGCCGGCGATGACAAATAATCCGAGATACGGAAGGTAAGTATAGCGGTCAGACATAACAGCGCCGCCCACTGGCACCAGTTGCAGCAGCAGCACAATATTCACAAAGAAAAAGCCAAGTCCGAAGATGAGTATTTTGTTCTTACGCCAGAACCAAAAAACAGCAACGAGTAAGCCCAGCACCAATAGTGGGTATATATAGAAATAACCGGGGAGTGCATCGCTTGCGTCCTTCATGGGGTAGGGGTAGAAGTTGCACATACCAACGGGTACCACTGCTTTCCACAGGTAAGTACAAACGTTATACCCCGCAAGGGCAATGCGCTCCATTGTGGTGAAATGTACATCCAGAGTCCCCAGCGCACCTATTTTTTTCTGGGCATAGATAGACAGCATACCAAAAAGAAATGCCAATGCAAGGTGTGGTATTTTTTCCAGGAAAAGGAGGTAATTGAATTTGCCGTTTTTATCGCCTATTATGCCTCCGCGGTTGTCTCCACCGGTAAACAAGGTCCGGCCCTCCAGCAGATCTATTAGGAAGAAAGTAATGGGCAGGGTAACCCCCACAGATTTTGCCAGCAATGAGAGTGCGAAAAGAATGATGGTGGCGCTGTACCAGAGTATCTTTTTGTTCTTTGCTGCCGACCTTAAATAATACACGTAACACATCAGCGACAGTATATAGAACAGCCCATAGATCATGTCCTTACGGCCTGCAGCCCATGCTACTGTTTCTACATGCATGGGGTGCAGCCCAAACAACAAGGCTGCGACCGCAGCAGCCACCGGGCGGCGGGTAAGTATCCGTACGAATAGGTAAACAGCAATGGTAACGAGTATATGGCAAATGAGGCTGTCGAAGTGGTATATCCATGGTTCCAGGCCATAGTGGCTGTACTCTATCCAGTAAAGCATTATGGTGAGCGGGTGATAGTTGCCCATCACAGGGTTATCAATGGAGAATATTTTGCGCAGCCCATCCATTGATGGGTCTTTGATCAGCGGGTTGGTAATGATATAGCCTAGGTCGTCCCAGTTGGTGAGTTGGTTATTGAGTATCTCTTTGAAGAATAAATAAGTTAGTACCGATATACCGGCTACCACGAGCCACTCATAATAGCGGGTTATGAAACCATCCTTTTGTGCAACCGGAGTTGTATCGCGCACCGCCGGTTTCCGGAGTTGGGTAGTAGCAGCAGATTTTGCAGGCGCAACAGGGGTATTTTTCGCCGGGTTGTTCTTTTTACTTGCCATGCCTTAATTGATAGTTCTTTAGGTTTTAAAGATAATAAATTGTCGGAACCGAGATTCACCTGATTAAAAGATTCAAGGATATGTGTCTTGGAATTGAAATTTTCTTTTTTTTTGAATTTGAACCCCTACTTGCTCCTAAGCGACTTGAACACAACTGTATTATGCTTCTTCAATATTTCCCGCTCCATCTTCCTCAGTTCCAGGAAACGCTCCATATATACCCCTTGCGTTAGTGGGTCTGTTTCCTTGCTCAGTTTGGCAGTGAGCTGATCTTGTATGACAAGTATTTTCTTTAGCTCAAAGTAGGAGAGGGTGCTGTCCACATCATTCATGTAGAGCATAGTGTCCGTATGGGATTCGATGCCGTATTTTTCCTTCCATTTATGGCTTATGTCGGGCCGGGGGTGTAGCAGAGATGCCATTTTATCACGTATAGCCTGGTCGGGATAATTAATGAAGTAGTGCAGCTCCGGTATCTTCCCGAAACGCTGATAGTGGTCCAGGTATTCAACAAACAGCTTGTGTACCAGTGGATCCTGCAGCAGGTTGGCCTCTACCCGGCTTTCTATAAGGCTAGCCACACTATCGAAGCCCTCATATTTCTCATGACCATATTCTATCAGCACACGCAGCAGTTGCCATTCGTGCTGGTCTTCGCCGGCCGGCGCGGCAACTTCGGGCTCGTTCGGCAGGTTCAGGCTCTCGGGCCTTGGCAGCGCTTCTTCTTTTCTCTGGTGCTTTTGCTCGCTCTCTATCCGGTCGCGGATGTATTTGTTGACCAGGTTTATCAGCCCGGCCTCATCCACATCCAGCTTGCGGGCTGCTTCGCGGGTATAGTGCGTTTGCAGTGAAAAGTCCTCTGCCTTGTTGATGCGCGATATGCTCTCCGCAACCTCGTTTACCAGTTTCGAGCGCTTCACCGGGTCAGTGCCAGCTTCATTCAGTCCCACCTGTAGCCGGAAACTTATTACGTCCTGCTTATGGCCTTTTATGTATTCATGAAACTTCGCCGCTCCCGATTTCTGCACAAAGCTATCCGGGTCTTCACCCTCCGGTAGCAATACAAGCTGCACATTGAAGCTCTGCGATAGCGCCATATCCAGCCCGCGCAGAGCGGCCTTAATGCCTGCAGGGTCGCCATCATAGAGTATGGTCAGGTTTTTGGTAAGCTGGCCTATCAGCCTTAGCTGGTCTTCCGTTAGTGATGTGCCGCTGCTCGAAACTACATTTTCTACACCGCCCTGGTGCAGAGATATGACGTCCGTGTAGCCCTCCACCAGCAAGCATTCATCCTGTTTGCCTATGGCCTGGCGGCTCTGGTACATGCCATAGAGCACCTTACTCTTGCTGTATATCTCGTTCTCCGGCGAGTTGATGTACTTGGGCGCTTTCTCATTGCTCTTGAGTATTCGAGCGCCGAAACCCAGTATGCGCCCCGTCATGCTCTGTATCGGGAAGATCACCCGCCCGCGATATACGTCATAAAACATGCCGTTGCGGTTCTTGGCCAGCCCTGCACGCTCCAGCATCTCTGCCTTGTAGCCCTTGGCGGTAGCTGCACGATAATAGGTATCCCCGCTTTCGGGGTTATACCCTAGTCGGAAGCGCTCTATAATATCTTTCCGGAACCCCCGTTGCTTGAAGTAGGACATCCCGATGAGTTGCCCTTCTTCCGTATTCAGCAAGGTATCATGGAAGTAACCTGCGGTAAACTCATTCAGTATGCGCAGCCCCTCCTCAGCAAGTTGTTTCTGCTGCTGCTCAGGTGTCCGCTCTGTTTCCTCAAGGGTTATCTTGTAGTGGTCTGCCAGCCACCTTATAGCTTCAGGGTAGGTAAGTTTCTCGTGCTCCTGCACAAAAGTCACCACGTTGCCTGCCTTGCCGCAGCCAAAGCACTTATAGATACCCTTGGCAGGCGATACATTAAAAGAAGGTGTCTTCTCGTTATGGAAAGGGCAGTTGGCAATATAGTTGGTGCCGCGCTTTCTCAGCCGCACAAATTGCCCCACCACATCCACAATATCGGCACGGTTCATCACTTCCTGTATAGAGGCGGGGGAGATCATTACTGCGAAGATAAGTATTGAAAAGCGAATTGCCTTTTAGCCAGGAAATAACAGGTTTTGCAAATTAAAAAACTGCTCCGTTTAGAAATCAGGAGCAGTTTTTAATGACAATTTAGCTAAAGTATATCCATAGCTAAATATTTTATGAGTTCAGCTAAATAGATGGTTCTCCGGAACAAGGTCCCCGATTTTTTATCGGGAGGGGAAAGGGTGATGCGGGGGTGAAACAGGGGCTACATCCCCACGGGCTTCGCTATAGGCGTCCCAGCCAGGTATTGTTTCCACGGCTCCCAATAGTGGCTATGCCATCCCTTCTCTATCCCTTCAGCCTGTTTATCTGGTACATTGGAATGAACCGCGTGGAGCGTCACATTGCTGCCCTTAGGCTCCAGGTGGATGATGAATGTAGAGTCGGCGTCTTTCTTATCCCAGTCTGCACCGCGCCAGCTTTGCACAATAAGCTGGTCTTTTACAAGCTTTATATTCTCGCCGGTAATATAGCCGCCATGCGCCGAGAATTTCGCTCCTTCCTTGTTGCTGATTTCTGCAGGGGCGGCTGTTGCTTTAGAATGCTTTTTAGCATTCATGTAAAGATCATAAAGGTCCTTTGGTGTTGTGTTTTTAAACACCACTTTTTGTACGATCGTTTTTGCCATGATGAATTGTTTTTGGAACAATAAAGTTACTCACTCATTACTGCATTATATAGCGCTTATATAAAATAATACTGGCCCCATAAATACAGGGCCAGTATCAGTTCTTTCCACGAAACACTAGGCTTCATCGGCCTCTTCTGTTTCGTCATCGGCTTCTTCGTCAAGATCAAGGTCGTCTTCGTCTTCAAAGCTTTCCTCATCTTCTTCTTCAAATGAGGTGTCTTCTGTTTCAGGGTTCTCATTGCTGTCCTGTGGCGTGTTGCGTGGCAATTCTTCTTCGTTGAATGTGTTTTCCATGACCATTGTTTTTAAAGGTTTTAAATACTGACTACAATTTAGGATAAACATTTACCCATTATTGCGCTTTACAATTACATAATAGCATAGTAATATTATGCCAACACGCTGCGGCTTGCATTAAGTAATTATTAAGGCCCGTTTATTATAACTTTGCCCTGTTTAAATAGGTATAGCCGGTGAATGTTGAAGAGATAAGAAGCTACTCATTATCGAAGCCAGAAGTGGAGGAAGGCTTCCCCTTTGGGGAGGAAACGCTCGTGTTTAAAGTCAACGGTAAAATATTTTTATTAGTAGGATTAACAGACCAGCCGCTGCAATTCAATGTGAAGTGCGATCCCGAAAGGGCTATAGAGTTGCGTGAACAGTATGGCTGTATTCTGCCAGGCTACCACATGAACAAAAAGCATTGGAATACAGTGATCATCGATAACACGCTAACCAAAAAACAACTGAAAGAATTGATAGACCACTCTTACGACCTGGTCTTTAAACCCAAAAAGAAATGACCTCCAGACCACTGCTTTTATCCTTTATACTCATCTTTTGTATCACTGCTAAGACATTTGCGCAGCCCGCTTTTTCAGCAGATATTCCATTTGAGTTTACTTCTGAAGAAGATAACCGCCTGGTAAAAGAGAATGACTCGCTAAAATATTACGAAGCTACCGGGGATAGCAGCCATATTGTTTGCATTGATGAAGATGCTTCCTATTACAAGCTGCTTGGCAAGGACCATAAATTAATTGCGGAAGGGTCGTTTACACTTGCTGGTGAGAAGTATCTGCAGGTTGGAAAATGGGTTGAACATTTCTCAAATGGCAAAACAAAGATCACAGGATACTATGAAAAGAGCAACCCGGTTGGTACATGGCAGGAATTTTACAATACCGGGAAATTAAAAACAGTATGTAACTATGCCATCATTGGAGACAAAGGGGTAAATAGCTCCTGCATCTCAGGCACATACCAGGAATTTTATCCGGGCGGCAAGCTCAAAGTCAGTGGCTTTTACAGCGCGGTTTCCCAAATCACTACCGATACCTTGACAATAGAAGATCCGGTAGAAGAAAAGAAGATCTACAAATTACAGACACATAACATCTATGTCCCGGAAAAAATAGGCCGGTGGGAATACTATAACGAAAGCGGTGAACTGGAGAAAAAGGAAGACCTGTAGTTTGTGATCTACCCCATAAAGCTCAACCAGTCTTTAATTTCTTTATTTGTCTTTCCCAGCTTTTCCTGCAGGCGCAGCAATAGCTCTGATTCTTTCCCGAATTCATAATGCAGGTCTTTATCATCCAAATCAGGGTGCAGCTCTTTTATCTTATCCTTTATCGCAGGCCATTTCTTTTGCAGTTCTTTGTCGTCCATAAAGTTTTGTTTTTAATGAAAGTATAAATCCAGTGCCACAAGATTTAACAGGCCTTTCAGCCTTATTTAATCTTATTTTTGCAGGGAACCCCGGATTGATGAAGTTACGTTGTATCTCCTTATTTAGTTTATTATTTTCTTTGGGCGTGAAAACATATGCCCAAAGCAATTACTTTATTGAAGACCCGAAGGTATTTAACGGGGGGCTGATACTCGGGCTCAATTTTTCGCAGATAGATGGAGATACTTACTACGGTTACCATAAAGTCGCGTTGAATGCGGGCGGAGTAGTGTATGTTCATTTTACGCCCGCATTCGGGGCCAGCATGGAACTGCTGTATTCGCGGAAAGGGAGCAGGGGAGAGGATGTAACGGAGTCGCCTGCGATTGGTACTTATGTTACAAAATATTTCATGAACGTGAATTATGTGGAAGTGCCGCTAACCTTACATTATATATACTATAAGTTCGACGTGGAAGCCGGCATTTCTTATGCATACCTCGTTTCTTCAAGCGAATGGGTACAGGCCGACCAGCCTGTACTGATAGACCCCGTTGCCAACGCTTTTAACAAAACCGATCTTGAATATATTTTTGGCCTCAGCAGGCGGCTTTATAAAAAACTGTATGCCAACGCCCGTTTTGAATATTCTATTACTTCTATCCGTCCGGCAGACAGGATACCACTGGGCTATGGGTATGGCAACCAAGGGCAATTCAATAACCTGTTTAGCTTACGGTTTATTTATTTGTTTTAAACTTCGGATATTTACATTTCTAAAAGAATTTTTTCATGCGAAATCATAAATTAGCTGTCGCCGCATTATCTATTATCTCATTGTTTGCTTCCTGCGCTAAAGAAGGCCCCACCGGCCCCACTGGCCCTGCCGGCCCATCCTATGTAGGGAGCATCAGCGGCCACGTGAGCCTGTTCGATCAGTATGGCGTCAAAGTGTTGACAGGCGTTGATTCCGTAAGGCTCACTATCTCCGGCACTACGGCTTACATCAATCCTGATAATTCGGGATACTACGCATACAATTACATTGCTACAGGTGAATATAATATCACCGCTTCCGATTCGGGCTATGGCGCTACCAATACGAACAATTTCCAGTTTTTGAGTGGTACGTTCAACAAAGATATCGGACTGTCTGCAATACCTTCTTTCTCACTGACGTTAACAACTGGTGCCGGTGGCGGGTATGATACGCTAAACATTAATTGCACCGCCGACCCCAACATCCGCAGCCTTGTGGTTTTTGTTGGCAACACGCCGTCAGTGAGCAATTTTCCCGCAGCTTTCCTGCTTAGTTTTGCGAAAAACATTCCTGCAAATGCCACTAAAGTGCCTGTCTATATAAGCGCCCAGGAGCTTTATAATGCTGGTTTTGAAAGCGGCAATGAAGTCTATTATGCTGTTTATAGCCACTCACTAAATGATGCCTCTGCTTACGAAGACCAGGCTACAGGCAAGATGGTTTACAATGCGGTAAACTATCCGCAGATAGACTCAGCTATGGTACCATAAATGATATACAAGATTAGCCGTGAAGTTGCGAAATATATCAGATATGGGCGCAGGCCTGAGATAATACAACAAGGCGAGGAGTAAGCCAGGGGCGTAATACAGTTATACACAACTCGCCCTGGCCCGCAATTAAAAAACATGCACTTTAAACCTTTTGTTATTATTATCGTCCAAACGGCAACCGCATACTAAAATTTACTTTCATGTACACCAAAAACAACTTCTTTATTGCCTTATTAGGTCTTATCATTTTAGCTGGAGCATCTTGCACCAAGAAAGGCGATACTGGCCCCGCCGTTGCTGCTGGCGCCACAGGCCCTGCCGGGCCGTCTTATACCGGCGCCATAAGCGGGCACGTGGACCTAGTAGATCAATATGGCGGTAAAGTGCTTACCGGGCTGAATAGTGCGCAAATATCACTGAATGGAGGTGCTCCCATAAACCCAGATGCAACGGGTTTTTATCAATTCGGCAGTATATCCACAGGCGATTATATAATCAGTGCGTCCGCTTCCGGTTATGCATCCACGGTGCTGGACAAATTCCAGTTTCTCGCTGATACGCTCAACAAGGATATAAAAATGGCAGCTATCCCCAACTTTGCCTTTACCACTTTTACTACCTATAGTAACCCAGCCTCTCCTGCCCCTAACGACTCACTGGTAATAACGTTTAATGCGGACACCCGTGCGCGGGAGTTCATTGTTTTTGTCAGTAACAACGCATCTGTCAGCAATGCTGTATCCAATTACTTACTGGTTTATGCAAAGGCTATTCCTGCAAATGCAACAAAGGCAAGTTATGTTATCTACAAACAAGACCTTCTCGATGCAGGTATTTCTTCAGGCCAGATGGCTTATTATGCGGTATATGCTTATGTGACCAATGATGTTTCTCTGTATGAGGACTATACCACGGGCAAGGGCGTTTATAATGCGGTTAACAACCAGATGGTTGACTCAGCTATTGCTCCATAGAAAGCCGCTTAGTTTCCCGTTTCTGATCTGCCTGCGATCTTTGACAATAGCTCCTTGTCTTGCTCAGACAGGTTCTTTGGCACAGTAAGTATCACCCGCACATAGCCATCGCCCCGCTGCTCCGGGTCTGCATATATGGGCATGCCCATTCCCTTCAGCCTGAAGACTTTGTTGCTGTCGGTGCCTGCCGGTATCTTGATGCTAACTGCTTTATCAAGGCCTTGTGCAGATAGCTTTCCTCCGAGTATCGCGGTAAAAGCATTCAGTGGTTGGTCGAAATAAAGATCATTGCCCTTTCTTTCAAACTGCTGGTTGGGCATAATATGTATGGTAATGAACAGGTCGCCGTTCGGCCCGCCATTTCTGCCGGGCCCGCCTTTGTCTTTCATGCGCAGGACCTGCCCGTCTTCTATACCCGGCTTCAGCTTCATATTCAGCTTCTGTTCCGGCAGGTTTATCTGGCGCGATGTGCCGTGAAATGCTTCCTCCAGTGTTATTGTGGTTTCCGCCTGGTAGTCTTCGCCTTTCATAGGCCGGCTCCGGCTGCTTTTGCCCCCGCTGCTAAAACCGCCACCTCCGCTCCCGAAGATCGACTCAAAGAAATCTGAGAACTGGCTCTCATCGCCCGAAGAATATTGCTGAGATCGGCCCTGCTGCCTGCTCCTGCCTGTCTGCTGCCCGAAACCACCGGGGAAGCCGCCTTGTTGGTATGCCTGCCAGTTTTCGCCCAGGTCGTCATATTTCTTTCTCTTCTCGGGATCGCTTAATACATCGTTGGCTTCATTTATTTCTTTAAATTTCTCTTCGGCCTTCTTATCTCCGGGGTTCTTGTCGGGATGGTACTTTACCGCCAGTTTGCGGTATGCCTTCTTTATATCGTCCTGCGTAGCCTTTTTTTCTACGCCTAATACTTTGTAATAGTCTTTGTATTCCATAGGGGAATGTGAATTTGCAATTTTACGAAAATTACGAATTCCTGTTGAGGTTATCTAAAATCATGCCCAACAGGCTACTTACTATAAGCCTGTGCATAAAATTTTGCCTCATTTGGTGATGGCAGACGGGGCTTTTGTATCCTCGAAAGGTGGTTGCGGTTGGAGAAGAAAAAGTCGGTTATATCGCCTCCGTTCGTTTGTACGATCACCAGGTCTGGCTCACAATACTTTGCCTTCTCTTCGAAGAGTGAAACATAATCATCCAGGCTCGATGCGATCATGCCTGTATTGATCATCTCTGCATTGGGGAATTGTTTTTCCAACAGGGTGGTAGCGATAAACTCATTATCCAGGAAGGGCGAATAGATCTGTGAGCCGCCTAGAAATAAAATATGCTGTTTTGCCTTTGGGAATTTCAGATTATGGCTCATACGGCAGCCCTGCCCATTGGCCGTAAGGTGATAGGGCAGGTTCTTTCCTCCGTCCAGCACCTCATCATCATTTGGGGGAAGGTCACCAAATGTTTCCGGCCGCTCAGCGTCTTTATAACTTAAAGTGCTTTTTGCATCGCTGTGTTTTTTAATGATGGGTGCAAGCTGGCTGGCAAGGAATATGGCTCCTTTTTTAGACCAATGTCCGTCCTTAGGGGTTTGTGTTATCACCTTCAGGTCTTGCGTTGCCAGGGCAGGGCTCATGTCTATGCACTCTATCCCCAACTGGCTGCAGGTGGACTTAATGAATGGTATGCCGTAAACATTAGGCAATGTTGGCTGCCTGCCCGCTTCAGGGGTAATGATAACAACAACGAATTGTGCCCCCGTTGCAGCTACATCTTCTTTTAGCTTTGTGAGATTGTCTTTATAACGCCCTTTCAGCTCGGCATACAGCGCTGAGCTGCTGCCGTTATTTTCCAGTATCCGGTCGTCAGGTATGCGCGGATATTGCTTGTTAAGCTCGTCTATCTTCTTTTTGTTATTTTCTGTTGCCACATCTGCAGCAGTAGTGGTACTCTTATGCGAATTGTCCGGGCCACAGCTATTTAAAACAGAAATGGCCAAAATGCCAGTGGCAACGAGGAACTTCGACTTCATACATTTGATTTTTAGGCTGATTCTAAAATTTAAAATAATAATACTCGGTCGTATTCATCTGTTTATGAAAATACCAGATAGATGCTATAACTGCTCCGAAGATAAGTAATCGGATAAAAATATTCAATTTCCAAGCATCGAGTACATAGTCTTTTCCCTGCTGTATCCACTCCACTGCCAGCATAGGCATGCACCAAAGCACATTGGTCGTGGCCAGGTGCAGTGGCGCCTGAAAAAAACTTGCGGAAAATATTTTAGAGAAAAAATCACCTGCCACATGGATATCCGGCGACCGGAAAAACACCCGCGAAATAGTCACCAGGTTGAACGTAAGCAGTACCTGTAGAAATTCTTTTGCAGTAGGCAGCTTCCTTCTGGCGGCAACAGGTTCTTTATATCTTGTAAGTGTGCCTGTGAGTATGTAGGGAACAAAGTAAAGCCCATTGAGAAAACCCCAGCAGATAAAGGTATAATTGGCTCCATGCCATAGCCCGCTGAAGCTGAAGATAAAAAGTATGAGCAGTATATAATGTACTATAGAACCTTGTTTGCCGCCCATAGGCAGGTATATATAATCCAGGAACCACTTCCTGAGCGATGTGTGCCACCGCCGCCAGAACTCTCCGGGGTTACGGCTAAAAAATGGCATCCGGAAGTTCTTGGCCAGTTCAATACCAAGCAACCTCGATGTGCCCATTGCTATCTCTGAGTAGCCCGAAAAGTCGGCATACAGATATAGGCTGAACAGGGTAGTCCCTAAGAACAGCGTACTGCCGTTCAAGTCCTCATACCGGTCGAAAACATAGTTAACCGTCAGCACCACATTATCGGCCACCACCATTTTTTTGAATAGCCCCCATATGATCTCACCAAAAGATTGCTCTATCTGCACCGGGTTGGGGATAAAATTTTTCCTGAACTGAGGCAGTATCTTAGCCGCTGACGGTATAGGCCCCGAAAGAATGTGCGGAAAATAACTGATGTATGCCGCATAAGTAATGAAATTCCGCTCCGGAATTATGGTCTTCCGATAGACCTCTGTAATATACCCTATTGATGAAAACGTAAAGTAACTGATACCTATGGGTGTAACAATCTTGAGTACCGATGCCTGCCACTTGTCCAGTCCGGGTATGTTGCCAAATATCAGCCCGCTATATTTTATGTAGGTGAGCCCTGCTCCAATAATAATAATGCTACACACAAGCACTGCCTTTCGCTTCGATTTCTCGTTCAGCATATTTATTAGGATACCGGATAGGTAACCTGCACCTATAACACAGTACAAATAAATAGGAAGGCTGTGGCGAAAGCAAAAATAAAAATATCCGCTTGCAGCCAGTAAGACTAAGTTTTGGGCATTTCGCCACTTCCATACCAGCCAGTACACTGCCAGTACAATGCAAAAGAATATGGCGAAATCTGTTGTATTAAACAGCATGGGTGCAGGAAGTTTCCTATGCTTGTAATAGTTCTAACTCATTGCTTGGCGCCCTTAAAAACAAAATGGAAAAAAAACCTTGGATTTGCCTCCCGGCTTACCTGCACGCAGGTTTTCGGGATTTTTTTGTCCTTCGCGCGCAACGTCTTTACTTCAGCGACTGGAACGAATCGAAGAACGCGCTCACTTCATTGTTAGTAGCATAATTCTTCTTCGACACTACTATGAAGTCATAAATACGGTCGTTAACAATACACGTCTTCACGCTTACCAGCATATTCCCTTCCCCATCATAGAAAAACGCACGGCCGGCATATCCATTCAATTCTATGTTTTGTATTGGTATTTCGGCATCTGTATAGTCTCTCCTTCGTGTAATGATAGCGCTGTCCAGCATGGTATTGAGCAGCGCTGTATCCCTGCATATGTTTGCCGGGCAATCGGTATAAGCAACTTCGAAAAGTTTAAATTTATCGATAGTGAATGTTGGCGGATCCCAATACACAATATGGGAAATAACCTGCCTCCCGAATATAGAAAACCCTTTCTGGTCTTTTTTCTTGATCGGCGCCGGCATATATACAGTGTATGCACCTTCATTGGACGTGTACTTTTGCCAGGGTATATTCTTCGGGTTGCATGATGACAAGATGAAGATGCCCAGGCAAATAAAAGTAAGTTTCATGATTATGCGCATAAAGGGTATTTATTTACTATGGTATTAATGGGCTAAATTACAGGAAATACTTTACTATCCGGTATATAACAACTGATTTGCAATAATGTAATTGCAAATCAGTTGCTTACAAATTTCGGATTGGTTATTTCTTTGAGGGAGCATCTTTCTTAGCTGCTGCGTCTTTGTTTGCCTTGTAGCGCATATCAGGGGTGCCGTCTTTTTTCATTGGCCCTGCTGCTGGTTTTGCGGCTTTGTTTTCTTTCGCACGCATATCTGGCGTACCGTCTTTTTTCATTTTACCAGGCTTCTTGTCTGCCGATTCTTTTGCAGGCGTTTCTTTTTTTGCTGGTGCTGACTTGGCAGCATCCTTTTTCGCCGGCTTTTTTGCTGTTTTGTCTTGTGCAAATGATGCAGTGCCCATGATCAGGATGGACAATAAAATGCAAACTATTTTTTTCATATTGGTTTTGTTTGACGCTAAAGTATAAAATTGCATTGATAGTTTATTATTTTTTTACGGGAATTATCCCGATGGCTGGCAGGATGGAAATCGTTAACAAAAACAATTGATTTTACTGTGCATTGCCGTTGGGGATTTTAGTATTTATCTTGCAGCTGATAAATACAAAAGATGATTACTTATTCGAGAGAAAAGTTACACCATGCCCTAAAGCATTTTTTTGGGTACGATGAATTCCGGCTCACGCAGTTACCTATAATAGAAAGCGTACTGAACGCAGAAGACACGCTGGCTATTATGCCCACAGGCGCTGGCAAGTCTATATGTTACCAGCTTCCTGCCATGCTTCTGCCGGGTATTACCATAGTGGTTTCGCCGCTCATAGCCCTGATGAAAGACCAGGTGGATGCGCTTGTGGCCAATGGTATCTATGCTGCGTTCCTAAATTCCTCCCAGTCTAACGAAGAGCAAAGCCGGGTTATAAAAGATGCGCAGGCGGGAAACATAAAGCTGCTGTATATAGCCCCGGAGCGCATACCCGCCAATAGTGAGTCGTTCTTTATTTTTATCCGGTCGTTGAACCCTTCGCTTTTTGCTATTGATGAGGCGCACTGTATCTCCTCCTGGGGGCACGATTTCAGGCCGGAATACCTGAAGCTGGCTGTGCTGAAAAAGCAGTTCCCCGGCATACCGGTCATTGCCCTTACTGCCAGTGCGGACAAGGTAACACAAAATGATATTGTGCTTCGCCTCGCATTGCACAAGCCCCAGATATTCATATCCAGCTTCAACCGGCCCAATATCTACTATTTTATTCAGCCTAAGCGCGATGCCTTCGGGCATATACTGGAGTACATAAAAAAGCACAAGGACGACTGTGGTATTATTTATGCACTCTCGCGAGCTTCGACAGAGGATATTGCGGGCCGCCTGCACCAGGCAGGGGTGAAAGCCGCCTACTACCATGCTGGCATGGATGGTGGTGACCGCAGCCGAGTCCAGGAAGCCTTTCAGCGCGACGATTATAAAGTGATCGTAGCCACTATAGCCTTTGGTATGGGCATAGACAAGTCGAATGTACGGTATGTGATACACCACGATGTATCCAAGAACATAGAAGGCTACTACCAGGAAACAGGCCGCGCAGGCCGTGATGGATTAAGGAGCGATGCCATCCTGTACTATTCTGTAGGCGATATTATCAAGCTCAAACGGTTTATCCAGAATGATGACCCGAAGCAGGCGGCTATATCGCAGAAGAAGCTGCAGCTCATGCAGGAGTTTTGTGAGCATGAAGGCTGCCGGAGGCAATACCTCATGCAATACTTTGGCGAGGACTTCCCCGCCTACTGCGGAAGTTGCGACTACTGCATGAGCTCGCTGGAGGAGAAGGACGCCACCATTGATGCCCAGAAGCTGCTATCGGCCATAGTGCGCACCGGCGAGCGTTATGGCGCCGGCTATGTGATAGATTTTCTGCGCGGATCAGCAAGCGAGAAGATACAGCCTGTCCACAAAGAGCTAAAAACCTACGGCATAGGCAAGCACCTGAAAAAAAAAAAGTGGCAGTGGATGGTGCAGCAGTTGCTGTACCATAAGCTCATAGACAAGACTGATGACCAGTTTGTGACCCTGAAACTGAACGAGAAAGGATGGAAGATACTGAAAGGGGAATCAGAGTTGAAGCTGGTAATGAAGAAAGAAAAAGAAGAAGCGGCCGAGCAGGAAGAACTGGCCTATGACAAGCAGCTATTCAACGATCTGCGCAGTGTGCGGGCCGATATGGCCGAGCGCGAGCATGTGCCCGCCTACAACATAGTGCCCGACAATGCCCTCATAGAGCTAGCCACCTACCTGCCCGAAAACTACGATGAGCTGAAGCACATATCCGGCTTTGGTGATTACAAGATCAGCAAGTACGGTGCCAATTTTCTGCGGGTGATAAAGCAGTTTGCCCAGGAGCACAACCTGGCCTCAAAGATCCAGTTTAAGAAACCAAAGAAAGAAAAGAAACAGCCAGCCAAACCCACCGCCAGCGCTACCCAAAAGGCCAGCCTGGAAATGTTCCGCGAAGGCATAGGTGTGCCCGAAATTGCAGTGCTGAGAGGCTTATCACCAGCTACCATCGACAATCACCTCGCTTATTTCGTAACATCTGGTGAGTTGAACATCCACAAGCTGGTATCTAAGGCAAAGCTGGAAACCATAGTCTCCACTATAAAAAGCACAGGCCAGACTTTTGCGCTAAAACCGCTGAAAGACTTGCTGGGGGATAAGTATAGTTATACGGAGATCAGGATGGGGTTGGAGTATTATAAGAGGTCGTCTTCGTAGTCGTAAGTTGTGAGTTTGCGAGTGGGGGAAAGCAGTAAACCTTTAGTAAAAAGACTAATGCACCCCTTAAACAGGGGGATAATATTGCTGAAAAATAGCCCTAACTTTGCCGCTGTTACAAACAAGCGTTTCATTGAGGCAGCAGGCTGTAAAAATAGTTAGTTGGGTGATGCTCGCGGTATTCCTTATCGGAGTAGCGCCTACAGAGTATTTGCACAATGCGCTGTACCATCACCATGATACGGTCCACCCTGTTTATAAAAAAGGAGAGATCGTAATAACGCAAAAGCATATTCACTGTGCATTTTTGGGTTTTGTCTTTGCTCCCTATGTAGCTGCAGACAAGCAGTTCCTTTTGTTTGAAGACGTCAGGGTACATACAGCAAATTATGTGCTGCCGTCTTATCATTTCCGTTATTCATCCCAACATACTGTTACCTCTTTAAGGGGGCCTCCTGTTGTTTCCTGACCGTTTTTGTCTTCCTCCCCAGTAAAATGGAACGGGTTGTCTTTTCCGATACCTGTTACGTAATAGCTCCCGCTCCCTCGGAGAGGGCCGGGGAGAGGTCCATCGCGCTTTGCCGCTCTAAAACAAAATGCGTTCAACTGCGCCTTTGCGCTTCTGCTAGACACCCTTTTGCGAAACATTCCATACAAATCAGATCATTTATTCAAAAACTAAAATCATGCATAGATATATTATTCTTGTTTTTTTATCTATTTATTATACTGCGGTATGCCCTGCAAAAACACCTGCAGGCAACACGCTCTCCGGAACCGTGAAAGACACAAAAGGCTTACCACTGCAAGGCGCAATAATAGAGATACCAGATCTCAAGGTAGGTACTGTAGCAGACAGCAATGGTTATTACATGCTTGAAAACTTGCCGAACGGCAGGTTTGTTATCGTTGCCAGTCTTATCAGTTATTCAAAAACTACTTTTAGCCTTAATATCAGCGGTGTGGTACACCAGAATTTTGTACTTAGTGAAAGCGCGTTGGAAAGTAAAGAGGTCGTTATTACCGGCCAGTCGAAGGCAACCGAGATCAACCGCAGCCCTGTGCCGGTGGTGGCTATTAATAACCAATACTTGCGGGAAAACATCAGCACTAATATCATAGATGCCCTTGCTGAAGTACCCGGGGTTGCCGCGGTAACTACTGGCCCTAATATTTCAAAACCGTTTATCCGCGGGCTTGGCTACAACAGGGTACTTACCTTATACGACGGCATGAGGCAGGAAGGCCAGCAGTGGGGCGATGAGCATGGCATAGAAGTAGATGAATATGGTATAGACAGGGTAGAGCTGGTGAAAGGCCCTGCAAGCCTTATCTATGGGTCTGACGCACTTGCGGGCGTGGTAAACCTGATACCCACGCCGCCGCCGCCCGATGGTAAAATCATCGGCAACTTCACGGGCGAATACCAGAACAACAATAACCTGCTTGGCGGCAGCGGGATGATGGCCGGCAATAATAAGGGCTTGTCGTGGATGGTAAGGGTATCTCATAAACAGGCTATGGATTACAGTGATCCTATCGACGGGAGGGTATATGCCACTAACTATAACGAAACGGACGCAAGTGCATCTTTTGGGATCGACAGGAAATGGGGCTCTTCACATCTGGACCTCACAGCTTTCAATGACCTCCAGGCTATACCGGATGGTAGCCGTGATTCTGCCACAAGGCAGTTTACAAAGCAGATCACAGAGCTGGATAATTTCAGGCCTGTTGTCAGTAACCAGGAGCTGAACACGTATGCAATGCCAGCGCTGCACCAGCATGTGCAGCATTACAGGGCACAGTCGGCAAATAATTTCAACCTTTTTAACGGTTTACTGGTGGTCAATGTTGGTTTTGAGCGGAGTATCCGCGAGGAGTTCAGCCACCCGGAATATGTGGATGTACCTGGCCTTGACCTGCAGCTAAACACTTACACCTACGATGTGAAATATCTTTTTCACAGCTTCCTAGGCTGGGAAGTATCTGCCGGTATAAACGGCATGTATCAGTCCAACGTCGTAACGAATGGTACGGAATATGTGATCCCTTCTTACCAGCAATTTGATTTTGGCCCGTTTGCGGTTTTTAAGAAAACGATCGGGAAGCTGGATATTGCAGGAGGTGTGAGGTTCGACAGCCGTACTTTTCACAATGATGCTTTATACTCCGACACCGCTATCATTCCTAACAGTGTAGTGAGCCGTAATTTTCCCGACGCTGATCAGGTGTTTTCAGACTACAGCCATACTTTCACTGGTATGACCTATAGCCTTGGTATGGCTTATATTTTCTCAAAACAATTTGCCCTGAAGGCAAATTTTGCGCGTGGCTTCCGTGCGCCTAATATTGCCGAAATATCGGCTAACGGGGTACACCCGGGCACCGATATGTACCAGATAGGTAATCCAGGCCTTAAGCCCGAATTCAGCCTGCAGGAAGATCTGGGTGTTGAGTTTACTTCAAAGCATGTTACGGCAAATCTGTCGGTATTTAACAACGATATTTCGAATTATATTTTTAACCAGAAACTGATCTCCTACAAGGGGAGTGATTCTATGTTGCAAGGGGTTGACGCATTCAAATTTACATCCTCACATGCCCGGCTGTATGGCGGAGAAGCGAGCCTTGATATACATCCTCATCCGCTCGACTGGCTGCATTTTGAGAATACGTTGTCTGTTGTCTATGCCGTGAATGAAGGCGGTCCGGGAGTTATCATCAATGACAGCAACAGGTATCTGCCGCAAATACCACCCGTGCACGGCACATCAGAGTTAAGGGCAAGTTTTAAACAGCCTGCAAAATATCTGAGGAACAGCTTCATCAAAGTGCAGGCGCTTATTTACGGCAAGCAATACCGCGTATATCTTACCGATAATACGGAAACACCTACGCAAGGCTATACCTTAATAAATGCAGGATTTGGCAGCGATATTACAAACCGTGCCGGAAAGAAGATGTTCAATTTATCCATATTCGGAAACAACCTGTTCAATGTTGCATACCAGGACCCTTTGAGCAGGCTAAAATATTTTGAAGAGTATCCCAACGACCCGCGCGGGCATTCCGGCATCTATAACATGGGAAGGAACATAGGCATAAAGATATCAGTGCCCTTTAGCGTGAAGTAAGACGCAATTATATTTTGATCGTCCTGGTTTCCGGGACGATCAAAATATTAATGGTAAATTCCCTAAATTGCATACAGGCGTAGCATGAAAAAATTACTGATACTTATATTGCTGTTTTTTTCTTCACGGTGCGGGTACAGCCAGGCGTATATCCCGATGCCGGCTGATAGCGCTGTATGGAGATACAGGCTGTATGACGCCGACTATCAGATACAGGTAATAGACGGCATCCTGTATGTGAACGGCACGGATACCGAGGCACATGGAAATATTTATCACAAGGTATTTTCCCGGGTGCACAATTCCTTCATTTCCATAGATTCCGCCCTTCCCCCGGTTACTAATGTATATGCGAGCTACCCGGATACTTATTTTGGCGCAGTGAGGGAAAGCGGCAGAAAAGTATTCATGCTGACAATTGCGGCAGAAGAATTAATATTCGACTTTAACGCAGCCGTAGGCGACTCTATCCCTTCATCAGCCGGCAATGACGTGGTTGTTGCTATAGATTCCATTTTACTTGCAGGTACTTATCATAGGCGGTTCCTCACAAATGATTCTACTTATTCAGTGATAGAGGGTGTGGGCAGCACAAGGGGCCTGATACCGCCTTTCATTGACGGCAGCCCGAATGAACAGTTCCTTTGTTTTACAGATGCGCCTGTGTTATACGCACCCGATACCGCCATACCGTGCACCGAAGTTTATCCTATTGGCTACGAGTTGGGGGTCAACAACGCAGGCAATGAAAACCCTTTAATCACTGTATTCCCTGTGCCGGCATACGACATGCTGCACATAATATCATCTGGCAGCGAAACTTTATGCATAGCCGTATTTAACAGCCTGGGGCAGCAGGTTTGGGAAGGGTACATAAATGGAGTGGCGGAAATACCTGTTGCTGCGTGGGCCAAAGGGTTTTATTATGTACAATTTAATGGAAGTAAGACAGGTACGGTAACAAAAAAACTGCTGGTGGAATAATGGTACTGTGAAGCGCGGAAAATATTTTTTTAGAAATACCCAAGATTTTAATGCCAATACACGTCTTATATAGTATTCAGGGTCCTGGAATTTGGGTGATTTGTCATTTACATGTGATTTTACAGATATTGAAACCGGAATTGCTAGTTTTCTCTTGATAATCTTTTAACTTTGGAACTTATAAATAAACGAGATGAAAAAAAATAAAATAGTCTTATTGCTTGCGCTTTTATGCCTTACATGTAAAGTTTTTGCCCAAACTATTCCTTGTGCTACTACGGAGATGTATAATAAATACAAACTAATACATCCCGAAATTGCCGCGTATGAAAGGCAATTAGCCGAGCAAACGGTTCAGTATTACAAAGCTCACCCAGCTCTGCTCAACAATTTTGCAAGGACAACGGGAACATCTGATACAATTTTTTATAATATACCTGTTGTGGTGCATATTATGCATGACTATGGTACTGAAAATAGTTTTTTGACAGATGACCAGATATTTAACCTTATTACTGAAATGAATACGGTATATGCCGGTATAAATAGCGATTTGTCGCAAATAATACCTCCGTTTGTACCATACATAGGTAAGTCGGTTATCCGCTTTCATCTTGCCACTGTTGACCCTAACGGCAAACCAACTATTGGCATTACCCGCCGCAGGACTTACCTGACTTATGGCGGCGACGATATGGCGAAAATGGATCTTTGGTCTCCGCAGAATTATTATAACATCTGGTTCGAGAACCACATCGGCGGCGTGGTAGCTGGCGGCACTATCCTGGCATATTCCAATTTTCCTTCTGCGGCAGCATCTTATCCGTTCAACGATGGTGTAATATCGCGTTATGATGTTTTGACCGGCGGGGGATTTTCAGGAACATATACCATTGAGCACGAAACAGGCCATTACTTTAATTTATTGCACCCATGGAATAATGATGGCGCTGGCGACGGCGTTTGCGGCGCCCCTTTCTGCGGCGATGATGATGTGGATGATACCCCACCTACATATGGCCACCCAAGCACCTGTCCATTATACGATACCGGCTGCGCAGTCAACTATTACCAGATATATTATGATATAAATGGTAACGATTCATTGGTGAACTATCCCGATACTACCAATGTGCAGAATATCATGGATTATTCTTCTTGTACGCACATGTTCACAAAAGGCCAGGTACAACGCATGTACGCCGCCCTTAACAGTAATATTGGCAGCCGGAACAATCTTTATGATACAGCAAATCTGATCAGCGTTGGCCTTTGGACACCGTCATATACCTTGGTACCAAGGCCGGATCTTAAGCCTATACCTGAGTTCAGCGCTACTAAATCAGGAACGAATTACAAAGATATTCTTGACTACTTTACTTTCCCGGGCACCAATGTCACCTTTAAGAATGAGACGTGGGGCGATACAATTACGCACCTGTTGTGGACATTTGGCAATGGCGCGTCAGTTGGTACTTCTACCGTGACGTCCAGCGTAACAACTAACTTTTCTGAACCAGGCTGGGTAACATTCTCTATGACAGCAACCGGCAATCATTCTGGTGATACAACGGTTACTTTTGACCATTCTGTATTTGTCGCTGACGCAAACGCGACCGACCCCGTAGCTACAAGCTATATCCAGAATTTCACCCCTTCGGGTGACCGCGATAAATGGCCTACTTTCAATTATTATGGTAATGGCTTCAGGTGGCAGCTAAATGACAATGTTGGGTACGATGATAGTCATTGTATGCAGTACGTTGGTTATGACACTTCTCTTCAACCGCTTGTCGGCCTTTACCCCGCCACAGGATCTCCCGGTGGGGACGTTGATGACATGTTCAGCATACCGGTAAACCTGACACAATTTACTGATACCTGTAACCTTGACTTCTTCTATTCAGGAACTTCACGTTCCAGCACCTCAACAGATATTACGGACTCTTTGTTCATCAGCTACTCGGTTGATAAATCGAATACCTGGACGAAATTAGCCGTACTCACAAAATCTACGCTGGATAACAGAGGTGCCGCTGCATTCCCGTTCACTCCTTCCTCATCTTCCGATTGGGCTCCGATGACGATTGGCCTGCCTGCTGCAGCCAGGAAAGATTATGTTACTTTCCGTTTCAGGTATCAGCCCGGTAATGCCGTAAGCGTTGGGATCTATGGCTATACCGGATTTTATGGTATGAGCGGTGGTAACAACTACTATATGGATCATATTACCTTTGGCCGCCTTCCCGCCGGTGTAAATGATGTTAATCTTTCCAACACAGATATCACTGTAGCGCCAAACCCTACAAACGGTGATGCTTATGTACTCATAAAAGACGTAAACAGCACTAAGGCAAATGTAGCGGTAACTGATGTTACCGGCAAGATCGTCTTTACTGCCAGCGACGTGATAAAAGCAGGTGAAGCGCAAATACTGATACCACACGCTGCTATCGCCGTACCGGGTATGTATCTTGTAACAACTACTACGGGGAACAAGAACGAAACTAAGAAACTCATAGTGTACTGATAATTTTATTGCTTATTTATAACGTGGCTGCCCCGGTTCGGTGCAGCCATTTTTTTATGTATGGGGCCTTATGACAAACTGCTGTCAGTTTTATTAAAAATGAACTGAGATACTAACGTGTGGTTTTTATTTAATGAATTGCGTTTATGTTTTTTGCACCAGCCAACGCCAGATCATTTATAGTAAAAACATGCATTAACCTGCTATGGATCGCTTTGAACTTTATTTTAATTATACCCAGGATTTTACCTCGGCATATTATAAGGTCAATTAGAATGATAGGTGCTTTTAACTTGAATTTTTATGTGGGGAATTTTTTTTGCAATCGTTACAGTTATTCTTGATAATTTTTTAACTTTGGAACTTTATAAAAAATTCGGAAAATGAAAAAAAATAATTTAATTCTGTTGCTGCTGACAATTGCATGCTTTGCTGGGAAAAGCTACGCTCAGACCGAGCCATGCGCAACAATGGATATGTACAAAAAATACAAGGTAATACATCCTGAAATTGCTGGGTATGAAAAACAGCTAGCGGATGATATTGTTGCTTATTATAAAAACCATCCTGCGTATCTGTCTGGTTTTGCAAGAACGACCGGCGATACGCAATACTATGATATTCCAGTAGTGATACATGTAATGCATGATTTCGGCCCCGAATACGCCTACAATACTGATAATTACATATACGACCTGATCGCCGCTATGAATACAGTATATGCCGGCCTCAACACAGATCTGTCGGAGGTAATTACTCCATTCCGGCCGTACATTGGCAAATCAACTATCCGCTTTCACCTGGCAACAATTGATCCGAACGGCAACCCCACCCATGGGATTACCCGCCGGAGAACTTACCTTACTTATGGCGGTGATGATATGGCCAAAATGGATCTTTGGTCCCCTGCAAACTATTACAACATTTGGTTTGAGAATACCATTGGTGCACAGATATCGGGAGGCATTATATTGGCTTACTCAAACTTTCCGTCTGCAGCGGCCGCTTATCCGTTCAACGATGGTGTAATTGCCCGCTACAATGTTGACCAGATTTCAAATTATACCATCCAGCATGAAACAGGCCATTACTTCACCCTTCTTCACCCATGGAACAATAATGGCGCTGGCGGCGGAACGATTGATATGGGATGTGGAGATGATGACGTTGATGATACTCCACCAACTCCGGGCCATTTCAGCACTTGCCCGCTTTATGACACGGCTTGTGCTATCAACTACTACAAAATATATTATGATATAAATGGTAACGATTCCCTCGTAAATTATCCGGATACATCTAACGTGCAGAATATAATGGATTATTCCTCTTGCGATGTTATGTTTACAAAAGGCCAGGTACAACGTATGTATGCAGCCCTTAACAGCAGTATTGGTAACAGGAATAACCTCTGGAATCCACTTAATCTTATTAGTACGGGCGTCTTCACTTCAACTGGCGCTACTGTACCCAGGATAGATCTTAAACCAATACCTGATTTCAGTGCCACTAAAGCCGGATCAAACTATAAGGACGTTCTTGACTACTTTACTTTCCCCGGCACAAACGTTACTTTCAAGAATGAGACATGGAACGATACAGTTACAAACTTATTGTGGACGTTTGGCAATGGTGCATCAGTTGGTACTTCTACCGTCACAACCAGTGTAACAACCAATTTCTCTGAACCGGGTTGGGTAACGTTCTCCATGCAAGCTACGGGTAATCATTCTGGTGATACAACGGTTACTTTTGACCACTCTGTATTTGTTGCTGACGCAACTGCAACTGACCCTGTAGCCACAAGCTATATCCAAAATTTCACTCCTTCCGGTGACAGGGATAAATGGCCTACTTTCAACTATTACAATAATCGCTTCAGGTGGCAGCTAAATGACAACGTTGGGTATGATGATAGTCATTGTATGCAGTATGTTGGCTTTGACAGCACCCTTGATCCGATTGTTGGCCTTTACCCTGCTACAGGCACCCCGCAGGGTGATGTTGATGACATGTTCAGCATTCCGGTAAACCTGTCACAATTTACCGATACCTGCAATCTCGATTTCTTCTTTTCAGGAGCTTCGCGTTCCAGCACATCAACAGATATTACTGACTCATTGTTCATCAGCTACTCGGTTGACAAATCGAATACCTGGACGAAATTAGCAGTGCTCACAAAATCTACACTGGACAACAGGGGGGCATCTGCATTTCCCTTTGTTCCTTCGTCTTCCGCCGATTGGGCTCCAATGACTATTGGCCTGCCTGCTGCAGCCAGGAAAGACTATGTTACTTTCCGTTTCAGGTACCAGCCCGGTAACGGCCCAAGCGTAGGCTATTACGGCTTTAGCGACTTTTATGCTATGAGCAGCGGTAATAACTACTACATGGATCATTTTACCTTTGGCCGCCTGCCTGCCGGTGTAAATGATGTTAACCTCACAAATACGGGTATCACAGTGGCGCCAAACCCTACAAACGGCGATGCTTATGTACTCATAAAAGATGTAAACAACACTAAAGCAAATGTAGCAGTAACTGATGTTACTGGCAAGATCGTCTTTACTGCCAGCGACGTAATAAAAGCAGGTGAAGCGCATATACTGATACCGCATGCTGCTATCGCAGTTCCAGGCATGTACCTCGTAACAACTACTACGGGTAACAAGAACGAGACTAATAAACTCATAGTGTACTAATAGTTACAATGATTATTTATTAAGTGGCTGCTCTCTTTTGGTGCAGCCACTTTTTTTTTGCCGGCAATCGTTCTTCAATGAATTGCCTTTATCTTTGTTACAAATGAATGGGATGGATCAGAATATAGTATCGTTAACGCAGGCAAACATATACCAGGGCAACAGCCTTGTGCTCAATAACGTCAATCTCCAGGTGGACAAGGGTGAGTTCATCTACCTCATCGGGAAGACGGGAAGCGGTAAATCGAGCTTGCTTAAAACACTGTATGGCGACATCTATCTGAAAGAAGGGCAGGGCAACGTAGCCGGGTTTGACCTGAAAGATCTGACTTGGCAAAAAATACCATTATTAAGGCGCAACCTGGGCATAGTATTTCAGGATTTCAGGCTGCTAACCGACAGGGACGTGTACGACAATCTCGAGTTTGTGCTCAAAGCCACTGGCTGGAAAGAAAAGGCACTGATGAAGGAGAAAATTGAAAACGTATTATCCAAAGTAGGCCTGAAAAACAAAGGCACCAAGATGACCTATGAGATGAGTGGCGGCGAGCAGCAGCGTGTGGATATAGCGCGCGCATTGCTAAACAACCCCAAGCTGATACTTGCCGATGAGCCCACAGGCAACCTCGATCCGGATACAACAGACGAGATCATGCAGTTGCTCTTCAATATCTGCCGTGATTTCCAGACCGCATTCATTATGGCCACCCACGATTATACAATCATCCAGAAATATCCCGCACGTGTGGTACGCATAGAGCAGGGGCAGGTAAAAGAGATAAGCGCGGCTGGGGTATAACCCCCAAACCCCCTGAAGGGGGCTTCGCTTGAGTGCATAGATTCAACTTCATTCACATCTTCAGCAAAACGTTGTGTGGGAAAAAATAGTTTCGCCCCATTGATTAACTTCTGCCCGACGTCATAGAGTCAGCTAAATAGAGGGTTGCCCTTAAGGGGACAGGGGCTTCCTATACCCCCTCAGAAACTCGCTAATACCCATCCGCTTCTTCCCTTCCAGTTGCAGCTCGTCTGTGTATACCCATCCATCAGCCGCAGCAAAGCGCAGATAGCCCGATCCATCAGTCTCATGGATACCCGCAGGTTTGCCATGCACTTCCAGCACCACATGCACTTTGAATATTTTTAACTGCTTATCACTAAGGGAGGTGTATGCGGCAGGGTAGGGCGATACACCCCGTATGAAATTGTTGATCTCAATTACGGGGTTGTTCCAGTCTATGGCCAGGTGTTCCTTAAATATTTTAGGGGCGTGTTTTAGCTCACCCGCAGCTATATTTGTTTGCGGTATTTCCTGTAGCGAACCATCTGCCAGGCCCTTTACGGTTATCACGAGCAGTTCCGCGCCGGCAGCCATCAGTTTATCGTGCATGGTGCCTGCATTATCATCCGGCAGTATAGCTACTTTTTGCTGCAGCAGTATATCTCCCGTATCTATCTCATGTTTCAGCTTAAAGGTCGTTACCCCCGTTTCCGTTTCACCATTTATGATGGCCCAGTTTATCGGCGCAGCGCCCCGGTATTGCGGCAGCAGCGACCCATGCACATTTATAGTGCCCATCGGCGGCATTTTCCACACCACCTCCGGCATCATCCGGAAGGCTACCACGACTTGCAGGTCTGCATTCAGCGCCCGCAGTGCATCCAGGAAGTCCGGCGACTTCATTTTCTCCGGCTGTAGCAGGTGCAGCCCCTTTGCCTCCGCATATTGCTTCACAGCCGATATCTGCACCTGCCTGCCGCGCCCCGCAGGTTTATCAGGCATCGTCACTACACCCACAATATTTGCACCCGCATCCACCAGCCCCGCCAGGCAACCCACCGCAAAATCAGGCGTACCAAAAAATACGATCCTTAACTGTTCAAAAGATTTCATTCAGGCTGCAAAGCTAAGGTTAATAGTGAAAAAGAGTAAGCACCGGTAAGGACTAAATATATGATTATACTGAACAGGTTCTAATTAACAAAAACGCCAGCCCTAGGGCCAGCGTTTTCAAAAAAAACCATATTTCGGTTACCCGCCATGTCCGTGATGGTGAAACCAGCAATGCCATGGGTGCTGCACCAGGTCATTAAGTACCATGTCATATAGTTTACGGTTGCTCATCTCTGAGATCACTATAGTGCCATTGGTAAGTTGTGCATCCAGCAGCATACTGGCCGTGATGCCCGCTGTCATCGTAGAAAGATCCAGGGTGGTTATTGCATCATACGAGCTGTCGTTGGAAATCGTTACGCTGTCCTGGTCTGTTTCTATCACCATGGGGTCGTTTATCTCCAGCATCACAGGCACAGACGTAGCACCATCTGTAAACTGTCCGTTCAATTCCAGGGATGGGCTGTTGCCGTTTCTGTCCAGGTCCATTTTCAGGCTCGTCTTGTCATAAAAACCTGCAGGCAGTACAAAGCTGCCAAAATCAACGGCCAACGATGACATAAGGTCTATCTGCTGCGTATTTGTTGCTTTTAACTGCACTTGCACATTGTTCTGTGTCGCCTGGAAGATGACCACATCGGGATTCGCAAAGCCAGATGTCCATTGCAGGCTGGAGGCAATACCGGGTGCTGCAGGTGTTACTGAATAGGGTCGGGTTAGCCACCGCCAACTGGTAGTCCATTTGCGGTTGCCCCGACATCGGGTTGGTGTTATAGCTGCTGCCACTCTTTTTGCACGATGCAAATCCTATCCCGGCTATCAACACCATCAATAATGACCGTTTCATAATTCATAATTTAAGTGATCAATAATTATCGCTGGTATATTTCAAAAAAGCGCGCCAGCGCCCGTCGATAAAGACCTTATTAACACCCCTTAATGTTAAAGAAACACCAACAAAAAAGGCTGCCCCATACGGAACAGCCTTTTAACAAAATCAGAAATCGAACTTATTTCATCCCCGTGCCCAGGTTCACTTTTGAGGTGCCTTTAGGCAGGTCATTAACTATATTCACGGTCTCGGAGATATAAATATCCTTGCTCAGGCTCTTCAGCCAGTCTTTGTTTTTGTTGATCAGGGTGCTGTCTTCGTTTATTTTGGCAAGGTCGGCAGGAGGGTTGGTCATATCCATCGCTATGGTCTTTTTCTGCAGTTCTTCCAGTTTTTTTGAGGTTGCGTTCAGGTTTTCCTGTTCCCGCTTGTATTCTGCTTCATTCAGCGAAACTTTGTTATCGTCCATCTTCTTTTTCACGATCTCCGCATTCTCTTCTATCAGTTTAAAAGTAGGGTTCGTTACTATGCGGCTCTCGCTCAGGGTAGCCAGTTGCTTCAGGTTGCCCAGGCTGTTGGTCGTCTTATAGTTTGCGGCCTTTATTTCGTCCCATGGCAGGGCAGAACGGTTGTGGCGCTCGCCCAGTTCTTCATCATCATATCCGTCGTAAGCATCCGGTATTTCAACATCAGGTGTTACGCCTTTAAGCTGGGTAGAGCCGCCATTGATCCTGTAAAACTTCTCCATAGTAAGTTTCACTGCGCCTATAGAAGAGCCCTGTGCGCCGGTGCTGTCATTGAGCATCTGCAGGCGGGTCATCGGGTCCACCATCTGGTCCAGTTCCACCATTTTTTGCACAGTGCCTTTGCCGTAAGTGGTTGCGCCTACTATCACAGCGCGCTTGTAGTCCTGCATAGCAGCAGCAAGTATTTCAGATGCCGATGCGCTGTTTTCATTTACCATTATTGCCAGCGGCCCTGTATATAGTGCGCTGTCATTCGACTGGGCGCTTAGTTTGTTGGCCTCGGCGCTATTGTTTTTCACCTGCACCACAGGCCCTTTTCCAACAAATATGCCAGCCATATCCACCACATCGCCCAATGAGCCGCCACCATTATTCCGGAGGTCGAGGATGATGCCGGTAACACCTGCTTCTTTAAGTTTTTTTACTTCCGCAGCCACATCTGCAGAGCAGGTACGTCCGCTCGTATGGTTAAAATCGGCATAAAATTCCGGAAGGCGTATATATCCAACCGGGCCATCCTTGCTTTTTATTATTGCTGATTTCGCAAAGGTTTCTTCTATTTCTATGACACCTCTTTTTATAGGGATAACTTTTGTCGAGCCGTCCACTCTTTTCACCGTCAGGCGCACTTCCGTGCCCTTAGGCCCACGTATCAGCTTTATCACGTCATTCAGCTCATAACCCTGTATGTCCACCGGCGTCTCTGAGCCCTGGCCTACCTTCGTTATTTCATCGCCGGCCTTCAGTTCACCCTGGTGTGCAGCGGGGCTGCCCACTATGATGGAAGAGACGGTTACTTTGTCATTTTCAGGGCTCAGCTTGGCGCCTATGCCCACAAAGCTGCCGCTCATAGATACATCAAAATCCTTCTTGTCATCCGGTGGAAAGTATTGCGTATGCGGGTCTTCGGTTTCAGTTATCGCATCTACATAAGCAGTGAACCGGTCATCATCCTTCCACTTATGCATCCGTGCAAAATAGCGGTCGTAGCTTTTCTTTATGCTCTCTCTCGCATCCGCTTCCAGTTCCGCATCCGTCTTTATGGTCGCTCCTTTTATGGTATCAGTTTTATCTCTTCCTACGTAAACTGTTTGAACACCTGTATCACCCTTGCCTTTTATGGTGTACTTTGTGTAGCCTCCTGTATCCAGCTTTTCTTTTAGTTTTCCTTGCTCAGTTTTCAGATCCACATATTTCTCCAGTGTCCGGTATTTCAGGTATTGTGCCCATCTTTCCTTAAGCTGTGGCTCGTCTGCGGCATAATCTTTCTTATCCGGGTTCAGTTGAAAAACCTCGTGGCCGTCAAAACTAAAGGGCTTGCTGAGTATCTCGGGATAATATTTTTCAACCCCTGCTGAGCGCCTCATATAGATAGCATCGAGGGTATCAAAAAATTCTATCGAGTTCCCTTTTATTTCATCATCGATCTTGAACTCGTAGGCGCCCATCTTGGCGCGGTCTTGCTGTGTAAAATAGAGCTTATCATAGTCAAACTCCTTTACCAGCTTATTAAACACCCGGGCTGAGAACGTATCGTCCAGTTCTTTTGGTGAGTAATGGCCGCCGTTTATCACCTTCATAACCATCTGCACCACTAGCTTCCTTTTCTCCTCTGATGTCTGCCCTGTAGTGCGGCTATACTTAAATGAAAAGAAAGCGGCAAGTGCCCCAACTACTAACAGCGGTATCAGGATTTTATTCTTCATGAATTTCAACATAGTATTTACTTGAAAATTTACGAACAAAAGTAGGTCAATTGCTGTTAATAAAGTTATAATCAAAAATCATGCTAACGTTAAATAGCGGGTGATTTTTTGAGCAGTATCTTTCCTGATGCTGAAGTGATGAATTTGGTAGGTTTTGCGGGTTGGTACAATGCTATGTTGAATCGCCACGGAAGTTTAAAGTTGTTGGCAATTGAAGCTGTCAAGCAAAATGGCGAATAACATTTTGGTATGATTTTTTTACAATAAGATGTTAATCGTAGATGTATTCGGTCCGTTTTAGTTGAGCATTTTAATTTAAGCCCGTCTTTAAAAATTATTTTTTTGCTTAATTGTTAATAAACGCTAACATTGCATTAGGATATGAGCAGAAAAATCCTTTCATTATTGATAGTTGTGTTCATTGCGTCAATGTCGTTGATCGCGGTAAACTTTTATACAATTAAGATACTCTCTGCAACACGGGCCTATATAATTGGCGAGTCACAGTACTCCAAGGGGCAGAAAGATGCATTATTATACCTGTCGGCATATCTCCAAACCAAAGATGCTGTTTACTGGCAGTCTTTTAACACGGCCATCAGCATCCCTGTTGGCGACAACAAAGCCCGGAGGGCGCTTACGAAAAACGGCAGCGACAGAGAAATTACCGCCAGTTTTATAATGGGCAAAAATCATCCCAAAGATATTCCCGACCTTATCTGGCTCTTCCGGGCATTTCATAATGTATCGTTTATGAGTTCGGCAATAAAGATATGGGGCGAGGCCGAGCCAATGATCAATGAACTTGATTCAATTGGCAATCGCATTCATGGGCAGGTGATTAGTCAGCAGTTGCAACCGGGTGAGCAGGAAGAAACAATGAAGCAGATAAGTGATATTTCATCTCAGCTATCTACAAAGGAAAGTGCTTTTTCAGAAGTGCTGGGCAGTGCTGCACGCAAAATAAAAGGCTACCTGCTGGTGGTAAACGTTTTTTGCATCGTCTTTATATTGGGCAACATTATGATGTTCACTTTAAAGATGTTACAAAAGATAAGTCTGTCAGAAGACGTGCTCCAGGGAAAAAACGACCAGTTAACTGCATCAAACAAAGAGCTGGATACATTACTTCACAACATCTCGCATGATATGCGCTCTCCAATAACTTCTATGAAGGGCCTTATAGAGTTAATGAGCGATGAACAGGATCCGGAGGAGATGAAAAACTACCTTAGGTTGATGGATACTGTAGTGGACAGACAGAATATTTTTATTACAGAGACCATCGATTTTTTTAAGAACAAGCACCAGGCCGCCGCGCATTCTGAGATCAACATGACAGATATGGTGGAGGCCATCATCATGAACAACAGGTTTTCGCCCGCTGCACAACGCATAATATTCAGCCATGAGATCAACGCAGAAATAGTGTATTGCGATGAGCTACGCCTGAAAATGATACTTAATAACCTGCTGTCTAACGCTATCAAATATAGTGACGATGGCAAAGCTGCAAAAACCATTTCTATTAAGACAAGTAAGATTGGCGAGTGGTTTTATCTCGAGGTAGAAGATAATGGTATAGGCATGGACAAGCGCTATCTTGAAAAGATATTCGATATGTATTATGTCATCCCGGGAAATAAAAAGGGTACGGGCCTAGGGCTATATATTCTTAAGGAAAATGTAGAAAAACTGAATGGCACGATTGAAGTGGAAAGTGAGCTTGCAAAGGGCACGAAATTTACAGTCGCTCTTCCATGTAGTTAAGTTCTTGTGGAACCTGCCTGCCTGCAGGTTTGTTTTTTTTGGAAGTTGGAAGTTGGAATTTGAAATTTGAAATTTGAATTTCTTACCTTCAAATGTGCCATTATTTTTTCTTGATGATACTTTGTGGTTCCCGCCTCTTGAAGATGCGCGGCCTGATGGGCTGCTGGCTATTGGCGGCGACCTGAGCAATGAGCGGCTGCTGCTGGCCTATCAAAATGGTATTTTCCCGTGGTATAATGAAGATGAGCCGCCTATGTGGTGGTCGCCTGATCCTAGATTTGTATTGTTTCCGGAAGAGCTGCGCGTAAGCAAAAGCATGAAGCAGGTAATCGGGAAAAACGAATTTGAGTTCAGAGTGAATACCGCTTTTGAAGACGTGATCCGCAATTGCAGCCTGGTAAAAAGAAATGGCATACACGGCACGTGGATCAGCAACGAGATCATTGAAGCCTATACAGGGCTGCATCAGGAGGGCTATGCCTACAGCGCGGAGGCATGGCAGCAAGGCAGGCTGGTGGGCGGGCTGTATGGCGTATTGTTAGGTAAAGTTTTTTTTGGGGAAAGCATGTTCAGCCTCGTGAGCAATGCCAGCAAGTTTGCATTTATCAGTTGGGTAGAGGCATTGCAGCAGCAGGGTATAGCGATGATAGATTGCCAGGTACATACATCCCATCTCGAAAGCCTTGGCGCACGAATGATCAGCCGAGAAGATTTTATTGAAATACTGAAGGAGAACACGGTATAATGTTCAACAATAGAATTATCATTCGCGCTTTGCGGTCTTAAAAACAAAATGAAGGAATAGCGAGCTTTGCGTCTTTGCGAGAAACCTTTTTTGTACCTCTCCGATAGCCCTTTTCATGTCATAATCGCTATAACTTTGCCGGATGGATAATGAACTGCACAAACAACGCAAAATTATTCATATTGACATGGATGCGTTTTACGCATCTGTGGAGCAGCGGGACAACCCGGAATACCGGGGCAAACCGTTGGTGGTAGGCGGCTTGCCGCAAGGAAGGGGCGGGGTAGTGGCTGCTGCAAGCTATGAGGCCCGCAAGTTCGGGATACGCTCTGCGATGCCTTCCAAAAGGGCCGCGGCACTTTGCCCGGAGCTGATCTTTGTTTATCCACGGTTCCCGGCATACAAGGAGGTCTCTCAAAAAATACGGGAGATATTTCACCGGCATACAGATATCATAGAGCCGCTCTCGCTTGATGAGGCATACCTTGATGTGACAGAGGACAAACAAAATATAGGCTCCGCAATAGAGATCGCAAAACAAATAAAACAAGCCATTAAAGAAGAACTGCATCTTACCGCATCAGCGGGCGTATCTGTAAACAAGTTCGTGGCCAAGATCGCTTCAGACCTTAATAAGCCGGATGGCCTTGCATTCATAGGGCCATCGCGTATAGAAGAGTTCATGGAAAAACTGCCGGTGGAGAAGTTTTACGGGGTGGGTAAAGTGACGGCAGATAAAATGAAGAATATGGGTCTCCACACCGGCGCAGACCTTAAAAAACTGGAAGAAGATGAGCTGGTGCGGCATTTCGGTAAGGCAGGGAAATTTTATTACAAAATAGTAAGAGGCATAGATGATCGGCCGGTAGAACCTGATCGTGAAACCAAGTCGGTGGCTGCGGAAGATACATTTGCCTACGACCTGGTACTGGCTAGCGAGATGAATGATGAGCTGGATAAGATAGCGGCTCTGGTGAGCGGCCGGCTACAGCGCTACAACCTGAAAGGCCGAACCATTACCCTGAAAATAAAGTATCACGATTTCAGGCAGATAACCCGGAGCAGATCGCTGGCAAACCCCGTTTATGACTGGGATACTATTGCGGCTGTTGCTAAGGAATTACTGCTGGCGACTGAGCCTGAAGAGAAGAAAACAAGGCTGTTGGGCATATCGCTGTCCAACTTTAATGAAGCGCCGGCCAGCAACAAACAGGGCGACTCATGGCAGCTAAGTTTGTGGTCTGAACATTGATGATCATAAAAATTAGCGGATGCTCGTGATCGCCAATTTTTAAGGTAACTCTGCTGCGGATTTTACGTAACACACACACTAATATCGGTTATCCAGCATTTCTTCATAAGCAGGGGTCCAAACCATAAGCTCAAAGAGGTCATCATGTTCTTTGATAGCGATATAACTATTGTTATCCCCGCGCCACAAGTGATCGCCCTTGCCGAACTTTTTATTGAAATAGTTGACGAAATCCTGCTCATGCGATTTAGGCATATAGGTGTGTCGGGCCTCGCAGATACCATTCAGAAAATCGTATTGGTTATACTCTCTGAACACACCGAAACCTGGATGATCGATCACCTGGTCGCTGTACCTGAGTTTGGTTACCGGGCCATCAACAACTTTCGTATTTTCCGGGCCCAGTTGCAATACAGCGTCATCAAAACGCTTACCGATTAGGTTTTGGGCGCGAAGCGCCGGGCTTGTGCACAGCAATAACATAAAGCTGAGCGCTATGGTATGCATAGTGTTTCTGATGGAATGTGGCATTCGGGTTTAAAGATAAATAAAAGTTCGATCAGGATTCGAGGATTTAAGAACTTTCAGGATTGCTCAAATGGGTTTCGCAGTTACGGTAAAATATTGATTACCGTGCCAACCGGAACATGGGTATAAAGTTCATCCATTTCTTCATCGAGCACAGCTATGCAGCCATAGGTCCAGTCCCACGTTTGGTATTCTTCTTTGGGGCCTTCGTAGCCATTGATGATGCCGTGTATCTTCACATCTCCTCCGGTAGAAAACCCCTTGCTGCGGGCATATTGCCGGTCGGCGTCAGAAGGATAGGAGATACCCAGGTTTTTATGGCACTCGCTGTTTGGGTTTTTATCATTGATATGATATATCCCCTCAGGAGTTTTATAGTCCATCTTAAAGTGCTTGGCCCCAACCGGAACCCTGCCCAGCGACACATGATATACTTTCAGGACTTTTCTCGAGTTGAACACTATCATTTCCCTTTTTGATTTCAACACCAGTATGCTGTCCACTTGTTTAACCAGCGGCGTATCTGCGCAATTGAGGTCATTTTTATAAGATAGCCGGTAGCGCACCGGGTGCAGGCTGCCCACCGATAGATCACATATCTCCAGGTCGTGATCTTTGTCCACAAGTATCGGGCTGGAAACAGTGGTTTTGTAAGCCGCAGCCGAAACCTGTATACGGTACATACCTGCCTCCAGGCCTTTAAATGCGTAGTATCCTTCGGAGTCCGTTTCCACCGTGCGGATCACATAGTCATTCAGCACAAGGTCCAGCTTTGCGAGTGGCAGCGCAATGCCGTTTTTTGTGCGTATGGTACCTGAAATGGAGCCTATGGGAGCATTTCCTGGCAGGTATTTGTAGCAGCGGGCGTGGTTCGTTTTTGTGGATAATATCAGTAACAAACACAGGAAAAGTGTGAGCCTGATTGTAGGGAAACTGTATGAACCGGGATCCATATCATTAAATCATTTACATGATATAAACTTATTGGCTTGCAGCGTCCATACTAAGTTAAGACTTATGCAGCTTCAATGTAAGATGCCGGAAATTATTTTTTCCATAAATCTGAACCTTGATTTTTTTTTGAATAAAAAACGTACCTGCCAGCAGGTACGTTGAAGAAATTGAATACTTACCGGCCATAGTAATCCACTATCCGTGGAAATGTTCACCCAATATCTGGGTTAGGATTGGTGCTGGTGATTCCTCAACCGCCCAAATACTGTATCCAGGGACGACTTTAATTTATGCACCGCGCCGCTTACTGCCTGCTCATAGGTATTTGCATGATTGGTAACAGCCACTGATGGCCGGCCTTCAATGCGGGCTTCTATAGTACACCGCTTGTCACTATGCCCTTCTTTGTTGCCATTTTCATCTGCAAGATGTACTTCGAGTCGCGTGATGTGTTCAGTAAAGTGGCCTAATTCACGTGTCAATTGTTCTGCTACGACTGATTTGAACTTTTCACTGCCTGTGATACTGTGATCCGTATTGAGTTGAATGGTCATATTTTTGTAGGTTTTGGTTTAAAGGCGTAACAATCGTGCCGTGGGGCAGGCAGATTTTTTTTCCTCCACCCGGATAAATCTTAGTTTTGTCCTAAATCAAAAAAGAGGGCAATCTATGGCGTCCATCAATGAAGTGAGCTCACCGCAATTCTATCATGGCACAAAGGCCGACCTGAAGCTGGGGGACCTGATCGAACCGGGCTTTAATTCAAACTTTGGCAAGGGGAAGAAAGCAGCTTACATTTATTTAACAGCCACCCTGGATGCGGCTACCTGGGGGGCTGAACTTGCCCTGGGCGATGGGCCTGGCAGAATTTATATCGTAGCGCCAACCGGCCCGATAGAAGATGATCCCAATTTGACAGACAAGAAGTTTCCCGGGAACCCAACCATGTCTTACCGTTCCAAACATCCGCTTACAATTATTGGTGAGGTTACTGATTGGCAGGGACACCCTATTGAGCAGCTTAATACAATGAAGGCGAATGTGGAGCGGGCAAGGCAACTCGGTATCGAGGCAATCGAGGATTGAGCACGATCATGACTATCGGACAAACCAACGGTCGGCAGCCTTTCGCAGTTCGCTGCAATCTGGCTCGCTATCAGAAGCCCATACAATGATCCCATCAGGGCGTATCAGTACCGCACTCAAACCCATTTGTTCTCTCGCCCGGCCAGAAACATACTTGATCTGGCCGACATATTCACCCGCCAAAGTTTTAAGTGAAACATTGCTGTCAAAGTCAAGCAGTATCCCCTGGCCATCGCGCATTAGCTCACCAATTTTTGTACCGTCTTCGAATTCAAAGTTGGGAACGCTGTGGCCATTGAGTTGGTGGCCGCCACCGAGATCGTAGCGTGTGAGAACGCCCCACACCTTTCCTGCGAAATAGGTAGCGCCGTCGCGTGTATTCATTAGGTCGCGGAAAATTGCATGCAGTGCGCGTGCAGCAGGGTCGGGCTTCATGATAGCAACCTGCGCGCGCGACCAGTCCAGCACCCGTGCGCCAATGGGATGCCGTTCGGTATAATAACTGTCCAGCAGGCCTTCCGGCGCTTTCTTATGGATGGTTGCGGCGAGTTTCCAGCCTAGGTTCATTGCATCGCCCAGACCAAGATTAAGCCCTTGGCCGCCCAACGGCGAATGAATGTGTGCGGCATCGCCGGCCAATAAGACGCTGCCGTTGCGGTAAGTTGTGGCTTGCCGTGCTCTGTCGGTCCAAGTGGTTGCGATCTGCAGGGCGCTGATGGTCACATCGGTTTCCGAGACGCGGCGCAATACCTCCTGCACATGTTCCAGCGTAATTGGCTTTTTTGAACTATGAAAAGCACCCCCATCAAAATCCTGCATAAGCACATACCCCGGCTGAGATTGCACGTACATACCCCTTGAAGTCACATTTCGGCCCGGTTTTAGTTGTTCTGGGTCGGCAATTTCAACTTGGGCAGAGTAGCCGGTAAATTCCGGTTCTGTGCCGACGAATTCAAACCCACCCATCTTGCGAACCACGCTGCGGCTGCCGTCGCAGCCTACCAGCCATTTACCTTGAAAAGATTGGCCACCAACCTGAACAGATACCCCATATCCGGTTTGGTGAAATCCGGTCACAGCAAGCCCGTGCCTGATGGCTACGCCCAGGGCTGCTGCACGACGGGCAAGCACGGTTCCCAGCTCATCCATTTCAGAAATTAGACTGGTGTCGGTAGCGCTGGATAAGCGGTACTTCCATTGTGAAGTATCAATATCGCCGTCATTAAACGGAATGCCGGCAAAGTGTCCTCCCTGGCGTTGGGCTCCTTGTTTAGCATTTTGGTGCGGGTCTTTAAGGCGTTTATGTACCGCTAATTCTTGTAGTAACCCACGGCGGTAAAGCGCTTCAATGGTAGGCGCCGAGAGCCCCCGTATCCCAAAGGGAAGCTGCTTCAATGGTGAATGTTGATGCTCCGCCTTTTCCAGTACCAGCACGGAACATTTGGCAAGGGCCAGTTCGCAGGCAAGGAACAGGCCTACAGGCCCTGCGCCGGAAATGATGACATCGTATGTAGAATGGTCCTGTGCGTTATCAAGAGTTACTTTCATATACATGATGAAGAGCAAAATTCCGGAATGCTCAGGTTCTAGGCTTGTACAAACGCGACAAAATTGTTTTTCTTTTTCCGACCTGTTAGTGATCTTTACCAACAACTGCGGAATTGTATAACTTTATACTTTTAAAACCACTCTCATTACTCAACAAGACTATGAAGCTCTTTGAATCGGCAATTACCGGGCATTTAGATATATTTGCAACCCAAAATGAAGATGAATTTGAGGGTAAGAAAGAACATTGGAGCGAGATTTCAATTCACGGAGATCCGGAAGGGTTAAGATCCCTTGCGAACCTTCTATTAAAGTTGGCTGACCTTGACCAGGAAAGTATTGCAGACCTTCCTGCTGGCGCAAAAGGGCATTATCATTTGCGGCGAAACATAGAATTATCACACAGTTCCGATGCAGTAATTGTAGGTCGGCTGGATGCTAAGGGAACCGGTGCTTTTTATAGTCGTTATATCCCAAAAGATCGTCAGGATTGATTTGTTATTTTCGGTACACCACTTGCGGAAAAATTATTCCTTACCGGAAGTAAACGCGACAAAATCGTGTATGATCTGTTTCTTAGCCTTTCGCGCAAATGCTGCTGGGGTAGTGCCACTGTAGCGCTTGAATTCCTTGCTCAGGTGGGCTTGATCCGTATAGCCAAGCTCCTCGGCTAAGCCGGCAAGGTTGGATTTTGGATGATGCCATAACCGGTTCCGTACCTGCTCAAAGCGCATCAGGCCAGATACATCTTTAACAGTATGGCCAGAAGACTGCTTGAACTTTCTTTCCAGTGTACGAACCGTGACATGGGCCGCCACCGCCACCTCGCTTACAGGCAGAGTGCCTTTTGCCATGGTCATAGCCGCGCCGGCTTTATATAGCGTATGATCAATAGCAACGGCCCGTGCATCGAGGAAATACTGCTTTACTTCTGCTATCGCCTCATCTATCCTGCCACCTTCAATGCAGTTACTCAGCGAGGCTTGAAGGGCAGCAACAGGATGTTCAAATATCCGCAACCCTCTGCCGGGTTGTAGCCCTAACAGGTCGAATACAGTCCAGGGAAAACACCTGATACCGATGACTTCAAAAATGTTTGTCGAGTGTAAAAGCGCCGGCTGATTGAGCAAGCCCATGATACACGGTGAAGGCAATGGCTGCAAGCAGCCATTGTAAGAAATGCTGCAGCCACTTCCGAAGTGAAAAATAATTTCAGCGTAGCCATCGGGCACCACCTCAAACTCCGATTGTTGTGCACCGAAGTCTCTCCGGTTATACCAAAAACACTTTATTGTGTCCTTTAGCTCTTCGGGAGGTTCAAATTCCTGATGGTGCATTTTGAGCAAAAATAGAATATTTAGAGTGCCTGAATATTTGTATCATTTCTAACCCTATAGTTTCCAATCAGGCCGCTCAAAATGGCAGGTGTAGCCATATGGATGTTTTTGTAAATAGTCCTGGTGTTCTTCTTCTGCATTCCAGAAATCAGTGGCGGGCACAACCTCGGTAACAATTTTCCCTGGCCATTTACCAGAGGCCTCCATTTCTGCTATCAGTGCGTTCGCGGTATCACGCTGGCTTTCGTTCTGGTAAAAGATCGCTGAGCGGTAAGAAGCCCCTATGTCGTTGCCCTGCCTGTTCCGAGTGGTAGGATTATGTATCTGGAAGAAATACTCCAGCAGCTTGCGGTATGATAGCTTTGCCGGGTCAAACGTCACCTCTATGCCCTCCGCATGTGTTCCGTGATTTCTGTAAGTAGCGTTAGGCACATCTCCACCTGTATATCCCACTACCGTTGAAATAACACCCGGCTGGTGCCGGATCAGTTCTTCTACTCCCCAAAAACAACCGCCGGCAAGAATGGCTTTCTCACTACTCATACTCATAAATTTACTACTAAAGATAAATGAAGTAACTGATGCCGATACAAAAAAATATCTTATTTTGTTTTCCCAGGCAATACTTAAAATTATCCGAAGATGAAAAAAATAATGCTCACAACATTCGCTCTTACCATTTCTTTCGGGCTTGGATTTGCGCTCGATCATTTAATCGCAAACAAATCAAACAGCGATAGTAACAGGAAAAGAGTAACCGGCATAGGAGGTATATTTTTCAAGTGCAAAGACCCCGGCAAAATGAGAGAATGGTATAAAGCCCACCTGGGGCTTACCACTAACCAATACGGTTGCGTATTTGAATGGCGCCATGCTACGGATTCGACCCAAAAGGGATATACCCAATGGAGCCCTTTTAAAGAGACCACCAAATACTTTGAGCCTTCCACCAAAGACTTTATGATCAACTACAGGGTGAATGACCTTACTTCACTTGTAGAGCAATTACGGAAGGAAGGCGTGACTATTGCAGACACTATAGAAACCAATAATTACGGCAAGTTTGTGCATGTCATGGATGCCGAAGGCAACAAAATAGAGCTGTGGGAACCCAACGATATAGAATATGAGAAAATGGGGGTGCAGATGGGTGCCGAGACTACGAAGTAAAAATGCCGCTAACCGGCTTTACCTGTTTTAAATGGCTTTAGCAATACCAAAGCCTGTTTTGCCATAGCCATTGCCGTTATACAGCATATACCTTTCGGATTTGTAGTCAAAAATAAACGGATAGCAGATCATCTCGCTGTCCCAACCTTCGCTTTGTACATCTATCCCGGCTTCGCCGTCTTTTCTTGTCCAGGTAAAGCCATCGGGAGACTCGGCATAGCCTATCCTGTAAGTGGTAATATCCCCGTTTCCCCGGTATGAATACCACATCTGGTACAAACCTGCTGTTTTTACCACACAGGGCTTGGACACGGCATATTCGTTAGGGTGTATGAGCCCCACCTGTACTTGTTTGTTTCTCTTCCAGTGTATGGCATCGTCACTTTCTGCATATTTTATTACATGCTCCATCTCATTCATGGCGTGGCCCCATTTCAGGTTAGAGCCGTACCACATCCTATAAATACCGTTTTCAAATAATATGCATGGGTAAGCAACGGTAAAGGGGTCTTCATCGCTCCTGTCCATTACCGGGGCCCTGCTGTATTTTTCAAACCGTTGAGTGCTGTCATTCCATATAGCCAGCCCTATTGTATTCAGCCATGGCACTGTTACTTTTAAATTCCAGCCCAGGTAGTAGAGGTATTTCCGTCCGGCGACATTGACGATATAATTTACCCCTACGCCGCTGTCATCAAATATACCGGGCTCTCCGGGCGATAATACCGGCTCCCTGGAAATATTTACCACCTCAAAATTATTTTCCATGTCAATATCGGCATAGCCAATGTATGACTTGTTGCCTGCGTCCCGGCAACTGAAGTAAACCCGGTATATCCCGTTTTCAAGCGGTTCTGCCACAGGGTAGGTGGCATGGGTTTTCATCCACTCAAAGTTGTTATCCGGGCAAAATACCTGGCCCAGCTTTTTCCATTTCATCATTTTTTCCTGTTCAAATGGGTTTGCCTCCAGTCCTTCACTGTTCCCGGAACCTGCGAATCATAACCTAGCAGCTTCCGCATTGCTGGGTCATCGCCATGTCTTCCATCCATCTGCTCAAACAAATTGATCTGCTGTTTCAGCAGCGGGATGCTGAATAAAGTATTGAGCCCCCTGCGGGTATTGTCTGAACGGTTATAACCTGCTTTGTGATACAGCATGGCATTAAACAATATAGCGCTGCCTTTTTTTGCCTGCAGGCTTACTTTGTGGTTGTTAAGATAATTGACCGAAGGCATATTGGCCATCTGGTGTGAGAAGGGTAGCATAAGGGTAGCTCCGGTCTCTTCGGTAAAATCGTCAATGCACATAAGGCATGCAATGGCGATAGGTTTGGAAATTATATAATCCTGGTAAGGGAGGTCGCGGTGCCATGAGCTTTGGTGATGTTCCTCCTTGGCCCTGTTAATGATGCCGTTTTGCTGGTTAATAATATAATATCCACCAAGAAAATGGCCTACAACATTTGTTATGGCAGGTTTTGTACAGAGGTTAAGGAAAAAGTCATCGTAAGAAAGCGGACACCTCACCAGGTTGGCTTCATTTATTTTTTTCAGGTTGTCCATTCCAAAATCATCAGCCTGTTGCTGGTAGATCGCATCGATCTTAGCAGATGCTTCCTGCAGTTCTGATTCAGTTAGCAGATCGCTTATCACGGAATAACCTTGTAATGTTATTTCTTCTGTAATTTCCTCGAATCTGCCCACATTAGTTATCGTGCTGGCATCAACGCCATAAAACTTCTCTTCCATATAGTGCTGTTTTAACGTTTCTACTTTATTTTTTTACCAGTTTGTTCATATCTGCTTCTAAGTGTACCGCCTCTTTTACCAGGTATAGGCAAGTCCAGGTTCAGCCGCACTTCTTCACCCGCATTGAACGCTATGGCATAAAATGAATTGCCTAAAACGTAATTCAGTGAAACATTGCGGGCGTTTGCGGGCAGCATGTGCATGGGCGGTGTATGCTTATACAGCGGGTTTGCATTCTTTATTACCTTCCCGAACAATTTATTGCTCAGCCATGGTGGGGCGCTCTCATCACCAAAAACAATCCGGCCATTGGGCTTTGCAACCCTTACCATCTCATCTATAGCCCTTTTCTTTTCTGAAAACATATTGATGCCCCCAAAATGAAAAACGCAGTCGAATGTATGAGCCGGGAAAGGTAGGTAGGAACCATTGCCTACAAAAAACTCGGTTGGTATCGCTGAGTCCTTCAGGTTTTTCCGGGCTATCTTCAGCAATCCCGCGGTAAGATCCAGGTGAAACAGCTCGCCTTTCTTGCCCAGGTGGCTGATGATATATTTTGAATCTCCGCCTGCCCCGCATCCCATGTTGAGCACAAAGCTGCCTGGTTTCAGGTTAAGCAAGCCTACCAGTTTGTTTCTTACATCATCTTCCGTTTCGTAGAACGAAGCGAACAGCCAGTCCATTCCTTCTTCATATTGTTTGGCATTATGCTCATATATTTCATTAAAGTCCTTGTCTGAACCTGTCAGTTCTTTAGGATAAGTGAAATCTGCTATGCCGTCAGTTATTTTATAAGATGTACCATCCTTACTTTTAAAAACGCCTTTAATTACTTCATCGCCTTCCTGCTTATCAACCGTAAGTGACAGCGGGCTTAACGTATGCGGGCAAACTAAATGTGCAGTATTTTTAATGTTCATATGCTACTTGTTTATTTTATACATTGATTGATTTGTCGATGATGTATAAAGGTTTATTTTTTACCTGGTCAAATATCTTACTGATATAAAGTCCTGTGATCCCTATGCTCATCAATATAAGGCCGGTGGACAACAGCAACATTACCATGATCGAAGTATAGCCGGCCGGAATGTTAAGTGAAAAGTATATGTATATAAGGTAGGAAGACCAGATTATAGAAATAAAGAAAAGGGCAAATCCTAACGAGATCGAGAGCCGCAATAACTTATCAGACTGTGATGCAATACCATTTATCGCCAGGCTGATCAGCTTAGCCAGGTTATAAGAGGTTTTGCCTTCAAACCGCTCCTCGTGAACCACAACGATATGATCAGATTTGAAACCGATCAATCTCAATATCATCAGGTAATGCCGGTGGTATTCCTTTACCGAGCAAAACGCATTAACAGCTTTTCTGCTCAACATGGAATAGGCACCTGTTTTAGAATCGGCGCGTTGGTTATTTGTCAGAAAATTGAAAACCCAGAAGAAAAATCCGGCAAGTAAGTTCTTGATGGCACCGTGTTTCCGTTCATTTTTCTTAGTATATACTATATCATTGCCTTCCAGCGCTTTGGCATACAGATCAACTATGTATTTCGGGTTATCCTGCAGATCACAGTCCATCACTACCACATAGTCGCCCTTGGCGCAGTTAAGGCCGGCTGTGATGGCATATTGCTGGCCGAAGTTGCGGCTCAGCTTTATACCCTTTACTCTTACATCAGCCGCAGCCTCTTCAGCGATCCTGTCCCACGAATTATCAGGGCCGCCATCTTCCACCAGCACTATCTCGAAGTCAGGTGTAATTTTCGATGTTTCTTCTACTATCCTTTTTACAAGCTCATGTACAATAAGCTCTGCTTTATATACCGGGCTTACAATGGATATGAGCGGTTGGCCAGTCATTGTTTTCAATTGCTTTACAGTGTTATTTCATCACTTTTCTTTTCGAGCAATACCGTGCGTGGCGGAACGTAAACGCCCTTCTCCTGGGTGTCTTTGGCTATCACCGCGCCGCTGCCAAGCAATGTTTCTTTTGCGATAGTGACTTTGTGTGCAAGCGTACTGTTCACCCCCAGGAAGCAGTTGCTTTCTATGGTGCAATGCCCGGATATGACCACATGCGAGCTTACAAAATTGTGATCTTTTATCACAGAGTGGTGCCCGATATGGTTACCGCTCCATAGCGTAACGTTATTGCCGATCTTAACAAATGGCTGTATGGTGTTGTCTTCAAAAATAAAGCAGTTATCCCCGCATGGAAACTGGGACAGGTAACTGCACCTGCTGCTCACATAACTTACCAGCGTATAACCTTTTGCTTTGGCCTCATGGTATTTCCCTTCCCGCAATTTGTTCATTTTGGCATAGCTAAGGGCAATGAACATTTTATATTGCCCAGGCGGATAGCTATCCGTAATACTTTCAAACGCTACCAGTGGCTTACCTTCATATTCATTTTGTGTAAGAAACGCACTGTCAACAGTAAATGCCACCACATCATAATTGCTGTCAGTTTCAAAATAGTAGTTTGCTATCTGTGCTATATCCCCCGTACCAAATATTATTATCTGCTCTTTTGCCATCACTTTACTTTTTTAACTATGAGCTGCGGTGCTTAATTCGGAGTAAAAATACAAAAAAAGCTGTCAAAAGGCTGCTTTTCTTAAGACTGCGAGCGTCAACTGCCAGATGCTATTGGGCTTTTCCTCCACAAAACATTAGGCAGAGATTTGGGCCGCAATATAACGATCAAAAGTCCGTGGATTTTACGAAATTGATGTTGGCTCTGTTGCCTAAAAAATGAATATCAATGATCAATGTTGAATTGATAGCGTGGCCATTTAAGATCGCTGGTTGCCAGTCATACAGCCCATTGATACACATTCTCAACGTATTTTTTACATCAGACATATGTACCTCATCTTTGATGCTCCTCACGCATGAATGACCGGCGGAGTCTACTTCCATTTCAAAATACATGTGGCCGCTGGTGCCCACCCATTTTTGCAGCCCGTGGTCCAGGGCATATTGTAATCGTTTATCAATCCTTTTTTTATATTGAGCCACAGTGTCGCCGCAATAGTAACACGGCTTATCGTTATAGCAGTCTTTGTATTTTTCGCTGAACAGCATCTGTGCTTTAGCACTCACCGTAAAGAGACAAAGTAAAAGGTATAAGTATTTCATGCTGTTAAAATACACGTTTTTCGGGATGAGCATAATCGGATGCTCCGGTGATCAGTAGAGCGAACGTACTTTAATGGTCCCCTTCACCTTGCCAAGGAGGTCGGCGACCTCGCGGGAGGCTTTTTTGTCGATATCCAGAACCACATACCCTATCTCATCTTTCGTTTTGAGATATTGGCCGAGGATATTGATATTATGCAGCGACAGCTCAGAGTTGATGGCCGAAAGTACCCCCGGCACATTTTTATGGATGTGCAGTATCCGGTGCGTATTTTCCTGAACTGGAAGGGTTAGCTGGGGTACAGACAGTGAGCCGGTAGTAACGCCCGTATCCAGGAAAGCAACTAATTTGCTGCTCACGTCCTGGCCTATGTTTACCTGTGCCTCTTCTGTGCTGCCGCCTATGTGTGGGGTCAGTAATACATTTGGCATTTGCTGCAGCGGACAGCTAAATGCCGCGCCATTCTCTCCGGGCTCATCAGGATAAACATCAACTGCCGCTCCTGATAAAGCGCCTGTTTCCAGTGCGTTTCTCATAGCATTCAGGTCCACCACTTCACCCCGTGCGAAATTGATCAGGATAGCGCCCTTTTTGCACTGTGCAAGCGTCTTTTTATTGATCATATTGCTGGTGCTGGCACCCGCGGGTGTATGTATGGAAATAATATCCGCCACCTTTAGCAAGTCGCTTAAGCTGCCTGCCTGGGCGGCATTGCCAAGGGGCAATTTTTTCACCGTATCATAAAAGATCACTTTCATGCCCAGTGACTCCGCCATAATACTCACCTGGCTGCCGATATTGCCATAACCCACAACGCCAAGTGTCTTGCCTCGCAGTTCGTGGCTGTTGCGGGCATCCTTCATCCAGGTGCCCTCGTGCATCAGTTTATTCTTTTCGGGTATGCGGCGTATCAGCATTATCGCCGTGCCGATCACCAGTTCCGCCACCGACCGGGTATTTGAATAGGGTGCGTTGAATACCACCACACCTTTCCGCATTGCTGCAGCCATATCCACCTGGTCGGTGCCGATGCAGAAGCAGCCCACTGCCAGCAGTTTTTCTGCCGCCTCAAGCACTTTGGCCGTTACACTTGTTTTAGACCTGATGCCCAGTATATGCACATTGCCTATGCGGCTCACCAGTTCCTCTTCTGTTAGGGCTGTTTTCAGATGGGTGATATTTTCATAACCATTTTGCCGGAACTCCTGCACGGCTTCCTCGCTTACATTTTCCAGCAGCAGGACCTTCAATTTACTTTTGGGATAACTTGTGGGCATAGATGGGGGTAAAGGTAAATGGAATTCTGTCTCGTGGTGATTTTGATAGACTTGTGTTTTAGAAATATCACATTTTTCAAGAAAAAAAAGTTTTGTGGATACCTATTGCTATTTCGTTGTTTATGAGCGGTTTGGGTTTTTGAAAATATCGCAAACGTATCACAAACGTATCGCAGTCCGAACCTCAGATTAATCATGATTTACCGATTTACTGTTTACCTGTAGACTGGTTTTTCTTCTGATTTTCTTCTGGTTTTCTTCCGGTTTATTTCTGCATTTCGACCGATGGAAAAACAAAGTTCGTAAAGGAGCCGCGCGAAGACCGCAAAAATATGGGGAGTAAAAAGCGGTAATTGCGGAACAAAGGTAGGATTGAAAATGATGAGTTGTGAAGAAAGAAATCCACATTTTTTTGTCTTCGGCAATTTGTGACAGAGCAAGGGTGATGGAAACTAGCGTCGCAGATGCGGTACCGGAGCATCGCCGTTGAAAACGGGACCAGGGATCCTGGCCGGGTCTCTGCGCTTCGCTGCACCCGGCGGTAATCATGGCGCATGTGGTGAAGGTTGATTGAAAATCCGTGTTCTACAGTTGCCCAAATGGCCCATAAATAAAAATGTAATGGTCCCGAAGGTCACAGCGAAAGGCCAAGTTCGTCCGCAATCATTTGCTGCCATTTTTTTTGGTTGGCAATGTCTGTGCCGTGAATGGTTTCCTGCTCGTAAGCTTGCTGGCGGGCTTCATATTCACTGCTTACTTCGGCATAAATATGCATAAGCGTCTCCTTCACACCCGGAGCGCCGGGGTCAATATCATGCACGCGGTTGCGGAGCTGGCGGGTATAAATTTCGCAAAGGTCGAAATGGCCCTGCTCATGATCCAATATAGATGCGATATGGGCATCTGTGCGCACCCACGACTTGTTGACATAAAATGTGTTGTACACTATGATCTCCTGCTTGCCATCGGGCGCTGCAGCATTTGTTTTAAAACCTATGGCGCAGTAAGTAGCAGCTGCCGATTCATCGTGTGCGGCATTTACCGCGCCCTTAAAGTCGTCCCAGGAGAGCCGGGCATGCTCCATCCACTGAAAATTGTCTTTGGCGCTGTTGGTGTTTACCGGCGAGGAGTCGTCTTTACCTGCTGCCGAGAAGCTGAAATAACATGCAAAAAAAACTAAAAGCGCTGCCGCACTACTCTTACCCACATTACCCATTATGCCCGTTTTTTGATGTCAGATAGAAACAATAATTAAAAATACGAAAAACCGGAATGCGATACACTTTTTCAGAAACCAGCAAATGACAGCTTTAACATTTTCTTTAAAAACGTCAAAAATTTGATTGTTGAAACCCCAATATTCTACGTATAAAACATTGAAAAGAAGGCGGAAACAAAGTAGTAAATTAATTGTCACCGGTATGCAATTTCTTTGACTAGCGGCCGTGCCCGCACCTTCTGGCATGTCTTGGCATAAAGATTTTATTGGTTTGGTGAGAATGGAACAAGAACGTAAAAACGAACAAAAAAACCAAATGTTATGAAACGAATATTTTTGATCTCCGCCTCTGCACTGCTTGTGTCGTCTGCTTTCGCACAAGCGCCGTGTGTATCGGGTCAGGTAAATCTAACCGCTAACCAGGTAACCATTACCAGCAGCGGCGATAAGAGCGTTAACAATGAAAAGCAGTATATCTACTACAGCCGCCGGCACCATAAGAAACATGAACACGAATATGCGGTGGCAGGAATAAGCGATAAGTGGCCTTCCCGCCCGTTGTTGCTGAATGCAAGTACCAAGGTGGTGGCGCTGCCGGAGACTTACAGCGTTAATTTGAGTGCACCTGGCAGTGTTACTGTATGCCCTGATTCTACTGCGAATGTAGCAGCAACCATCGCCGTAGAAAAGGTATCATCATTCACAGGCAATTACCCTGCAGGTGCAACAGATAATTCCAGTTATAAGAAGGTTTCAAAACACCATTACAAAGTGGCTGTACGTAAGATGCGTAAGATAAAACGTAACGAGGAAAGGGTGGCCCGTAAAACAGGCCATGCGGTTGAAGCCCACTCAAAACAGGCATAAACGAATAATTAAAGATATCTAACAACAGTAAAAACATAAAGCTATGAAACGACTCATTTTAATAACAGCATCCTTAATGATGGCAGCGACGACTTTTGCCCAGGATGCTACGGACAAATCCCTGTATTCATTTGATAATGCAGGGCAAGCCAGGGTAATCCGGAAATTAGGGGATGCGCCGGAGTTCCCCTTTCTGCGCAACCTGTCGACACCGCAGCAGGTACTTGCTGCCATGAAGAAACAGGAGCGCCAGCAAACACCTGCCAGCCGGAAACTTGACGACCTGCTGATGCAGCTGGGCTATGCGAATGGCATTAAAGACTTAAGCGCAGCAGATATTACTGAAGACCAGGTAAAGTCAGGCACTGAAGGCAACATGGGTAGCAGGGGTTACACGTACAACTACGCCCGTCTTGAGGGTGGTGCAGGGTTTAAAGCATGGAGGATAGCTCCCAGCAACGGCGGTACCGCCAGCACTAATGCGCCCCTCTACCTGATGGCAAAATGTGGTAACGCATTTTACCCTAAAACTGCCAAGCGCACAGCGTGTGTAAATATCCCCGTAAGTATAACACCCGATATGAAGCAGGTGAGCCTGCCTAACAGTGGCGTATTAGTGGCTGATAAAAACGAAACCTTTGTCTATTACAGCCGCAAGCACCCAAAGAGGCACGAAACAGCCAGCACCTTAACTGGCATGCCCGACAAATACCCATCGCGTCTTGTAAAAATAGATGCCGAAAAGAATATGAATGTGATGCCACAAACATATACTGTATCGCTGAACCCACAACAGAACAATATGGTTACTGCATGTGCCGACTCAACCTTAAACCTTACAGCCAGCGTTAATGTAGAAAAGGTATCATCATATACCGGTAGCTATCCAGATCAGGACAATAAAAACTATAAAAAAGTGTCTAAGCACACTTTTAATATGGTAGCAAAGCGCATGCGTAGGGTTGAACGTAAAGAAAATAAAATAGCACGTAAAACAGGGGTGCCTGTGGATGTAAGCACCGCTGGTAAGGCTGCGTAGAATTAAAAATAATATCCGTTCCTGGCTAGAATAAAAAAGCCAAAAACCGGACAAATACTGTGTATTTGCCGGTTTTTTTTGTGATTCCCAGTTTGTTGCCAGTTGTTTCGAATCCTGCGATCAATATTTTCACGAATTGATTACTTTTATTCAAAGGTTTTTCATGAAGAGCATATTTAATGATCAGGACAAAAATGAGCTGTTGACGCGAATAAAACAGCTATCTCCCGGCAACCCTGCTCTTTGGGGGAAGATGAATGTGAACCAGATGCTCACACACTGCGTACAAGGACTTAAAATGCCGACCGGCGAGATAAAGCCCAGGAGGGTTCCGTTTCCTATAAACATAATAGGCAGGCTCTTAAAAAACAAAGTATTGGGAGCGGGAGATTTCCGGAAAAATTCACCCACTGCACCGGAATTAAAGATCAGCGACACCAAAGACTTTGAGAAAGAAAAAATGAGGTTAATAGCCGCCGTGAATGAACTCTACGCAATGGGTGAAGGTGGTATAAAACAGGAGGCCCATCCTTTTTTTGGTAAGATGACACAAAAAGAGTGGGGGATACTCAACTATAAACATCTCGATCATCATCTGAGGCAGTTCGGAGCGTAGGTTTGCGTTTAGCCTTACTGCGCTGCTGTTGTCTCTACGGTATAATTCAGTTCAGTTACCCCTGAAGTGAATTGCCGGGTGGTCAATAGTTTCAGTTTTATTTTTTCTTTGATGCCGGTAAACAATGGAATGCCCTGTCCAAGGATAATCGGATTGACAAACAGCCAGTAGCCGTCGATCAGGTTCTGCTGAATAAGTGCGTGTGTTGCGGTAGGGCTGCCAAACAGCAGGATCTCTGAACCCGGCTGTTGCTGTAGTTCTTTTATTCTTTCGGCAAGGTTGTCGCTGATAATTGTTGTGTTCGGCAAGTCCGCGCCTTTCATTGTTTTTGAGAGGACCAATTTGTGCGCTTTCTTATACCACGTTGAATGGTTGATGTCGTGTTTGCTGGCACCCGGCTTGTCTCCGGCGGCAGGCCAGTAGTTTTCCATCATCTCGTAAGTTACCCGTCCGTATAATGCAGCATCGGTTTCGCCTATCCGCGTACCGACGTGATCAAAAATTTCTTCGTTAACGGTGATCCAATTCATTTCTCCGTTTGGCCCTGCTACAAAGCCATCGAGCGATATGTGCATAAACGAAATTATCTTTCTCATGTAGTGCTGTTTTATTGTAGCCTGTGGTTGGTTACCCGCTTTTAAAACAAAAGTAAAAAAGAAATTACGATGAACTAATAGTTCAATTTGCGTGATTTACGGGAATCGAAAGCGATGAAAAAAAGCAACCGTTTTTGATTGCCTTTTCCGGGTAGCTAGAATAGGGATCGATCCCGAGCCTTCGGGTTATGAGCCCGGGGCTACGCTGCGATTGGTTAAAAACAAAAAATCCAGCCATATTTGACTGGATTTTCCAAAACTGTAGTCAGAGAGGGAGAAATATCTAACTTAGTAGTGCAGGATATGATTGCTTTTATTGAGGTGATTAAGGAAATTGAGAGGTAGAATTTTGTGAGCACATTTGGTTCTTATCAAGGGGGAGAACTAGACATTTTCCATGCTACTACACAACCAATTATTTTATGCATTTATATAAAATTAAAAACTTACATAGATTAACTCACACTACCCTTTATTTGCATGCAGTTACAAGAAATTAGTAATGCATCATATAAATTACATGGAATTTCATTTGTCGAAATGTCATTAAAAATCACCTGAATATTATTAGATAAATAACCAAATTCATTCTGTCTGAGTAACTTATCATATTCACTCTTCTCTGTAGAATTACCCCAAATAATTAACCCCTTTTTTCCATAAGAATCTGCTATATGTGCAAAGCAGGAGTCAATTCCCACAAAATAAGCGGCATATTTTATAAACAAACAGGATAGGTGCCAATCGGACTTTACAATCTTTGCTCCAAAACTATGAAACAACTTAATCACCTCTTTTTTAGGTCTTCCAATCAAAATAATGTCATTTCTATCTTTTAAATTGTGTAGAATATGGTTCCAGCCTTCCAAATTCCACTGTTTTGGTTCTGCAGTATCTGTATGAAAAACGACAAATGGTTTATCGTTCATACTTATAGCTAATTGTTTGGTTATTTCCATTTCAAAATCAGAAGGAATAATTGGGATTCTCAATGTGTTGAATTGATCTAATGCAATTTTGCCTTTTATAAAATTGTGGTACTTCTGAGACGAATGTTTTAACTCAATTATTTCTTTCTTATTGAATTGATAGATTTTTTTAGGTCGAAGTGTATCAATAATTTTTAGATCGTAATCAGGTAGTGGATAGAATTTGGTCAGGCAATACAAAACATCTACCGAATTAAAGGACGAAGATAGGGTTTGGAGATTATTATGGAAATTATAGTATGGGTAAAAGTAATTTCTGTCGATTTCTAAGATTATTTTCTCTACTGGTAAATATTTAAAAACCGTATCAGCTAAATCAGAAGGGATAATCAATACAACACGATGCTTCTTATGTTCGTTTATCAAAGACATAATCGCAGATTGTGCTAAAAAACCATCACCAATAGCATTTAATATCTGAATAATAATTGTCATATAGCTACCATTTTTTTAATTTTAAGCCAAACATCACCATAGGCTATATTGTCTAAATTTCCTGCTTTCGCTCTTATTGCTTTTAAATTCTTTGAATAGGGTTTCCATTCATGAAAATTGACCGGGCCAAAAAGAACAAGACCTTTTTTTAAATGTGCATCCGCAATATTTGCAAAACAAGAATCAATACCAAAAAAGAAATCACAATGAATCACTTGATATAGATTTGATAAAAAACTATCGGGATATAATATCGATGTATTGAATTTTTTTTTGCCAGTTTCGGTTGCCCTAGCAGCACTATTTCAAATTTGGAATATCCTATTAATTTGTCAATAACTTTTAACCAATTATCATAATACCACTCTTTTGATTTATCAGTATCAATATGAAAACAAATCTTTACTTTGGATCCAGTAGTTAGATTGTGCATTCAATACAATTCTTTTCACACTTCCCCCCTTTTGTGCATTATTGCTTTCTTAACTTCATCAAATGTTCCTGCGGGGAGATCATTTTCCATCACCTCAATTGTGCTGTTTAGCGATTCGATTTTTACTTCCATAATGCAACAAATTTATGTGAAAAATCATTATTTACAACCATGTTGTTTTTAAGAAGTAGTCTGGGATAATGCTTTCTGCTTCCCAAATATTGATTACAAGTGAGATTCTATTTCCTGAATCAATAAGTGAGATTCCATGATAAGATTCAGTTGAAATTTGAAAGAAAACTTCTGAATGATTTACATTACTCAAACGAATAATTTCGGTGTGTTCATGAGGAAACTGAGGAGTCTTTTTATAAAAAATTAACTCGCCCCCTTGTACATTTTGGTTTTTAAATTGAAAAACAATCCTATGTGTAGGATAGCCCTTGTTTTCATAATCAAAGTCGTTATGGATGTTTCCTTTAAATCCTTTGCTATAGGCATTAGCTTGAACTGAAAAATTTGAAATACTCATCTCAAATCGCTCTTTCAGTTGATATACTTTAGCTCTAATAAATTGGTTGAACTGTTCTGAAACGACATTCTCTAAAATATCTACAACGTAATAGTTATTCGTGTTTTCAACTCCACTTATGCCGCCTACCCGCCATCCATTACTGTTCTTTACCTCTTGGTAAATGCTATCCAGGAGGTAAGACGAAGGTCTGATTGTGATTGAAAAATCAAAAGGCATCTTTTTGTATTTTATTTAATAGATATTTAACATCGGGACATCTTTTTTCACAATAGTCAATCCATTTCGCTGAATTTCTTATATCAATGGGCGCAAATTCAATAGCAAATGGATTATTATTCAAAGCAAGCGTTAAAATTTCAGGGTCATGTCGTAGGTTTATGTCAGCATACCTCAATGCCATGCCATTCGATTGAACAGCTAATTTAACCAAAGCTCGATCTGACTTAAATTTTTCAGTTGTAAACTCTAACGCATCCCCCTGGTTTGCCAATGCGATCTCAACAATTTCCCTTTTTTGTTTCAAATTATCATTAACAAAATCTAATGCCCATCCATTTTGCCTGAGGGCAATAAGACATAACTCATCTGTTCTACAATCTTCTGGTACAAAAGAAAGCATATACCAAAACGAGCTAACTACACATTTGATAAGTTTTTCATTACGCTTTACTTGTATATCAAGATAGGGATAAATGTAGGGGCAAACCTCAATTATTGAGAAAATAAGATTATGACCTTGTAATATATCAATAGGCGCTCTTTCAATCAGCCTGTAATCTTTAGAATACATCTTTGTCAACAAATCATTTGGCTCATCTGTGCTCTCAATGTAAGTGCATAAATGATTTAGCACTTCAATAATTGAAATATCAACAGAATCTTTTTTAGAACTTTTAAGATATGACACACTTTTACCGGATGGCTTCCAATCCTTGTGATTAATCGCATTGAATAAAACAACCCCCTTTGTATTGAATGCATCTGCTACATGTGAAAAAACGCTATCAATACCTATAAAAACGCTTGATACTTTTATGGCTTCGATACAGGCGTAAACATCTGGCGCCACCAACACTTCACTCAATTCGAGTATTGGATCTGGAAAGCCCAAAAGAACAATTTGATATTCGGGAAAATTTTCTTGCAAACAGGATATTAAGGTGTACCAGGAAAGAGTACTCCATTGTTTCTGTTGGTCTGTGTCTGTATGCAATGTAATAATTCCTTTCTTGTGCTTTAAAAGTTCGGAATAGAACCCAACATGAGAATCTGGAATAAATGGAAGGCGATTGATTTTGTTTGGAACTGGCCAAAGATTGGATTGAATAAATTGTTTATGAAACATATTTTTTGATTCATATTCCACTTTCATTTCTGACTGCTGAACCCTTTCGTAATCAAATATGTTTTCAGGCTTAAATTTTTTTCTTATCCATTCTTTTACAGGATTGAATGTAATATTGAAATCATAGTAAGCCCAATGGTACGATTTGTAATCGAAGTTTAATGGAAAACTTGGAATTTCACTATCGTTTTCAAGATAGAATACGTGATTAAATTCTGATAAAAACGGTTTTGAATTGATATATGTAAATATCACTAGTCGGTCATAATTTTCGGTAAGATACCGCAAAATTGGAAGAAGTAAAACGGTATCTCCTAATCCGTTAAAAAAACTAACTACAGCTGCTTTATTCATCTATATTGTCTTTCATGCTTTAAAATTGTTTTATTCAATTTCTTGTAAAATTCAGATTTAGACTCGAATATTCCGCAGAACTGAGCATCATCCAATTCTATTACTGACAACTCGCCAGTTTCAGTTAATACAACATCTACAGCAAAAAAAGTTGTTATTATTTTGGATCCTAAATCTAATTTATTGAAGAATCTTGTAATCACCGATGATTTAATTTTATATGGCAATCTCGGATACCTTTTATTGAAATGAATTATTTGCCCATTGAATATATAGACACGATATTCCGGAAGGGAAGGAAATAAATTATCTTCGCTTTTGGGCTTAATGATGGGATATTCAACGTATGATCTTAAACAAATCCCGCCTTCAAAATTCCTCCCACGCCAATATAAAAATCGCTCTAGTTGTTTTTTTAATTTTTGTTCGGAATCTCTTAGGTCAACTAACGAACAACTTTCCCAATGCTCTTTTTCAGACTTGTTGAAATCTTTAAGAATGTATTTTTGTCTGGGTATTTGTTTATTATTCTTTAAAATCCAAAGTAAATCTTGGACTGATTCTGTTTTGGGATCGAATTTGATGCAATATGTATCAGAAAAATAGGGGCCTAATTCGTCTTTCCAATTAGGAATTAAATGAGCATTTTCGCTTTCGGCGGGGGTATTTAGTAAAATTATATTGTGATGTTTTTTTAAGTAGTTGTATAATACCCGATAATATTTTGTGCCAATTATATAACACCGGAAAACGCAAGTTACTGGAAAATGATATTTGTCAAAATGAACGAAGCAAGCTTCAATCGGTAAATTGTTATCTGCACTACGAATGAAAAACTCAACATCAAAAACTATGTATTCAGAATTTACAGATGTTACTGTATTTGCATCTTCTTTAAATTCAGGTGCAATCATGTTTTCTTTCATGTCTTTGGGAAATATATACAACACAAAAGTTTTTTTCTTTTTTTCTTCAATGTCTTTTAATTTCAGTACACTTTTTCCAAAATATGTTTCTGCCATGTCCGAATACAAAAATTCGTGGTAGTTGGAAGGTAGATTAAAGAATGTTCTAGCTAAATTACTTACGAAATGAGGATTTGTAAAGTTATTTTGTATACCAACGTTGTCAAAAAGCGGTATATACACATCTTCTAAAACTTGCTGATCAGAACCAAATAATTGAAGCATATCTTTTAACCTATCTACAGTTAGACTCGAATATTTTTTTGAGCAGTAATTGAGATAATGAAACTGCAACAAATGTGGAAATGCGGAATGTTTTATTTTAGTTTGAACGCCATTAATTTCACGAGTTGCATCAACGCCAGGAACATCTAAAAATGGCTCTCCTTTTGAGAATTGTTTCATTAATTGATCAAGAGTAAGCAACCGTTTGATTACAGTTATTTTATTACTCTTTGTGATGCCATTTGCATAAAGTTGAGATTCTAAAAACTTTAAAAATAATTTAGGAGAAAATGTAACATGTTCAGTATTATTCAAACTATTGCCATTTGAAGACATATAGGATCGAAACTCAACGATTGTAAATTCAATCCACTCTTGAATTAGTTGAATATCATGAAAAGCACTTTCAATCTCCTTAAAAAAAACTAGTTGTTTTTTAACTTTATTGTTATGAGGTATGTTCCTTAATAAACCAAGTGCGTAAGGATCAAATTCATACATTTTTTCTGTAGCTGTGTTGAACAGCTCATACTTGCACATTAATGCATTTTTATTCATAATCAACTTTTCTATTGACCAATCACTTGAAAAAAACGGGAACTTGTAATTCTAGATTAAGGTCGTTAATTGTAGTTTCATTCAACGGTTGTACATTTCCATTCACTTTATTTACAACAATCGGTCTTTGCGAGAGATATTGTATTTCTCGTGCGAGACGATTTAGACCTAGCTCCCAAAGTGCCGCTTCCGCACTTTTCCCAAGTTCAATTGCGTTTTTGCAATTAAGTGAACACGGAAACAACTCGCCTGTGAAACTTGTGCCACCCCAAACAGAGGCTAATCGGTTTACATAGCTATTTGGTTGATCTTTTGTTTTTTGCATAAGAAGTAACGGCCATTTTAACCCACTGTTGTTTAACTCATCAATGGCATTGATGCAACATTTTGGGTACCCTAATAAACTACCAGCATCATCTATGCGACCCTCCTCTTCGGCCTTAAGTACCGTGTTCGGGTCATTGTTACCTAACGTACAGCAGACTAAATATCGTACATAATGAATATGTTCTTTGTCGATATCACAAATCTGATTTTCAAATTTAATATCGTACCATGTGTTCCCTCGATAAACACTATAGATTTTTTTAACTGAAAAAGATACATTATTGTCCCTAAACAAGGCTTGAATTTCTGTAAACTGTTCATCTTGCACAGTAAGTCTGAGAAATTCTTTCCTATTCGTTATGAATAGGGCAATTTCTGGTAAAATACTGAGTGGAACTATATTCTTCTTTAATAATTGAAGAAAGAGTTCGGTTAATGTAATTCTATTAATCATGTAATGAATTTTTTTCTAAGTCTTAATAATTTGTTAATAGACATTAGGGACCAGCTTTTCCCCTTGAGAAATAATTTAGAGGACTGACAGCGTTTCACAGCAGCCAGCAGATCATCTGTCATTTCGATACGTACCATTTGATATTTCTCATTTAGATTCCTACTTCTGAATCGCATGTAGAGTATAGGTTGACCTCTTTTTATAATTATATTTTTTTGGAAATTCGTCCATTCAAATGCAAAATTCAGGAAACGTTGCCAACTATAGATATCATAGGTTCCTGGGATTACTCTGTATGTCAAATCCTGTTCGTTAGTACTAAAAAATGCTCCAAAAATCTCAATTGTACATGGAGCATCTGAAACAATACCAATGTGAAGTTCCATTTGAACAGTAGGATATTGCCCGATATCTACCGTAAGATTTTTTTCGTATTCTGATTTATCAAGGGAAGAATTAAGCACTCTAACTTTGTTCTCATTAAAACTTAATTCTAAATCAAAGGGAGACTTGATGACGAAAGTTTGGCTAATGTAACTACTGAAGGCAGGACAATGTTTGTAATGGCCAAGGTTTTGCTCTTGCTCAGAAAGTCTAATTGGTTCGATCACAAAAAGATCAGACGGAGGATTTAAAACGGCATCGGTGTACCAACCTATTTTCATACTAATTCAAATTTATGTTCCAATAATTCGCACATGGACTGAAAGGAAATGTCTGTTGTTAATTTACCCGGTGCTGGTGTTAATAACGATAATTTATTTGAAACAGGCCCCCATTCATGACGTGGGTAGTCACTAAATAGAATTATCCCTGTTCGATTATACGCATCAGCAATATGGGCAAAAACAGAATCTATGCCGATAAAATAATTGTAGGTTTTAACCAACCAAAATACTTTTCGGATATCCGGCTCTTCCACAAAATTTAATTCAGGTAAATAATTTATGTAACAATTGATCATTTCTCTATTGGATCCAATTAACAGTATATTCTTTTTTTTCTCCAATAGCATACGAAAAGTTAAATACCATGATTTTGGATTCCATAATTTTCTATGTTCGGAATCCAAATGTACAATTATTGTATTATCAATATCATACGAAATTAGAATAGATTGAAAGTGATTTTTAAATCTACTTTCTTCTTCTTGATCAAAGTTTAAGAGTTTATGTTCATTTGTATAATTGAGTTCTTCACCGGGAAGCAAAAAATATTGATCTCTAGTATGGGCGTATTCTTTATAAGGATGACGAATAGAATGTCCTTCTTTTGTATATGTCCCAAAATACTTGCGGTTTGGATATAAAAGTTGTATATGACAGTCAAAATCAAAACCGTTAAAGGCATTAAAACAGATAATTCTGTCAGGATCAAATTTTATAATTTTATTTTCAAGTAAGGAAAAACAGAAGTCGGGTTTTTCAAGACCAATGTAGAGGGCATTTATGTTTTTAAATAATCCTTCAATATGTTTTTGATAAGTGATGATGAGCAAACTTTCTTGGCCATACTTCTCTGTATGATGCTTAATGAATGGAATTGCTAAAAAGTGATCACCCCAGCCAGTTCCATTAAATAGGTATAATACAGACTTCATTTCCAATTTAGTTTTGAAATATATTTATTTATTTCATTTTTTTCATTTTCTATTTCACCCTGATATTCACCATTAATAAAATATATAGGTTTCATCTGGGCAAATTTTAATTTATCAGCAAATATTGGATCCACACTATTCATAAAATTATAACGTTCATTTATAACTCGGATCGTTTCATCGCAATTTTGAGAACACGGAAAGTGCCAAAGGAGGCCCGAGCCCTGATACATGGCATAAAAATTCAACTGCCATGGAATAGTAGTTGTTTCTATCGATTTAGCGGAAATTAAAAATGGATTCAGGTGACCCGCAATTTGTTTATACTTTTTGTAGAAGCTCACACAACATTTAGGAATTCCAAGTAAATCTCCGGCTTCATCTTCTTCATCTAACCTAGCGCATTCTGCCGCCCTATTTTGGCTTTCGGCTATGTATATAAAAATAAGATCATTACTCTGAATATTTTTATGGTTGGTATATAAAACAAAACCTTGAGGGATATTTGAAAAATTTCCTAGTCCTTCATTTTTCGTTTTGACTAAAAAACTAGATGCACAGCTAAAAGCACTAATTCTATTCCAGAGTCCATGCAAGTCATCGGCAAGAATTTTGGGCATCGTTAACCTCGAAACTTTTTTACCCGCCAGCCCAAGAAGAATCTCTGCTTTCAGGCAATCCGTCATGTCTTTATTATTTTTAATGGTTTTATAAAATTCTCGAACTATCAGTGTTCGGTCTTGAAAGCAAATTAAATGCTGATTCAAATGATGCAACATTGCCCCCGATTTGAAAGATTCTAATTCAGTATTTTCTTGCACGTTTAACGCCTGCAAAGTTAAATAATCTAAATAATATTCTTCTGCGGATAAGTATTTTTTTGAAATTGGGCTGAAAAACGATACTTGCTTTAGGTTTTTGACTTGGTTTGATATGGCATCATAATTTTTGAATAAATTCTTGTGTTTGTAATACGAAAAGATTGCGTTAAAGCTTAAAGTACTTTCGTTTGTGTTGGAAAATATATATATACCAGGCAGCAAAACATCCCAATAAATATAATTTCGCTTAGTGCTTATTGTGAAATAATAAATTGTTTCATTTTCTATTATTTGCGTTTTTAATTCTGCATCTGAATCCTTGTCAAGTACAAGAACATTATACAGTAAATTTTTAAACTCATCATTATGTTTTTTATTCGATATTAAATTAACAACATCAGCTTTTTTTAATTCCATGCGGCAAAGCTGGATTAATATGATGTCAAGCATTAGTTCAACTGTAAGTTGCTCGCTTTTTACAGTGGTGTTCTTAAGATGGTCGGTAAAAGAGGAATATTCAGCTTGATTGATGTCGATTTTGTTCAGCTGATTTGTTAGTAGTTCCTTTCTAATATGATTGAAAGAATGATTCATTTTTTATTGTCAATGTTTGTAATTAAATTGTTCTTTGTGTTTATTTAAGCCGTCAACTACCGATTTTTCAACTTCAAGTATATCAAATTCATTAAGAGACGCCCTTATTTTTAATATAATATCATCCATCGACGCAACAACCATTTGACCAACTGTATCTAAATGGGCATACTTTTTTATGGTATTTAAACCAAACTCTACTTGATTCAATCTGAGTATGACATGGAAAAGCATGTTTTTGTCATCCCTGTTTTCTTGAAAGAGTTTCAACCAGAATAAGGCAATTGGAGCAAATACAAAACAGCCATGAACAATCATTCTTATGGGCCTTGGCTCTCTTCTCCATGGCGACAAATAAATTTCGTCTAAATGCGATTTATCAACATAAAATCTGGTAGATTCCTCGAAATTATATAGTTTATTATGCAGCGCCTCGTGTAATATACATTCTGCCATTATTTCAACTCCATTCTGGAAATTTTCATTGGGAGACGGCACCAGAATCAATCCTGACAGTTCTTCGGGGCTTGAGCTATTATGATAACTTTTATAGGTATAAAATGGGAGAATGGCATTGAAGTAATCAAATAAATCATTAAATCCAAGTTTTTTTAACAATGTGAAAGCATCGTGAAGTTGAATCGAAAAATCCTGAACGAATTTTTCAGATCTAATAACAGAGGTTTCAACAAAAGACCCAACAATCGTAGAATAATCAGAGAATGGTAATGAATAATAATGTTGCTCAAATTGAAAGTAAGGTTTTGAAAACACTTTAAAAAACTTAGAATCCAATTCAAAATCCCATTCAAATGAGACCGAGTACTTTCCTGAAATCTGTTGCAGTTGAATCTTGTTTGAAGAAAACGTGAGTTGATAGTGGTCTTTAATATCAATTTGAAAATCCAATTTTTGGAATGTGGAAAGCTCTATAGAATAATTGCTTCGCAGATTTTCAATAATAAATGAGGCTTCGATAGATTTTGGTCTTGTTATTATTGATGGCAACATTGATATAACTCTATAAATCCAAAGTTGGCATAATCTGTTTGGTTTGTTATCATCTAAATTAATATCTAATAGGTAATTATCATTTAGATATTCTGAGATTCCTAAATACCTATTCAATATGTGTTTACCTTGGAACGAAACATATCTAAAACGATGATTTAAAACTACGTCCGTACTTTCTAACACTTGCAAAAGCTGATCTATATTCATAATATCACCCTCTTTTAATTCAGGAATTCTTTTAAATTCTCTTAAGAGGTAAAGAAATTTGATTTTAAATACCTTTGCTGTCTCTGACTGAAGTTTTACGGTTTCAATAATTGAAAAGTTATGCATTATTCTGTAGCTTTTTGTATTTCACTAAATCCTCTTTCATCCGAGATATCAGGTAGAATAAATCATCACAATAAACGCTTTCATTTTTGAAACCATTCAATTTTTTAAATCGGTGAGGATAATACCCTCCGTAGCATCTTTTAAGATGCTCACAATTTAGACATTTATCACATAACGCTTTTATACCAATTTGTCTCTGCTGAACTGCTTGGTGTTCAAGAACTTCATTTAATGAATGCTTTTGGACATTGTAACCCAAAACTTGTGAACTGTTTCCTGTGCTTTTAAGCGTGTCAACTCCTTCATAATCACCATCAGAATTAATCGTGATAAGAGATGCCGGAGCATCGGTCATTGCCTCATAAAGTGATTCTGCCCCAAGAAAATTTCTAACTATACTTTCGAAAAATCTAATATTCAAGTGTTTATTTCGACCTCCTATCCAAGCACTCCATATCTCGTAGAGCCATTCTCCATATGCGGTTTTACTTTTGCCGTATCTTGGGGGAAGTAGGTCCCAATTATGGTGAGGCAACAGAAAATCGCAATGACCTACTCCGATGGAACCAAAATAGTCAAACACTTCCAGTGGTGGAATTCTCAAATCAATAACAGCAAAAACCGAATTAAAATAGTCTTTTGCAAGTTCATTTATTCTATCAATACCTTTCTGTGTCTCATCAAATGTGGATTTTCCTTTGTGATCAACACGATGCAAATCATTATATTCTTTTGGACCATCAACACTCACACCTACAAACACCCTGTTTTTTTTGAGTGTATTGATCATCTTTTCGTCTAGAAACACACCGTTTGTTTGAGTGGAGAAGGACAACCTAACGGGTACTTCGTTGCATATTTGTTTGAAAACATCACAATAATTTTGCAAACGTTCTACCCCAACTGACAAAGGTTCACCACCATGGAAACTTATAAAAATTTGGTCGATTTCAGGATGGTCTTTTAAGTGTTCGACTATCCTAAATTTCAATTGTGTAACTGTTTCCAAAGAAATATATTTTGATTGCTTTTTCCAGCTATCATCACCCATGTTATATTCATAACAGTAATCGCAGTTTAAATTACATCTAGATGCTATTTTGACAACAAATTCATTTATTGCATGCATGACTCTAATCCTATATATATATGATTTTATACTAAAAAAAGGGGTGATGTCCCCCTTTTTTTATGTTTATAAATTTTCTACTTCATCTGACTATATACACTTTACCAATGTCCATTTGAAGAACTATGTCCAGAAGTAAGTGCTGCTTAAAATGTATCTGAGGTGTTTATTTCGCTGTTTATTCGCTCTAAAGCTTCAGATTCAGATAATTCAAGTTGATTATTATCGAGAAGTTCAAGTTTTCCGTAAACACTTGACCAATGACCATTTGAAGAACTATGTCCGGAAGTATGTGCTGCCTTGATAACTATGTCATTTTCATACATATCTTCTATAATTTTATTCAAAACATCTGATTCTTCAACAAAACTTGATGCAGTGGCATCAAGTTGACCATAAACACTTGACCAGTGACCATTAGATGAACTGTGGCCCGATGTGTGTGCTGCTTTAACTCCTATTCCATTTGCAACTTGCTCGCTAAGTTTATTAAGAACATCAGATTCATTATTGAACAATTCATTTTGCTCGATTTGCTTCAAAGAACCATAGGTACTAGACCAGTGTCCGTTAGAAGAACCATGACCTGAAGAGTGAGAAGCCTTAACATCTTTGTTGATTTGGCCAACTTCGTTTGAAATTCGTTCAAGAACTTCGGATTCTGTTGAAAAAATCTCATCGTCTTTTGTTTTTAAAGAGCCATAAGTACTTGACCAATGGCCATT
>CAISPO010000004.1 GCA_903887415.1 uncultured Bacteroidota bacterium | reverse complement strand
TATTAAATCCAGAATTTGGCGCAGTAACGGTTTGTTATTATTTTTACTACGTTTGAATAGCCCCATATTTTTGTGTTTTGGTCGTTCTTAACCAAAGGTATGGCCGCTATTCAGGCAAAAAAGTTTCGGATAGTTGTGAATCTCTTTATTAAAAATAAAGCGGTATCCACAAAATACATTCTTTTTTATTATTTAACAAAGAATCGCACAGAAATATTATTATTCCGCATTTATGGAAAATTATTTAATAATAATAGTAACTTTCCCTATTGCCGTATTTATCTTAATCAATTTGCACCGATGAAATACATTTTTATTCTCGCATTGTCTCTGCTTAGCGCCAACTTTTTGTTTGCTCAAAAAGGAAACAAAGTAGCTGTTTCACCAAAGCAAAAACAGGTATTATCCATGCTGCTGCAACAACATGAACAACACAGCAATGCAATGAAAACTACTGCAGGCGTTAGCACCGACCGCGTTATTGGGCAAAGCACACACGACAGTATGAGTGTTCTGGATGATTCTGTGACGCTGAACTATGCAACGAATATGACATCTGCCTACGATTTCAACATGATGGACTATTCATACAACTACCCCTATTCCGCATCACCCATGTTCAATTATGCGGGGGTCTTTACAAAGCCGCAGGTGTTGTTTGATACGTTCCTGCACTGGACACAAGACCCTTTTACCCTGGTGTATGGTCTTTACGAGGCTGTATCAGCCGGATATGATGCATCGAAAAACCTGGTAAGCTACCTGGACTTATTTACAGACTCGGTCACGAATGCTAACATGAGCTATATAAACAGGTTCAATGCGGCTCATAACATAGATACCGGTTACTGGTTCCGCGAAAGCGCCGGCATGCCCGACAGTGCGTTTAAGCAATTTTTTTCCTATAGCACAGCCGGCGTACTAACTAAAGACAGCGTGTACGAATATCACGCAGGTTCATGGCACATGGTGGCCAGATCATTATATACTTATGATGCCTCAAACGACCTTACGCAAATAGACTACTTCGCAAATGACACCGATACCTCCTTCACACAGCCGCTGCAGGAGAAGGAGCAGTACATCAATACTTATGATGCGAGTAACAGGCTGCTGACTGTGCTCACCAAACTGTACACCGGCGCTGTGCTCGACAGTTATGTACAGGACACATTTGCCTACACTGGCACGCACGTTTTTCATACGTCATGGAAGGAGTACCAGTATGACCCGATAAATACCTATTGGGCGCCCATGTTCTTCATGTCGAAAACGATCAACGCAGCGGGGTTTCCTGATACAGTAAACATAGATGGCTTTGACAGCATTATGAATGCATGGGTGCCGCAAACTATGGATGTGATAAACTACAACAGCTTTAACCTGCCGGATTCACTGCATGAGTATGATTATGACTTTACCTCCTTCCCTTCCACGCCCAGCTATAATACGGTGTACTATTACCAGACATATTTGAATACCACGGGTACGGAAAGTATTGCACCGGCGGAAGACAAGATAATTATATACCCTAACCCCGCTACGAATACGATAAACGTATCGCAGCAAGGACTGCAGCAAAGCATCGCAAGTATTGTGCTTATGAATGTAAACGGGCAGATCGTTAGCCGGCAAAATATGCAGGGACAAAGCGAAACACAATTATCAATAGAAAATTTATTACCGGGTGTGTACTGGATATTTGTCAGGGATGATGCCGGAAACATCTTGCATCGCCAGGCGATAGTGAAGCAGTAGTGCTTTTTGAATTTTGTTAAATAGGTTTGTCATGGTGAGCCTAAGCCTGCCCTGAGCGACAGCCGAAGGGCCGAACCATGACCGCTGGGGTTTAAACTGAAGTTTAATCAAGGTATTCACTCACAAAATATTACGGTATGCGCAAACCATATGATGCGATATTGTTACTGGCGATCATCGTAACGATAATCTACTTTGTCCTGTTTGATACGCCTACTAATCCCAATAAGGCGGAAGAGGTACATGATATTGGTGTTTTCGGACTTGGGTATGTAGTGCTCATTTTTGGTATCATTGCCTGCGCCCGCTTGTATTTTAAGAAGCGGTGGTAATACTTTCAGTAATTTTGGACTATGCCGCAGGTTTCCCGCACTACAATAAAAAAAATAGACGCTGCAACAGTCACCGATACCAGCGACCTGCTGGCAACGGAAGAGCCTATGGAGATAAGGGTGGAGTATGGCCCTGCCGGTAAAAGGATACAAAAGAATATCTCGGTTACTATGCGCACACCCGGCAACGATGAAGAACTGGCCACAGGTTTTTTATTTACTGAAGCCATTGTCACCGACGCAAAAGATATAGTTGCCGTCACCCGCCCAAAAAAAGATAATGAGGGCGTTGTTCTTGTTTCATTGGCGGAAAACGTCACTCTTGAAGCCTCTAGCCTCGAGCGCAATTTCTACACCACATCCAGTTGCGGGGTGTGCGGCAAGGCATCGATAGAAGCGGTGAGAACTGCCTGCAACATTCCCGATTCATTCGATAACCTGCGCATACCTGCAACTCTTATTTACCAATTGCCCGGCTTGCTGCGAAGGCAGCAGGAAGTGTTTGAAAACACCGGTGGCCTTCACGCCTGTGCATTGTTTGATAGCTCCGGCAAACTGGTGCTGAGCCGCGAAGATGTGGGCAGGCACAATGCCCTGGATAAACTGATAGGCGCGGCGCTGAATGATGGCATGATACCCCTGGACAACCACATACTGCTGCTAAGCGGAAGGGCCAGTTTTGAGCTGGTGCAGAAAGCAGTAATGGCCGGCATAAAAATAGTCGCCGCCGTAGGCGCACCATCGAGCCTGGCAGCAGAGATGGCAGAAGAGTGGGGGATGACCCTCATCGGTTTCCTCCGCGGTGAGCGCTTCAACATTTATTCCGGTGCCGAAAGAATAGAGGTAACATGAAGATTTCGCATTTGTCATGCTGACGCAGGAAGCATCTGTACTCGCATCGAATTTGGCGAACCTGCACTAGGAGAATACCTCATCCTGAGCCCCGCCGAAGGATGGCATGTTGAAAATAGCACACAGCCAGATAGCAATTTTGATAGTCGTTTATTCTTAATTTTACACCATGAAGATCAGGATAAAAGGCAACTCTGTTCGTGTGCGCCTCACCCGCTCTGAGGTGGACCAATTTGCCGAAACAGGCTGCCTGGAAGAAAAGACAGAATTTGGTAACAGCCATTTCATCTACGCCTTGCAAAGCAAGGAAGGCATTCCGGCACTCACCGCAGATTTTTCAGGTAACAAAATGACCATGTATGTGCCGGCAAACATCCCCGCCGACTGGGCTGCAAATGAGACGGTAGGCTACGAAAACAATATGGACATTGGTGATGACAAGCAACTATACCTGCTGCTGGAAAAAGACTTTAAGTGCATAGACGCCCCTGTTCACGAAGACCAGAGCGATAATTTCGAGAACCCGCATAAGGTGTGTTAAAATCATTAGATGTTAAATTCTTATTTCGTTTTTTCCGTAACTTTACTTCATGATGAATCTGCAATATCTTTCTGACAAGTCTGGGCATACCACTGCTGTGCAGATCCAGATTCCTATAGAAGATTGGATGTCGTTCAAAAAAAAATACAAAGAGTTTGAACAAGAGGAAACTGAATCCTCGTTTTCAGTACCTGATTGGCAGATAAAGCTAGGAAAAGAAGAGTTAAAAAACATTGCTGATGGTAATGCGGAATTATTGAGTTGGGAAGAAGCAAGGAAACAACTGAAAATGTGATAATTCCATGCCCTTTGAAATTATTACAACCCTTAACGCCAGGAGAGATATTCAGCAGGCAATTGATTGGGAAAATAACAGATCCGCAAACCTGGGAGAGCGATTTGTAGAATATTTGCATTTAAAACTTACATCGCTTTCTGTTACTCCTTTTATCGGCAGTGTACGATATGAAAATGTGAGATGCACCACCACCGATGTTTTCCAATACCTCATTCATTATACGGTAGATGTGGAGTTGCAGCAAATTATTATCACCAGGGTACTGCATACAAGGCAAAAGCCAATTTGGTAATTTTGAGAACCCGCATAAGGTGTGCTAACCCCTCCCCTAAAGGGAACCATCTATCTGGCTTCTAAACATTGCTCACCAATCTCTTTTGCAACCATGGCTGCTTTTTTACGACTGCGAAAACCAAAGAAAGGAGTGATCTTTCTGCCATTTTGATTGAGGAGGCCTATCTGCAAACCCGAACAATTCATGCAAGTATTCACTAAACCTACTTGCAATCCCGATCCTTTTTTACTGACATTTCCGAATGGAGCGATCAATAAACCCTTATAATCTTTGACCCAGTTGGCGTATGCACTAAAGCTCAATCCATTGTGAGCGGTATAATAATTGGCTGCGATGCTCAAGCTCACACCTTTCACTTGTCTTTCAGCTTGTATCGTTCCCATGCTCAGACTTAGCCCGTTAATAAATTCTCTGACCGAATCCTTATTTCCAGAAAAAAAATCGTTCATCCGGTCATCATGGTCTGCACCTGCCTTCCCGTAATACCTGGCAAGTGGCAATGATATCGTTTGCGCAAGCTCTGGAACAATGAGAAACGGGCAAATAAATGAGAGCTCCGTATTAATTCCATTTATTGTCTGTTGTTTCTTTGATCTCGCGATAAGGCCAATTGCGATACCGTTTATCTTGCTTGTCGCTGATGGAGTAAACCAAATAATATTCCTTACATCCTTATAGTGTCTCACAGATTTGACGGTTTGTCCCTGCCCAGCAAGCGGCACGCAAACAATAGCTATAAGCAATATCAAAGCAAGCTTCGTCAAGTAGTAACAAATCTAAACATTATTATTCCCATTTTTTTGTTGCATAATAAGTCTTGCGCAACACCTCCCCTCCTGTTTTTAGGAGGGGCGTGCCTGAAAACATAGCGAAGCAGTTTTTTCAGGCCGGGGTGGTTGACTTGCGCATGAAATTCTACTCCACCACCACCTTCCTCACCGCACACTCATCCCCCGACCGCAGATAAACAAAATAAACCCCCGCAGGCTGGTCAGAAAGGTCTATTTCAGTAGTAGCGCCGTTGCTCACAGACTGGTATATTTTTTCGCCTACCACATTGCACACTTCTATTGAGAACTGTTTGTTACCCGTTGTTTGAATAGTGAATTTACCTGTAGTTGGGGAAGAGTTTATAATCGTCGGTATTTGAAACTCGTTTTATACCGGTAGGGTTATATACTTTGCGAATGCAGTTATTGCCAGCATCAGCAATGAACATCGCGCCATAGTTATCAAAGAAAATATCTGTGGGTATCACTTGCGCATTAGTGGCAGGCCCACCGTCTCCGGAATATCCGGGCACTCCGGTACCGGCCACAGTCGTAATAATCCCTGTGAGTGCATTAATCTTTCTTACAGCACCATTTTCATCATCTGCAATGAAAATGTTTTGCTGTTCATCAACGTATAATCCGAACGGCAGATAAAACTCTGCGTTGATAGCTGGCCCATCATCTCCGAAATATCCAACATATCCAGTTCCTGCAATGGTAGTAATGATCCCTGTTAAAACATCGATTCTTCTAACAACTGAATTGTAAGTATCTGAAAATAAAACGTTACCTGAACTATCTACCGCAACTTGCAGTGGTTGGCTTAATTCGGCGTTGATGGCAAGTCCGTGATCTCCCGCGTAACCAACAACTCCTGTTCCCGCAATAGTCATAATTGTGCCCGTTGCAATATTTATTTTTCGTATTTTACTATTATCGTCGTCTGCGATAACAATATTCCCTGATTTGTCAAAACAAAGCCCACTCGGTTTATTTAATTCTGCGCTTGTAGCGGGGCCGTTATCTCCACTACTTCCAGCTAATCCATTTCCTGCGATCGTAGTAATAATATTTGTTGTACCATCTATTTTACGAATGACATTATTTTCGGCATCCGCTATATATATGTTGCCAGTTGAATCAACAATTACGGCTTCCGGGAGGAATAATTCTGCATTTGTAGCGGGGCCATTATCGCCTGAATAGCCACCAGTCCCAGTTCCAGCAATAGTCGTAATAATGCCTGTAGAATTATCTATTTTACGAATTCGGTCATTCCCCGCGTCAGCAATGTAGATGTTGTTATACTTATCAAGCCAAATGGATTCAGGATAATACAACTTGGCATTTACCGCAGCCTCTCCGTCACAACAATATCCCTGCGTATCCACTCCCACTATCGTTTTAATAATATCCACCTGCCCCCGCCCCACAAGCGGCATACAGGCAATAACAAGAAGCAATAAGAAGAAGGCTTTCTTCATTTTTCAAATCTAAACATTAAATGTTGCTAATTGATTTATTCTGGGTGGGGTTGATAAACATTACTTCACCCTAATACAAAAGAAATAAGCGGGGTTACCATCCAAACTAACTGATCATAATTCCTTCAAAAATCCAGATAACCCCGCTTTGTTAATCAATTGCAAATGACGTGCCAGAAAAAATTTAAGCGAATTTATTTTTTTAATTATTTATTTTACAGTTAAATACACTTATAAAATAAAAATCTTTGAAAAAAACTTTACAAAATGTTTGGTGATTTCAGAAAGCCGATATACATTTGTATTAACAAATCAATCACAAACGCTTCACAAAACATTAAAGAATATGAAAAAGATACTCCTAATCGCAGCCATCACAATCATCAGCGCACCAGGCGCTTTTGCACAGAAACGCATTG
>CAISPO010000003.1 GCA_903887415.1 uncultured Bacteroidota bacterium | reverse complement strand
GTAACAGTAACGCAATGATTGGTTCTTCTACCGGGGTTGTTACCGGGTCAACGGCGGGCACATCAACGATAACTTATACCCTTAGCACAGGCTGCATCAATACTGCTGATGTAACCGTAAACGCCAACCCTTCTTCGATTGCAGGAACAATGGCCGTATGTGCGGGCTTAACGACCACATTGAACTCTACTCCATCAGGTGGTACGTGGAACAGCAGTAACAGTAACGCAATGATTGGTTCTTCTACCGGGATTGTTACCGGGTCAACGGCGGGCACGTCAACCATAACTTATACCCTTAGCACAGGCTGCATCAATACTGCTGATGTAACCGTAAATGCCAACCCTTCTTCGATTGCAGGAACAATGAGCGTGTGCGTTGGGTTGACGACTACATTGAATTCCACTCCATCAGGTGGTGCGTGGAGCAGCAGCAATAGCAATGCAACGATTGGGTCCGTAACTGGTATTGTTGTCGGGTCAACGGCGGGTACATCAACAATCACGTACACACTGAGTACGGGTTGCATCAATACTGCTGATGTGACCGTAAATCCATCGCCTTCGGCTATAACCGGATCGGATAGTGTATGCACAGGGGTGGTGACAACTTTGAACGTTACTCCCTCTGGTGGTGTATGGAGCAGCGGGAGCAGTGCTATTGCAACTATTGGCAGTGGCAGCGGTGAGGTCACCGGCGTTGCAACGGGGACATCGGCCATAACTTACGCTTTGAGTACTGGATGCGCTGCTTATATAGTCGTAACGGTCAATCCATTGCCTGTGTCCATAACAGGGGGCAGCGATGTATGTGCAGGAGGCGCCCAGATCACTTTAAGCGATGGTTCCGCAGGCGGCACATGGAGCAGCAGCAATACATCGTTCGCAACAGTTGGCTCAGGGATAGTGACAGGTGTGTCTGCCGGGATAGTGAATATTACCTATACACTGCCCACTGGCTGCATCACCAGCGTTGGTATCATGGTTAATGCGTTGCCCGCGCCTGTCATTATTACTTCGGGTACCACACTAAGCACCTCGGTTACTTATACCAGTTACCAGTGGCTGCTGAGCGGGTCGCCGATAAGCGGTGCTACGAATGCTACTTATGATGTTACCATAAACGGGGCCTATGCGGTAACCGTGACAGATGGTAATGGCTGCGCGGCAACATCTGGCCTCACCATTATCTCAAATGTGGGTGTAACGAACGTGGACGCTGCCGGTAAAGGCATTACCATATATCCCAATCCGAACCAGGGCATATTTACTTTGCTGGTATCATCGCCTGTTACCGAGCAGGCGGTAGTTACGGTTACCAATATCACTGGCAAAAAGACGAACGAGTTTACAATTGTTACCAACCAGGCAAGCGATATTACCTTGACTCAATCGGCGGGTATATACTTTGTTTCGGTGGCTACAGCTCATGGTAACTATGTGGCCAAAGTGATTATTGATTAGGTTTCGTTTTATTGTTTAGCTAAATATTCGTATTTTTTTTTAAAATCAACAGAAATGTTATTGAGCATTGCGAATAATTATAAAACCCTCGTTCAGTTTTTGCCGGAACTAATAGATGTGAGTGGCTACAGGAATGACTATCTGAGTAAAAAAATGGGATTGACCCCTGCTACTTTTTCTGCAAAGAAACAGCGTGGCAACTGGAGCACAGATGATGTTGTTAAGCTTATGGGCATCATAGAAAAGGAGGATGTGGAAGACTACCTGATGCTGCAATTGCTGCGTGCCGAAAAGGACGATGAAACTATTTCTGCGGATGAATTCAGAAAAGAGATGAAGAAATGGAAGTAATCATTACCCGGTCTTTTTTGAAGGACCTGGAGACGAAACCAAAGGCCGTTGAAAAGCTTATCTCGCAACTGGAAGCAGCTAAGAGCCTGGAGCAATCAGGTACCGACTACCGGAAAATGGAAGGGCAGAAGAAAGGGGGGAGGACTACTACCGTATTCGTTTAGGCGATTGGCGCATTGGCGTTGAATATATCCATCCAAAAATCATGGTGATCCGCATTCTCGCCCAGGGGTGAGGTGTATAGGTATTTCCCGCCGCAGAAACTTGAATAGCTGGGATAAAGTGCTGTGAGACATACGCCAAACTGAGTTATCGTTTACTCAATAATAGCCACTCTTGACACAATAATCCTCTATCACAACACGGAGCAGACGGCAGCCAATATACCAGTTGCCAAGATCCTCATCCTGTAATTGGTTAGGTTCAAGGTACAATGTTTCTGAAGATTCATATGGAACAGATTCTTTTGTTCTAAGGTCAACAGTTTCAGTAGTGTACTTGATTTTAGCATCAATGGTTTTGCTGCTAGTATTCCACAACTGTATAAAGCCGTAGTCAAAAGCGTCTTCCATAGCATACCTGTGTATATTGCCGCCGATATCGGCCGCTAAATTCAGTCCGACATCATAACCAGGCGCAAGTATTTCTGCGGCCGATGGGCGACAGACAACTTTTTTGGAATAACGTATCTTAACATCATTTGTAAGCTGTATCCATGCACTCCAGTATGCCTCGTGCCGTATGCTGTACTTTGAGTGAAATTCAGAACGGGGTGCGTTGCTTACATCGTCTGAAACGTAAACGCCATCTTTACATGTCATATCAGTTTTGTTCAGCCTGGCCGCTTTGCTTTCCATGGAATTTCTGTATTCTTCCTTCGCATCATCATAAATCATTTGCTTTGCTCTTACCGAGTCCATAAATTTTTTGTTATTATCTGCTGGTTTTTGAGCCACCGGCTTATCATCGTCATCATCTCCTAAAGCGGAAGCATTTAATTCCGGCTTTGCCGTTTTTGTATAAGTGCCACTATTGTTGAATTTCTTAAGAATTTGCTGATTGTCTTTAGCCATTTCCTGTGTTTGCTTTTCACCTGCTTTCTGCAAGCCGGTGTTAATACTCTGGCCCATAGTGTTTAAGTCGGCCGTGCCTTGGTCGTACTGTGCTTGCTGGGTGCCGGTCTGTAAAGCGTTACCTTTCCCGCCGGAAAATTTAGAACAGCACTGACACTTATCTAAAGCGTTTTGTACGCATTGTAATGAAGTCGCTGGGGGCATGTGACTTGTGGTCCAATTTACATATTCGCTGGGGTGATTTTTTTGCATTTTCGTACTTTCGATTAACCAGTCAAGCCCTGGGCCGCCTCCAGTGCAAATCTTCAGTATTTCCGGTCTGCAGTTTGTCAACATATCAATCATTGCCTGCAATTGCGGCTGAATTTTGCCTGAATTCTCAGTGAGTTTGCCTGAAATATTGTTTCTTAATTGATTGTTTTGGGCATTTAATTTTGCATCTTCGGCAGCGTTTTTTTGGTCATATGCATTTTTATCACGAAAAGATTGGTCTGCCGCTTCTTTGGTAAAATACAATTGCCCATATGCACCGGGATATTGCTGTGCCGATACTTCATTAATTGAACATAACAACAATGATAGCAGTATCAGAATTCGGATGTTGAGAATCGTGAGGTCTCTCATGGTTTTCAGATTTAAAATATCACATCAGCGGGTATCTGCACTCCTGTCAGTTCATATTTGCAGATAGTTTTTTCTATTTTTTTTAGTTGTTTGCATAGTGCGATCAAGGTTGACCTGGCATTGTCGTCTGTTGAGTTTTTATAATCACTAAGCAGGCCTCTCAAAATGGGTTTATCACTACTGTATTTGCGGAGCGCATCCATAATCATTTGGCTTTTTGGGTATAGCTGTAGCCAATACAATACTTCCTGGGCAGCATAGCTATTGTCTGCGCTGAGCTCATCTGCATTTGCCAGTACTGCGGTTTTGCCTCGTATGTTGGCCAGTGCTATGGTATGCTCCATGCTCGCCCTTTTCATTGCTGCCTGCCTTTCCACTTCATTTACATTGTCGCCAGCAGTGCTGGTTACGTTGCTTAAGGCTGCAGAAAAATCGGAGCTGGTGGAGGCGCTCGACAAGCTGCCTGCATTCGCGGCAACAGCGCCGGCTACCCCAACCGCGGCGCCAATCCATGCCTGCCTGTTGATCTTTTTTTGTTCATCCGCCATGTCGGATATGAAGCCTGTTAATTTTGATATGTCTTTACGGTAATCAGCGTCAGCTTTTTTAGCTATAGGAGAGTTGAGATAGCTGTACAAAATATCATTGGGGATAGAGATCAGATCTTTATATTCTTTGTGGTTTTGTTGCCCGGCATTCCAGATCATTCCATTGTAAGCATATTCTTTGAAGCGCTCAGCGACAGTGCGGCTTGACAGCATAGTGCCTGATTCAAGTATTACCTGCTGATATACAAGGTTGGATGCGTTATAATCTCCTGAGGCGGCAAACTTCCTGGCGATATACAGTAGTGTAAGACAGTTGCCAGGGCGCTTATGCTTGCCATACATCATGTTCATGAAGCTTTCATAGTTCCTGTCATAACTTTTGTAATTGTAAAGATATTTAGTGTTCTCCGGCTTGGTGCCAAACTTGTAGTTTTCGTAGTATTCCGACAAGCAACTGATGAGTGTATCAAGAGTAGATGTGTCGAAATCTGGGTGAGGGGCGTAGTGCTCTTTCAGCAGCAAGGAATCATGAATGATTGCACCATAAGGCACATAATTGATCAATGTGCCGGGGAAGTATGCAGTGGGGTCATCCCAGCCCTCATCGCCATTTTTTTGTTCTGCACGTGGCGGATAGGAAAGGGAGGTGTTGTATTTTAAGTCACTGTCGTTTGCATCATACAGGCTATTTATGTATTGCCTGTCATTGTAGCTTCCCTTTTTCCGCTCCCATTTTAGCGTCAATGCGTCCCGCGCTGCATCACCTATCGCCCAGCAAACTCCATAATTGCTGTTCTTGAATTGCCAGGTTTCTTCTACAGAATTTACAGGGCTTAATTGCTCGGCCGGCATATTGCCATTAACAAGGCTGTATACTTCACGGTAGATAATGGACGATACATAGGTAAGGGGCCATATCCTGACACCAAAAAGACCTTTGGGTGTCTTGCCGGAAAAATCCGCCTCAGTTCCTGTTTGCCCCCAGTGCTCGGCTCCCCAGTAAAGACAATACCATCCCTTTTCCTGATCTAATACGCCTTTTCTAAAAGTATCTGTGTATATCTTAATGAGGTTTGTGCCCTTGTACAGCCTGCACTCAAAGAAATAGTAAAGGTTATTGTCCCAGAGTCCGTTATGATTTTTCTGGTAGGTTATCTTATCACCCTTATTGCCTCCCTGTGTCAGATCGGTATAGGTGTATGATATTTTGCCCGTAATATAGTAATCTGTGATGCCGGGGTGGCCGGCCAGTTTCACTTTCATGTTATTGCCATCGCGCCCTTTTATGGGGTTGGCTTTGAAGAAACGGTACATGTCGAAACTGAAAGGATGATTTTCGACAACATCAGTGAACATGCCAATACCAAGCGTTGGCTGGCCTTTACCTGGCAACATAGGAGCAGGTACGGATGTTGCTGGCACATCACTAACCGCATCGCCTTTATCAATCCTTTTCATAAAAGAGGGTATTGCCCTGCTTAGTAGGCCATTTTTCTCTTTCTTCATTTTACCATTATCAGCAATGGCCGTACCGGTATCAATAGCTACATTAGCTGTGTCTGGATCGTCCTTATCTTTCCGCTTTAAAAAAGAGGGTATTGCCCTGCTTAGTATTCCATTTTTCTCTTTACCTGCGTTTTTATCTTCACTTGTATCTTCCTCATTGCTTAATTGCCACTCTCCGTTAATATACTCTTCCACCCCTTGCAACTGGCCAGATAAATAATAATCATGCCTGATGCTATTTTCTTTCCCATCCTTAAATTCCGTTAACCTGTAATAGGTAGCATTGTCTCGCGTAGTTTCTTTCCATAGAGAATCAAAGTATATGACCCACTTACCGTCTCTTTGTCCATTAACTAAAAGATTCTTTGCTTCTGCTTTGTCAGTGAAGCCATTTTGGGCATGCAGTTGAGCAGCAAATAATGTAACTGCTATAAGGATCAATACGCGTTTCATAATAATGTATTTTTATTAGAGCGTTTTTTTAATGAAAAATATTTTAGTGCATTGTTGCCCTGCTAAAAGACGTTTTTCCGATTGAATCAGCGACTGATTCAAAAATAAATTCCGAAAATTTTCTGACGGTAGTAATTGTATCAAGGCATCATTTACAAGGATGAAAGTGCAGTTTTAATGTATGAACGTAAATTGTCCACTCAAGAAAAGGGACTGGCACCAATGCTTACTCATTAATGACTGTGATTCAGGCATCAAGGTTTGAACAACTTTTTATATCTTTCTCCCAAACAATCATTTGTGAAAAAGGTTTTCACACTTCTGTTCATCTCTGTACTTTCTTCCTTCGGATGGGCTGGGGGCGCGCTCCAGGCTGCGCCGCTACGCGGACAGGCGCTTATAGACTCTATGCTCAAGGAACTGCAGAAGCAAAAGGATGATACCGGCAAGGCTAAAATCCTGAACAGCATATCCTCTATGTACCAAAACATCAGCAATGAGGAGGGCATTAAATACGGACGGCAGGATTCTGCGCTATGCGTGAAACTGGGTTGGAAGAAGGGCATTGCAGCTTCATTCAGTGTTTTGGGAGTACATTATTGGCGAAAAGCCGATTACACCAAAGCATTACAATATTACGCCACAGCGCTTACCATTGATGAAGAAATAGCGTACAAAAAAGGTGTCGGAACTATTACCGGCAATATCGGCATAGTTTACTGGCAACAAGGCTACTATGCACGGGCACTCGAATATTTTTATAAAGCCATAAAAATACAAGATGAAATTGGCGACAAGGAAGGCGTGGCGCGCAATACCGGCGATATCGGTATTATTTATGAGGAACAGGGTGATTATGCCAAAGCGCTGGAATATGATTTGAAGGCGCTGAAAATGGAAGAAGAGCGAGGCGACATAGGCGGGGTGGCTATCAACAGCGGCAATATTGCTACGCTTTATTTCCAGCAGGGAAATTACAGCATGTCGCTGGAGTACAATTTTAAGGCCCTGAAGGTTGCCGAGGAAAATGGCGATAAAAGAGGCGCCGCAATATATACCGGCAATATAGGAGATACTTACGCAAAGGAAGGAAATTACCCTGCTGCTATTACCTATACCAAGCGTGCGTTCTATATGGCCGAAGAAATCGGCGACAGGAATGAAGCCGCCTGGGCATTGGAGCAAACAGGAAATGCTTGCCTGGAGCTCGCGGCCGATACGGCAAAACATCCCCGTTCATACAATAACTTTAATGTAACAGCGCCAGGCAATGCCATGCATGTTAACGGTGTGCCGGTGGGCGGGCAAGAAAAAATACCGGCAGGGAGACAGGCTCGTTTGGACCTTGCGGTCGCCTATCTGCTGCGCGCCAGGGACAGCGCTAAGCAATTAGACGCCCCTGAAATAATGCGGAATTGCTACGAACAATTGGAGAAGGCATACAAGCTCTCCGGCAATTATAAGAAAGCCTTGGAAAGCGCCGATGCAGCCATGGTTGTCAAGGACTCGCTGTTCTCATTGGCGAGCGCAAAAAAAATAGCAGGGATGGAGAACAGGCAAAAAGAATTTGAAGACAGCATGAAAACCGACTTTCAGATTAGCCTGCTTAAAAGTGACAATGAAAAGAAACAAGCAGAAATAAAGCAGTCGAAAATTATTTTCGGTGCGGTATCGGCCGTGTTATTGCTCGTTGTTTTATTTCTCGTCTTATACTTATTGCAAAGGCAGAAAATAACAAGCCAGCTGCGAAAAAACATTTCACTGGAAGCGACGCTCAAAAATAACCTGGAAGAGCAACTGGTAAATGTGCAAGCCCAGGCGCTGCAGGCACAGATGAACCCGCATTTTATTTTTAATTCGCTGGCGAGTATCCAAAGCCTGATACTCCAAGAAGATAAAACGAACGCGGTACGTTATTTACGCGACTTTGCGCAACTGTCAAGGCTTACCCTGGAGCATTCACGCAAAGACACGGTAAAGCTGAAAGAGGAAATACAGTTTTTAAACAACTACCTGGAACTGGAAGCAATGCGGCATAATCATTCATTCAACCATTCTGTAACTGTTAACGAACAAATAGACACTGATTTTGAAACCATACCACCGATGCTCATTCAGCCCTTTGCGGAAAACGCAATAAAACATGGCTTACAACCGCTAACGGAAAGAGGGTTTTTATCTATTTCCTTCAGCCTGGCTGATATTGGGGGCACTGAAGCGCTGACTTGTATCATTGATGATAACGGTATCGGCAGAGCCGCAGCCGAAAAAAATAAATCCCGGGATCATATTTCGATAGGTACAGAACTAGCTCAGGCCCGCGCGGCCCTCCAGGAGCAAAAAAGAGAAATAAAGAAAAAATACAGCATTGAAATACATGATAAAACAAACGATGACGGCAACGCTGCAGGAACAAGAGTAACAATAGTATTTGTTAACTATGAAGAAATATTGACATGATAAAAGCGCTTATTGTAGAAAATGAAGAGAAAGCCGCAAACTCGCTGATGCAGCTAATTAAAAATCACTGTAAGGAAGTTTATGTGTATGAGGTTTGCAATACAGTAAGCAAGGCTGTTGACGCAGTTGTTTCTGGCCAGCCGGAGATCGTGTTTTTAGATATTGAGCTGAATAACGGAGAGACTGCATTTAGCTTTCTGCAGCAGATACAAGATCCTAATTTCGAGATCATTTTCACAACAGCATACGATCAGTATTGCCTGCAGGCGATCAGGTGTTCGTGCCTTGAATACCTGCTTAAGCCTATTGTGGCGGACGACCTGGTCGCTGCTGTTCAGAAATTCAATAAAAAGAAGAATTTTTCGTGGTATAAGCAACGGCTTGAAGCGCTATTATATAATCTGAATAACCCGGTAGCACGGGGAAAAATTACAATCCCCACGCTGGATGGGTTCGTCATTATCCATAAGGCTGAAATTGAAACTTGCATTGCGGAGGCTAACTATACATTGATCTATACTTCGCAAGGCGAAAAGATCATATCCTCAAAAAATCTTGGTTTCATTGAAGATATGATATCGGGCAAAAATTTCTTCCGTACCCACAAATCTTTCCTTGTAAACCTCGATCATATTAAAAAATTCGAGCGAAAGGATGGATATAAGCTGGTAATGAAGTCAGGAAATACCGCGGAAGTGTCCTCCCGGAAAAAAGATGAATTAATACAGAAAATTGCAAATTGAATCCTGTGGGTACGATGGCAAAATGTGTATTATTATTGCACCAATAGCATGTACTTCCAGTTTATTGTTGAAAAGAGATCGAAGATGGAGGTGGATTTGGATAGCTAATGAATTATCAGATATAAGCGGTGATTACTATTTTTCCTGAAATGACGGCTACCCGTAATGACGCAGAATAGAGATGTGTCGCACAAGTGTGCCATAGCCACTGAAGCCAAATAGTAGCATCTAAGCTGATTACCAAAATTTTACAATTCCCCAATCTTACAGTTGTCCTTTTTTCACATTAAACCCATACCTTTGCACCTCGAATTCAAAAGATAAACGATTTTAACAACATAAACAATGGCAGATCTACTCTTACAGCGCAACTTCGGGATCGCTGCCCACATTGATGCGGGAAAAACAACAATGACAGAACGCATCCTTTATTATACGGGTGTGAACCACAAGATAGGTGAGGTGCACGAGGGTGCAGCTACGATGGACTGGATGGCACAGGAACAGGAGCGTGGTATCACGATCACATCGGCAGCTACTACCTGCTTCTGGAACTACCCAACCGTACAGGGTAAAAAATTGCCGGAATCAAAGAACTACAAATTTAATATCATCGATACTCCCGGCCACGTGGACTTTACCATTGAGGTGGAGCGCTCTCTCCGTGTACTGGACGGCCTTGTGGCTTTGTTCAGCGCAGTGGATGGGGTAGAGCCGCAGTCTGAGACTGTATGGCGCCAGGCTAACCGTTACAAGGTTCCCCGTATCGGTTTCGTAAATAAGATGGACCGCGTGGGTGCTGACTTCCTGATGGTGGTGCAGCAGGTGAAGGACATGCTGGGCGCTAAATCGGTGCCGCTGCAGTTACCTATTGGTGCTGAAGATGGTTTCAAGGGTATTGTGGACCTGATCAGGATGAAGGGTATCATTTGGGACGATGCTACCCAAGGTATGACGTATACGGAGATCGATATACCAGCAGATATGGTGGACGAAGCGAACGAATGGCGCGCGCACCTGGTAGAAGCGGTAGCTGAATATGACGACCAACTGATGGAAAAGTTCTTCGAAGATCCGAACAGCATCAGCGAAGACGAAATACATATAGCAGTACGTAAAGCTTGCCTGGACCTGAGCATTGTACCAATGCTTTGCGGATCGGCATATAAGAATAAGGGTGTACAGGTAGCGCTTGACTGCGTGATCCGTTACCTGCCTAGCCCTATGGACATCGAAGCGATCAAGGGTACTAACCCTGATACCGGCGAAGAAATAGAGCGTCACCCGAATGCGAAGGAGCCATTTGCAGCGCTTGCGTTCAAGATCATGACCGATCCGTTCGTAGGCCGCCTGGCGTTCTTCCGGTGCTATTCCGGCCACCTGGATGCAGGTAGCTATGTGCTTAATGTACGTTCTGGTAAGAACGAGCGTATCAGCCGTATCATGCAGATGCACGCCAACAAGCAGAACCCAATCGACTTCATCGAGGCAGGTGATATCGGCGCTGCAGTAGGTTTTAAAGAAATCAAGACCGGTGATACGCTGTGCGACGAGAAGCACCCGATCATGCTGGAGAACATGTTCATCCCAGAGCCTGTAATATCTATATCTGTAGAGCCTAAGACGCAGGCAGACGTGGACAAGATGGGTATGGCAATCGCTAAGCTGGTAGAGGAAGATCCTACGCTGCGTGTAAAAACAGACGAAGATACCGGTCAGACCATCCTGAGCGGAATGGGCGAGCTTCACCTGGAAATCATCGTTGACCGTATGCGTCGCGAGTTCAAGGTAGAGATCAACCAGGGGGCACCGATGGTGGCTTATAAAGAAGCATTTACCATGATGGTAGAACATCGTGAGATCTATAAGAAACAAACGGGTGGCCGTGGTAAGTTCGCAGACATCTATTTTGAAATAGGACCTGCTGAAGATGCTTTCCTTGCAGAAGGTAAAGGCCGCTTCCAGTTCATCAACGAAATATTTGGTGGCTCTATCCCACGTGAGTTCATCGCCCCGATACAGAAGGGTTTTGAAGCGTCTATGGGCACCGGGCCTTTGGCTGGTTTCCCTGTAGAGAGTATGAGGGTGCGTATATTCGACGGTTCTTTCCACCAGGTCGATTCTGATGGTATGTCGTTTGAGCTTTGCGCTAAATCTGGTTTCCGTGAGGCAGGTAAGAAAGCCAAGCCGGTAATACTGGAGCCGATAATGAAGGTGGAAGTAACTACGCCTGATCAGTACATGGGTGATGTGACCGGTGACCTTAACCGCCGCCGCGCTATGCTGGAAGGTATGGACAGCCGTAACAACCTGCAGGTGATAAAAGCAAAAGTGCCGCTGAGCGAAATGTTTGGTTATGTTACACAGCTTCGTTCACTGTCTTCAGGCCGTGCCACTTCAGTAATGGAGTTCAGCCACTACACCGCTGCTCCTCGTAACATACAGGATGAGGTGGTAGCTAAGACCAAGGGTAAGGTGACTGCTTAATTCTTTATGGAATCAGGTATTTGGAATTGGTAATTTGGATTGTTTTTATATAGGCCGCCCCGAATTTCGGGGCGGTTTTTTTATGTGTAGTGCTAATAGGGGATACGTGTTCCTGGTTAATCCGCTTTCTTGTAAATAGCATGATCACCAAGCTGTTTTGCCAGCTTGTATTTGCCGGTAAAGGCTGTGGGTAGCTGTTCGTAATTTTCCTTCACATAATATGTTTCATTTCCCAACGGGCAGTTACTTATTATGCAGCCATGCTTCATGCAGATATAACGATAGAAAAAGCCTTCGTCTGAAAAGGCTACAGTGCTGCCGGGCGGTATATAGTCCAGACCCTCGCTTAGTTCATTATAGGCTTGATTGATATCGTGCTCGTAAAGAGTAGTTTTTATAAAGGTATCGTTGGTGAGGAAAAAATGAAACGAAAGGCAGGTTACTATAGCAGCAAATAGTATGGTGAGCGGAAGTCGCAGCTTTGTTTTTTGAGCAATAGAAACGATTATCCATTCCAGCATTAATATCACTCCCGCCAATGTGAGGCTATAATGGATAATGAGGTTACGCTCGAAAGGCAGCCGTTTCATAATGATCGCCAGGAGGAAAAATACGAGCCACATCACGAGGTAGAAGGTGCCAAATAGTATGCTGGATTTATTCTTTCTTCTGAACAAAAGCAGTAGCGGAACGAAGTATAAAACAAGATCAAAGGAAACGCTGCCAAAATGAATGTTTGAAAATATGTGCTCTATATAAGACTGGAATGTAGCCCACATCCATTGGATGAAATCCCATGTGCTTTTTTGCTTAAACCCGCTCATAGGTGCTACATAGCTATTGGCGGTAAGCGCTGTGAGGCCTGAAAAGCAAAGCGCAGGCAGATATAGCAGGTAGGTAATACCGGCCGCTGCAAACTGGTATATCCAGAAACTGGCCTCCTTTGTCTTGTAGAAAAGCATGTACAACAGCACAAACAACAATTGAGCGGCATGCAGGTACAGGAACGACGGCATACTGAAGTATCCCAGCGAACAACAGACGACGTTAATGAGCAGCCAGCGCGGATGGGCAGCCCGCAGGTAAGCAAAAAGGGAACCGACCATACCCCAGCCAGCCAGGAGGTAAAGCTCGTAGCCGCGTGCCTGGAAGCTAAAACCCCAAACGGGGCACTGCAAGGCAAGCGTTATGCTTATGAGCAACACAAGCCAGTTGTTTTTAACAATGCCCTTAAACCAATAAAAAACGGCGATTATAAAGCCACAATATGCGAACAGAGAAATGTACCTTCCGGTGATAACTTTATCGGCGGAAGAGTGGAATAAGACAGCGTTCAGCAGGTTGAAAAACAAGTGGTTATTGGGCAATATGTAATATGATATAGCCTGGAAGGGATGTGCACCCGCGAAGTAAAAAGCGGAGAAAATTTCATCGTGGGCGGTGAGGGTAGCGCTGTTTCCTTTGTACCAAAGTAAACAGGCAATTATGACCAATGCGGGTACCAGCAACAGATCATGCCGGGTAATCTTTGTTTTAAGGACAGGATATGCCCCTGGCTTGCTTTTTCGCCCTTTTATAATGAAAAACAGCCCGGCAGACGCTATGGCGATAGCGATGATGCAATACATGTTGCCATCTGACTTGATGCCGGGCGTGAAAAAATCTGAGCCCCAGCTAAGGCTATGGTAGAAGCAATTGTTGAGGCCCAGGTACCATGAGACCAAAGCGGAATAACTGGAAAACAGGTACAAACAGCAGGATACAACTATGGCAGCCCATAGCAGCCATAGCAATATAAACACAAACCGATGATTACTGCCAGTATTTGTTTTTAGCTCCACTTATCCTCTTGTGTCTCTAAAGATAGGCGCAGTGCGTGGGAAGGCAATTATTTTTTTGTCTTTTTTTGCAAAATGCGCTAACATTGCACTCCGAAATAAAGAGTTCGGTTGTGGTAGCACAGAACAATTCGATTGTATCGGTAGCACCGCCGACTCAGTCTGATAAGAAATTTGAAGTACGAAGTAAAAATTAAGAATACCGAACAGTTCGATTGTATCGGTAGCACCACAGACTCAGTCTGATAAGAAATTTGAAATACGAAGTAAAAATTAAGAATACCGAATAGTTCGATTGTATCGATAGAACCACAGACTCATTCTGATAAGAAATTGATTGAAGTCAGTCTGATAAGAAATTTGAAGTAAGAAGTAAAAATATTAAGAATAACGTATAGTTCGATTGTGTAACGGTAGCACCACAGACTCTGACTCTGTTAGTCTAGGTTCGAATCCTAGTCGAACTACATTGAATTTTCATAATAGGCTGTAAATCAATAGATTGCAGCCTATTATTTTTAGTAGGGGTACACTTTAGGGTATATTTTGAATCGTTCATCCTTTATTTCTCTTAATCATTTCCCTGATCTACTTACCGAATATCTACCCGGATTTTCTATCCTGCAACAAATACGACAAAATAAACCGACAAATACCACAATATTGCAACAAATACCACATGGCTTTTCAGTATTGACAATACTTTCAGCCATTTTATTCGACATTTTTACTACAAACATTGAAATGGTATGAGACATTTCTCCCTACGCGATTTATCATATATTGCAGATAATAAAAAAAGCTGTGGGAGTACCTTAGCCTTTTTAGCAGGGGTGGGTAATTCCTGCTGCATACCCTATACACTTTGCAAATGCGGCATAAAATACTGTTGGCAAGGGTTGTCCTATAGGGTGCGCTAATTGTGTCTTGTTTAGTTGGAGTGACAATTAGTAATATACTATTGTTGATTCTATAATTTTTACCGTGGTTGGTTTGTCAAATTTATTTACAAAATATAATTCTGCCAATATATTTTTATGTGAATCGTAGGTGTAATTTTTTATTATTTCTTTTATTTCGTCCTGTTCATTTTCATCATTACCTGTCAATAAAGGAGGATATAGTATTTCTAAAGCAGCATCCATAGATAGTAGATGGTTGTCTTTATATACATGTGCTATCCTCTTTATCATATTACCACTTATGTCATTTTCAAAATCATATATTATCTTACATTGTCCTTTAATTATTCCCTCTTCAATAAGATAACCGGCAGTATCGTATTTGTAAATAATTGGCACAATACCTGCGTTTAATATTAACTTCTTATTATTAAAGTACAAATAATTTGTGCTTACTGGTTGTTTTTCATCTTCATGATACTGATCTATTTGTGTAATGGTTGCATCTTTATCAAAAGTAAAATTGCTTATATAATTCCCATTTTCAATTGTTTTATCAATTTTCAATTTACTAAGGTCGTCTGTTCTATTGATACTACCATCGGAATTGTAATAGATTGTGCTCTCTTTATTCCCCCTGTTATTATAGTGATTTATTACCCAACCTTTTTGGGGACTTTTATAAATTTCTCCTGTAAGTGTTTTCGTACCAGTTGCTGTATGGAGGGTTGTTATAAATCTTTTTCTACTCCCATCTGTATAGTATTCTGTGGTAGTAACAGTTCCATTGGCTGTTGGAATACTTTTTTCAATTTTCCCGTCAAAGTAATCTGAACCACTCCATTCCTTTTTTTCATTGCCGACTTTAGGACTTAGAAGAGGGATAGTTCCGTCATTAAGCATTGCGCTTACATTCTCTTTATAGGAATATTCATAAGCGAATTGTAAAGCACCATCAGTACCATAAGTCTTTATTTCTGTAGGTTCCCAATTAGTATTGTAATTACAAACAGTTTTGTTTGATAATTCTCCGCTGCTTTCGTATTCAGTCTTTTCAATAATCCGATCTTTAATATTATTGTTGAAATTGATTTTATTGTTAAGTTTACCATAACTATCAAAATCATCAATTTCAGAAACAAAGCCATCTTTATCGTATTTAAAAACTCGTTTCGATTTGACCTTTTGGGAGGCGGAGTATTCAATATCACTCAATAAATTTCCTTTGGTATTAAAACTCAATTCAGAAATAGAAATAAGCGTTTTTTGCTCTTTACCAAACTTATAATCTACGGTATAGTTTTTTTTGGTTAAAGTCTTAACGTTACCTTTCAGATGCATATTTGAAAGGTCGTTTTTAATTTCTTGACTATAAGCATTTACCGCTAAGAAATTTAAAAAGAGTATCCACGCCGTTTTTAATGTGTGTTTCATTTTTTTTGTTTTATTGAGGTAAGAAGCCACCATTTACCCATAAAAAAACTGCGTGGGTTATTCATCTATCCGTAGCGAGGCTCTGACAAGCCCAAACAGAAATAAACGAAGCCCACGCATTGGTGAGCGTTTCGCTTATTACTTCTGTTTGTATAAAATTGTCAGATTTCGCTACAAGAAATAATGCTAAACGCAAAATTGTATATACCCTTATCAGTTAATTTATTTTCAGTTGCTTTGTTTTAGTCCTTTCAAAGATAATTTTAAAATTGGTTATCATAATTCTTATTGAGGGACTTAGCTTACAATATCAAAATCATATTCCTGCCTGATCTCATTACAGGCCCGGCTACAATCTTTGCGCCTCAATCCTTTATCTGAAAAGTCCAACCATATTTGTAACCCTTCGCTTATTGTTTGCGGGGCTTGCTCAATCAGTGCCGCCTTAAACTCATTTACTAATTCCGTCCGGGCTGCTTCACTGGTCAGGTAATCGCATAGGTCTGATTTGTCCGGTAATTGGTATTCTGGCGCTGCTATTTGTAGCAAATCGTTTACCTCTATATCGATAATGTCGGATAATTCCCCGGCTACCCACTGCCAATCTTCCACCGCCCCCAGGTCGGGGAATAACACAACTTTGCGCCCGGCTAAACATTGGCATTTCTTACGGGTTAAATTCCCTTTACCACCTGATGCAATCCATATAAAAGAGGGAATGAATACACTTGCTACTATTGCCGTCTTTTCGCTTTCAACTATGGCAATGGGTGTGCTGGTATCTTCGCAAAGCAGGTGCTGCCCATAAAAGCATTGTTGCAGGGTAAACGGATCCATTTTTAAGACAGTATGCACCCAATTACTAACCGGGGTTGCCTGCCTGTCCCGCTTGCCTGTAATGGGGCTGTATGGCATTATTTTGCCGCTGCGGATATTCCCCAATTCATCTACCTGCCAAAAAATGCACCCACCCGGATAATACTTTGATGTGCCTAAATAATATTTCTCAATTAGCATATTGACAATGCAAGGCTCAAAAAGGGTATGCAGGAAAGTGATTAAATTATTGTCGCTATAATGGCTCAATGACTTATTAAAAATATCCTTTGAAATGAAAGTAGCTGGCGAGGTATTGGGCTGCGGTCTGCTGATCTTCCGGGGTGTGGGCCGCGTGTATGTCCGGGGGCTGCTGTCATCTAATGGCAGGTGGTAATAATCCGCTAACCATTTCATTGCCTCTATATAGGTCAGCTTTTCCCTTTCCTGAATAAATTTTATCGCATCCCCTGATACCCCGCACCCGAAACATTTATAAATACCTTTTGCCGGGCTTACTGAAAAGCTCCCGGTATTTTCATTATGAAAAGGGCATTTGCAAAAGTAGTCCCGGCCCCGTTTTTTCATTCGTTCAAATTGCCCGATAATATCCACTATATCAATGTGGCTTTTAATTGCCTCAATTTGATCTGATAAAGTGGTATCCATATTATTTTACCTTTTTAGCGTTTCCTGTTTCTTTTCACTTAGAGCGTGGAAACAGGAAACGCTATTTAACCCATTGTTTCCTATTGGTTTCCGTTGTTTCCATTTGGAAACGTGTTAATATCCCAACCGTTCTTTTTGGCTTTGTCAAAAAGTTTTGAAACAGTCCCTTTTGAGCTATAACCTAACTTTTCAGCTATTTGATCGTAACTATATCCTTGTTGTTTTAACTCATTTGCATGTTCGTACTTTGCTTTACTATTATCAGTTTCAGGCTGTTTTACAAGTAACTCAAATGGGATTCGTTCGCCTGTATTTGTAAACGTGAAAGTTTGTTCATCGAAATTTAACAGGTGGCTTTCCTTTTTAAGTTTTGCAGGCAGATAATTTCCTTTAACAATACATAGGTGTCTGTGATTCGGATTCATAAGGTCGGCTCTTAATTCAATTACCAACCTCATTTTTGCCTCAAAACCCTGTCCGCTTAACAGGTTGTTTTTACTTGGCTCAAAATTTTCTGTTCGCTTGCCGGTATGGTGTAGAAATAAAATCAAACATTGATGCTTTGCTGCTAATTCCTGATATGGGTGTAAATAGGTTCTTATACGCTGCGTATCTTTCAAGTCTCCGCCGTAAGCATCGGAAAAACAATCAATAATTACAAGGTCTGCAGGTTTATTTGATAACCTTTTATCAAGTTCATTTAATAGGTCTGTTGTATCAAATAAAAATCTTAATCCCTGTAAAGATTCCGGTAAATGCGTGTTTGATTGCCTGAAAAGTAAATAGGCTGTTTCACGTTCTAAATCTTCTGTTGAAACATAAATTACACTTCTGTGGATTGCGTGAATATTAAAGCCTAAAAAATGGGTTTCACCCGTAACGATGGCTATTGCTAATTGTCTAAGAAGTGAGCTTTTACCAGTATCCGAACTTCCGGCCAAACATGCTAACCCTACCTGTTGCAAAAATGGTTCAACCAAACAAAGTATTGATTCAATTTTTGAAAGAAGTAACTGATCTCCCGTTATTTCAGGTATGGATTTGTTTACGCCTTTTATACCCTTAATGGGTTTTTCATGCTTGTTTTTCAGGCTTTTGCCTTGCTCCTCTATGGTTGATAGCAATGAGGATTTTTTGTCCCCATTTGGTTTGTCTGCTGCTGTTGGCATTGGATAAAATTTTAGTTGTGGATGATAGATTTTATCAACTAAAATTTTGTTGGTAGGTAGGATAGTAATTACCTTTGGCCTGCGAAAATTCCAACAAAAAATTTAGTAAATCCCTTTGCGGTCTTTCAACCATGAAGGGATTATTTTTTTGCAGTTATGCTGTAAGATTTGCAGGTTTAATTTCGGTTAATGCGTTATTTACCTCGCTGGCCTTATATCGTAGGCGGTTTGTTCCCGGTACACGATGCCCCGGTACTTTCCCGTTTTTGGTAAGTTCGTTCAGGGTGGGTAATGATACCTTTAACAACGCTGCTGCCTGTTTCCGGGTCAGTAATTCGTCCGGGGCTGCTGTGGTGGGCTGTTGATTGGATTGGCTGTTTATTTGCGCCTGTAATTCGTCAAACCTCTTAAATATTTGGTTGATCGCTCCCGGTACTTGCTCCAGGCTGTTGATTTGTAATGTTTCCATTTTTGAAGTATCGAAGTGCTTTTGTGCGCTTTGATACCGCAAAACTATTTTGATGTTAACCCATTTTAATCAAAATAGTAACTATGTGGGGGGTACTATGTGGGGGTACTATCTTTGACCGTCTTTTGCGCTCTTTAACGCTACTGATGCAAGTTTCAGGGCTTTTGGGTATTCCGCTAACATGCTACTTACTTTTTTAAGATTAGTTACATTCGGCGCTGTTGCTTTACACCTTTTATTATCGTTCAATATTTTGGCAAAGTGTACTTTTAAGTTCTGTAAACTGATATTATTTTCAATAGATTTTTGTTTCAACCATTCAGATCGCCCACCTGCATTAAATCCCTCAATTTCACTGCTTTGCCAAAGGAAGTAATAATATAGGGCGTATTGCTTGCAACTTGGTTTAGTGTCGCAGGGGGCTGTCTGTGGGATAGTTACTAATGTTTTCGGCTCCGGGGCTGTGATAGCATCCCTATTCACAATTACACTACCCGCTGCAACTTTTTTAAGAAAATCAACCCACAAATCTAAAATCGGAAATAAATAATAGTATTCACTCCAATAATCTTGATTCGACAATATTCTACCATCCCACTGCGATTTTTCACTATAATTTAATTGGTGTTTTGCATATACAGAAAATGCATAAAACTTCTCTACAACGCTATTCTCGCTTTTAAATTTATCTCTTAACAAAGTTTCAAATTCCCCCGGTTTTGTATCGGGGTTTGCAAATGGGGTTTTCATTATGCTTTGTGCATTTGCGTATCTCTGCCCTTTTCTTTCAAGTTTAATATTTTCAATATCTTTTTTACAATTTTCTACAAATAATTCATTCCCTGTAATATCTCTGCTATCTGTTGGGTTTTTTCGGAATAATTGAATTTTTACATTTTCTGTTTCAAAATATCGGGCAATATTAATGGCAGTATTTACACGAAAAGATAAATGTCTATTGTGCATTTCAGTGTTTGATAATCTTTCTGTTTCTGTTTTTGAAAGTTCCATGTTACTAAACTTTGTCGGTGGTTATATAGCTATAGTCTTTGATTCTGCCGTTTCCTGTTCCTTCCAGTGATCGCCCAAAATATTGGCGTGTTCGGTAGGTGCTACCTTTATGTATTTCATAAACGCCGCCTGTGTCTTGTGTCCTGTGATCGCCTGAATAGTGATAACAGGCACTTTGTTTAAATACTGGTTGGTAGCAAAGCTGCGCCGGGCGGTGTGGGTGGTTACAAACTGCCATTTTTCGGAGGGCTGGCCGTCCTCTGTGGCTTTTGCTACCGTTTTCCCGGCTTTTGTATATGTTATGCTCACTTTCTTTTTTAGTGCCTTACATTGCTTGCTTATGTCCTTTAGTGCATCATTCATTTTTTGGTTGGTCAGCGCCGGGGGGAGATTGCCGTTATACTTGGCTAATATCTTGCTCACCATACTATGCACTGGTATTACTACGGGCTGCCCGGTCTTTAATTGGGTAATGGTAATCATTCCGTCTTTTATGTTGTCCGGGTGCAATATTGATAGGTCGGAAAACCGTAATCCGGTATAACAGCCTATCAAAAATAAATCCCGTACCCGGTCTAATGGCAGGTCATTGCTCAAATCTAACCCGGCTATTTCCTTTAGTTCGTATTCTGGCAAATAAATGTTTTGGGTTTCCTCTGTAGGGGAGCTAAACCCGGTGTTTCTGTATGCTGTGTTATTATTAAAACCCATGTCTGTAGCATAATTCAGAACGGTTTTAATTACTTTGACATTCTTAGCTATATAGTTTGTGGATTGCTTTCTAACTAATGTCAAATACTTAGTAAAGTCATTGAAAAAAGCCATATCAATACTTTCAAAGTCCAAAGGTTTCCGGCTATGGGTTTGGTAATCTGCCAGTATGCTTTTTGTAGTTGTATAGCTTTTGATCGTGCCGGGGGTTATTGGCTTTCCGCGCTTGGTGGTTTTAGCACCTGTTTTGCTGTCATTGATAAAAATGTCAAAGAATGATAACAGGTTTTCCTGCTTAACCTTGCCGCCGTCTTTAATTGCATTATCCAACAATGGTTTTAGTATTGCCGGGGCCGGGGGCTTGTTCGCGTTATCATTAATGTATTTCCTGATCGTGTTTTTTATTGCGGTCTCTATGTTATCCAGCCGTTTATTAAATTCCGGGTATTCGGCAAATTTGGCGGTTTCCTTTGCCCGGTGGGGTTTGGCTTTCTCATTCCAAAATTTAGGTAAAATTGCTTCCGGGGTGTAATACTTCAACTTATAGCCGTCATAGCATACGCGGGCAAATATCGCTGTAGGATTGAGCCCTTCTAAGTTCTGTTTTGTGCCTTTGGGATTTTTTAAATAAAACGATACCTTCATAATGGTGTATTTTAGTTAACCATAGTAAAGGTAAGTAAAGTATGAATAGGGTACACTGTGGGGTACACTTTTTTTTATCGTTTGCTAATTTCTGTTACCTGTTATTAATCTAATACCTTTCAAGATGCTTTATAATAGCATGTTTCAGGGTTAACAATAGCAAGCAACAAAAAGCAGCGACAAAAGTTCTTTAGTACTAGTCGAACTACCTTGTAAAGCAGCTGGAAACGGCTGCTTTATTGCTTTAAAACAGACTCAGTCTGTTAGCTTTTTTTGAATATTAGTGGAACTGCCTTATAAAGCAGCTGGAAACGGCTGCTTTATTTTTATATTTCTAGCTGTAGTCTTGAAAATCAGCGAGTTGAACTATGCATTGATAACTGAACCTGTATTGTTGCGGGCGCAGATACAGCACTATCCCTATGCAGGTATGCATACCAGATTGGTAACATAAAGACTATTAATTGCTTTTGCCCTGGCTGGCGGAATTGTCACCCTGAACCGGGGCCTGTGCAGCCATAGGAGAAGATGCTTTCATATGAGGTACGACGCGTACTTCATCGTAATAGGCAACAAGGATTTTGTAACCAACGCACCTTTGGCTTAGCGCGTCTGTTTCGCAGCCGGTATAGCCGATGAATTTCTGGTCTTTAGGGCCAATTTTTGCAATTTCCCTCACTCTCTTTTCTACAAAATCGTTGATGGAAATGGACTCTTCAACCCTTACTGTTATTGTACGGTCAGGAGATCTGTTGGCAATAGCACAGGCCTTTCTGTCCGGCAGTGCTGCCACTCCCCTGGCGGGAACCAGTATTGCCTCTCTACGCGCATTTTCAACGACCCTTTGTGCAGAGGCGCCGGTTGCGCAGAAAGCTATTACTGCCAATATGAAAAATACTTTCCCTTTCATTTTCTTTATCTCAAAAAGCGATTCACAATTTACCTAACCCGATCATCGGGATGAAATCCAAATGTTATTTTCCAGTGAACACTCAAAATTATGGCTTTATTATCAAATAAATGCCAGCTCAATGTAATTTATTTTGTCCACAATTATTAAACAAACCAAAATGATGCCAAAAAACGCCTGATTCTAAAATAAGGTTATTTTTACAGCATTTTATTTATTATAAATATTTTGCATGCTTGAGCAGTTTATTAACCTGTTTAATTAAAAATTTATTGCGACGACCGGAAAAAGCTGCGCCAGCACATTGCCTGGCTTATTTTCCAGCATTGAGCTCATCCCATTCTTTCTGAAATCCGCGCGCCAGGGGGATGTATCTTTTTTCACACTGTGCTTTATAAGTCATAAAATCGTTCAGGGCTTTATCTTTTCTTCCCGATAGCTTGTAGCATTCACCGCGTTTAAGGTAGTACTCGGTATGGTCATTCCGTTGCTGGCTGGTGGTTGCGTCGATGCATTTGTCATAATATACAATAGCGTCTTCAAACTTGCGGTTCTGTGTCAGCTTATCTCCTACTTCAATATTCCAGGAAAACCAGGTCTCATTTTTTACATTAGCCAGCAGGTCTATGGCTCTTTCCATTTCCCGAATGCCTTCATCAGCATTTTTTCCGCCGCCCTCCTGGAATAATGCTTCACCACGCCTGAAATGCGCATCAGGGTAATTGTCATCTATTTCCAGTGCATTTTTAAAAGATTCGAAAGCCTCTTTGGTTTTGTTTGTTTTAAGAAAACAATAGCCCCGGTAACAATAGGCTTCTTTATACTGCTCACTTTTATTTTCGCTTTCACTTTCATTTTCACTTCCAGTATATTGTTTCCTTTGTTTTATGGCTGCGTCAAAAGAGTCTATGGCTTCAGGGAAGCGCCCTTGCATTGACAGGCTCATGCCCTTGCAAAAAGTGGCTTCTGCCATAGCAGACATCACATCCGGATCGTTTTTATCGTCGGCCTTGTTGACATAATAAATGAAAGATGCATAGGCGCTGTCATAAGTGTTTATGGTATTCTGCTGCTCAAAATACTTTCCCTTCCATTTGTAGATTACTATATTCGTGGGGTCGCAGCTTAGTGCTTTGCTAAAGTCCCTTTTAGCCGCAAAGGCGCTGTCTATCTTCCCGTAGCATTTTGCCCGGCCCAGGTATAGGTCAGAGTTTTCCGGATCGTTATTAATGGCATTGGTGTATTCTGAAATAGCGATCGCATACTGCTGTTTATCAAAGTCGCCATCTAACTGCTTTTGAATTGCTGCCTTTTCGTCCATTCTTGACTTGCGGAGCCTAAGGTCTGTACTTTGCGGGTTCAGCGCATATGCGTAGGCGTAATATTGGGATGCTTCGCGGTAATAATGTGTTGCTTCCAGTTGGCGGCCCTTATTTGTTAAAAGGTTGATAAGGTCATTGTTCACACCTTTGCTGCCCGCGCGTGTCATAACGTCAATTAGCTCAGCCTGTTTTTTTCCGGCATCAGGAGCATATTTGGCATTCCGGGCCGCTTCTTTCAACGCATAATAAGCCTCGGGGAACTGATGCTCAGACAGCAAGCGCGAGCCTCTAGACAGCATATAAGAATAATAGTTGTCAGGCTTATCAGGTGCGGTTTTTGCTGCTGCTGAGCCAGTTTCATCGATATCTATACAATCCTGTGTACTGATCTTATTTGCATTGTAAAAACTAATGTCCGAGATAATTGTTTTCCAATCACCATTGTCCAGCCTGAATACAATAAAAGTGGCGGCCCGGGCATTTTCGGTATATCTGGTACCGTTTAAGTCGGTGCCATCAATTGTTTCATTAAATGGGAGCGCTAAAGACATGATCTTGTCCTTTCCCATTTTGACACACATGATGTCCGTATTAAAGGTTTTAAATGCAATGGAGACCTGTTTTGAAAATGCGCTCATAAAATTATTGAGATAATTTTCTACAGGTACAGGAGCCTTGCCAGAAGTGTGGATGCCGGCATCCAGATCATCTTCTATTGTTGCCTTTTTTGTGAAAATGTAGTTTTCCCCATTGAGGGCTGACGTTATAGCGTTTGTTTTTTCGGCTTCGCTGGTATTAGCATCAGAAATGATCTTCAGGCGTTCAATAAAGTTATCAAGGGTGGCTTTAGCGGTCTTTATAATTTGCTCCCTGTCTGTTTTTGTGATCTTATCTTCATTTCTTTTCTGTGCAGCCGCTTGCTGTATGCTGCAGAAACTAAAAGTGACAGTAAGCAATAAGGAAAAAGTAAGCCGCGAATATACTGTACTGATCATGTTTCATACGAATTAAACCAATAAAATGCGCTTTTGGTAGGTTATCTACAGTTGCATTCAGGAATTGATAAATAGTAGTTGCCCGCTACTGTTGTTTTTTATCCTCCGTTATCGAAATATTGCCGAGGAAAACATCTATGAATTTTCGTACTTCCCCGTCTTTATATTGCTCGATCACCTTAACCTTTATTTCATAGTCTTTTGTGGTAACGTCCGTGTAAGCTACCCCACGTTCATTATAAGCAGTAAACGTTTGCTGAGCTACTACTATTCCCCGATAGGTTCCATCTTCATTTTTATAAAATTTCCCCACAAAAGTCAGCTCACTGTTCTGGATATTTATTGTTGTATAGGATAAATTCGAGAACCTTTTTAAGTAGTCTAAAATGGGATAGTGGGAAGGCTCTTTGCCTTTATTCCTCACCTCTACAGTGACCTTTTTATCGCTCCTGAAGAAGGTCATTATATTGTCGATTATCGTTTGTTTCCTTTCCGGGGAGGCAGGCTTGGCTAATATTACCAGGTTTTGATTGAATTTGGTTATTTTGGTCATTGCGGCTTCGCGAAGCTGGGCCCTGGAATATTTTATCCCGTCAAAATCATAGTCGCTGTCTATTTTTATAACCGGCGGCGGTGTAACAGATTGCGCAGGGGGTGGGGGAGGATCTACGGGCGGCGGGGGCGGCAATACCGTTTCCTTGCCTCCGGAGCCTGCGCCTTGCTGATTTTGCTTGTTAGCTTCCACTTGCGCTACTCTTTGTTTCAGCAAATCAATAGTGTGCAGGTCCAGGAACGATTTGTCAAGGTCTATGTCGGCATCATTATCCTGGAAATAGACCTTAAGCATGTGTTTTCTGCCGCCCTCTTCTACCATCACACGGCACATGGGCGGTTTTTTCTCTGCTACCGGATTTATGACCAGTTTATTTTCATTTGTTGTGATCACATACAGCCCATCATCGCAGCCGGGCATGGCACTTGTTATTTTATCAGGAAACCTGACTGTGGCGGGAGTAAACGCATTTACCCAAAGAACGTCACCCTTTAATTCCTGGGAAAAAGAATTAACAGAGTTCAGCATTAAACAGAAAAAAAAGAGGGTGATCAGCCGGTTCATTATGCAAAATTTAAGTGCTGTAAATCTAATACTTGAATTTGATTTTTTAGTTAATTCCTAAAAAAAACATGGCTATTGCCTTGCTTTAGAATTCACCAGTTATTATGTTTACATTCCAATTTATAAAAATCCTTAAGACATGAAAAAGCATACATTACTTAAAATTCCCCCAATGAATCAGAAAAATTTACTTAGAAAAATTATTTTACTGCTTGTATTTTGCACGGGCGCAAAAATGGGATATGCGACAGTAACGTGTACGTTAAACCCGGTTTCAGCAACATGTGTGAACAACACCATAACACTTTCGCTGAATAGCGATCCTGGTGGAGCTACTTCATATGTATGGAGTGGTACTGGGGTTAGCAATATCAATTCTTCGTCTACTACGGCCACGCCAACCAGTGCGGGTACAGTTGTTTACCAGGTTGCTGTTACGCATGGTAACGGCAGTATTGGCGCCTGTAGTGTAACGGCTACTTACAATATTTCTGTTACAGTGAATGCGAATGTTGATATTGTTAATGGGAGCGTTCCGGTTTGTGTAGGCGCACCAATTACCCTGACGGATGCTACGCTGGAGGGAACCTGGAGCAGTGCGGCTCCTGGAGTTGCAACCATTAATAGCTCGACCGGCGTTGTTTCGGGAGTAAGTGCAGGAACAGCTATTGTTTCTTATACACTTAATGGTGGGTGCGCTGCCGGTGCGGTTGTTACTGTTAATGCGAACCCAACCGATATTCTAGGAAATTTATCTGTTTGCACGGGCAATGCCACCCACCTGACTGATGCAACAACATTTGGTACATGGAGCAGCGCCAGTCCGCTGGTATCGGTTGCAAGCCTAACCGGGGACGTTACCGGAGTGACGCAGGGCGCAGCTATTGTTTCTTATGCTCTTTCCAGTACAGGTTGCTATACGACTGCCGTCGTTAATGTTAACCAGACGCCTACATCCATTTTAGGAAGTTCGTCAGTATGTGAAGATGCGTCAATTATTTTAAGCGATCTCGTTACGGGCGGAACATGGGCCAGCGGCTCGGGGCATGTTTCAGTCGGCGTGTCATCCGGTGTTATTGTTGGACAATCGGCGGGTACGGCTAATATCACTTATACTAATGCTTCGGCTACGTGCTCTGTTACCGTGGACGTTACTGTTAAAACCAGCCCCACCGGCTATGAGATCAGCACTTCACCAAACCCAATATGCCCGGCGGCAACACTTAATGTGTCAGTAAACCCTACTGCTGGTGATGCTTATTTGTGGAGCGGTCCAAATTCTTACGGGTCAACTCACCACAACAATAACATTGCACATATGACAAATGCAGAGGCTGGGGTTTATACACTGGTTGTAACGAATACTTCGACTAGTTGTTCAGATACTTTCTATTCACAAAGTGTTGTTGTGAATGGGCTGACAGCCAGCACCGGTGCAAACTCGGCCTGCAGCGGAGATAATTTAGCGCTGAACGGAACGCTTACCGGTGGCCCTGACTGGGCTTCCTCTTACCTATGGAGCGGACCGGGTGCGATCACTTCATCTACTTCAATAACAGCATCTGTCAATGGTATAACGACAGATGGTGCCGGCATTTACACACTTATGGCAACTAGCGGCTCGTGTACAATTACGGCCACTACCGCAATTGTTACAGTAAATACTATGGTGACGGCTGTAAATCCAACAAGCAATGCTCCCATATGTACCGGTTACGCACTTGACCTCTCAGGCGGTGTAACCGGAGGTACAAGTGTCAGTTATTCATGGGCAGGGCCAGCTGCATTTAGTTCCGGCGCGCTCAATCCTTCAAGGCCTTCTGCAACCACTGACTATTCAGGCGTTTATACACTCACCGCAACTGCCAACGGCTGCCCGGGTGTTACCAATACGGTTGCAGTAACCGTGAACCCACTACCTACGATCTCGGTATCTGGAAACAGCAGCAGCCCACTTTGTAACGGAGACGCGCCGCAGAACATTAGCTTTACCTCCGGCGATCTGACCGCAACCTTTGCATGGACCAATAACAGGCCGTCTATTGGAATTGCTTCCGGCGGCAGCACATCTTCTATACCAACGTTCGCTCCTGTAAACAATGGCTTTACAGATTCTGCCGCAACGATCTCTGTTATTGCTATTTCGGCGGCGACAACCTGTACCAGCAATCCGCTGACGTTTACACTAACAGTTAATCCAACACCGGCTGTGCGCAGTGGCAGCTATACTTTTTGTAATGGAGCCGCGTCTGTTGTAAACTTCGTTAAGGTAACAGATCCGTCAATTACAAGTTTTTCATGGGTAAGCGACAATCCTGCTACCGGAACTGGCAGCGAAGGCAATGCTAACATTACGTTTAATGCAACTAACGGGATTGATGCAGATGTAACTGCCAATGTTACCATTACTCCCGCTATAGGTGCCTGCCCTGGCCCTGACAGTGTAGTAACTATTACGGTTCACCCAACCCCTGCTGTTACTACTACAGATATACAGAAATGTAACGGAGCTGCCGCGAGTATAACTTTTTCGGGGCCAACCGATCCTTTGAATAGTTATACATGGGGACTGGTAACAGCTTCTTCAGTTGGCCTGGCAGCGGGGTCTTCACCAGATTCGATCACTGTTCCTTTTACAGCTACCAATGCAAGTAATGTAACTGTGATCGCAACTTACTCTGTAGCTCCTTCAATTGGGTCCTGCACCGTGAGCCCTTCAACTTTTACTATTACTGTTTATCCTACTCCGCATACAACAAACCTTTCAAACCGGACTTATTGCTATGGTACAGTAGTCAGTGAATACCCCTTTGTAAATTCAGTTGCCGGAACAACATACACCTGGTGGACAGATAATCAGACTATTTTCGGCGGAAGCACAGCTTTGGCCTTGTCTGGGACAACGGCCATTTTCCCGGGTTTTACTGCTACGGACACATCAGTGGTCAACCCCACATCTGCCACACTCACAGTAGTTGCTGCTGCGAACGGATGCACGGATACTGTTTCAGAAGTGCTATCGGTAAACCCGCCGCCAAACATTTCTCCGGTTAGCAGTGTATCTTACAATCAAGGGCAAATGACGGCAATCGTTCATTTTTCTTCAAATAACACTGACACTTTTAGCTGGAGCAACAATAATACATCCACCGGCACAGGGCTATCTGCATCAGGCGTTGATTCTGTCGGTTCTTTTACCACTGCAGGCAATGGAGTATCCACATTTATTGTTACGCCGTGGATATTAGGTACAGATACTGCGTGCCCCGGAAGCACAATGTCGTTTAACATTACTGTAAATGCATTCCACATTCATGGGCTGCAGGACGGAGGTTTGAATGATCTCGTTTGTAATAATTTTGTTTACGATACTGTGGCGTTTACCGGCGGAATCCCCGGCACCACTTATGACTGGTCGTTCACAGGGCCAAATTTCGGAGGGTTTGCCGGTACTTCGGGCTCAACAGATGAATCAGGTGCTATTGGAGTATTCACAGTGGTAAATAGCGGTACAACTTATCTCTCAGATACATTTACCGTGAACCCCCATGGCGGTGGAAATTCGCAGCAGTTTATAATTACTGTACGCCCGTCGGCGACGGTGGTGATCGACAGCCAAAACCAGTATGAATGTAATGGTTCGATGACTTACCCTCTTTTATTTCACAAGGGCACGGACACTGCGTTCTCCGACGTGTATTCGTATAGCTGGACAAATTTGAACCCGGCAACGCTTCTTACAACTACAAGCGGGACAGGATCATCCATTTCGTCATTTGCTGTAACGGATACTGGTACCAGCGCAATTGTTGCCCAAATCATTGTTACGCCTTCGATTAATGTTTGTCCTGGTATCCCTGTGGCAATTACCATTACGGTAAACCCAACGCCGAAGTTGGTTGTAAGAGATACGTCTATCTGTAATGACCAACTATTCGTCCAATTGTTATCCAGCCCTACAAACGGCCTTGATTCGTTTATTTGGATGAGAAGCACAATTGGGTACATTACTACAAATGCCGATACAGTTGCAGATACTACGACTACTGGTATGTTTACTATTAACGATCCTTTGCAACTTCATAATAGTGACAGCCTTACTCATTCTGTTATATATAAGATCACGCTCAAAACACTGGCAGGGTGTATAGATTCATTTACTGAGACTAATCATGTTTATCCGACACCTGTTTTAAAAGTCAGTCCGCATTATACGTGCAACAATTTGTATTTTAATGAAACTCTTGCAAGCTCTACACCTGGCGCTTCCTTTGCTTGGCAAATGCAACATGCGGACAGTATAAGTTTTAATATACTTTCCGACACAGGCTCCCACGTCAGTGATTCGTTGGCCAATTCGGCTACTTCTACACAGAATATCGTCTTTACTGCAACGGTAACAGCCAATGGCTGTACTAATCCTACTGTTCAACGAGATTCAGTTTGGGTAAGGCCAACGGCGCACCTCAAATCTTCTCACCTTGACTCAATCTGTAGCGATGCTACTTTTTTATACCCTGCATCTTCAAACGTGAGTGATAACGTCATCAACTATGAATGGAGGGTGGTGCATGTAAATAATAACACTCTTGTTCCGAGTGATACGACTAATTCCAACAACGATCTTACCGGCAACATAGACCAATTTATTTCCACCAATTATTCACACACTCTGGATACGCTGTATTTTGTTTATCAGTTAGCAAATACAGCCAATAATTTAACCTGTATGAATGTTGATACCGTTAAGCTGGTTGTAAAGCCAACAGCAACAAAACCGAAAATATCCGCCCCCCCTGGCCAGGACAAATTCTGTAAAGGGATGTTATACCAGAATTTCAGTTCTTCAAACAGCGACCTCACCTCCTTGTCCTGTATATGGACCGTTCCCGCTGGCGATTCATTAAAAATGGAGACCGGCTTCGCAACAAACTGCCTGATTGGTTTTACTGATCCTGGAGTATCTGTTGCTCCCCTTATAACGGATTCTGTATGGGTAGGAGATTTTAAAGAATGTGCAAGTGTTGGCACCTACCAGTTTAACACTGATACAACGGCTTCTTTTGATATATACAAAACCGCCTATCAGCCCGATGTGATTTTATATAAAGACGACACAACCCTATTTTGCGATTATAATGACACCGATAAGGTAATTTCTTATCAGTGGGGATACGACAGCCTTTATTCGCTGACTTTTCATACGTTAAAACAGGGGGTGGACTCTGAGAAAAATCAGGATTGTGAATTTATCGGGGTAACGGATGACTTGGGGCAAACAGTTAATATAACAGATGCTGACAAAACGTTTTGTGTGAAAACCTGGCAAAAAATAAATGGCGATATTTTTGTGCAGAAATCATATATAACTAAAACCGGGTCGCACAAGCCAAATGCGATCGTTGCGCCTGTAATGCTGGTTTATCCAAACCCTGCCCATTCCGAACTTTCTTTTGAGCTGGTAGGTATCACCAGTGATAATCTGACTGTAGAAATATATGATATGCTGGGGAAGAGGCTAACGCTTGCTGCGCTTGTTGATAACAAAGTAACGCTTTCAGTCAGTGATCTGCCGGAAGGTAGTTTCATTGCAATCTGCCGCAATAACGGGCGCGTCATTGCTTCATCTCATTTTGTAAAAAATTAATCACGGCCTTTTAAAATCATCATAATGAAAAAGATACTTTTAGTGCTCATCGCATCAATTTCAATTTTTAAAGGGTTTGCACAAGATAGCCTTATGCACCTTAAAACACCCGACCAGCAACTACCCAGGTTTTGCCTGGACCTGAACTATATGGAGGGCTGGCTTACAGAAACAGCTAAATTGGCTAATTTATCAAATATATACCCGTTACTTATAAGCGACAAAGGTGTAGCTACTCCCCAATTTGGTGGTACCACGCATTCGCGTGGAGGTGAATTGACTGGCGGTTATTTTTTTGACAATAACCGTATGTTTGGCGTAGGGCTTGGCATTTCCTATTTTCAGCAAACGGGCGACCTGACGATGGATAATTTTCGCGTCGAATACCAATCAACTGATTTTAAAAATGATACTTTCCGGCAGATCATAACTGCAAAGAGCAAAATAACAGAAAGCATAAAGGCTACAAACGTTAATATTCCCATCTTACTGAAGTTCAAACACCAATTGGGTAAGAAAGTGGGCATCAATGCTGATCTTGGTGGACTGATAAGTGTCGCTACGAAAAATTCCTATAGTAATTCGAATGCTTCGTTTGACTACGAGGCAGCGTATCAGAACAATGGGGATCATTATGTTTATGATGCAAGCCCCAATGGTTGCGCCCCTAATGATTGGCTGATCACTAAGGCGAATTTTGGCCTGCACAATCCAGGCGGAGATACTTCCGCTTATTTTAATCTAAAAAATCAGAACGGTTATAACGTTGGGTTAAATAAGGAAGTTACAAACAAGAGTGGCAGTTCAAACTACACGCAATCCATTAATCTGGGACTTATCGCCCGCCTGGCGTTTTCCTACCAATTGGACTATCATCTTGCTATTGACCTTGGGGGCTATTATACCAATATGACGTTTAAAAATTCCAATAACGGAATGCTGACAGATAAAGTAGGGTCGTATAACTCCATCAATGCATTGCTGGCAAGTAATAACGTACAATCCTACGGAATAAATGTTGGCCTCCGTTATTATTTTGGCGGATTCCCGGATATGGATGGAGATGGTGTGCCGGATTCAAAGGACGAATGCCCCACAGAGCCAGGCTTAGCCCAGTTTAACGGTTGCCCGGATTTTGACAATGACGGTATCCCGGATAAGTTTGACGATTGCCCGCACACCTTTGGCAGCAGGGATGCAAATGGTTGCCCCGATGCTGACGGAGATGGTGTGCCGGATGTAAGGGATGAAGGCAGCAGGGGACTGGTGCAGGTGGATCTGTGCCCGCTGGAGAAAGGGCCATGGGCTACGCACGGCTGCCCGGACGCGGATAATGACGGCGTTCCGGATAAGGATGACTGGTGCCCGAATGAAGCCGGGTTCCCGCAATACCACGGCTGTAAAGACAGCTCGTCGTACAGGAAATCAGTGATAGCATCTATTTCAGGGCCAGCAACAACAGCCCCGCCGGCGGAAGCTGCGATACACCACATAGAGCTTTCCAGGAACGTAATCAATTTCAAAACAGGCAAGGCTGATATAGCTGACCGCGATTTCCCGATATTGGATGAAGCTGCCGAGGACCTGAGAAAGAACAAGGACCTGGTCATTTTTATCAGTGGCCATACGGATAATAAGGGCACAGACCAGAAGAATATGGTGCTGTCTTTCAATCGTGCGAAATCAGTGGAAAGATACCTGATATACAAGGGCGTAGATAAGAGCAGGATAGATATCAGCGGCATGGGTAAAACAGAGCCGATCATCGATAACAAAACAGAGGAAAACAGGGCTAAGAACAGGCGTATAGAAATGCACCTGCTGATGCCGATAAGCAAGTAAATAGGGTAATAATATAAAAGGCGCTGATCCTACGGGTTAGCGCCTTTTCTTTGCCAGTTAAGCGTTGTTGTTTGACATCACCCCCGATAAAATCATTTCTCAAAAACCAGCATGAGGCGGTAAGCCCTTTTCTTTGTAAGCGCATTACTGATGCCGTCAATGCCTTTGTATAAACCAAGTGGCAAAAAGCCAAGCAGCCGCTGCAGGCCAAGGCGGACAAGCACTTTGTTATTGAATATTACTGTTTTAGAGCTTTTAGCGCCGGGCGGGATGCATTTTTGTATTGATGCTTCGGTGAAGGAATGCAGGTGTGCGTTGTGCGGAGTCAAGTGGTTGCAGTGGATACATAAGGATTCGAGTATCCGCTCATTGTAGGGGGTTGTGACTATTATTTTTCCGCCGGGCTTTAGTGCTGAGAACAGAGCGCCCAGGAAACGTTTTGGGTCGCTGACGTGCTCTATGATCTCAGATGCTACGATACAGTCTATAGAAGCATCTTTGATAGGCAGTTCATATACATCGGCAACGAGGCCGTAGTGAGTGGGGTAGGGTGTGTTTTTAGTGGCTTTGATGGGGTTGATATCTGATATATCCATCGAGATCACATTCTTGTTTTTATTTTTCAGCGCACCGGCCAGCCAGCCGCCGCCACAGCCGGTATCCAGTATCCACGAGGCGCTGGCTGGGATCTCTGATAAAATGTATTGGTGCAGGCGGTTATGCTCTTCCTTCTCTATCGGATTTCCGGTTATCTTAAAATAGTCGTAGGTCTCAGCATCGTGCTGGTAATGCTCTTTGTAGTGGAATGTGCTGCCTGCTTCTTTGTGCTGTTCTGTTTGGATCAGGGCCGCTTCCTCCACAGCGGTCAGGAGCATAGGGACATTTTCCTTTACCGTAAAGCGGTCGTTATGGATATTATCAATAATCTGGCCGGAGGCCTGATCGTATTGGAGGGGTGTCTTGTATATAGGGTGTACTAAAAGGCTTAAGAAATTTGAATCCATAATTGTTCCGGGCTTAATGATCATTTCGCCTTTGTACAAATTTACTGGTTTTGGTATTTATTCCAATCTTTTCGCTTGCCCGGTCATTGTCACGCTAATAGGTATGGCAATAAAATTGTAAATTTGCCCTATGCAGGCCGCTAAACACACGACGTCAAAGACACAATATTTTCTTGAGAAAGAAGAGCAATACGGAGCGCACAACTATCATCCTTTACCCGTGGTGCTTACTAAGGGGAAGGGCGTATTTGTATGGGACGTGGATGACCGCCGGTATTACGATTTCCTATCGGGCTACTCAGCCATTAACCAGGGGCACTGCCACCCAAGGATCATAGAAACTTTCATAGAGCAGGCGCAGCGGCTTACGCTTACATCACGTGCATTTCATAATGATGTGCTGGGAGAGTATGAAGAGTATATTACAAAGTTCTTTGGCTATGATAAAGTGCTTCCGATGAATACGGGTGTAGAAGCCGTGGAGACGGGGCTAAAGTTGGCAAGGAGGTGGGGGTACGAGGTAAAAGGCGTGCCGCATAATAAAGGAAAGATCATCACTTGCGAACATAATTTTCATGGGCGCACCATCAGTGTAATTTCATTCAGCAGTGATGAGGGGTCGAAGAAAGATTTCGGGCCGTTTACCCCGGGCTTTGAGGTGATACCCTATAATGATATAGCTGCATTGCAGGCTGCATTGCAGGACAGCAATGTGGTAGGTTTCCTGGTAGAGCCAATACAGGGAGAGGCTGGAGTGGTGGTGCCCGATGAGGGCTACCTGGCGAAAGCGGCAGCGATGTGCAAGGAAGCGAATGTGCTTTTTATTGCCGACGAGATACAGACCGGGCTGGCGCGTACCGGCAAAATGCTGGCCTGTGACCACGAAGATGTGCGCCCGGATATATTGCTGCTGGGCAAGGCGCTTTCCGGCGGGACAATGCCGGTATCGGCGGTGCTGGCTGATGATGAGATCATGCTTACTATAAAACCGGGCGACCACGGGTCAACCTATGGTGGCAACCCCATTGCCTGCAAGGTGGCGATAACCGCGCTGCAGGTGCTTAAGGATGAGAAAATGGCCCACAATTCAGAGGTGCAAGGCGCACACCTGCGCAAGGAATTGAAAGCGCTGGGGCATGAGCATATTTCAATAGTAAGGGGCAAGGGCTTATTTAACGCTATCGTAATAGAACATCCCAAAAAGGACACCGCGTGGGATATCTGCATAGCGATGAAGAAAAACGGCCTGCTGGCAAAACCTACTCATGGCGACAGGATACGTTTTGCACCACCTCTCCTCATTACCCGCCCGCAGATAGATGAGTGTATAGAGATCATCCGGAAGAGCATGGATAATTTTTAAAAGTATCACTCAGGCTTTTGATCGTACAAATTCATTGGCTGTTGTAATTTCTATAGGGTTAGCCTGAAACCATTTTATGAAACTTTCCCATTCGGATGAGTGGCTGTCTTTCCATTTTACGAAAGCGTCCTCATTGCCTTTCATTAATACCCAGTGATTGTAGGCATCAATATGGCCGGCCTTTTCAATAGTATGCTGGTATTCAAAAAGCACATTGGGGTATTTCTTGTTAAAATCTTTTTCGTAATAGAGGCTTATGAATTTTTTCCGCATGTTGCATAACGCGGCAACATCAATTGTATCGTTGAATGACATAGACATTATCAACAGCGGTTCGTACATGAGGCTAAAAGGCAGCCTCATTTCTTTGCCCTGCTTTATAGTATTCTCGTCAATTTCCATTTGGTGATTCTGACAAAAATGCACTTCCATGGAGTCTTTTGATTTTATGACAATATTGCTTTTATACGTTTTGTACAGCCAACTGCTCATATCCGATGTTCTCCTGGAATTACGCTCCAGGTTCATGAACAGTTCCCCATATATCATACCCCATATTGATTCGCTGGACGAGGTGTAGATCTGTGCAGCACGATAGTAGTTGGAAGGATATGCAGGATCAACCTCGATCCCTTTTTCGTACCAGGGAAGCGCTGTAAGGAATTGTTCGCGCAGGAAATAAACGTTGCCGGTTTCCAGGTACAAGCTACCGGCATTCGGGAATTTTTGAAGGCCATCGGCAAATGATCTCAACGCCATAGTGCTGTCCCCATTCAGATCGTAGAGATCACCCAGCATCTGATAACATTCTTCCCTGATATCCGGGAATGTCATGACTTTCTGCATGACCTCTATCCCTTTGTTGTAATTTTCCTTGACCCGATAGCAATAGGCTATCTCATAGGGATAATTGTAATCATCAGGAGCCAGTTTCTGAGCCTCGTCCAATAACGGCATGGCCTCATCTACTCTGCCTTCATCTTCAAGTTTTACTGCCCTGGCGCCAAGTTCCTTAGCTTTTTGTTTATCGCTTTGCGCATTCGCACAGAGTACAGGCGCGTTGAGCAGCAACATCATTATCAGGAGACGGCAAAGATGCATCGAAGTACGATTTAACGTGAAAATGAAATAAACGTACAAATATTTATGGTCATTTCAGCATTAAAGCCACAGAGCTATCGGATATACATAAGTCAGGCTCCGGCCCGAAAGCATGAGGGGAGGTCTCACTCATGCTCATTGGGAAGAGACGATTAACACCGAAAATAACATCTCGATAGCCTTTCTTACCGGCTATAATTAGGTGCTTCCTTGGTTATTACTACATCGTGCGGATGGCTTTCGGCCATGCTTGCCGGTGTGATGCGTACAAACTGGGAGTCGTTCTGCAGGGCTGCAATGTCTTTTGCACCGCAATACCCCATACCCGCGCGCAGGCCGCCTACAAACTGTTGCACCACTTCACTTAGCAGGCCCTTGTATGGCACACGGCCCACAATGCCCTCCGGCACTAGCTTCTTAATGTCTGCTTCCATATCCTGGAAGTAGCGATCCTTTGAGCCTTCCTGCATAGCTTCTACTGAACCCATGCCGCGGTATGATTTGAACTTGCGGCCTTCGTATATAATGGTTTCTCCGGGGCTTTCTTCGGTGCCTGCAAAGATGGATCCAGCCATTACACAGGATGCACCTGCCGCTATGGCTTTCACCATGTCGCCCGTATAGCGGATGCCACCATCTGCGATCACGGGTATGCCTGTTTTTTTGAGTGCGCCTGCAGCTTCCATAATGGCGGTAAGCTGTGGTGCGCCGGCGCCGGTCACGACACGGGTGGTGCATATGGAGCCGGGGCCTACGCCTACTTTTACAGCATCAGCTCCGGCATCGGCAAGTGCTTTTGCCCCAGCGGCTGTGGCTACGTTGCCCGCAATGATCGGTATGGTCTTGAATGCTTTTTTAACAGCCTTGATCGCATCTATCACGCCTTTGGAATGGCCGTGGGCGCTGTCTAGCGTAATAACATCCACACCTGCGTTTTTCAGTGCGTCCACCCGGTCCAGGATATCAGCGGTAATGCCTATAGCGGCACCTGCCACCAGGCGGCCCATACTATCCTTAGCGGAATAAGGATGGCTTTTCAACTGGATGGTATCGCGGAATGTGATGAGGCCTATCAGCTTGCCTTTCTTATCAACTATGGGGAGCTTTTCTATTTTGTATTGTTCCAGTATGCCTTCGGCTTTCAGCATATCTGTGCCTGCAGGGGCAGTTACCAGCCTGTCCTTGGTCATCACTTCGCTTACCTTCTTCTTCATGCTTTTCTCAAAGCGAAGGTCGCGGTTGGTGAGCATTCCCACCAGCAGGTTATTATCATCAACTATAGGTATGCCGCCTATCCTGTTTTCCTTCATTATCTTCAGCGCATCGCCTACGGTGGCATCAGGTTTCAGGGTTATCGGGTCGAGGATAAGGCCATTTTCCGAACGCTTTACTTTGCGCACCTGTTCGGCCTGGCGCTCTATGCTCATGTTTTTGTGCAGTATGCCTATGCCCCCTTCGCGGGATAATGCAATAGCCAGCGGCCCTTCGGTAACTGTGTCCATTGCAGCAGAGACCATCGGGATGTTAATACGTATGTCTTTGGTGAGATTGGTAACAATACTTACCTCGCGGGGAAGTACTTCGGAGTAAGCCGGCATAAGGAGTACATCATCAAACGTGAGGCCCTCGCCATAGAACTTAGATTTTATTGCCATGTGCAAAGATATATCCAAAACCGAAAATCTGCAAATGAGGGTTTTTGATAAAGATTATGTGCCTATTAGCATAGTTTATCCGCCCAAGGTTACCAAACCATTATGTTATGATTAAGAATTCAGGAATTATTTTTTAAGGCTTACGCAAGAGGTAGTTTTGGGGTCTAAATACTAATTTTTCATGAGGAACGTATATGTTATTGTATTTTTCGCTCTCTTTTTGTCTTTGTGCAATCCCGCTAAAGCGCAAACGTGCGACCAATCCCTTTGGGGGCATGTATATAATAGCTATCGGTTGGCTGTGCATGATTCATGTATCTCGGTGACCGGAAAGGTGTATTCCCTGATCTATGAGGCAGACGGAGATATACATATCCGGGTCACGGTAGATACGGAATATAATTACATGCTGAATGCTACCAATTATTCCGGGCAGTATGGCAAATTGGTTTGTGAGCCAGTTTGTGCGACTACCTGTACTCAAGCTGATGCAATTTCATCGTGCGCTTCATTTACCAATACTGTTTTTATCCCCGCGGTTGGCGAATATGTAAAAGTGACCGGCAATTACGTAACGGATAATGACCATGGCTGGAATGAGCTTCACCCGGTTACCAGCATACAGATCGTATCTTCAACCGGGATACAAAATACAGTGACTGTTGTACCAGCTGTAACCGTTTTTCCTAATCCGTCAACCGATTATGTGAACTTTAATCTTAGTGAAAAACCATCCAGCCCCGTTTTTATAACTATTTCAGATGAGGTTGGGCGACTTGCCGGACAGTACCAGATGCTGGAGATGAAGGAACTTAAAATAAAGAGTAAATACCTGCCGTCAGGAAAATACTACTACCATGTTGCCCAGGACAGTAAAACCATAGGCAATGGCACCTTTGTAGTGGCGCATTAGCCACCTGCTACTTCTTAACGGCTTTAAGGTCGTAGTGGTAGCTGCCATCTGTTACTTCAATATTGTAAGCGCCGCTTGCAAGCGTGGATGCATCAATAACATCAGTGTTGGTATGCGTGGATAAAAGGCGACCGTTGATATCGGACAGTTTCACTTCAAAATTGTTGGGCTTTTGTTGTGTAAAACGCAGTTGCCATTTACTAGTTGCGGGGTTAGGATAAATACTGATACCTGCTAATGTTGCTGTTGCTGGCTGCGCTTTCAATGACGGTGGTATTTTGCCAAGGCCATCTTCCCATATGCCGCGGCCATAAGTAGCGGCCCTTACTTTGTAATTTCCGTAATTGACCTGGATATCGTCAACTATCACATTTGGCAGGCCATTATCATAAGGTACCCAGCCCGTTATCGTGGAGTCGGTATAATACACGCCGATGTCGGTGCCCACAAATAATGCGCCCGGTGTGCTTGTATCTATGGCTATACAGTCGGCAGGGAGGTTTGGCAGGTCTTGGGTTATGTTGGTCCAGGTAGTGCCGCCTGTAGTGCTCAGATACACTTTTTTGCCGGTGGTGTAGCCTGAAAATGTAACAAACACACGCATGGCATCTCTCGGGTCAACCGCTATATGGGTGATGGCGATTGCGCCGGAAGGCAGTGTGCCGGTTACATTTGTCCAGGATGTGCCGCCATCTGTAGTGCGGAAAACAGTTGTCTGGTCTGATGCATAAAGTACCTGGCTGTTAGATGCACCTATTGCCAGGCACAGTGCGCCACCCGGAAAAGAAGCCGCGGTATCAAGCTCGGTAAACGTGGTTCCCTGGTTGTACGTAGCATAAATATGCTGGATACCAAAGTACACATTCTGCGCATTGTTGGGATCAAATACTACTGGCGCTACCCAGTTGCCAGTTTCTGTGGATACAGGCAGGTAGTTGAATGTGTTGCCATGATCGTATGACATAAAAAAACTGCCATTGGTCTGAGAGCATATCTGCAGCGAATCATAGTTGGGATTGATGGCGCAAGCTACCCCATCGCCGCCTAAAACTGTATTCCATGCGGTATCATTATAGGTAAGTGAACCATTGTCCTGGAGCCCTGCAACCATCATATATGGGCTTTGCTGCGATGCGCCGATACGGTAAACCTGCGAAATAACGAGCCCGTCAGAAAGGTTTTGCCAGGTAAGGCCCGAATTATGGGTTACAGATATACCGCCGTCATTGCCCGAATATATAGTAGCCGGATGATGGGGATTGAAGACCATAGCATGATTATCCACATGCACATCTTCCGGCGGGTTGAGCCGTGCCCACGAATTACCGCCATCGGCCGAGAACGTCATGACCATGCCGCTCGCGAGTATATACTGTGAGTCCGTTGGCGATACGGCAAGCACCCGGTCGTAATAACCATAAAAGTAGGCTGAGTCGGATGGAGATAATGCAGTGCCGGTAAATGTAATGCCCTGGTCATGGGAAGACACCAGGCTATCGTTGGCATTCAAAACCCAGATAGCATTTGGGGCCGCAGGAGAAACCGCTACAGTTGCGCGGTCGGCAATCGGGTTGATGCCTGCGTACAAAATACTCCAGGTGCCGCCCCCGTCATGCGATACGACCAGGTTCGTATTGTTAACGCCATATACTGTATCCGGTGCGCCGGGCTTGAAGGCAATACTATACACAGGGCCGGGAAGCACATGGCTCCAGGTAGCCCCTGCGTTGGTGGTCTGGTATATGCCATTGGATGCTGCTGCGAGCAGGATATTAGGGTTTACGGGATTGATAAGGAGCCGGGTGATAATATCCCTGTTCGACTGGATAAAGCTCAGGCCTGTCGTGGCCCATGTATTTCCGCCATCGGTGCTTTTCATGATACCGGCAGAATACAGGCCGCCCCAGAAAGTATTGTAACTATCATCTGTATATCCATAACCGTCGCCGGTGGCAGCGTACAGGGTATCGGTATGGATAGGGTTCACGGCAATATCGGCGATGCTTAATGATGGAAAATTGTCGGTATTGGAAGACCAGGTAACGCCGCCATCGTGGCTGATGTGTACGCCGCCACATGCGGCGCCAACATAGAGCGTGTTGGTATCCAGCGGGTCGATGATGATACAGTTTATGCGGCCGATACCATTATTATTCAGCGGTACCTGCGACGGGCCTATCGGCTGCCAGCCACTGCCGGAGGTTTTCCTGGCTGCACCAGACGATCTCCGCGCTGCATTTACCGCTTTGGCTTTTTGTGTTTCCCTGACTAAGATATCCGGACGGGGCATGTCGCCAGTAGGGTAGCAGCGTGGCTGTACAAAATTGAACCACCTGTTGAACCTCGCCAGGTCATTATCCGGCTCTTTTTTTTCGGCTTCCCCCTTTTCACGTTTTTCCGTGGGGTTATGCAGCACGTGGTAGAGAAAATCCTGTTTTATCTTATATATATTTTCCTTGTTCGTGGAGTCGGTGGTTGTGGAGGTTGACGTATTTATCTGCGCAAAAATGCCTGTGTGAATAAGAAGGAAGAAAAGGGTAAGGAACAGCACACGCATAAACAAGAAAATTTGAAAGAGGTTATTGCAAAAATACGTGATAATATGGAAATGCAGCGAGATGCGAAAAACCCATGACTATTTAAAAGGGGTGTACAATTAATGCCATTGAAAAATATTGAAACTAAAGCCTTGTGTTTATCCGCCATTTTATATATTTGTAGCAAAGTAGTATTTTAAACTGGCCGCTTTGCGTAGCGCACGGCTGAAAACAAATATTGAATATGCTATCTCGCCTAAGAGTTTTGCTTTGTGTTTCCTTCCTTGTATTAAGCGCTTCAGCTTCACATGCGGGAGACAATGACTTTCTGAGGCACACAAAGTTTTTTTACATCTGCTCTATAAAAAGGGAATGTACCAACTGTAACGACTGCAGCAAGCAGCGGTACATGGTAAAGATCGAAAACAGGCTGGACAAAAAGATAAAAAGCATTTCGTATTGCTTCTATTCTGATGTTTATAATAAACTGATCACCAAGGAAGCCAAAATAGAAGGCGACCGTATAGATCCACATTCCGTGGGGCAGATGCACATTTGCGTTCCGAACGGACTGCACTGGACGATCACAGAGGTAGATTATACAGATGACAGCTCTGAGAATTTTAAGCTGGGCGACCGGCTGGAGAATTTCAACCAGGAGCCGGATGAGTGCGACTGCAATGATTAATTCATATTATTTTATGTCAATAACGAAAAAGGAGGCCATGAGTGGCTTCCTTTTTTATTTGTCCGGTAACAAGATAAGCCTGCAAACTGAGCGCTGTTCAGTTACTGAATAGTTTGGCTATGAAATACCCTAGCTTTCCGGATAGTTTGTATAGATGCTGGTGATGAATAAAAAAGGCCAGCCAAAAGGACTCCGTTGTCGTGCGCTGCTCATTAAACGAAAAAGGGCTGATCAAATTTTCATTTGATACAGCCCTTATCGAGAACTCACTCCCAACTATTTTGCCAGCGTGACTTTGCCGATGTAAGAATTATTATCAGAAGAGATCTTGTAGATGTAGAAACCTGAAGGAAGGTTTTCGCCATCGAAAACACAATTGTAAGATGCGCCTTCGGCAGTAATATCATCAAATATTGTGGCTACTTTCACTCCATTAACAGCGTTGAACACTTCAACTGTAGTGTGCCCCTGGGCAGGTGTGGAGAAGGTAATGCTTGTTTTTGAGGTAAAGGGGTTGGGATAAGCAGTAGTCTTGGTTACCGCAGGAAGATTGTTTTCAGCAGTAGTTGAGCCGCCTGCACTATGATTGCTGTGACGTGCGTCGCCGTCGGCATTATTTACAAAATAGCAGTCATTAAATGCGCAGGAGTTAGCGTCTGATACGGCAACACAATAATCGCCATGGCTAAGGCCTGTAACATCGGGAGATGTTGAGCCAGTGCTCCAGCTATAGGTATAAGGGGCTGTTCCGCCGGAAACTACGAGGTCAATCTCGCCTGATGCATCATCGGCGCCGGAATTAGCGATAGTAGTGACAGCGGTAATGGGTGTTGGCTGGGTCACTTCAAAAGACTGGGTAGTCGCGCAGCTATTTCCATCAGTTACTGTTACCGAGTAAACACCCGCTGCCAGTCCGAATGTGCCATAAGTTGAGATAGATCCGTTGCTCCACATGCAGGAAAAGCTGCCTGAAGCTGCTGTAACAGAAATAATAATGTTGCCGAGGATCACGTCGCCATTGCTCCAGCCATTGCAGGTTACATTGCTTACGGAACCCGAAACCGAAGGTGACTGGCTAACTGATACCGCAACAGTTGCCTGTGTAGTACCGCAAACATTGGTAGCGGATAAGATATAGATACCGGAGTTACCAGTAGTAACCGCTGGAACAGATGTGTTTAAAGATGTAGCGGAAACGAGCGCTGCACCTCCCGGGCTTGCCCAGGAATAGCTTGTAGCTCCGTTAGCGCTGCCGTTAAGCATAAGCGTGGAGCCACCGCACAGTACATTAGGAGTTGCGATCGCTGTTACGGCTGTTGGTGCCGCCGTTGTTACGGCCACAGGAGCGCTCACTGCAGTTGAAGTACCACAGATATTCGTTGCAGAAAGTGTATAAACACCTGCATTGCCTGCTGTAACCGCTGCTACCAAAGTATTTAATGCTGTTGGTGCTGCAATGGCAGAACCGCCGGGACCCGCCCATGAGTATGTAGCCGCGCCGCTGGCCGTGCCGGTAAGCGTGAGCGCTGATCCGCTGCATATCTGGTTAGAGGCAGCTGTAGCTGTTACTGATGAAGGTATGCCGGGAACTACCGAAACTACTGCAGTTGTTGCTAATACAGAGCCGCATACATTTGTAGCAGATAAAGTATAGGTACCAGCATTTCCTGTAGTTGCAGAAGGTATTGATAGCACGAATGGAGTAGTTGCTGATTTTGTCGTTATACCACCTGGGCCAACCCAAGCCAGACCTGTAGCGCCGGTTGCACTTCCAGTTCCTGCAATGGTGATGTGTGCGAGTACAGATGCCTCGTGCTTCGGCAAGAAAACAAGCATACCAGGAGTCACGTACACAATTAAAGGTGATTCCGACCTGTATGAAATGCGAATAGGCGGAACGTGATGTGCGCGAGTAAAGATGCTTCCTTCGTCAGCATGACAAACGTAGAATAGCTTTTCCTGAGTATAAAAATAGGCTGTCTCGAACTTTTGAGGCAGCCTATTTCGTGATTAGTTTTATTTATCGTTCTTCATCCTATTGTTCTTCATCCTGCTGCTGCTGAGGGCCGCTGCTGTTGCGGGTGTTGAGGAGTTCCTTTACTTTGGGCGCAAGGTTCTGCATCTTCATACCGATCTGTTTTGCTGAGGTACTGTCGCCGGCCATGTATTCCATTTGCGCCAGTGATTGCATCACGTAAAATTTCTGCTTTACATCATCAGCCAGCGGAGCCCTGCTGTCTGCAGCCAATCCGCCAACCCAGCTAACATAATTTTCTGCATGGCCAACAATCCTGTTTGCAAGGGACTTTGCGGTAGCTGCATCGCCATTTTGCGAGGCCATTTGTGCCAGCGACTGCATGATCTGGAATTGTTGCCTTATATCATCGTTCTGGGCCATTTTGCTGCCATCGGGTAGGGTAGCCCACCAGGCCAGGTCCACATCGGCATTGCGCATTATTTTGCTGCTGAGGCTGTCAGCTTTGGCTGTTGCCCCGGCCCTGTAATAAGACGCCGCGATGAAATAGCCGGTGTAGTCGTAGGAATACGAATGTTCAGTGATGCCCGCCATTACCTTATCAAGTACCTGTATCGCTTTATCTTTTTTGCCATCGGCTGCAAGCTGGTTGGCGAGGAATGCGCCATCCATACGGTAGGTAACAAACTCATGACGGTTAGGCTCATCAAAGTATACGTCATTCCTTTCGGCGCCGCCCCACAGGAATTTATTCATGAACATATCGTAACCCTTCTCGGTATTGATACTGCCCAGCACCTGCGAGTTTACTTTTACAGAGTCATTGTACTTGAATGGCATAAGGCGGTAAACGAGCCCTTCCATATGCAGGTAATCGCCTGTGCCGCCATAATCACCTGTGCGGAGCCCGGCATCAAAGTAGAGCGGGCGCTTCCAGCCTTCATTGGCTACTGCGGCTATGATATTAAGTATGGCCAGGTCTCCTTTCTGTGCTGCAGATTTAGGATAAGACCATTTCATTTCCGAAACGACACGGTTGGAATCGGCTGCGTTTATGAGGCCTCTTTTTACCAGCTCGTCTTTGCTGAGCGACGGAACGAAGAAGTTTTTGAGCGGTATGTAGTTGACCTCATCTCCACCCCTGCGGCCCGCCATGTTCTGGGGGTCTTTACTGATAATAAAGTTGCACACTTCGCTGAGGTTGAAGTACTGATCCTTTGGTATCTTCTTGGCAGGATTATCATAATACTGCACATAGTTGTGCCTGTCTCCTATGTAGTCTTCCCTTTTCCAGATCATAGGTACTGCATCTGCGTCATTGATGCGGTAGTTGAGCTGGTCAATGTACCAGTCGATGCCAAGGAGGCTGGTGTTGATAATACGTACGTCTTTACGGAACCCTTCCACTTCCTGTATGTACCAGAGCGGGTAGGTCTGGTTATCGCCAAAGGTAAACAGGACGGCATTCGGTGCACAGCAGGAGAGCGTATTGAAAGCTACCGCGCGGGCCAGTGTTTTCTTAGAGCGGTCATGGTCGTTCCACTCTACATTGGCCATGAGCACAGGTACTGCAAGCAGGCACAAGCCAATAGCGCCGAATGCGGCGGCCGGGCTTTGGGATAACTTCCGGAACCATTGATGCACCATAAGGACACCCAAGCCGATCCATATAGCGAATGTATAAGTGCATCCTGCGAACGCGTAATCACGCTCGCGGGGCTGCAGTGGCGGCATATTAAGATATATACCTATGGCTGCGCCGGTGAAGAAGAACATCGTCATTACAACGATACCATCATTTTTGTTCCTGTTGAACTGGAACACCAGGCCAAGAATACCCAGGATAAACGGCAGGAAGTATAGCTTATTATGTGCGCCGTTGTCACTATAGCCTGAGCCCATTTTGTCGGAGTCGCCGAGGCCCCTCATCTGGTCAATGAACGTGATACCGGATATCCAGTTGCCCCGCTGGGGATCGCACTGGCCTTCCACATCGTTCTGGCGGCCCGCAAAGTTCCACATGAAGTAGCGCCACCACATCCAGTTCATCTGGTAGCCAAAGAAATACTTCATATTGTCGCTGAAGCCAGGCTCGTCTTTATCATCCAGTCCAAGGAAACTCTTGTAAAATCGTACATGGCTGGCGTCATTGCCTTCATAAATGCGCGGGAAAAAATGGCTTTGGTTTACGCCGTTCTGATCAACACCATAAATAGCCTCCATTTTTTTGCCAACGGTCTCGTACACATCTTTCCCGTTAATTTTGTTTTGGGCGTAGAGTTTCTTTGATGTATCCAGTTCGGTATAATTGCTGTTATAATACTGGCCAAAGAACAGCGGCTGCGAACCAAACTGCTCACGGTCCACATAGTCGAGGAAGCTGATCGGGTTGTCTGGGTTGGTCATGTCGATCGGCACATCAGCCCTCGATCTGATAATAGCAGAGAAATAAGCGGAATAACCGATGATAATGAATATGATACACAGCGCGCTGGTGTGCAGTGCGGGCCAGGATTTCTTTTTTGCCAGGAATAGCAGGAAGACGAGTATTGCGATAACGAGCACCAGGAAAAACACTGCGCCAGTATCGAAAGATGCACCGAAACTGTTTGTAAACATGATGTCAAAAACGGATGCCAGCCTGGGGATATACTGAATAACTCCAAACTGAACAAAGCCAAGCACCACGCAACCAACAACAAACGCCAGTAATGTGCCGTACCATGTAGTAGGGTAGCGCCTGAAGTAATAGACCATAGCTACCGCAGGAATAGTAAGGAGGTTGAGCAGATGCACACATACGGACACGCCAACGAGGTAAGCGATAAGCACCAGCCATCTGTCGGCATGTTTGTTGTCTGCCACGTCTTCCCACTTGAGCACTGCCCAGAACGTTATAGCTGTGAAGAAAGAAGATGTACCATATACTTCCGCCTCAACTGCTGAAAACCAGAATGTATCCGAAAAGGTGTACGCCAACGCGCCAACCAGGGCCGCACCCATAATTGCAATCGTCTGGTTGTTATCGGGTTCTGCCTTGCCCTCAACTACGAGTTTTTTAGCAAAATGGGAAATGGTCCAGAAAAGAAATAGTATAGAGAGTGCGCTTGTAAGGGCAGAGAAGGCATTGATCATTGTTGCTGCGCCCACGGTACCCAGCGTGCTTGCAGACGGAGCGCCGGTGGCAGTGCTGCCCGGGGCAAATAAAGCACATATACGCTGCATCATCATGAAGAACGGCGCTCCCGGAGAGTGGCCCACTTCGAGCTTGTATGCACAGGAGAGGAATTCGCCGCAATCCCAGAAGCTCACCGTGGGCTCCATAGTTTTTAAATAGACAATAAAAGCAATGGCACCGGTGATCCAACCTGTGATGTTATTAATCTTACGATAGTTCATGATATATTATTAGAGAGCGACAAAAATAACAAAAGTTGGCAGTTTACCATTTATTTTTAGGCGTGGAGAGGTTAATAAAGGTTAATTGGCTAGTCTGAACCTGGATTCACTTGACTGAAGGATTTGCAAGATACCAATTGCAATATCATGCGATAAATGATGCGATTTTTTGACTGCGGGCATAGTAAGCGTAAGATGCGTGATTTACACCAGCAGGTTATTAATGTTTTTCAGTTGCTCACTATCCAGTATTCTCGCGAACTGCACTTCCGGAACATTTCTGAGCTCTGCGGCGATCTGGCGCGCGTCATCTTCGGGGGTGGCGGTTTGTATGAGCCACAGGTAATCGAGCTGGCGGGTCTCGGGCAGAAGGAATTCATTGCCGGTTTTTAGTTTGTAGAGCAGGTATTTGTGGCTGCTATTGGGGAGGTCGTATTGGTATATTGGGAAAAAGTGCTGGCTACCGTCTTTTTTCTGGATGCAGAAGTTTTGCTCCGGGTCGCGGAGGAAGTTGATGTCAAAATGCCGGTTGAGCAGCCAGCAGAAACGATAACCCTGCTGGGCGGTGCCTATCCCGATCATTGTCGTGTCGGTAAAAAAATCTTCCTGCATCGCGGAAGTGTCGAGGACCAATTTGGCCATGAGGTTTCTTTATAGTCTAAAGTCTAAACTGGAAAGTCTAAAGTTTGCGAGTTAGCCGATAGGCAATCTCCCAAATGCATAAAGTTCGTACTTTTTTCCTTTTTATTTGAGCAGAAAAATAGTTAGTTAAATTATAAAGGGTTGCTTTTCAGGTTAAGTTGTATATTTCCTGAACAAATCAATATTTATGACCGGAGGTTTAATTTTTTTGTTCGTCATCATAGCCATTATATCTATGAGCTTTGTAACGGTGCAACAGGGTACCGTAGCTGTTATTACTGTATTTGGAAAGTTTAAACGCATCCTCAGGCCGGGGCTAAACATGCGGGTCCCTTTTATTGAGCAGATATTCAGGCGGATATCCTACCAGAACCGCTCGATGGAAATAAAAATACCTGCTATTTCGCAAGACCAGGCGAACGTGTATTTCACAGCCATGCTGCTGTACTCGGTGCGTAATGAGGAAAGCGAAACCATAGAGAATGTGGCATTTAAGTTTATTGATGAGCGCAGTTTCATACAGGCTTTGACTAAGTCGGTAGAAGGTGCGGTGAGGGCTTTTGTGGCTACAAAGAGGCAGTCAGAAATATTGTTGCTGCGGACGGAGATAGTGCTGCATGTAAAAGAACAACTGGATATACAACTGGAGAGCTGGGGATTTCATTTGCTGGACCTGCAGATAAACGATATTACTTTCGATGAAGATATTCTGAAATCCATGTCGCGCGTGGTTGCATCTAACAACCTGAAGGCTGCCGCGGAAAATGAAGGGCAGGCGTTGCTGATAACAAAAACAAAAGCCGCGGAAGCAGAAGGCAATGCGATAAAAATATCGGCAGATGCGGAACGTACGGCTGCACAGATGCGCGGACAAGGTGTGGCACTTTTCCGGGAAGAAGTGGCCCGCGGTATGGCACATGCTGCCAAAGAAATGGAAACGGCCAATCTTGATGCATCCTACATTCTTTTCTCCATGTGGACAGATGCGATAAAACATTTCGCAGAATACGGCAAGGGCAATACCATATTCCTCGATGGCTCCAGCAATAATTACCAGCGCACTATGCAGCAGCTGATGGCTACGCTACAAGGATTTGACGGTGAAAAAAATGAAGAGAAAAATGAAGGGAAAAAATAATTGTTTACGGCTTTTTTTTGAACTTGCAAGTAATTAAGCAGGTATCTTTTTTTTATTTTTTTGATTTATCCTTTTTACTTTTGGCGCTGATAAGAAAGTAACGGAAGGTTGCTTGTTTTCGACTTGATTTTTTCTACACGCGTTTTGAATTTTGAATTTTAATTTTTGACTTTTTATGATTGATGTTCTGTTGGGGTTGCAGTGGGGCGACGAGGGCAAAGGAAAGATCGTTGACTACCTGGCTGAGCGGTACGACATTATCGCGAGGTTCCAGGGCGGGCCGAATGCAGGGCATACATTATATCTTGATGGTAACAAGGTAGTATTGCATACCATACCATCAGGCGTATTCCAGCAGCATTGCCTGAACCTGATAGGCAACGGCGTAGTGATAGACCCGGTTACCCTGCAAAACGAGATCAGTAAGATAAAGCCGATATGCCCTGGTTTGCTGGAGCGTTTGTTCGTATCGCAAAGGGCGCACCTGATACTGCCTACACACCGTGCGCTGGATGCCGCATCTGAGGCCGCGAAGGGTGATGATAAGATAGGCTCTACATTAAAAGGTATAGGGCCAGCCTACATGGATAAGACCGGCAGGAACGGGTTGAGGGTAGGCGATATACTAAGCAAAAACTTTAAGGACAAATACGATAAACTAACACAGAAGCATTTGCAACTGCTGGGCCAGTATAGTAGTGTCGTGGATTGGAAGCAATGGGAGCAGCCATTTTTTGAAGCTATTGAAATGATGCGTTCCTTACAGATCGTGAACGGTGAATATTGGCTGGACAATCACGTACATAACGGCAAGAAGGTACTGGCTGAAGGTGCACAGGGCAGCATGCTGGATATTGATTTTGGTACTTATCCATTTGTTACTTCCTCAAATACTATTGCAGCGGGCGTATGCAACGGCCTTGGCGTAGCACCATCGCGCATTGGCGAGGTATATGGGATCACAAAGGCTTACTGCACACGCGTTGGCGGCGGACCATTTCCTACAGAGCTGTCGGATGAAACAGGCGAGGCATTGCGGGCTGCAGGCGCTGAATTTGGCGCTACAACGGGCAGGCCACGCCGTTGCGGATGGATAGACCTGGTAGCGCTGCGATATGCGGTGATGCTGAGCGGAGTTACCAAGCTCATAATCACCAAGGCGGATGTACTGGATAATTTCAACCCAATAAAAGCAGCGGTGAGCTATCTTGCTGATGGCAAAGAAACAAAGGAGTTTCCTTATGATGTTTGCGATAAAGAGATAGCGCCGGTATATGAATCTTTCGCAGGCTGGGCGCAGCCCGTAAGCTCTTGTGAGCGGTACGAAGACCTGCCGCAGGTGTTTAAAGACTATTGCCGTTTTGTAGAAAACTACCTGCATACGAAGATCGCTTTTATTTCGAACGGCACGGGGCGCAACCAGTTGCTGACTGTTTCTTAAAAAAAATATATTTTTTCAGCCAAAAAAAAATTTGGCAATTTCACCAAACTGTTAAAATTTTACGTCATCAAGTACATGGCCTATGAAATCAAATACTGATAAAAAGACCGCTAGCAAAAAAAGCGTAAAACCAGAGACGAAAAGCGCGCCAAAGAAGGCGGCTGCTAAATCAAAGAAGACATCAGAAGACGATGATGATGACGATGACATGGAGCTCGAAGCCCCGTCGAAGAAATCAGCTCCGAAGAAAGCTGCGGCTAAGAAGAAAAGCACAGACGATGATGATGATGACGATGATGACCTGGACGAAACGCCAAAAAAGAAGACTGCAGCAAAGAAGACAGCTTCTAAAAAAAGCAAGTCGGATGATGACTATGATGATGATGATGATGATGACCTGGACGTTGATGATGACGATGATTTCGGCAAGGACGAGGACGAGGACTACGATATAGAAAAGGAGTTCGAAGAATTTGATATGCCAAAGTCAAAGAGCAAGGCGGCGAAAAAGAAATCGTCATCCAAGGAAGATGGTTTTGACGATGATGAATTTAAAGACCTCGGCTTCTTTGCAGAAGGCGGCGGCGGTGGCTTTGACGATGACGATGATGATTTTTAATCTTGCATGTATTGCTAAGAAATACCGCAACGTACTCGATATCCGCCGATGAAGCGGCAACAATTAAGAAAAGGATGCTGGATTGGGCGAAACCATCCGGCATCCTTCTTTTTTTGGACAGTAACAGCTATCAATTGCCGCACAGAAGTTATGAATGCCTGCTTGCAGTGGGTGTAGCCAATAATGGGCTTTTGGATATTGCGCAGTTGCATGGCTATGGCGATTGGATATTTGGGCACATTTGTTATGATTATAAGAACCATCTTGAGCCCAAGTTAGCATCCTCACATCCGGGAAAAATCGGGTTCCCGACTACTCGTTTTTTTGTGCCGCAAACGGTTTGTTATATCAATAATGAATGGACAACGCTCACTATTGAATCCTTTGATGACCCTGGTGTTATTTACGGTGAAATAAATCCAGTTGCCGCAGAACAGGAAGCTGATATGGCTAAGCTGCATTTTACCAGTGTGGCCGGCAAAGAACAATACCTGGATACAATAGGCAAATTGCGCACCCACATTGCCGATGGCGACTGTTACGAGATAAATTATTGCAATGAGGGTTTCTGTGATGGTGCGGGGATAGACCCGTTAACTGTATTTAATGCGCTGAATAAGCTATCGCCAGCGCCATTTGCGGCATATTACCGCCTGGGTGATAAATATATGATGTGCGCCAGCCCCGAAAGGTACTTGCGAAAGGAGGGCAGCAAAATTTTATCGCAACCCATAAAGGGTACCGCTCGGCGCGATAAAGACCCGGCAGCCGATGCGGTGATAAAAGAGCAGCTAAAGAATGATATTAAGGAGCGGGCAGAAAATGTGATGATCGTGGACCTGGTGCGTAATGACCTGGCCCGCTGCTGTGAAACCGGAAGCATAACAGTGGAAGAATTATTCGGGATATATACTTTTCCGCAGGTACACCAGATGGTATCAACGGTAGTGGGCAAGATCAAAGAAGAAATGACCTTTTCGGATACGATACGGAACACCTTTCCGATGGGCAGTATGACCGGTGCGCCGAAGTATAAGGTGATGCAACTGATAGATAGGTATGAGCAGAGCCGGCGCGAACTTTTTTCCGGTACTGTGGGATACATTGCTCCTAATGGTGACTTCGATTTTAATGTGGTGATCCGGAGCCTCTTTTACAATGCAACAACAAAATACCTTTCTTACCAGACAGGCGGCGCTATCACTTATGACAGCGATGCGGAAAAAGAATGGGATGAAATGCGGCTGAAGGCGTGGGCGCTGGAAAGGATATTTGCGTAGCCGCGCCCCACAGCATTGCTACCCTTAACGCCAGGGCTTGGAGCCGTTCAGGCTATAGCGCGCAAAAAAAGTCCCGCCATGCAGCAGGACTCTTATTATTCACAAAATTATTTCATTATACCTTAAAGTGCGAGAACGCCTTGTTGGCTTCTGCCATACGGTGTGTATCTTCTTTCTTCTTGAAAGCACCACCTTCACCCTTCGCTGCTGCTACTATTTCGTTAGCCAGCTTGTCTGCAATGGTCTTACCGTTACGCTCGCGAGAGAAACGGATGAGCCACTTCATGCTCAGGGATATTTTACGGTCAGGGCGAACTTCTGCAGGTATCTGGAAGGTAGCGCCACCTATACGGCGGCTGCGCACTTCTACCGCAGGAGTTACGTTTACAAGAGCGCGTTTCCACACCTCGTAGCCGTCTTCACTGGTGGTCTTAGATACCTTATCAAGAGCATCATAAAATGCACCTAATACTACGGTCTTGTTACCGCCTATCATCAGGCAGTTTACAAAACGGGTTACGTTCTTATCCTTGAATTTAGGATCTGGTGCTAATGGGAGTTTTTTTGCCTGTGCCTTTCTCATCGATTGATTGGCTTATATTATATAGTTAATAAAATTATTTCTTTTTAGCCGGTGCTGCTCCGCCTGCTTTTGCCTTTTCTTTCTTAGTACCATACTTAGAGCGGCTCTTCTTACGGTCTTTTACCCCCGCAGTATCCAGTGCGCCACGCACGATGTGATAACGCACACCTGGAAGGTCCTTAACACGGCCACCACGGATAAGCACTATTGAGTGCTCCTGGAGGTTATGCCCTTCACCCGGGATGTAAGCGATCACCTCTACCTTATTAGTGAGGCGTACTTTGGCCACCTTACGGAGGGCAGAGTTTGGTTTCTTAGGCGTAGTTGTGTACACGCGGGTACAAACACCACGGCGTTGTGGGCAGGAATCCAGTGCGCGGGACTTTGATTTTGTCCGCATTTGCTCACGGCCTTTACGTACTAATTGTTGTATGGTAGGCATTGCTTACGTTAGTAATATAAATTTTAAAATGGAGTGCAAAGGTAAAGTAAATAATTAAACCACCAAAAAGAATAATGATTTTTGTTTTAATTTTTCGTTCAATACCGATGCGTCGATTTGGAGTTATTATTCAATTATTCAAAATCTGCAGTAAATAGCATATAACAATGCCTAATATGCCCTCGCAAACAATACCCTTTCCTTCGATAGCTTGCCGGTAAGCACGCATTTCCCTTCTTCCTGCTCATTATTCAGCGGTATGCAGCGTATAGTGGCCTTCGTCAGCTCCTTTATTTTTTCTTCAGTTTCGCTGGTACCATCCCAGTGGGCGGAAACAAAACCTGCTTTTTCGTCCAGCACTTTAATAAAGTCATCCCAACTGTCCACCTTGGTGGTGTTCTCCGTGCGGAACTGCAGGGCCCGGTTATACATATTTGCCTGGATATCGGTCATCAGCTTTATTACATGGCTGGCAAGATTATCCAGCGTGATGCTTTCCTTTTCTTTGGTATCGCGGCGAGCTACTTCGGCTACATTATTTTCTATATCCCGTGCACCCAGTGTTATGCGCACTGGTACCCCCTTTAATTCATACTCGGCAAACTTAAAGCCGGGGCGGGTGTTGTCGTCATCGTCAAACTTTGCGCGGATGCCGTTTTGTTTAAAGGCGGCCATTAGTTCTGCCGCCAAGTTGTTGATCTTAGCCTGCGCTGCCGCATCCTTATTGAATATCGGCACTATTACCACCTGTAACGGTGCCAGCTTCGGAGGCAGTACCAGCCCTTCATCATCGCTATGGGCCATAACCAGCGCACCCACCAGGCGGGTGGATACACCCCATGAGGTTGCCCAAACGTGATCCAGTTTGTTGTCTTTGTCCCTAAAAGTTACCTCGAATGCTTTCGCAAAATTCTGCCCAAGGAAATGCGATGTACCTGCCTGCAATGCCTTGCCGTCCTGCATGAGGGCTTCTATGCAGTAGGTGTCTTCAGCGCCGGCAAAACGCTCATTGGCTGTTTTTACCCCGCGCACGACTGGCAACGCCATAAACTCTTCTGCGAAAGTGGCATACACTTCCAGCATCTTTTTTGTCTCCTCTATAGCTTCTTCCTTTGTGGCGTGTGCGGTATGGCCTTCCTGCCACAAGAACTCGGTAGTGCGCAGGAACAGGCGGGTACGCATTTCCCAGCGCACTACATTTGCCCATTGATTGATGAGCAGCGGCAGGTCGCGGTAAGATTGTATCCAGTCTTTATAAGTGTTCCAGATAATGGTTTCTGAGGTCGGCCTTACGATCAGCTCTTCTTCCAGCTTTGCATCCGGGTCCACGATCACCCCGCCGCCATTAGGGTCGTTTTTCAGCCGATAGTGGGTTACTACTGCGCATTCCTTGGCAAAGCCTTCTACGTGTGCGGCTTCTTTAGAAAGGAAACTTTTAGGTATGAATAATGGGAAATAGGCATTCTGGTGGCCGGTCTCTTTAAAACGTTTGTCCAACTCGTCGCGCATATTCTCCCAAAGGGCGTAACCGTGGGGCTTAATGACCATACACCCTTTAACGGCAGAATAGTCGGCAAGGCCTGCTTTTAATACAATATCATTATACCACTGGGCATAATCATCTTTTCTATTTGTTAAAGTTTTTGACATAATAAACTCTGCACACTTTTAGAGGTCTATTTAATTGGTGGAGTACCGCAAAAGTAGTAATTTCACTAAGCATTTTTAAGTAAAAAACTATTCAAAATGAAACGTATCCTTTTATCTGCGTTATTGCTCGTCGGGGTTGGGTTTGCAGCCAGCGCCCAGACTGATGATATTTATGCTACCGGCAGAGATCAGGGTGGCAATGATACTACTCGGCAAAACAACCGTCGCTACGACAATAACCAGCAAAACAACGCGACCCAGGGTGATAACAACGCCCCGGATAATTATCAGAGCTATAACAACCCTGATGATTATGTGGACTATGACGATGACTCGTACAGCTCACGCATAAACCGTTTTGACAACTCATTCTACAACATGGGTTATTACAGTGCTTTTTATAATCCATTTTGGTACAACCCGTTTTGGGTTGACCCGATGTGGGGGTACAACCCCTGGTATGGCCCAGGCATTAGTTTTGGTTTCGGGCCGTGCTGGTATGGCGGCTGGGGCTGGAATACATGGTTCGGGTATCCGGGATTTTATAGCTGCTGGAATTATCCGTTTTACGCGGGCGGCTGGTATGGTCATGCTTACGGCGGCTACTGGAACAGGTATTACGGCGGATATGAAGGCGGGTACCGGGGTGGATATGCAGGCGGTACAGGCTATGGCCCACGCACCAGCATAGGCAACCGTATAGCTAACCACACTGCGGGCAATGGCCTCAGAACTTCAAATTCTAACTCTGTGGGGCTTCGTAGCTCAACGCTTGCATCTGCTAATCATAGTAATTCTATTGGCCAAAGAGGTAATACAAATGGTATGAGCGGCAACCGCATGAGCGGGGGTAATCAAATGTCGCAAAGAGGAAATACCGGAGGCCAGCATTTCAGTCAGAATGGAGGGCAGCGTGGTGCGAGCCAGGGAGGCCGCGGGTATAGCGCAGGCAGCCGCGGTGGCGGTTCTGCATATGGTGGTGGCCGTGGTGGCTTCTCAGGCGGTAATCGTGGTGGTGGTGCACCTGCTGCACGTAGCTTTGGCGGCGGCGCCCGCAGTTTCGGCGGCGGTGGCGGTGGACGTTCCGGTGGAGGAGGTGGTGGCAGCCGCGGTGGTGGCGGTGGTCATGGCGGTGGTGGTGGCCGCAGATAAAGTACAGCTAACTACTATTTGATAAATAAGAACAATGAAATTTATATAAAACAAAGGCATTATTACTTCGTGTGATAATGCCTTTTTTAGATCAGTTCCCGAAACAAAGTGTTAAACACGCTCCCCGGGTAAATGACGTTTAAACATTACCTTTTATTTTCGGTCAAAACGAACAAAAAAAACAATATGCGCAACCTTAGATTTCTATTACTGCCTACCTTCATATCCGGCGCTCTTGCGGCCTCTGCGCAAGATATAAATGAAGCATATAATCTCTCCAATACAACCGTGCAGGGCACAGCCCGCTCTATGGGCTTTGGCAATGCGCTCGGTTCCATAGGTGGTGATTTCAGTTCTGTTAGTGTAAACCCGGCAGGCTTGGGCGTATATCGTAGTTCGGAGCTTACGTTTACTCCTTCGCTGAGGATGAATAGCGCCAACAGCCAGTATAACGGAACTACCACGATGGATAATAATACCCATTTTAATATCAATAGCTTTGGGCTGGTATTTACTAATGCGGCAAAGGGAAAACGTTACCAGCGCAGGGCCTGGAAAACCGTATCGTTTGCCTTAGGAATGAACAGGGTAGCGGACTTCAACAAGGAATACACTTACCAGGGCGTGAACAAAACCAGCTCAGCATCGCAGGCATTTGAATCGGATGCTAACCAGAATCCCGGCAATGCAACATCGTCAACTCCTAATAGCTCATTAGGGTATCTAGGTTACAACTCATACCTGCTGAACCAGAATGCCGCCGGGCAGTTTTCTTCTATAGTTCCCTTTGCCGGTGGTGTAACCCAGATGAAAAGTGTACAGGAAAGCGGAGGTATAGATGAATATACCATCTCGCTTGGCGGAAATTACAAAGAGAAATTAATGCTGGGGGTAACCTTTGGTATTTCTAATCTCAATTACCACCGCGATTACTACTACGCTGAGACGCTCGCAGATGGTAATACAGCAAGCAATCCGAGTGGATTCAACTCTTTTAATTACAATGAATACGTTGATATCTCCGGTACAGGCATAAATGCCAAAATCGGCGCTATCTATAAGATCAATGACTTCATTCGCATAGGCGCGGCATTCCATTCACCCACTTACTATACTATTTCAGACTTTTCAAGCCCGGGCATTACTGTCGTGCATAATGATAGCTCTGTGACGCTCATCGGAGACAATGGCTACGTGCCTCAGAACAGGTTTGACTACAACCTCACTACTCCATGGAAAGGTGTGCTGAGCGCCACATTTATGTTTAAAAAAATCGGCTTTATCACAGCCGATTATGAGTATGTCGATTATAGTTCCATGCGCTACCAATATCCAGGTGGGTTTGAAGCAGATCAAACAGCTATGAACCAGGAAATACAGAAGTCGTTCCAGGGGGTGTCCAATTTCAGGCTGGGAGCGGAAGGCCGGATAGGGAAGGTGTTTATGGTGCGTATAGGCGGCGGGTATTACGGGAATGCATATACAGCTTATGGCGAGGCAAACCAACTCAATTATACTACCCAGCGCATAGATCTCAATGCGGGGCTCGGATTTCATTTCCATCATTTCTTTACAGACCTTGGTTTTGTGCACAGCATGTACCAGGGAATGCAGCAGCCATATAGTGTAGTGTATAATAACGGTGCAGGCACCAATTATGTTTTCTCGGGAAGCCAGGCAACGGTGCCGCAGGCTAAAATTGATTATGCATTGAATAATATTGCGCTCACCCTAGGCGTGAAATTCTAAAGATGTTTTGGAATTTGAAGGTCAAAAGTTGCTCCGTACTGGTTCGCAGCTTTTGACTTTTTACTTTTGAATTTGCATAAGGTATTCCTGCAGCATCATTACAGCAGCTACAGCATCTATTAATTCTTTCTTTTCACGATCTTTTTTCTTCAATCCCATTTCGGAGATGGCTTTTGATGCCATTTTTGAGGTCATGCGCTCATCGGTTTTTTCCACAGGCATGTTAGGGAAAACGTTGCCGAATTTGATGATGAATTTTTCTACAAGGGGCGTAGCATCAGTAGGGGAGCCATCCATATTCAAAGGATAGCCGATCAGTATTTTTTCTACGGGTTCTCTTGCTATATACTTTTTCAGATAGCCTATCAGTTCGCCCGAATCGATCGTGTCCAGCGCTGAAGCAATTATCTGCAATGGATCGGTAACCGCGATCCCTGTGCGTTTTTTTCCGTAGTCTAATGCGATGATTCGTGCCATAAATGAGATTTGGTATAGTATCCGGCGGTGATTTCGCCACTTATTTGAAAACTAAGGTAAGCCCTTAAATCAGACATTCCTTCATGGCGCAAAAATCGAAACCCGCCTTTGAAACTCTGGCTGAATATTTGCTATTATAATTACAGAGGGTTGTAAATCGTATTACTTAATTTGCTATCTTTGTGGAGGATATAGTATGGGTTTGTGGAGTGCCAAACAATAATTAATGTTTGGTTATAATATATTTATTCATGAGAAAACTTTCATTACGATCAGCTTTTACTGTGGTTGCAGGTAAAGAGGGACGTATAAAAGCTATAAAGATATTGCTGCTGGTTATTCTTTGCTGTATTTGCAGGGGAGGATATGCAGCCGTTACCGTTACTCCCGCAAGCGGAGGCACAGCAATATGCAGCAGCAAAGCATTGGGGGGAACCGCACCCGCATATACTACCTTGGGGGCAATTACCATCACCGAGGGAAACACAGCAGATATTTTTGGGCCGGCTACAGATGTTGTTGTGCTTACCGCTCCTGCTGGCTGGCAGTTCAACGCGGCATCGCCTGTTTCGTATGGGTTTACCACAGGTTCAAATGTATATACCGTAACGGGAAGCGTTACCAGCACCACGCTAACCGTAAACATAAGTGTAAACGGTATTGATGGCTATGATCTGGTGCAAATAACAGGGCTGCAGGTTCAGGCAACATCAACTTCATCAACAGCCAGGAATATTTATTGCACATCTATCACTGGTGGCAGTATTGCCGGTATAGTGCCTGGCGCAGGCACTCCAAATTTCGGCAGTTTGTCATTAACCCCTCCTGTTACGCCATCAGTCACCATTGCTGCTTCCCCGGCTGGCCCAATATGTGCGGGGACCAACGTTGTTTTTACGCCAACACCTACGGGCGGCGGCGCTACACCTGCTTACCAGTGGTATTTGAATGGTACGAATGTGTCAACCGGTGCTACTTATGCCAATACCAGCCTGACAAATGGCAATACCCTCTATTGTGTAATGACAAGCTCAAGCGGTTGCGTGACTGCCACGACGGCTACTTCTGGTACTACCACTATGATTGTGAACCCGGATCCGTTGCCTATAGCTGGTTCTGCTGTTACCTGCACAGGCGGCACAACAACTCTGAGCGATGCAACAGGGGGCGGCACCTGGAGCAGCAGCAATACCGGAGTAGCCACCATAGACGCATCGGGCAACGTAAGCGGAGTATCAGTAGGCACATCAATAATTACTTACTTCGCTGCGGGCTGCCCGTCAACAACAACATTTACGGTCAATAACCCGCCACTGGCGCCGGTGATTACCCCGTCATTGACAACACTCTGCAGCGGCGGCGTGGCAACTATTTCCGCAACAGGCACGCCTGCTCCTGCTATAGTGCTATCGCAAACTTTTAACAGCGGCCTCGGTGCGTGGACTGTCGATAATTCGGGAGGAAGCGGTATGCTGCCCGGGGGCGGGTGGAAAGTCTGCGGCAATGGTTATCCTACGCTTGGCCCCTTCTTTTCGCCGGATTATAGTGCTTTTGCAATGTCGAATGCAGACACTTCACCATCTACTTCATTTACTTCTTCCAAATTGATATCGCCGGTATTTTCGCTGGTTGCCTACTCCGGGGCGACGCTTACTTTTCAGCAGGCCTATCAGTACTGGCCGGCAGGTGATTTCAATGTTGACCTTGATATTTCTACAGATGGCGGCACTACCTGGGCCACCATGCAGAATTTCGTAGGGGCAAGCATCGGCACTTCCACTGGTTTTATTAGTGAAACTTTTTCGCTTAATGGATACCTGGGGCAGCCAAATCTAAGGATACGTTTCTATTACTACACGCACTGGGGTGATTTCTGGGCTATCGACAATGTGATGGTCGCCGGGGTCTCATCGGTCGTTATGCCTGCCTGGTCGCCGGCAACAGATCTTTATGCAGATGCAGGGCTGACTACTCCGTATGTAGCAGGCACACCTGATGATACGGTTTATGTGCATCCGCCAAGCATAACAACTACGGGTACAATTATCTATACTGCTACTGCTACTAGTTCCGGCTGTGTGGCCACGGGCAACAGTACGGTTAATTTCACACCATCCCCTTCGCCGGTAACCGGCAACACGAGCATATGTGTGGGTACGTCCACGAATTTAAGCGATATTACCACCAGCGGCACCTGGGCCAGCGCGAATGCTGGTATAGCAACTGTGGTTTCTGGAACCGGTGTTGTTACAGGCGCCTCGCCGGGTACAGTAACAATTAGTTATGCGCTAGGTACAGGTTGCACTTCTACTGCAGTAGTGACTGTGAATATGTCGCCGGGCGCAATATCCGGAGCAAGGGGAATATGCCTGGGCTCTTCTGGCAGCTTGAGTGATCCTACTACCACCGGAGGGGCCTGGGCCAGCGGAAACACCGCTGTGGCCACCATAGGGTCGAGCTCCGGTTTTATTAATTCGGTCTCGACAGGAACTGCCACCATCACTTATACACTCGGATCGGGCTGTTTCACGACTACGGTGATAACCATAAACCCCCTGCCAACGGCTATACTCGGCACAGCAACGGTTTGTATGGGGCTTTCGACCGATCTGAGCGATGTGGCGACTGCGGGCACCTGGATGTCCGGGAGCCCGGCAATTGCGGCTATGGGTACCGGCTCGGGCACTGTCTTTGGGTTGGCGCCGGGAACAGCTAATATTACCTACACGCTTGGCACAGGCTGTATTACAACCCGGATAGTCACGGTAAATCCGTTGTACCCGATAACTGGAACAATAAGTGTTTGTGCAGGTTCCGCAACGCATTTAACTGATGCTGCCGGGGGCGGCACCTGGAGCAGCGATAACTTACCCGTAGCCACAGCGGCAGCAGGCGGTGTTATTACAGGAGTATCACAGGGGAATGCTACTATATCTTATATATTGGCTACAGGATGCACGGCTACTGCAATTTTAACGGTTAACGCACTGCCGCAACCTGTAGGCGGCAATGCAGAACTGTGTGTAAGCTCGGTTTCAACGCTGACTGATGCAACAGGCGGCGGCGTGTGGAGCAGCGGAAATACCAGTGTAGCGTTGATAGGCCCAACAACGGGCACCGTGGCAGGTATATTAGCCGGCACATCTGTTATCACTTACCAGTTGTCCGCTACCGGATGCCAGATCACTACTATAGCTACCGTTGATCCTTTGCCCGCACCTATTGCTGGTGTTCGCAGTGTTTGCGCGGGGTTAACCACCCAGCTAAGCGATACATCTCCCGGGGGCACCTGGACCAGTAACGACGTTACCATTGCAACAATCGCATCTGGCAGCGGACTGGTGACGGGAGTAGCAGCAAACACGGTGCTTATCACTTATGCCCTGGTAACCGGATGTGCAGCTACAACCATCGTGACTGTAAACCCGCTCCCGACCGCAATCCTGGGGGGGCTGCAGGTATGCATGGGGTCAGCAATTGGCTTAAGCGATTCATCTCCCGGCGGAACGTGGACCAGCAGTAACACATCAGTGGCTACGGTCACCTCATCGGGTTTTGGCATTGTGATAGGATTAACACAAGGTACCACGGTTATCACTTATACGCTGCCTACAGGATGCCTGATAACAGTAACAGTTACGGTGAACCCTTTGCCGGGAACGATTGGTGGGGCCGGTGTAGTGTGTGCAGGTTCAGCAATTAATCTGACGGATGCCAGTGGCAGCGGCACATGGAGCAGCAGCAATACACTGGCAGCTACAGTGGGCAGCAGCAGCGGTGTTGTGACTGGTGTTGCCGCCGGTACGGCAAGTGTCATTTATACGTTACCAACCAATTGCACTGCTTCAAAAATAATAACAGTGAACCCCCTGCCTGCTGCCATAACCGGCAGCCTTACCACATGCGTGGGGCAGAGTACGGTATTAACAGACGGCACAGGCGGCGGCACATGGAGCAGCGGCAATGTATTTACAGGCACGGTTGGCTCAGCTTCCGGCGCGGTAACGGGCATAGCTGCAGGTACTGTAAATATTACCTATACGCTTGGTACTGGTTGTGTTGCAGATACGACCGTTACGGTAAATGCGCTGCCTCCGGCAATTTCCGGCAGCAGGGGTATATGCCAGGGGGCAACAACTACACTCACCGATGCGATAACCGGCGGCACATGGGTTAGCGGCAATGTATCAACTGTTTTTATCGGTTCATCCAGCGGATTTGTGATTGGGGTCAGCGCAGGTACATCGAACATAACCTATACTGATGGCGGCACTGGTTGCGCTGTTACCGCAGCAGTCACCATTAATCCATTGCCGGTTGCAATATCCGGCGCATCGGGTGTTTGTACAGGTGCGGCTACAATATTAACTGATGGAACAGGAGGCGGATCATGGAGTGGCAGCACTTCAGTTGCTACAGTAGGGTCGGGAGGCTCTGTGACGGGTATTGCTGCAGGAACGGTTACTGTGATTTATACATTACCAACAGGATGCACCGCTGCCAAAACAATGACGGTAAATCAAACCCCCTCTGCTATAACTGGGAACCTGAGCCTTTGCCAGGGGACGGCTACCATTTTGAGTGACCCCTTTGGAGGAGGTGCGTGGAACAGCGGGACTACTTCCGTTGCAATAATCGGTGCAAGCAGCGGGGTTGCAGTGGGCCTGTCGAATGGTACATCCAATATTACTTATACGCTTACGGGTGGATGCAGCGTTGTCAGCACAATGACCATCAACCTGGCGCCTGCCTCGATAACCGGTATTTCATCGATGTGTGGCGGAACCGCGACTACATTGAGTGATGTAAGCAGTGGTGGGTCTTGGAGCAGCAGTAATCCCTTGGTGGCAACCATTGGAACCGGAACCGGAATTATAACCGGGCTGTCAGCGGGTACTACGTCTGTTTCTTATACACTTTCTGATGGGTGTGCTACCGGTTTTACTTTTACAGTGAACACAATGCCTGCGCCTATAACCGGGCCAACAACGCTCTGCCAAAGTCAGTTGGCTAATTTATCTGATGCTGTAGCAGGTGGCAGTTGGAGCAGCAGTAACACAAGTGTAGCTTCGGTGGGCACGGGAACCGGTATTGTTACCGGCGTTGGTATCGGCGCGGCTGTCATTACTTATGGGTATGCTACAGGCTGCCGTGTCATGGCCACCGTTACTGTGAATGCCATGCCGCTGCCGGTTTTCGGCAATTCAAACGTTTGCCAGGGATTCACCACCACATTCAGTGATGCTTCAGCGGGTGGCACGTGGAGCAGCAGTAACACAATTGTCGCGACTATTGGCTCAACCGGGCTTGTGAATACACTCTCTGTGGGGGCAACTACTATCTCTTATTCCTTTTCTTCCGGATGCGCTGCGACTGTAACGCTTAATAGCAATCCGCAGCCGTCAGTTATAGACGGAACTACGAATATCTGTGCAGGGTCTGTCACTACGCTAACGGATAGTATCGGCAGCGGCAACTGGAGCAGCAGCAATCCCGCAGTGGCAACCGTTGGCCCGGCATCAGGCCTGCTAAGTGGTGCGGGAGGGGGCACGGCTATTATTACTTATTCACTTGGCGCCGGTTGTATTACGACAACTATTGTTACAGTAAACCTGCTGCCATCTTCTATATCGGGTACCGCCTTTGTATGCGCAGGTTTTTCCACAAGCCTGAGTGATCCTTACGGCGGAGGGGGTACATGGAGCAGCAGTGATGTTTCCTTAGCGACGGTTGGCTCTGCAACAGGTGTCGTCAATGGAATTAGCACTGGCATAGTTACGATCACTTATTCTTTGGGCGCAGGGTGTACACTGGCTACTATAGTCACTGTTAATCCGTTGCCGGCAACAATTACACAAGCTGCTAATCTTTGTTACGGGGCTACAACACAAATGAGCGACGCCACGCCTGGTGGCACCTGGAGCAGCAGCAATCCTTTGGTTGCGCCGGTGGGATTGATGACAGGTATTGTTGCCGGCAGTGCTGCCGGCACGGTGAACATTACATATAAGCTCGGCACAGGCTGTCTTACCACATCGGTTGTTACTGTCTATCCTGTTCCGGCTGGTATTGCAGGCACCCCGTCTGTTTGTGCAGGCCTCACAGCAAGTCTCAGCAATGCCACAGGCGGCGGTACATGGAGTACGGGCAATAGCTCTGTAGCAACAGTTGGCTCGGCTTCAGGCATTGTTAATGGCCTGGCTACCGGCAATGCCGCTATCAGCTATGTGCTGGCCACCGGGTGTTACAATAATGTGTTAGTTACCGTCAATCCGCTGCCTCCGGGCATCACTGGAAATACGCTGCTATGTGCCGGCACGACAACCAACCTGACAGATGCCGCAACCGGCGGGACGTGGAGCAGCGGCAATACCATTATAGCTATGGTTGGTTCTGCTACAGGAATAGTAAGCGGCGTGAGTGCGGGAACCGCTGGCATCACGTATATTTTGCCTACTGGCTGTTTGGCAACTACTATTGTTACCGTGCAGCCACTGCCGGTTGCTATTACAGGCGGCGCAAATGTTTGCGTGGGGTCAACAATAAATATCAGTGATGCCACTGGTGCCGGCACATGGAGCAGCAGCAACACGGCAATAGCCTGGATAGGCACCAGCAGCGGAATTGTGTTAGGCGTGTCGGGCGGCACCGCTGTGATCACTTATGTTATCAATACCGGGTGTATCAATACACTTATTGTAACCGTTACTCCGCTGCCTCCTGCCATTAGCGGCCCCGCCGGGATATGTATAGGTGCTACCGCGGTCTTAACGGATGTTGTCACTCCCGGCACCTGGGCCAGCAGCAATATAGGTGTGGCGGCAATAGGCGCAACCACCGGAAACGTGATGGGCATTACCGCAGGAACAGCAAATATTACTTATACCATACCAATTGCGCCGGGCATGGGATGCATCACTTTTTATACCATCACTGTGAACCCCATCCCTCTTTCCATCTCCGGAACCAAGACTGTTTGCTATGGGTTGACAACAGCCTTATCTGACGCTACCGCCGGCGGTACATGGAGCAGCAGCAATGCAGGAATTGCTGCGGTGGGAAGTACTGGCGTAGTCGCTGGATCCTCTGCCGGAACCGCTGCCATCACCTATACCATCCCCGCGCCAACGGGCGGCGGATGTTCGGTGAATGCTATCGTAACGGTAAACCCTTTGCCATCTGCCATAACCGGGATATTCTTTCTTTGCTCAGGTTCAACAACGAGTTTAACTGATGCATCAGCCGGAGGCGCATGGAGCAGCCTGAATACCGGTGTTGCCAGTATTTCATCGGGTAGTGGCAATGTGACCGGAAACCTGGCAGGCACAGCAACAATTGTATATACTTTGCCAACCGGCTGCGTTGCATCACAACCCGTCACTGTAAACCCAATGCCATCTGTTATTTCAGGTGCTGCTACTGTATGCCAGGGATTAACCATAATATTAAGTGATGCCACAGGCGGTGGCACATGGGCCAGTAATAACCTTGCTGTAGCTACCATAAACTCTGCTACCGGCGTTCTATCCGGTGTTTCCCCAGGGACGGCGACAATTACCTATACATTATCAACAGGGTGCAATGTTACCGCTGCGATAACAGTTAATCCGCTGCCTGCGGCTATTACCGGGAATGCAGTTTTTTGTGTGGGGCTGACAACGAATCTCAGCGATGCATCTGCGGGCGGTACATGGAGCAGTGGCGATGTGAGTGTCGCAACTGCTGCTACGGCAACCGGGGTCGTTACCGGTATAGCTGCGGGCACAGATAATATTACCTACACGCTGCCAACTGGATGTATTGCCAGCACTACAGTGACTGTGAATACTATAGCTGCGATAACGGGCAACCCGAATGTGTGCCTCGGATATACCACTTCGCTAAGCGATGTTACCGGGGTAGGTACCTGGAGCAGCAGCAATGCAGGTGTTGCTGGCGTAGGACCTGCTACAGGCGTTGTTTCTGGCATCAGTTCAGGTACATCCGCAATATCTTATGTGCTAAGCGCAGGCTGTATAGCCACCGTAGTTGTAACCGTCAATTCATTGCCATCGCCGATCTCGGGAACAAGGGTCGTCTGTGCCGGGCTGACAACCACATTAAGCGATGCTTTCGCAGGAGGCACTTGGAGCAGCAGCAATATGGTTGTCGGCACTATTGATCCAATAGCCGGCATCGTGCATGGTATTTCGGCAGGTACTACCACGATCACTTATACTATTGGCTCGGGCTGCACTACATTTACAAATGCAACTGTGAATCCACTTCCCGCTGCCATAGGTGGTACCACGGAGCTATGTTATGGACTGACCACTACATTGACTGATATTACAGGCGGCGGTACGTGGAGCAGCAGCAATGCTTCGGTCGCAGCAATAGCATCTTCCGGCATTGTGACCGGGGCCGGGGCGGGCAGTGCTACTATTACTTATACTTTGCCAACCGGCTGTTTGAATACGACTTCTGTCCTTGTTGATCCGTTGCCATCGGCAATTGGAGGAATTGCGCGCGTATGTGCAGGGCTTGCCATTACATTAACTGATGCGGCTCCTGGCGGGACATGGAGTAGCACCGCCGTGGTGTTATCCGTTTCTGGCAGTGCTGGTGCGGTCACGGGAATCTCGGCAGGCACAGGTGTTGTTACTTACACACTGCCTACTGGTTGCATGGCTACTATCATTGTTACAGTATATCCATTGCCTGCTGCAATTACGGGTATCGCAAATGTTTGTGCAGGATCTACAACAGTGCTTACTGATATTACTCCTGGCGGCACATGGTCCAGCAGCGATGTTTTGGTAGCTATTGCAGGGGCAGGCACAGGAACGGTAGGAGGTGCATCTGCGGGGGATGCGGTGATTACTTATATGCTGCCAACGGGCTGTATAGCCACAGCCAATGTTACAGTCAATCCGCTGCCCCAGGCCATCAACGGGGTAAGAAGTGTCTGTTTGGGACTGTCCACTAATTTAACCGATTCTACATCGGGGGGTACGTGGAGCAGCGGTTCTCCGGGGATTGAGTCTGTTGGCTCATCAACGGGTACTGTCACCGGCGTAGCAGTAGGTGCCGGTGCAGTTACTTATGCATTGCCAACCGGTTGTATTACTATTTGTGCTGTGACTGTGAACCCACTGCCTGCGGCAATAACAGGGCCCTTACATGTGTGTGCCGGGCTCACCATAAATTTAAGTGATGCCACTGCGGGTGGTAGCTGGAGCTCAGCATCGCCGGGCATTTCAGGTATTGGATCGGCAACAGGTGTTGTTACAGGTGTTTCCGCTGGTACATCGGTCATTACATACACTTTAAATACCGGCTGTATCAATACCCTTACTATAACGGTCAATCCGTTGCCGGCTCCGGTTACAGGTGCAGCGGCTATATGCGCTGCGGCAACAACCGTACTTTCAGATGCTACCACCGGCGGCTCCTGGAACTCCGGGGCGGCAGGTGTTGCAACAATTGGCGCAGGTACAGGTATGGTTACCGGAATATCTGCAGGGGCGGCGGGCATTACTTATACATTAGGTACAGGCTGCATCGCTGCCTATATTATTACTGTCAATCCACTGCCTGCTGCCATATCAGGTACAATGCATGTATGCGCAGGGCTCACCACCACGCTTAGCGATTTTTCATCCGGCGGTTCATGGGGTAGTGGTTCTCCTGCAACAGGCAGCATAGGCTCAGCCGGAATTGTTACTGGTATTTCTGCAGGTACAACAATGATTACATATGCTTTCCCCACAGGGTGCAATGCAACTGCTATCGTAACCGTGAACTCATTGCCGGCAGCCATTACCGGCGCTTCAAGCGTATGCACAGGAAGCACGGTTGCACTTACTGACATAACAACCGGTGGTAGCTGGAGTATTGCCGTTCCTGCCGGTGTTGCAGCCATTGGCAGCGCAACAGGTGTTGTTAGCGGAATATCGGCAGGCACTGCTATCGTCACTTATACCTTATCCACCGGCTGCATTGCGACTATTATGGAAACTGTTTTTGCTTCGCCCTCGCCGATAACAGGGACATTAGCAATTTGCGAAGGGCAGACCTCCAGCTTAACTAATGCCACAGCCAGCGGAACATGGAGCAGCAGCAATACTACGATTGCAGTAGCTGACGGAACAACCGGTGTGGTAACAGGAATATCTCCAGGTACGAGCATGATCAGCTATACATTGGGCTCAGGCTGCTTTGCTGTTAAGGTGGTTACTATTGATCCATTGCCATCGGTTATTTCCGGCGATTCTTGGCTATGCACCGGAGTCAGTTATCCTTTAAGTGACAGCGTGGCTGGTGGCAACTGGAGTTCCGGAACCACCGGCGTTGCAGTAATAAACGCAGTTACCGGGCTGATGCAAGGCGTAGCAACCGGCAATGCGGCCATTACCTACAGATTACCTACGGGCTGCATTAGTACCTTGAATGTTACGGTTAATGCGTCCCCTGCTGCGATCCTGGGTGCAACCCGTGTGTGTGCCGGTGCATCTGTTACAATATCTGATGTATCAGCAGGCGGTACATGGAGCAGCAGCAATGATGCAATGGCAACTGCAGGATCTGGTTCCGGTATAGTAAACGGCCTGTCTGCCGGGTCGGTTGTTATTACTTATGAATTGCCAACGGGATGCACAGCCATAACCGGATTTACGGTTAACCCGCTGCCGTCCGTTATAGCTGGCAACAGGAGTGTGTGCCTTGGGTCAAGCTCCCATTTTAGCGATACCCTGGCCGGGGGCACATGGAGTGTGTCCTCTTCGGCTATTGCCGTAATCGGTACTGCATCCGGTATAGCTGCCGGTGCGGCGCTTGGTACTGCTATCATCACTTATACGCTCCCTACTGGTTGCATCGCTTCAGCAATTATTACCGTCAACCCATATCCTGTTGCTATCACAGGGGCTTCAGTTGTATGTCAGGGTAGTTTCATTTATTTGAGCGATGCGACTGCAGGCGGCACGTGGAGCAGCGGCAACCCGGCAATTGCCAGTGCTGGCAGTGCTACGGGTACTGTAACTGGTGCATCGGGTGGTGCAGTAACGATCACTTATACTATGTCAACAGGTTGCTTTGTAACCAAGGTAGTGACAGTAAATCCGATTTTCCCTATAGCAGGTGCTACCGGACTCTGCGTTGGCTCGTCATATGTGTTCAGTGACCTGGTTTCAGGCGGCGCCTGGAGCAGCAATACGGCAACTGTAGCGAGTATAGGTTCGGGGAGCGGTATAGCAATGGCTGTTGCATCCGGCATAACGGTTATTTCGTACCTGCTGCCCAGCGGCTGCAGCGCAGCCGTTATTGTTACGGTGAATGTAGTGCCTGCATCCTTTAATATAACCGGCGGCGGAAGTTATTGCGCTGGCGGAACGGGTTTAGGTATATCGCTAAATGGCTCAGGCGTGGGGGTCAGCTACAACCTGTATAACGGAGCGTCTTTTGTTGCTGCCGAACCTGGTACCGGCGCGGCCCTTTCTTATGGGCCTTTTACCGCCGCAGGCTCCTATTCAGTGCTTGCAGTTGACTCCATTACCGGGTGCAGCAGCAATATGACAGGGGCGGCTATAATTAACGTCACTCCGATCTCTGCACCTTCGGTTACTATAACCACTACAATAGGCGATACGGTTTGTGAGGGATCAATAGCTATATTCAAAGCAATACCGGCGTTTGGCGGCAGTACGCCTATGTACAGTTGGTTTGTAAACGGCCTTGGTGTTACCGGTTCCGACAGTGCCTATGCTTATGCACCTTTGAACGGAGATGTCCTTTCAGTAACAATGGCAAGTAATGCGGCATGTGTAATGCCGGCAACAGCCAGCGCTACCTTTAGTGTAACCACGACTCCTAATGTTGCGCCATCTGTGACCATTTCAGCCAGTCCCGGCGATTCTATATGTGCCGCACATTCCGTTACCATTATTCCCGATCCGGTGAATGGCGGTTCACTGCCAACATACAGGTGGATGAAAAATGGTATTAATGCCGGATGGGGCAGCACTTATACTTATTTGCCGTTGAATGGCGACAACATTTTTTGTGCTATTCACAGTAACTACCACTGCCTTTCCATAGATACCGCATTTAGCAGCAACAATATAAACATGACCGTTATACCGCTGCTCACGCCCGTAGAAAGCATTGCAGCCTATCCGGGCGGTGCATTGGCGCCAGGACAGCCGGATACATTGATTGCCACAGTTACAAACGGGGGTACCGGTATCTCTTATCAATGGAAAATAGATGGCATCGCAGTTTCCGGCGCAACATCAGATACATTTGTGAGCAGCAGCCTGGCGAATAATGATACTGTGTCCTGTACAACATCGGGCGGCAGTTATTGCGGTGAAGTATCGGCAGAAGCGCAGGTGGTCATCAGCATTAATAACACAGAAGTTTCAATTATGTCGCCAGGCATAAGCGGGGTAAGGCTTATACCTAATCCTAATAATGGGACATTTACGGTTACCGGGAACACCGGTTCCGATGACGGGCCTGTTTCGATAGAAATAACGGATATGGTCGGGCAAGTTGTGTGCAGAAAGACGTTGCAGGCCATAAATGGGAAGTTCAGCGAAAAATTTGAGCTGGCTAATTCGTTAGCCAATGGAGCCTATCTGTTGAATCTTTCAGGGAAAGCCAATTCAAACCTTAGCGACACAGGACATATTATCTTCCACTTTATCATTAGCAAATAACGTAATTACTGTTTTGGCGAACTTGGCAGCATTATGCCCAATTAAATTTCGTCTTGTTACATTAACAACAACTTGAGCATAGCGGCAATTCATATTTAATAGCTGTTAACATTTTATTGATGAATTGATAACAAGAATTTATTGAAATATATTTTTTTAAAAAAATAGTCCATGTACCTGTACATTACTGATGTTAATTGAGTATTTTTCGGAATTATTTCGTAAACTATTATTGATATGAGATCAGGATTTTTCTACGCATTAAAGGCAAATAACAAAAAGAGGGTTAACGGTTTTCGTGCTGCAGGTTTGTCTTTTGTTGTGTTTGTTTTATTATTAAGCGCCCACGGCAAGGTAGTCGCCGCTAATACTAACCCGGTTTTCGTTTACGGCGCCAGCAAACAAATTACCGTTTGCGCCGGCGTGCCTAATGATATAAGCGCCTACCTCGCAGTGAACGACCCTGATCCGGGGCAGACAGAAACATGGACGACACCGGCTGGTTCGGTTACCGGGTTACCCACATCTGTTGCTCTGTCTGGTGGCTCTGCAGTGCCTGCGGGTGTTTTTTATACGCCAGGAGTTACCGGTGATGTCCTCGAGATAGATGTATCGGATGGTAATGGCGGCGAGAACACGATATTCCTCATTATTACTGTAAATCCTCAGCCATCTTTGTTGTTGGGTGCGAATCCGGTAGTATGTGCCGGAACGGATAGTGCATCAATATCGTATTCCAGCCTGACAAATGTGGGGCCTGGTACAATGATGTTTAATACACCTGGCAATGCCCAGGAGTGGGATGTACCCGCGGGTGTTTCCAGTCTTCAATTTGATGTGCAGGGAGCAAGGGGTGGAAGGCAGAACGCTACCCCCGGCCCATACATGCCAGGATACGGTGGCAGGGTGCAAGGTACGCTTACCGTTACTGGCGGTGAGCCGCTTGTTTTTGCTGTTGGCGGCGTTGGCGGTGATGGTTCTGGTGATGGCGCCTTTGGCGGCTCAGGCGGGGGCGGTAATGCCAGCTCGTTTGTTTATGGTTCGGGCGGCGGCGGCGGCGGTGCTTCTACAATTTCCATTGATGGCACTTGGTTAGTAGTAGCCGGCGGCGGCGGCGGTGACGGATGGGATTCTACAGGTGATAGGGCTGGCGGTGCCGGCGGCGGATTAATAGCTGGCAACAGTGCGATCAATGGCGGTGGCACAGCTACAAACTATGCGGCAGGCGGTACCCAAATCTCAGGCGGAACAGGTGCAACTTATCCCGGCTGGGCGCCTGGCTCTGATGGGTCGGCTTTTCAGGGAGGCAACGGGAGCACGCAGGGCATTTCTGGCGGCGGCGGCGGCGGCTATTATGGCGGTGGCGGTGGCGTTTGGACCGGCGGCGGTGGCGGTTCGTCTTATACAGATCCGGTACAGGTTACTTCCTTTACACATACGCAGGGCTACGATTCGACTAACGGGATTATTACCGTTACCTATGTGATCCCGGGGTCATATGCAATAGTGTGGAGCAACGCCGCGCATCTCGCGGGCTTTGTTGATACCACAGTAGATTCAATACCTGCCAATGCTTTTCCAATTGCAGTACCCGTAGCGGCACCCGCTTCAGTTTATTCAGGAACACTCACGGTGAGCAGTGCAACCTGCACAAGCATCGCCAACCCTTTTACAGTACAAGTTAGGGCGATACCGTCCGTGAATGCAGTAAGCGCCATATTGCTGAAACCCGTGTGCAATGGTGATTCCACACAGGATATCACATTCAGCGGCGGCCCTGCGGGCGTGGTATTTAACTGGATAAATGATAATACAGATTTCGGACTGGGCCCTAACGGCACAACTAAAATAGCTAAGTTCCTTCCAATTAATCCATTTAACTATCCAGACTCCGCGACGATTACAGTAACTCCCGTAGATTCGGGCTGTACAGGAGAGTCAATGAGCTTTGTACTAAAAGACAACCCGGTACCAAGGCTGAACAGTACTCTTGTACCTCCTTCCATCTGCGACAGTTCACTATTTGCCTATCACCCCACCACCACTGTCGCAGACCCAGGCACTACTTATGCATGGAGCCGGGCTGATATAGCTGGTATCACAAATTCAGGAACAACTGGAACAAACGATGTTAGCGAAACTCTTGTAAATGCAACTGATACGTCGATACCGGTAACCTATCAATTTGTACTGAATTTCATGACCTGTATGGATACACAGAATGTTGTTGTAAATGTCTATCCGCATCCGCTCCTTACCAGCACCGTTACTGCGTCGCCGGTATGCAGCGGCAGTACATTCAGCTATGACCCGACCTCTAATGTTGTCCTTACGGATTTTGCGTGGAGCCGCGCTTTGCAGTATGGTATAAGCAATGATGCAGGCAGTGGTTTTGGCGGCCCCGAGGAAACACTGACGGATACAACCGCACTCCGGCAGCAAGTGACTTACGTATTTACACTTACGCCTACGGGAAGTTCCTGCCATTACATCGATACTGTAAACACTATAGTATATCCTACCCCAATGCTGAATACACCCCTTAACGCAGGTTCAAACTGTACGCGTGATACGTTTACCTACATTCCCGGAAGCAATACTCCGCTTACTGCTTTCACTTGGAGCCGGGAAGAAAATCCTGGCCTCACCAACCTGGGAGCAAGCGATTCAGGTGTAGTTCACGAACTGCTGGTCAATCCGAACACATACCCTGTTATTGTGTCCTACACCTACTTCCTGACAGCAAATGGCTGCCCGAATTCACAGACTGTGACAGATACTGTAAAACCAACACCAACACTAAGCAGTACCCTTACCCCTGATTCTATTTGTGACAACACAGTGTTTGCTTATACGGCCACCAGTCTTACTGCTGGCACTACGTTTGCATGGGTGCGTGATTCCATCGGCGGCATTACCGAATCGGCTGATTCGGCTGCAATCGCTTCAATCAGCGAAATACTAAATAGTACATCATCATCGATAATCCCGGTTACATACAGATATACACTTACTGCAGAAGGCTGCTCCAATACACAAAATGTAGTAGTTAATGTAAACCCAAAACCGCTGCTGAATAATAATCCATCGGTCGCAACGACCTGCGATAATACGGTATATAATTTTACGCCGGGCAGCAACACCAGCGGTGCGACTTATTCATGGACACGTCTTTATGTTCCTGGTATTCATAACCTGGCATCGGCAAGCACGGGCAGTGACGGTGTCATCAATGAATCGCTGGATAACACAACGTATATAAACGTCAATACCACTTATTATTACACCATTACTGCAAACGGCTGTACGAATACGGAGAATGTCGAGCTTACTGTTCATCCCGATCCGAAATTATCATCTGATACTACAGCAGTTACCTGCAGCGGGGCTTCATTTAACTATTACCCGGATAGCTATACGCCAACAACGTTATATACCTGGAGCAATACAATGGGTGCAAGCGGTTCGGGGAGTGTAAACGGAGTTCTGACTGACACATCAGCCACTGCTGCTGTAGTTATATATACCTATACTTTGACGGCATATGGTTGCCCGAATACTGAAAATGTGGTTGTAACAGTTAATCCTACGCCATCACTTGTTAATATTACGGTACATCCATCTGGTTCCGCATGTGATAACACCTTGTACCAAAATTTTGGCGCAGCGGTGCCGCCGGGGCCTGGTATGACATACAACTGGGTTGTTGACAATGGATATGTGTGGGCGAAGGGATCCACCGGGCAGTATTGCCTGGTAAACTTCAACAATCCGGGTAATTCAGTCGTGTACCTGTTTATTAATGACTCGCTCGGTTGCGGGAACAACAATGGCTTCCAGGTCACGGTAAGCGCTGCTGCAAATATTAACCCCGAGGTTATTTACTTTAATCAGCAGCTCATCTGCAAGGATGCCGATGTGGATAATTACCAGTGGGGCTACGATGATGCGGTGACGCTGGATTCCACCGCGATCGCCGGTGCTAATAACCAGAATTACTCCATTACAGACCTGGAAACGTCCAGTAAATTCTACTGGGTAATCACCAATCGCGGAGGATGTACACAAAAGACCTACTACAATATGCCTGCATCAACTACAGGTATAGCCAATGTGAACACCAGCCAGCCGGAGATGAAAGTGTTCCCTAATCCGGCAGCGGCATATGTAAATGTGCAATTGCTGAATATAACCGGCGATAACGCAAGTGTAACCGTTACCAATATGGTTGGCCAGAAAGTGAGCAGTGCGCAGACTGCTGATAACAGAGCCTCAATTGATGTGGCTGGCTTACCTGCTGGCTGCTATATGATAGACTGCTACCGTGATGGAATAAAAATTGCCACTGCGAAATTTATTAAAAACTAAATACCAACATTTAAAAGCGCATAAATGAAAAAATTACTTTTCGTTCTGATAGCAGCCAATGGAATGATGTCAGCTACTGCCCAGGTGAAGGATTCTACCAGTAAAAAACAGTACCTGAATGATGCAATGATGGGCAAGTGGGCGATAGACTTAAACCTGATGGGCGGTGCGCTGACCAGGAATATGACTACAGGCAACTCAATGAGCAACTATCTTAATGCCCTGAGCGATGCCAACCTTGGCAACCTGAAGTTCACTAATGGCATGTCATTTGGCGGCGACCTGCAGTTGGGTTATTTCTTTGGGGAGAGCAACCACTTTGGCATTGGCGGTGGTATCATGTACCTTGCCCAGAGCGGCGATGCAACACTTGATCAGTTTCATGTGCAGTACCAGTCCACAGATCAAACTGGTGAAATATCAAGACAGGAGATCACTGCCAACCAGCCCGTAAAAGAATCGCTGACGATCACTAATGTGAACATACCCCTGGTGCTGAAGTATAAAGACAGGTTCTCTAAAAGGTTTGGCTTCACGGCTGACCTCGGTGTGCTATATAATGTGAGTATCAAAAACGCGTACAATACCAATGCTGCTTTTGATTACGAAGAAATAGTGCAGCACGTCACCACAGAAGGCGGAAATATCATCACTGTTTATGATAATTCCCTCACTCCTGCTTCAACCGACCTGCAGATCACACAAAGCCACTTTAACAATACCACACACCCTGATGGCGAAACGATACAGCAGTATTTTAATGCGGAAAAAGCGCTAGGTTATAATGTAGGCCTTGCACAGGCGCCCACTAAGAGATCCGGCACGGTATCTTATACAAGCGGTTCTTTGGGTTTTATTGCCCGCCCTGCGATCAACTACTTTTTCTCCAATCATGTAGCGCTTACTGTTGGAGCATACCTGTTGTACCAGCCATTCAATAATACACCTCAAAACAACTACCACCTCACAAATATGGTAGGCGACTACAGTTCTGTACTGAACAATGTTACGAAGAGCAACGACCTGTCTTATGGCGGCAACATCGGTGTACGGATCCTGTTTGGCGGCAAGAAGGCAGCGCCAATTAACCCTGTAGTAACTGCTGTTGACCCGTCGGCATGTGGATTGAAGGATGGCAGCTTAACATTCAGCGGTTTCCCGCCGGCAAAACCAGTGATTATAAACTACATGATGGATGGCAAGCCAAACAGCCCTGCTACGGAAGTAGTTGCTGATCCGAGTGGTGCTCTTAAACTCGATAAACTTGGGGCCGGATCATACGCGGGAATTTCCGCTGCTATGGGTAAACGCCACATAGACATTCCTCCGGCTGTACTGGTGAACCCACCAATAAATATTTCTGAAACAACTACTAATCCTACTGCGGCTGATGCATGTGACGGCGCTATAATGATAGGCGGCCTGAAAGCAGGGCAAAAGGTGACGGTAAACTATAATTATAACGGATCGCCAAAGGCTCCTTATCATGGTATTGTTAGCTCTAATAATGCAGTTACGTTGTCCGACTTATGTGTGGGCACTTATTCGGGCATTACTGTGGCTGTAAACGATTGCAAGGGCAACGGAAATGATGTTACCCTAAGGGTTCCGCCACCGCCGCCACCGCCTGTGACAAATGAGCCGAAGGCACAGCCAATGGCTGACATTTCAGCTCCTATCCTGTTTGAGTTTGGTAAGACCTCTATTCATCCTGATTCTTACCCGGTAATTGAAAAGGCAGTATTGGAAGTAGGCAAAAACAATAACTTCTATATCATCTGCGAAGGGCATACCGATAGCAGGGGTACTGTTGAGCGCAACGAAATACTGTCATTCAAACGGGCCCAGGCCGTTAAGCATTATCTTATCAAGCTGGGTGTAAGCGCTGACAGGATCATAGCTGTAGGGCGTGGCGCGAGAATGCCGATAGCCACTAACGAAACTGCTGAAGGCAGGGCTAAAAACCGCCGTGTGGTGATGACGCTGAACGAACGCAGTAAATAAATAAACTATTCAGGAAAAACGAAAGAGGCCGCTGCATACGTAGCGGCCTCTTTCGTTATGGCCGGATGCCACAGCAGGTAGCGGCGCAATACATTGCGCCTCCTGCAACATACCGGTATCACACAGTATAATGCGTGTTGCCAGGAATAACAGCAAGCCATATTTACCCTTTAGCGGGTGATATAATATCTTGTACATTAATTACTTTTGTCTTTTACCGAAAACAAAGTGCTGATGAAAAAAATCTCTTGTTTATTTCTGTTATTCATATCCGCTTTTGTATGCCACGCCCAAAAGGATACGGCGCAGGTGAATATGGATACATTGGTGGTCAGCGCTGCAGCGGGAGCCCCCGTTTACCGTGCTGCGGCAACCAGGGTGTGGGAAATAAAAAATACACGCGTGGCACTTACATTCGACTGGCAGGGAAAAACAGCAAGTGCGCATGAGTGGATAAAGCTGCGTCCCTATTTTTATGCTACAGATACCTTGGTGCTGGACGCGAAAAGTATGAGGATTGACAGTGTAATGCTGGCAGGAAAGAAAGGAAATACAAAGCTGGACTATACTTATGAAAAGGATGAATTGAAGATCAGGTTTGGCCATCAGTATAAGATGAATGATACCGTGGAGCTGTACCTTGTTTATACAGCTATGCCATATGCCGAACAAACCGGTGGGAGCGGGGCCATCACTGACGACAGGGGACTATACTTTATTAATACAGATAATAAAGTGCCTCACAAACCAGCGCAAATATGGACCCAGGGTGAATCGGAATCTAATTCCCACTGGATGATTACCATCGACAAGCCAAACACCCGCTTTACTACACAGATAGAGCTGACCGTGCCCAACAGTATGGTTACCCTGAGCAATGGCGCTATGGTAAAGCAGGTGCCCGGCAAAGACGGTACGCGCACAGACATCTGGAAAATGGAAATGCCGATACAGGCTTATGCCGTGATGTTTGCTATAGGTAAGTACAGTATTGTTAAAGATCACTGGAGGGGAAAGGATGTGAATTATTACGTAGAGCCGGAGTATGAGCCATATGCGAAGCTGATGTTCAACCACACACCGGAGATGATGGATTATTTCTCCCAGCGTACGGGTGTGCCGTATCCCTGGAATAAATACGACCAGGTAGTTGTTCGCGACTATGTATCTGGCGCTATGGAAAATACAACAGCGGCTCTGTTTGGTGAATTTATGAACCAGGATGCCCGGGAGATTGCCGATAAAAACTCGGAAGATGTGGTATCCCATGAGCTTTTCCATGAGTGGTTTGGTGATTATGTTACGTGCAAATCGTGGAGCAATATTACGGTCAATGAATCTTTTGCGAATTATGGGGAGCAGCTATGGCGGGCGCATAAATATGGCAAGGCTGCGGGCGATGAGCTGGCCTACAACGACCTGCAAGGCTATATAGGCGCTTCGCAGCTCAATGATCCGCAACTGGTGAGGTTTTATTACGACAGCCGCGAGGATGTATTTGATGCGATCTCTTACAACAAAGGCGGGGCTACCCTGCGGTATATGAACAACCTGATGGGTGATGAGGCATTTGACCGGGCTATGAATATTTACCTTACTAAAAATGCACTTCATTCCGCCGAGGCGCACAACTGGCGGCTGGCCGTGGAAGAGGCTACAGGAAAGGACTGGAACTGGTTTTTTAATCAATGGTATTATCATGCCGGCCACCCGGTGCTGAGGGTGGCATATGACTATAATGATACTACGCAGAAGCTTACAGTAACGGTAAAGCAGTCGCAAAGCGAATCGCAGAGCGACAGCGCGTATATTTACCAGTTGCCGCTCAAGGCAAAAGTTATTTATGGAAATGATAAAACGATCGTTGACTGGAACATCGGCAAGAAAAGAGATACATTTACTTATGCCTATAAAAATGGGGTACGTCCGGTGGTGATACCCGATTGCAACCATATGCTGCCGGGCGAAATGAAAGACGGCAAGAAGCCCGCACAATGGCTGGAGCAACTAATACACAGCGACGACTTTATCAGCAAACGGCTTGCAGTATCAGCAGCAGGGCGGCAGCTATCCGATTCTGCTTCGCAGATAATTATCACCCAGGCATTAGATGACAGCCTTTATTCCATCAGGCGGAATGCGTTGGGCCAGTTACAAAACACCCAAAACGAGAAATACCATAAGAAATGGATGGCAAAAGTTATTGCCATGGCTTCTGGTGATAAGGATAACGAAGTTCGCGCCGCTGCGTTCGAGGTACTGGGCAGTTGGAAGGCTAGCCAGGCAAAGAAAGAAATGGTCGCTGTGCTGAATGACAGCTCTTATGCGGTGGCGGGCAATGCCCTCGCGGCGCTGAACAAAATAGATGCTGATACTGCTTATGTGCTTGCCAGGCCGCTGGTGGATAAGAACCCAAGGTCAGCCCTTGATGGAGCTGTCTGGACCATTTTAGGTAAGAAGGGCGCCGATGAAGACATCACACTTTTTGAAAAGAAAGCTCCGTTCGTATCAGGGACAAAGAAATTTTCGTTCGCGCTTAGCATGAGCAACTACCTTAAGTACGTAAAGAGTGATGCGTCGTTTAAAAGAGGGCTCGATATCTTTGCAACTATGGTTATGAATGAAAATATGAAACAATATAAAACCGCGCTTGCAGGCTTCCTGTTCCAGGTAGGTTCTGAACAGAAAGGAAATATTAAATCCGATAATAAGGATGCCGCTGCATCGGCGCAAAAAAGAACAGACATGGTAAAGGATACATTGCAAAAAGTAGTGGCTGCTGAAAAAGACAAAGAAATACTGAAGGACTATACAAAAATGATGAAAGATACGTTCGAATAAGTTGTGGAATTTGGAATTGGGGATTAGGGCCTCCGCCGGTAGGCAAGCTATGGAGTGCTTTTTGGGCATTGGGAACTTTTACTTTTGAATTTTGATTTTTGAATTTGCAAAGATGCTCAGGTTAAAAGATAAGGTTGTTGTAGTTACCGGCGGGTCGTCAGGGATAGGGAAGGCGCTTGTTGCCGCTGCGTTGGAACATGGCGCAAGAGTGGCAGTTTGTGCCCGCAATCTGGAAAAGCTGGGGCTTCTTTTTATTCCTTCGGATAATCTGTTTTGCTATAAGGCAGACGTGAGCATAGAGGCCGACTGTGCCGCATTTATTACTGCCGCTATGCAACGCTGGGGCGGTATAGATGTCCTCATCAACAATGCCGGTATCAGTATGCGTGCTTTGTTTGAAGATGTGGACCTGTCTGTGATCAAAGAGCTCATGGACGTGAATTTCTGGGGAACGGTGCATTGCACTAAATATGCATTGCCCGCAATACTCCGTAGCAAAGGAGTCATAGTAGGGGTTTCATCAATTGCAGGCTACCGCGGCCTGCCAGGGCGCACCGGTTACTCGGCATCCAAATTTGCGATGCAGGGCTTCCTGGAAGCATTGCGCACGGAGCTGCTATATACGGGGGCGCATGTAATGTGGGTGGCGCCGGGTTTTACTGCATCAAACATACGCAATGTGGCACGCAGCAGCAACGGCTCTGCGCAGGCGGAAACTCCGCTGGATGAAAAGAAGCTGATGACCGCAGAAGAGTGCGCCCATATTATCATCAGGGCAATAGAAAGCAGGAAACGCACCGTTATTATGACGGGTCAGGGCAAGCTGGCTGTGTGGCTCAACAAGCTACTGCCGGCCCTGGCTGATAAGCTGGTGTACAAGCATTTCCTTAACGAGCCGGATTCTCCCCTGAAGAAAAATCATTAACTTACAGTTGAAGAAAATAATTACTGCGATTATCGGGTTTTTCCGTTAATTTTATGTATATTTTTTAATCATGCGCTACATAGCCCGTACCCTCGTTTTTGCCTTTGTTTTACTTGCTCCTGTAGCAATAAATGCACAAACAAAGATTTTCCTCTCCGACTCCAGTATAAAAGTTTTTGCCCATGGCCAGCAGCAGTCGCTGGCGTGGTGCGGCGGCTTTAATAACCCGCAGTTTACTATGGGAGACCTTAATCATGATGGACTACAAGACCTCGTTGTTTTTGAATCTTATAATAGTTTAAGGACGTTTATTAATGTGGGTACTGCCGGGCATCCTAATTACCTTTATGCACCGGAATATGCGTTGAATTTCCCAGCGCTTTATGACTATTGTGTGCTTGCAGATTATGATCGTGACGGAGTGCCCGACCTTTTTCACCAGGGCAACGATGGATTTGCGGTTTACAAAGGATATTATAATAGTTCAAATCAGCTTTGTTTCACCTTTTATCAAAATCTATTCTATTTCAATGATGCCAATACACATGGTCCGGCAAATGCATTTAATAATCCGGGAGATATACCGGCGATAGTGGACGTGGATAATGACGGCGATCTTGATTTTGTCTCGTACAATATTACAGGTGGCTTTATGAATTACTACCGCAATATGCAGGTTGAATATGGATTACCGACTGACAGTATTCATATTGACCTATGGGATGAATGTTGGGGTAAAGTATATCAGGGATTTATCCGAACGCATACGCTGGCGGAGGCTACCGGTCCGGGCTTGCCTTGTGATAATTCTTCTTTATTGCTCGATCCGGGCACAGGCGGAATGGAAAAGAAAACACACCAGGGTAACACCCCATGCCTTTTTGACTGGGACATGGATGGGGACTATGATTACCTGGATGGCAGTATATCGTACAATGAAATGACCTTCCTGAAAAATGGCAGAATAGAATACAACCCTACCGGTGCGGACAGTATGGTTTACCAGGATACGATGTGGCAAAATGGTGGTGTAGGTACAGGCCCTACTGGTTTCCCAAATGTCCAGATTGAATTGCCCATATGGCCGGCTGCATTTAATGTGGATATAGACCAGGACGGCAAAAAAGATATACTGGTGTCTCCGAATATAGGCACTACCTGCATGAACTACAACAACATCTGGTACTATAAAAACTATTCTACCCCTGGAGTAGCTGACTGGCGGTTTCAGTCCGATTCCTTTCTTATAGACCAGTCTATAGACCTGGGTAGTGCCGCTTACCCTATACTTTTTGATTACAATAAAGATGGTAAGCTGGACATGTTCATTGGCTCTGAAGGATACAGGCAGCCCAACGGTTTGCTCAGGAGCAAGATATCTTACTATGAGAATACCGGTACCGTAACCAGCCCGGCGTTTACATTACAGACAACTGATTTTCTTGGCACGTATGCGCTCAATTTTGAGGGGGCAGCGCCAGCGATCGGTGATATTGACAACGATGGCAAGTCGGACCTCATTATAGGCCATACGGATGGTACGCTTTCGTACTATAAAAACATTGCAACAAGCGAATCCGTAACGCCAAACTGGCAACTGACAGAATTAGTGCTTACTGATATGAATGGCGATACCATCAATACTGGTGGCAGCGCAGCACCAGTTATCTATGACCTGGATAAAGACGGGAAGAAAGACCTTATCATTGGCAATATTTATGGCACGCTTGAGTACTATCAGAATGTAAGCACAACGGCGGGCTCTATAAAGCTGAAGCTCATCAATCTCGCTGTAGGCAACGTGCTGGTGGACACAAACAACTTTTATGGTAATTACAGCACGCCGTTCTTCGGTAAAATAGACAGCACAGGTGTTGACTACCTGCTGGTAGGCAGCAATTCCGGTAATATTTATGAGTTCACTGGTTTCCAGACAGGTGACACTGCAGCGGTATTTCCGATGATAAACGCCAGTTTTTCCTACGTTGACTCGATACACAACTGGTACAATAATTACTACTACAACATGAACCAAAGTGGTGTTTATGAGAACCTCCGCACAGCCCCGGTTGTAGGTGACATTATAGGCAATGGCAGTTTTGAAATGGTGGTAGGTGAAGAAAAAGGAGGAGTTGAACTCTATAAATTACAGGTGGATACGGAGCATGACCCTGCAATAGCCAATGAACATGGTAAGGTAATTGTATATCCTAATCCTGCCGGCGAAACGCTGAACGTTTCCTGGAATGGTGTGCTGCAGTCAGAAGTGCAAATAAGTGTGGTCAATATGGAAGGGCAGTATTTATACGCTTCTACAGTGCAGTCATCACAGAATCATGCTTCCATTTCATTATCTGCACTGCCATCAGGCATGTATATATGTATGCTGCAAAGCGGTGTGAACAGGTATTACAATAAGTTTACCGTGATCAGGTAGCGTTTTCATGAATATTTATGCAAAAGCAAAGTTTAACTTTATAATTTCAAAAGTCTGGCTTTAGATTTGCGAAAATTAAAAAGCATAGCTCGTCAAAAATACTTCCGTTCTTTCAGATAATCGCTGACATATTCTTTCACTCCTTCTTCAAGTGAATAGAAGGGCTGGGTGTAACCCGCATGACGGAGTTTGTTCATATTCGCCTCAGTGAAGTACTGGTACTTGTCGCGTATGTCTATGGGTGTATCTACAAACACAATTTTTTCAGGCAATTGTAATGTATCAAATATTGCCTTTACAAGGTCTTTGAATGTGCGTGCCTTACCGGTGCCGCAATTATACAGGCCGCTTTCGGGCTGCTGTTGCATCAGCCAAAAGCATATGTTCACGACATCCTTTACATAGATGAAGTCGCGAATTTGCTCGCCATCTTTATAGTCAGGGTTGTGAGAGCGGAATAGTTTCACCTCACCCTTTTCCTTTATTTGGTTGTATGCATGGAAGATAACAGAAGCCATGCGTGCTTTGTGGTATTCATTAGGGCCAAAGACATTGAAAAATTTGAGGCCGGCCCAGAAAGGAGGAGCGGATTTTTGCTGCAGCGCCCAGATGTCAAATTCATTTTTTGAAACCCCGTAAGGGTTCAGCGGGTGCAGCTTCGTTACAATATCGTGGTCATCCACATAACCGTTTTCGCCATTGCCATAAGTGGCGGCAGAAGATGCATACACCAGTGGTATGTCATTGGCCACACACATTTCCCATACCCGTTTAGAGTAGTCGAGGTTCCACTTTTTGTGCACCTCGTAATTCATCTCGGTGGTATCCGTGCGAGCGCCAAGATGAAAAACATACTTGATGAGGCCGGGGTTGGACTGTTGCCAGTCGAAAAACTGCTCACGGTGTATTTTGTGGATGAATTTTTTCCCCACCAGGTTGGCCGACTTTTGTTCAGCAGAGAAGTCATCTATCAATACTAATTGATCATAACCAAGACGGTTCAGATAGCCCGTAAGGTAGCTGCCTATAAAACCGGCGGCGCCTGTTACGGCTATCACATCATTTTGCTGCATTTGCAAGGGTGGTTGTATTATTTGGCGCTTTTTTCAGCATCCTTTGGAGCTTCCATCTTAGCAGGAGCTTCTTCTGCTTTCTTTTCGCTCTTCTCGCCGGCAGAAGTTGCCTTCACTTCAGAGGTTGCTTTGCCTTCGCCTTCTTCAGCGCCGCTTTCCGCCTTAACGAAGTTGAGCGCAGCAATGAAAAGGCCAACAATAATAACTACCAGCCAGAAAGAGTTCTTGAAAGATATTATGGTTTTGTTTTCCTTTGAATGTCCGTGGTTTGTATCGTGACCCATGAGTTGCCTTTTTTATAGTAGTGCAAAAGTAAACTTTTTGGTTTCATTTTTCTATATATAGTGTGAAAAATCTGTTTTAAATACCAGGGACGTGAATTCTGCTGATAGTTGTTAATTTTGTTCATTCAATGGCTACAAAAAAACCTTCAGGCGCAAAGAAAATATTCAGATACCTACTGCGCGTCATACTTATCCTTTTTGTTTCCTCCTCATTATATCTTGTTTTGTGCAAGTGGCTGATGCCCCCCATAACTATAACACAGATAGGTGGCCTGACTGGCGGCTATGGCCTGAAAAGAAGCTATGTAAGCTGGAAAGACATACCCCGCAATGTGAAGCTCGCAGCAATAGCAAGCGAAGACCAGTTGTTCCCCGAGCATAATGGGTTTGACTGGAAATCAATAGACAAAAGCATGAATGCAAAGCCCGGAAAGAAAAAACGGGAGCGTGGCGGGGGTGCAAGCACCATAAGCCAGCAGACGGCAAAAAATGTGTTCCTATGGCAGGGAAGCGGGTGGGGCAGGTACGTAAGGAAGGCGCCGGAGTTTTACTTTACCCAGCTCATAGAATGGACATGGGGCAAGCGGCGCATCATGGAAGTGTATCTTAATGTAATAGAGATGGGCCCCGGCATCTTCGGTATAGAAGCAGCATCGAAAGCATATTTCAATAAACACGCAAAAGACCTTACCCGCACTGAGGCTGCGATGATCATCGCCTGTCTGCCAAACCCTAAAAAATATACGGTGAAACCGGAGAGCCGCATCGTGCAGTGGCGCACCAATCATATCCTTACCCAAATGGATAACCTGGAAGGCGATGAGGATGTGGAAGAGGTAATAAGAACGCCCTGAATTATTTCTTCCCCTCTTTTCTTTCTTTCCGTTCCAGCTTGCGCACATCTTTCTTGGAGAGGTTCTGGCCGGTTGTGTCTATGCCTTCCGCCGCTTCCTCGTTTTTAGCATCCTGCGCACGTGCCTTCTTTTTATAATATCCCTTGAGTAAAAAATTATGTTTTAATGCGGTCATATTTTGGGAGAATCCCGCTGTGCCTTGTTTCAGGTTATTCACGCTGCCTTCCAGGTTTTTGGCTACCTTATCACTGTACAATAATGTGCCTATGCTTCCTTTACCCGTGTTTATCTGTGTGGCTATTCCTGCAAGCTGTGCGGTTATCACTTCGGCATTATCGGCTACCCTGCCTACTTTATCCATCACTTTCCCAAAATCCGTAGGGTCCACAGTAGCTATCATGCCGCCATCCTTTATGGTCACTGCGTTATCGGAAACCGAAGATATGGTTACCAGCTTATCGCCCATCAATCCGTCTGAGCCTATGCTGGCCACAGCATCGCTCTTTAGGAATGGATGCACCTTGTTTTTAATGATCATATCTACCCTGGCAAGTGTATCAGAAATGATACGGATACTTTCGATCGTACCGACATTAATGCCTACAAACCTGACGTTGTTACCTACCTGTAGCCCACCTACGTTTTTGAACGTGCCATATATATGAAAGGTATCGCCAAACATGTTTTTGTTTTTACCAATGAGGAATATTGCGCCAATTAGTAAAAACAATCCTGCAATCGCGAATATGCCGGTTCTCACTTTTTGCCCAAATGTTGCTTTCATAAAATGTTATTTAAAAAAGGAGTTGACTAATTTGTCTTTTGAATGTTCCAGTTCATCAAAGGTTCCCTCTGCAATTATGGTACCGGCATCCATCACCAGTAAACGGTCTGCAGTGATCTTCGCGCAGGCGATGTCGTGGGTGATTATTATTGATGAAACGTGATAGTTCTGTTTCATGCTTTGTATTAGCTCGCTGATCTCTTTTGATGTGATCGGGTCCAGGCCGGTAGTAGGTTCGTCATATAGCATGATCTCCGGTTTCAGTATCATAGTCCGGGCCAGGCCTATACGTTTCCGCATGCCCCCCGATAGTTCAGATGGCATTTTATCGATCGCGTCCGGCAAGCCCACACCGTTGAGTATTTCTTCCACACGTTTATCTATTTCTTTTTTGTCACTGAGCTTCAGCACTCTTCTTAACGGAAACTCCAGGTTCTCACGCACGGTCATCGAGTCGTATAAAGCGCCGCTCTGGAAGAGAAAGCCTATTCTTATTCGCAATGCTTTCAGCTTGTCTTCAGAGAGTTTATCAACTGCTTCATCAAATACTTTTACTTCACCATTATCCTGGGTAAGCAAGCCTACTATACACTTGATGGTTACAGATTTGCCAGTGCCTGATTTGCCAAGAATAACCAGGTTCTCTTCTTTATGCAGCTCCAGGTTAATGTCTTTTAGCACTTCATGTGTGCCAAATGATTTCGCCAGGCCAGTTATTTTTATTACTGTGTCGTTATCGCCTGGCGTTATTCCTGCTGTAGTTTCTTTGCTCATTTTATTTCTTTAGTACCCTAGGGCGCTGGTAAGCTGCACGGCTATACCGTCTATCACAATGATCCACAAAGAGGCACTTACAACCGCAGAATTTGCCGCTATCCCCACGCTTTCTGTACCCCGGTCTGAATTATAACCTTTATAACACCCAACAAATCCTATGGCAAATCCAAAAAAAATCGTTTTGATAAAAGATGGGATAAGGTCGCCAAAATCTATGGCCGTAAAGGCCTTATTGAAAAACAGTGTAGTGCTTACATGGCCGGAAACATTTACTCCTGCATAACTGCCCATAAGGCCCAGGGCTTCAGCCGCAATAGTAAGCAACGGCACCATAAAGACGCAGGCAAGGATACGGGTCACAACGAGATACTGTACCGGGTTTGCCCCTGAAACTTCCATTGCCTCCACTTGCTCTGCAACCTTCATACTGCCTAATTCCGCGCCGATGCCGGATGCCATTTTTCCGGCACATATCAATGCAATGATCACGGGGCATATTTCGCGTATCAGCGATACGGCTACCATCCGGGGTATATAGCTCTCAGCGCCAAATTCCTTCATCGTAGGCTCAGCCTGCAATGTCATTACAAAGCCAACAATAAATCCCGTGATAGCAACCAGTGGAAAAGACTTGTAGCCGATCATATAGCATTGGCGCACCAGCTCATTCCATTCAAAATCAAAACGGAATATGTTGCGGAAAAACCGGAACATGAACAACACCTGGTTGCCCGCTTCTTCAAATACCTTTTTATAAGATGGTATATAAATTTCCTGCGCCATTGCTTATGCTGATTTACAATCTGCTACATAAGTTTAAAAACCATGCCACAGGGATATAGAGGAAAAGTACCGGCACAATGGCTAGTAAATAGCATCCCATGCGTTCTTGATATATAGATCTGTTCCTTTTTTCAGGCCCTTATTTACTCCTTTGTTTATTATGGCTCCTGTTTTTTCTTTTTTCTTAGCAGGGGCTTGTAGCTTTTTGTTGCCCTTGTCCGCAGTTTTATCCTCTTTCGCTACGGCTTTAACTTTTGCTGCTTTTGAACTGCTCACCTGTGCGAAAGAAGAAAAATGAATGGAAATGATGGAAATAATTGCAATAACGATACACTTTTTCATAATACACATTTGATCTTATACCTGCTGCTGTATAATTCATGCCATCGGGGATAATTCAGTTACCTTCGCAGTAACATTATCTGCAGCGTCTATGATTTTTGATGAATTAAATCTGAGCAGTCCTTTATTAAAAGCATTAGATGACCTGGGTTATAAGCACCCCACAACCATCCAGGAGAAAATATTCTCTGTCATCATGTCTGGCAGGGATGTAATTGGTATTGCCCAGACCGGTACAGGTAAAACCTTCGCCTACCTGCTGCCATGCTTGCGCCAATGGAAGTATGCCAAAGACCGCTATCCGCAAATACTGATCATAGTGCCTACGCGCGAGCTGGTGAAACAAGTGGAAGAAGAAGTAAAAAAGCTGGCCAAATATATGACCCTTGAAGTAGTTGGGGTGTATGGCGGCGTAAATATGAAGCCCCAGACACTACAGGTGGAGAATGGGATGGATGTGGTGGTGGCAACACCCGGCAGGCTGCTGGATCTGGCACTGAATGGTTCGCTGAAACTGAAGCAGATAAAGAAGCTGGTAATAGACGAAGTCGATGAAATGCTGAATCTTGGCTTTCGTACGCAATTGAAGAACATACTGGATATGCTGCCGCCATCACGTCAAAACCTGATGTTCTCGGCAACAATGACCGATGACGTAGAACTGCTGATAAATGATTATTTCAAAGGCCCGGTAACAGTTGAGGCAGCACCCACAGGAACACCGCTGGATAATATTGACCAGCGGGTATATCATGTTCCTAATTTTTATACCAAGGTAAATCTGCTGGCATACCTGCTCCATCATCATGATGAAATGAACAGGGTTCTGGTGTTCGTAGCTACCAAGCAGCTTGCCGATCAACTATTTGATGAAATAGAGCCGTTGTTTCCCGGTTTAGTAGGCGTCATCCATTCCAACAAATCGCAGAACCATAGGTTCAATACCGTAGAGCAGTTCCAGCAGGGTAATTACCGGTTTATCATAGCTACTGATGTTATAGCGAGAGGCATTGATATTGCCGATGTAAGCCATGTTATCAATTTCGATATGCCCGAAGTGCCGGAAGCATACATGCACCGCATAGGCAGGACGGGCAGGGCGGATAAGACGGGCATCTCAATGGCATTTGTTACCGAAAAGGAAATGGAAAGCCTGGAACGGATAGAGGCCTTAATGAATTATGAAGTGCCGGTAATGCCACTGCCTGAAGACCTTGTAATATCGTCTGTACTTACAGAAGACGAAATCCCCAAGGTGCGTATGAAAGAAGTGCTCATTCAGTTGCCAAAGCGGGGTGAAGGCAACCCGGCATTTCACGAAAAGTCGGCAAAAAACAAAAAGGTGAATGTGAAAGTAAAGCACTCGGATAAAATGATGAAAAAATACGGAAAGCCAATAACCAGGGGGCAGAAAAAAAAATAGATATACCCCCATATTCCCGCATCAAAAATTAATTTTCCTGGATAGTAGAGACGTTGCAATGCAACGTCTCTACTTGCACCCTCCTTTTGCCAACACTTTCTTAATTCGCCACTGTCTTCAATACCGTTGACGGAGCTTTCAGCCAATTGATATTTTCGAGATGAATGGTAAAGGATATGCTTCTCGCAAAAAGGTTTTTTCTTCCGTAAGTATTGAGCAGGTAATTCTGGAAATCACTGCTCATCAATACCGGGTAATAAACGCTCACGATATCTTTTATAGCATACACCTCCACACCGGCATCATAGAGCAGGGTAGTGCTGCTGGCGTTAGTCGCTGTTTGATTGCTGTTAGGTATCAGCCCCGCATCCAGGAACAGCCGTATAGGCGCTTTACCTAATGGCAGATCGGTTTTAAGATTTAGGGTTGCCATCCAGTTGTCGCTTCTTGCCGCATTATTATAGACCGGCACTTTAAAACCTCCTTCTTCTACGGATATTTGCTGCGCAGCAAGGCGGCTGTGGGCGTTCCTGCCCAGGTACGTGCCATCATACAGATAGTCATCAACGCCCGAATAGCTCGCATTGAGCTCATACTGTGAGGTCACTGCCGGGTCGGTGCTGATGGGTATGAACTTGCCAAGGAAGCACCTTAAGTATAGCGATTTATTTTTCTTATTGTAGTCTATCCGCAGGTTGCCTTCCGCGTTTATCTTGGCGAAATCAGCGCCCACCTGTCCTTCCAGGCTATAATCAAACGGATTGTACGTGCGTTTGTTCTGGTGCTTGTAGCGAACCAATCCATAGATTTTCTGCTGCGTCTTTAAGGTGGGTTTGCTGGCGCTGTCTGTACCATAATCTATGTTCTGTTCACTTATGTTATATTCCTTCAGCAGCAGGGTGCGTGTTACAGTACTCAACGGATCATGCTCGTTAAAGGTAAAGTTCAGGGACGGCGCCACTTTAATATATCGGGCATACAGTGGGCTGGAGAGGTTTATCAATGTTTCGTCATCATGAAAAGATTTTGCATCTGCCTGCAGCATTATCTCCTTGAAGAGATTTTCAGGATACCATAAATATCCCACAGAGCCGGCTCCCGTAAATCCCTTTGTTACAAAAGAATACATGGGCGCAACAGCAAACCGGAAGCGGTTCTCCGGCAGGGTAAGGTTATGCAGCAACAGCAGCGGCATGATGTGGTCATACTGGTTGTAGGCTACATAAGGCACTACAAATATCTTATCCACGCTCGATTCATTAAGCCCAAAGTATGGCCTGAGCCCTAACTTAAAACGTGGGCTGAAAGTATAGTGCCTCCTGAAAATGTTATTGTCTTTTTTAGCGTCTGGGATATCATCATCTATTTTCAGCCTGTCCCAGTCATTCCCGGGAATAGTCACCTGCGCAGTCTTTTCAAATGGAGCTGTCCACACTTTATTTATGAGCGAATCATGGTCATATACATCCATCAGCACAGGCGCGGTTACCCCTGTATTATTTCGGAGTGTCACCGATGTGTTGTAAGTGTCGTGGTGGTGATGCCCGCCGCTATTGGCTTTTGTGATGGTAAAATCTATTTTTTTTTCGGTATGCAATATGGTATCAAAGAACCAGCCAATAGGTTTGGATGTATGCCGCTCAAGACAGGCCCTCAGGTCTTCCGGGTAGGGATGATGAAAGTGCCATTTGTCGTAATAGTCTTTCATCCCTTTCTCAAAATCTTCCGGGCCTATATATTGTTCCAGCCACCGCAGCATCAGGGCCGTTTTATAATAGACGTCAAGTCCGTAGTTCAGCTTGGTAAAGCTGGTTGCGGGTTCATCTATTGCCTGGTCCTGGTGTGTGGCTGCATGTTCATAATAAAATAGCGTTTCGTCAATGCCCACGAGGTTTATGCTTTTTATGGTATCCTTCCTGGTGTCACGTATTGTTTTTTGCTCGTAAAAAGTATTGATCCCTTCATCCATCCAGGCATGGTCGCGCTCGTTGCTGCCCAGCATACCATAAAACCAGTTGTGCCCCAGCTCATGCACGATCACGGTTTTTAGATTGGTATTCACGGTTTTGTCCACAATGGTAATAGTAGGGTATTCCATGCCGCCGCCTGCGTGCATATCGCCCAGCACTGCCTTTACCGTGCTATATTGATAAGGGCCTACCCATTTGCCATAATGCTTCACGGTTTCTTTCATGTAGTCTGTCGCAGACCTCCATTCGCGCTGATAGGAGGGTAGAAAAGCAGCCCATGTAGTCACTAACTTGTGGTTGCCCGGTGAATAAACCGTGTCTTTTCTAACGATCCAGCGTTTGTCGGCAAACCATGCAAAGTCGTGTATATTGTCTTCGTGGTAATGCACGGTTTTCGTTTCCAGGCTGCTGGAAGGCCAGCCTTCATCATAGAGCGTATCAGGAGGTGGGGGTTTCTGGGCAAGGTTGTCCAGCCACTTATTTTCTTTCTCGTCCATGCAGTTGCCTGTAGCCATCAGCACATAGTTTTCAGGCAGTGTAATATTTACATCGTAAGAACCATATTCGCTGAAAAATTCTCCCTGGTCCAGGTAGGGGATGGGGTGCCATCCCTTCTGGTCGTACACCGCTGGCTTAGGGAACCATTGCGAGATAAAATACGCCTGTCCCGTATGCCCCATCCGGGAGAATACAATAGGTATCTTCACTCTGAACGGGGTAGATATTTTGATAGTGGCACCAGGCAGCAACGGCTTCAGCAGGTCTATGCGGGCAATGTCCGGCGCATTCTCCGCGCTGAAATGTTCCACGCTCATGCCATCAATAGTAAATTGTAAACTGTCTATGTAGCCGCGGTCTTTTTCTTTGGCATAATAGAAAGAAGTGTTGCCATTCAGGTCCATCTGGCGGGCAAAAGGTGTGCGGTCGTTTTTGTAAGCATTGGGCCAGATATGCATGTAAATGAAGCGAAGGGTATCCGGAGAATTGTTGGTGTAAGTAAGCTCCTCAAGCGCATCCAGGAAATTGGTCCTGTCGTCCAGCCGCACATCAATTTTAGTATCCACATGCTGCTGCCAGGCAGGCTGAGCAAAAGAGTTCAACGTAAATAGAAATGCAAATAGGAAAGCCAGGTACTTCATGCTGCTAAAATAAGGGAAAACTCGTGAGATAAGGGGGAAAGTAAAATCGGATTATGCAATTGCCAATTACACGTACTATTTCACTCTGGAATATAACAACGTCTCAACAGCAAAATTATTTTGAAAAAGTATCCTTTGTGCCTGAATACTACAGTCAAATCTGAATTATCCAATAAAGCTGAAAACATATTCACAAAGCGCTCCCCTTTAGGGGCCGGGGGTTTCCTGCAGCATTTCCTTCCATTCCGGTCCCAACTGGAGCGATGAGCCAATGTACAGCTTCATCATCTGCACCATTTCTTCCGCATCCCAGGAGTAAACGCCCGAAGCGAAATAAACACGGCCCTCATTGGTATCGAAGTAGAGATTGCCGTTATGGTGCAGGCTCTGGATAAGATGCTCTTGTGTTTCAAATCCAAGGTAGTCATAGCACATGCCTTTCAGCGGATGGTCGGTCTTACGGCCCTTGCCTTCATAGTGCAGCGTGCCTATCTGCCGCCAGTCGTAACGTTTTATATTTTGAGAGAAGAGCGACTTCTTAATGATCGTAAATGATTGCTGATCCAGCAGTAGCCGCTCATTGAAGAACATACGGGCCAGGAAACGATTGGCCGCAAGCAGGTATATCAGTGATGCGCCGGTACATGCTGCCCAATGAGCAAAATTATGATTAAGTGGTAGCGCCTGCAGCAGGAATATGGTAGCCATGCCCATAGTAAATACAAACTCGGCAAGATACAGCGCGCGTATGCGCCCGCTGGTCCGGTTCCCCAGGGTGATAAGCAGGCTTTGGTCGCCCCAGAAATAGGTAATGTTACGCTGCTGTGGCACTTATTGGTTCATTTACTATTTCGGCATTAAATACCATGCCAAATTCATGCTTCAAAATATCTTTCACTTCCTGCTCATCAACTGCATAACCGAGTTCTTTCTGCATAGAAGTAACGCTTTTATCAGTAATACCACACGGTACTATATAATCGAAATAGCGGAGATCGGTATTTACATTAAGCGCGAAGCCATGCATGGTTACCCACCGGCTGCACCGCACACCCATCGCGCAGATTTTACGTGCCTTAGCTTTAGTATCTGCATCAAGCCAAACGCCGGTAGCGCCGGGTAGCCTGCCGCCGTCTATCCCATAATGAGACAGGGTACGGATGATCGCTTCTTCCAGGTTGCGCATATACTTGCCCAGGTCGGTCACAAAATGCTCCAGGTCCAGTATGGGGTAGCCCACAACCTGTCCGGGGCCATGATAGGTAATGTCGCCGCCCCTGTTGGTTTTGAAAAAAGAAACTTCCAGTTCTTTAAGCCGGGCGTCATTTACCAGCAGGTTTTCCATATGGCCACTCTTGCCTATTGTATATACATGCGGATGCTCGCAAAACAAAAGGTGATGTTGTGTGCCGTTATTTGCAGCAGGCGCATTGGGCATATTATACCATTGTGCTTTTACCCGCAGGTTAGCCTGCAGCAAAGACTCCTGGTAGTCCCATGCCGCGTCATACGCCACTCGCCCCAAATCCTGAAATAAGATCGTCTGCATAAAAATGAGTATGCAATTTACAGGTTTTATCGGTTAATGAACAATAGATTATCATTAACTTTCTATAGACGTACCAGTCAAAAACGCGCGTTTTGCTCATTTTTGGCGCAAAAGAGAAGGTTTAATGCTAAAAAGCCCAGGAGATACAGCAGAAAGCTAAGGCCTCATAATGATCGGACCGGTAACTATGTGGTTACTCTGATTGCCTGCACGGTCTTCTATATACACTTCAAAATGAGTGGTATCCCCCGTCGCCATATGGAGGGAGTCGCTGCGAGAAGTAAGGATGTCAGGTAAAAACTCGAAAGTACAGGTTCCCTGGATACCTTTTTTGGGGTCTTCGATTGTTTGGTCTATTGTTGGGAAAGAATAACCTACATACCCGGTATCGTATCGGAAATCTTTGATAAAAATGTCGGCGTGGGTACCAACTCCCAGGTCCGCATCTCCGTCAACAATAGAGAATTTCAAAAAAGCGGTATCAAAATTCAGCCTCATGGAATCTGTACCCTCGCCGGAACCAAAATAGATAAGCCCGATCTGTGGTATCTTTGACACATTATTATTCTTCTGGCACGAGAAAAATGCCATAGAAACGAATAATAAACAGGCCAGATACCGGATTTTCATTATACCAAAGATAATAAAAGTGCCTTATAATACATCGTTAAATAATTCAGCGGTCCTTGCGGCAGACGCCGGTAACTTTAGGAATATTGCACTGGATGTATTCCGGTATCAACATGAAAATAATGCTTTGTACCGGGAGTACTGCAATGCATTGCATGTTAACGCCGCCCGAATTAATTTATTGCCGCAGATACCTTTTTTGCCTGTTTCATTTTTCAAGACTCATAAAGTAATAACCGGTAACAACGGCACTGCTGAGCTGGTATTCGAAAGCAGCGGTACAACCGGAGACCAGGCATCCCGGCATTATGTAACAGACGCGGCTATATACCGGTCGTCCCTGCTACAGGGCTTTAAGGAGTTTTACGAAGACCCGGCAGAATGTGTGATACTGGCATTACTGCCTTCTTACCTGGAGCGGCAAAATGCATCGTTGGTATATATGGCAAAGACGCTGATGGAGCAAAGCGGCCATGCCGATAATGGTTTTTATATCAGCGAATGGGCAAAGCTCAGCGAGGTGCTTGTCCGCCTGGAAAAGAGCAAACAAAAAGTGCTGCTGCTTGGCGTCACCTTTGCCCTGCTCGACTTTGCGGATGCATTCCCTATGCCCCTTTCAAATACTATAGTTATGGAAACCGGCGGCATGAAGGGACGGCGTGAAGAGCTTACCCGCGCGGAGGTTCATGCGATACTCAAAAAAAAATGGCAGCTAAATGAAGTGCATTCAGAATATGGTATGACTGAATTGCTCTCCCAGGCATATGCCACGGCGGGCGGCATCTTTAAATGCACCAGTACTATGCGTGTTCTTGCCCGCGACATAAATGACCCGCTTGAAGTGTTGGAACACGGCACCGGCTGCCTCAACATTATAGACCTTGCAAACATCAACTCCTGCTCATTTATAGCTACCGAAGATATTGGTGATATAGCATCAGACGGCTCTTTCGAAGTGCTGGGAAGGATGGACCACAGCGCACTAAGAGGCTGTAGCTTAATGACGGTATGAAGCGAAGCCCCGCCGGGATACTAAACACCTCCTTCCCCTTGGCGGAAGGCCGGGATGAGGCTCTTTTTTATCGTTTCACAATGCCGCAGGGTGTGGTAGTGGGTAAAGTACAGGAATTCCCTGCAGGTCAGCAACCCTATCAGTGGATGCGGTACCTGGTACATATCCAGCTCCTGCTCTGTAAACAACGATACCCGCACCAGCAATTTATTATTAATGGCCTTTAGGTTTTCAATAAGTTCCTGCTTTGAATCGGTCATGTTATCAGGTGAAGTGATGAAGGCATTAACGCCCACGTTCCCTACTTTTTCAAGGTAGGTAGCAACAACCTGGTCATAACTGCCGGATGGGCGGTTGCTTTTACCCCAGTTTGCCAGCATTATTTCCGGCTTGCCAAATAACCCTACAAGCGGCTTTACTGCAAGAAACAAATGCTCCACATTTTCTGCCACAGACCATTTATCCGCCAGGGGTCGCTTAAAGTAATATGTTTCCGGAACAAGGTTTGCAGTTTGCTCTACCTCTGTAAATGCAGTGTGCAGTTTCTCCATGATCTTTTTCTGTGTCATAAATAGATTTTATGACATAAAGTTGGAGATCATTGCGCTTTCTGAAAATGATCTATGTTACAATCGTTTTAGGCTGAGATAGTTTCTTTCTGAGCCGGCTCAGGCTTTCGCGTTCTATGCCAAGATATGATGCAATGTGATAAAGGGGCACCTGCTCAAACACTTTAGGGTATGTTTTCACCAGGTTCAGGTAGCGTTCTTCTGCATCCAGGAACAGCAGGTTTTCAATTCTTTTTTCCGAGATGATATAACTTTTCTCGGCAATGATCCTGCCGAATTTATTCCATAGATGGGAGTGGTCGTAAGCATTTTGCAAAGTATCGTATGCTACCGTTATCAGCTCGCAATCTTCCAGTGCCTGTATAAAATATCTGCTGGGCTTTTGCAGCAGCATACTTTGAAAGGAGGTTGCAAAATCGTTTTCAAAAAAGAACATGGTATTTATCTCCTTACCGGCGGGGGAGAGGTAATACATACGTAACACACCGCTGTTTACAAACGCAACCTCGTGGCAGGTCTCATTTTCCCGAATCAAATATTCCTTTGCTTTGAGGTTCCTGAATTTCTTTTCGGAAGAGAAAAAAGCATCACACTCCGTGTCCGGAATGGCTAGTATTTTTTGGACTCTTGATCTGAATTTTGAGTACATAGCCTTGAGTTTTTGAAAATGCGATGTTGATTAAAGAACTGTTGCTAAATATTTTAGCCGCAAAGCACTCCCCTTTAGGGGCAGGGGGTTTAACATCTCGCTGTTTTCTTCTTCTTCCCAATTACGTTTTTACCCTCGGCTTTCTCAATGTAATCAACTGCAAAAGGCACCTTACAAGCAGTATCGCCCATATCCACTTTTACCTTGCCTATTTTTTGAGCGGTCTGTTTTGCCAGTCCGTTCAGCTCTTTTACATAAATGCCCACAGCTATCATAAAGCCATTCATGGTTGACTTTACACGATTAGGGCTGCTGTCTATTGTTGCGGCCACCTTATCCATCAGTTCTTTCAGCATCAGTATATCCAGTTCGCTGTCATCTTTTATAGATACGATAGCTGCAAGGGTGGCCCACCCGGCGCTGGCTATGCCTGCATCTTTAGAAGCGATCCATTTCTTTGCCAGTTCCATGCCATGCTTGCTTTCAGCCGCAACAGACGCCACCGTTGTTTCATAGAGTACCGGTGCATTTGCTTGTTGTGCCCATTCCTGCAATTCCTTCGCTGACATCTTTTCCGGTTCGGCAACCAGTCCGGCCAGGTACATAGCATCATAAACGCCGGTTTTATAGAGTTGCAGGGAAAGCTCGTGCCCATCCTTTATTTTCTTTTGTATTTTTTTTAGCTCCTCTATCTTCACGCCATACAGTGGCTCCTTTATGCCATGTTTCAGCAGCACGTTCTTAATAGAGGGCAGGCCTAGTGTTTCCAGTTGTTTCAGAATTTCATTGGAAGTCATTGTCGCAGATAAATTGTACCGGGCAAAAATAATAACAATTTGTACAGTTGTTTGTGTAAATGGTGCAAACTCTATATTCGGTTCAGTTACATGGTTCCGGAATTTGTTTTACAAAAAAAATAGTTCAATCTTTAGCGTATTAACATTCAAAACGAAATTAATAGTAACCAGCTTAAGCCAATTAAAATAACTTATGGATTTAATGAAGAAAACATCGTTGCAGCTGAGAAACACAGGTGTAGCGTCTATCGGAAAATATCTGGCGGCAGGCTGCCTGTTGTTGATCAGTACATCATCCTTTGCCCAAAGCGGATTTGATTTTGGATTAAAAGGCTTCGTTGGGACATCTTCCCTGATTAACAGTAACGACCAGGCCGCAGGCCCCGAGCTTGATTATAAAAATAGTGTAAAAATTGCCGGAGGCATATCTGGCGGATACAGTTTCAATAAGCATATAGGCGTGGAGCTGAACGTGCTCTATGCCAAACAGGGGCAGAGCTATAAAGGCGAGGTTTCGCAGATAACGCCTTCTGGTTATGGTATTGTAATCTTAAGCCAGGCATTTCAATCGTTCGCATATGCTAACAATGTGTCGTTTACCGGCAACTATACAGCCGACATATCAACTACTTGTCTTAAGATACCACTGTTATTCAGATATACCGGGGATAATACAAAAGGAGTCTATTTCAGTTCATTCATCGGCCCTCAGTTGGACATGCTTAACGCTGTGAATATACAGGTAAATGGAAAAACCATATCGCCTTCCAACTACAATTTAAAGGCTGAAGACTTTTATAAAAAAACCACAGTGGATGCGGTGCTGGGATTGGGCGTGGGCATTAACCTGCCTTCAAACCTGGTGCTTTCGGCGCATCTGCGGCTGGATTATGGCCTCGGCGATGTGGAAAATAAAAGTGAAACGACTACGGCATTTGGCGTATCCGAGAAGGTGTACAGCAGTGCGCGCGCTGCCACTAATAATGCTACCGGCGGACTGCTGATAAGCCTCAATTATAAGTTGGTAAGGAAAGCGAAGGGTAAAGTAAAGACGAAGACTGTAACGAAATCAAAAAACTAACAGTGATAACACTGAAAGTTAAGCGGAGTGTGCCAGGCGTTTTTCGTTTGCCAGGCTCCGCTTTTTATTTTTAGCATCGGTTTTCGGATATACTACAGATGTCCCTGTGCAGATTTTTATTGTTGCTTAAGGGTTCTTCAGATTTTTATCCAGCTCTTTATCGAGCCACTCATTGGCTTTTTTCTGGTTTTCGGCCAATTCTTCCAACACCTTAGCTTTCACTTTTTTCAGGTCCAGCTCTTCCATTTCTTGCTCTGCTTTAGGGAGCCTGTATTGGGGCCGTTTTTTTACGATTCGTTTTCTTGCAGCCATGCTGTTTTTTATTTTGGGGAGTGCTTTTGTTGATTAATATGCAAAGCTAAATGATTTGATCCGAAGAAACAGAGGCTATCCTCATAGCGGACTACTTTGCCACCGGTTCAATGAATATTTGCTTCACTCGTGGAAATTCTTTCTTTATCAGGTTTGTGATCCTTTCTATCGAGCTCGTTATCTCCTGCGTGGTCAGGCCTGTTTTAAACACAGCTATTATCTGTAGTATAGCCTCGTCGGGCGCCAGGTAGGTCGAGAAATGCTTCTTAACTTTTACTATCGCATTATCCGCCTCTGCGATCGCAACAATTTTGCGCAAGGCAACTTTGCTTATTGCTTCGCCCATCAACAGGCTTTTGCTTTCCCTTACCAGCAGCATGGAAATCGCGATCAGTATCAGCCCGATTAGTATAGATGCCACGCCATCATAAATCGGATTATGAAATAATCTCCCCAGGTACACGCCCAGGAATGCGACGAACAATCCCAGCATATCGCCTACATCGCCCAGCAATACAATAAAGGTAGAAGGGTCTTTACTTTGTGTGATTGCCTTGAAGAACGAGGTAGCCCCACGTTGTTTATTAAAGGCTTTATAGGCCGTTGTAATAGATATCCCGGTAAACACAGCGGCTATTGCCAGGGTTATGTAACTAAGATTTGGGCTCCCGGTAAACTCAGGTTTGTTGAGTCGCTCTATGCCTTCGTACAATGATATACACCCGCCTAAAAGAAACATGACAAGTGATACCATAAATGACCAGAAGTAAAGCTCTCTGCCATAGCCAAATGGTCGCTCATCGTCCGCCTTTTTCCTGCTCGTTTTTACTCCCCATATCAGCATCATCTGGCTGGCAGCATCTATCACGGAATGAATACCTTCCGAGATCATCGAAGAACTGCCGGTTATACCCGCCGCAATAAATTTAGATATAGCGATCGATAGATCTGCTGCTAACGACACATAGATGAATAGCCTGGGTTTCATTTCTTTAGAAAGATAGCAAAATAATCGTGCCCGGTTTTTGGGAGCGTGCAGAAAAGAGTATGGGAGCGGAAAGAGCGCGCTGCTGACACCTCGCTTTCATTGGTGCGCTCTCATTATTAGGTGTATCTTTAAAAAATGAATCAAGTCTTTAAAACCAGGAAAATGAAAAAAATCTTCTTACCAGTGTTATTATCATTATTGTTTGGTGCCGCAAATTCCTATTGCCAGGAAGACCACAAGGACGTAAAAAAAGAAGAGAAAAAGATACAAAAAGACGAGGAGGGCGATATGGGCAAAAAAGCGGATAGAAAAGACGAAAAGGAGGAAAAGAAAGAAGCGAAAATGGACAAAGCCGCCAGCCACAATAAAAGTAAAAAGGTGGCAAGGGAAAAGAAAAAAGCGGTGAAAAAAGAAGAAAAAATGACCAAGAAGGAAACGGAAGGAAAATGATCTGCTAAAGCTGGAGCTCATCTTTGCGAATGTTGTGATCAGAACATTACTTTTTCAATAAATTACTTCTCGTAAATCTCAATGATCGGGCTACTGAATCAAACGTATTTCTGTACCTGGCGGCATCTTTTGTTTGCGTACCAGCAGTTATTGTATAGGCTATTCCATCCTTAGGGAAAACGTAGTTCACCAGAGAGGCCTTTATTCCTTGCGGTTCTATTGTATAGCTATACCACTTGCCGTTTAAGCCATTTGCGTCTATATCGCCCTGTGCTGTAATCGCAGATGTGGGGATATATTTTTTAACTGATTCTATCGATTTGGCTTCATAGTCCTCCAGGCTCAAATGCTGCATAAACTCGGTGGTCACATTAATATTCGTATTTGGATCATCCTTAGTTTTTGGGGCAAGTAAAAAATAGTAATCCACGCCATTCGCACTTCGGTGTTCGGCAGTCCAGCCCTCTGGGATTGCAATAGTGTACTCTCTTTTCCCGGCGTTCATATTTGTCGGCTCGGGTGCATTAGATGCCATCTCATCGGCAGCTTTACGGTATTTATTTTTACCACCACAGGCGGTCAATATTAGTAGGAAACAAATGGCCGGGATTGTTTTCATAATGCAAGTTTATTTCAGCTAAAATAGATATTTATAGCAAAGAAACACTGCGGAAGCGATGGGGAAATGAGAAAGAGAAGGGCTTGTCGCTCGCTGCTCTCTTTCTTCGCTCTCAATTTAAGTGCCGGGACTGTCATTCGAACCATCGCTCTATCTTTTTTCACGCCCCGCGCTCATTCTTATGTACGCTTTGCAGCAGCTCATAGCTATGTATGCGCGCCTCCGGATCATAGATGTGGCTGGTCACCATTATTTCGTCAAGTTGCGTCTGCCGCTGGAAAAATGAGAGATCAGCGCCTATCTTTTCGGCATCACCTATAAAGGCATAGTGCGCCATTTGCCTTACGGACGCTTCCTCCTGGTCTGTCCAAAGCCCGCTCATGCTATCTACCGGTTTTTGCAGACGCCTGCGCCTGCCGGTTATTATACCGGTTACTAGCTGGTAGTACGATGTAGCCAGCCGCTCTGCCTCCGCATTGGTGTCCGCCGCTATTACATTCACGCATGCCATCACATAAGGCTTATCCAGGTAGGCCGATGGGCGGAAGTGCCTTCGGTACAAGTCTATTGCGGTTAAGAAATGGGCAGGGGCAAAATGGCTGGCAAATGCATACGGTAATCCCAACAGGGCTGCGAGTTGCGCGCTATCAGTACTGGAACCCAATATCCATATAGGTATGTCCAACCCCTCGCCGGGTATGGCACGCACTTTCGCTTTACTGTTCTCTGCAGAGAAATATTTTTGAAGCGCTAAGATATCATCAGGAAAATCCTGTGCTGTCTCCATGCGGTTCCTGCGAAGAGCCATTGCCGTTAGTTGGTCAGTACCGGGAGCCCGTCCCAATCCAAGGTCTATACGGCCGGGATATAACGAAGCCAGTGTACCAAACTGTTCCGCCACAACAAGGGGGGCATGATTGGGTAACATAATACCCCCACTGCCCACACGCATGGTTTTAGTGCCACCGGCTATATACCCAATAAGCACTGCCGTTGCCGAACTTGCCACACTTTCCATATTGTGGTGCTCCGCCAGCCAGTAGCGCTTATACCCCATCGCTTCCGCCGCCTGCGCCAGCTTAAGGCTGTTTTTGAATGTTGTTTCTGCGGTATTACCTTCCGTTATTGGTGCAAGATCCAGTATAGAGACTGGAATATCCTGAAATCGTTTGCCTGCGATGCTGTTCATTGCTTGCAAAGTTCGTGATTACAAACTTCATGTAAGGCCGGAGTAGCAAGTAGTTTTTGGAATGGGGTTATTTGGAAAATCAATAAGTGCGCTGACCATTGCTGACAACAAAAAAGCGGAGAAACTGCTCTCCGCTCTTCATTCTCCGCTTTCATTTAGTGCCCGGGACTGGGTTTTTGCTTTGATTTTTGGATTTCAAATGTCTCAGCTTGTCGCGTATTTTTTTAGCCTGCTCATCCCCTTTTTTAAAGAGACTGAAAATTTCGTTTTTGATTTCATCCATTCTCCCCAAATCATCTTTAAATTCATCTGATTTAAGAAGATTAGTTGCGTCTAAAAAATTGTAGGAAACGTATTTTTCGATTCTTTGCATCCTGTCATTTGTATCCCAACCTTTTTGCCTCAAAAATGTATCCCAATTTTTATTTCCTTTCGAAGAATTACATGATTTGCAACATGGAAGCAAATTATTAACCTGGTGACCATTTCCGGAATATTGACCTTTGTTGACGATCGCCTTTACATGATCCCATGTTTCTGCGGGTTTGTCACAATATGCACACAACAGATCGTTTTCTGGGTCCTGACCAAGTATTTTTAACGCGGCATCGATCACTTCGTCGTCATAAATATCTGCAATCGATAAAGCAGATGCAAAAGCATGACTTATCGTTGACGTGCGACTGAATATTTGATAATCTTTTAAATGGCGTTTTATATCCTTCTTTTTCATTTTTGCTTCGTTTTTTTAATTCTATACCGACAAAAAAAAGCGAAGAAACCGCTCTCTGCTGTTTCTCCGCTCTTATTTAAGTGCCCGGGACTGGATTCGAACCAGCACATCCTTGCGAACGCTGCGACCTGAACACAGTGCGTCTACCAATTTCGCCACCCGGGCATTACTGATTTGTGTTTCAGGGCCTGCAAATGTAGGGAGTTTTTTTTGGAAATGGGAATTTTTGTCGATGGAATTTGGAATTAGTAATTTGGATTTAGGATTGTTGCGTTTACGCTTGAGTTTTTTATACTTCCAATCCTAATTCCTAATTCCATCGGAACCAATTCCGACAAATCACCGTATTTCCACATCCAGCACCTTATCTCCCATCAGTATCCCTTCCAGCTTGTCACCGGGGGTTACGGGGCCTACGCCGGCCGGCGTACCGGTAAATATCATATCGCCTATGTTTATGGTGAAGAACTTAGATACATAAGCTATGATCCTGTCCAGGCTGAAGATCATATCGCGGCTATTGCCATCCTGCACCTGTTCATCGTTCTTTTTTAGTTGGAAGGAAATATTGCGCATGTTGGTCTCAGCGGTGATTGGGATAAACGTGCCTACTGCCGCAGACCCATCAAACCCCTTAGCTATTTCCCACGGCAGGCCCTTGCTTTTTAGATTGTTTTGCAGATCGCGTGCGGTGAAGTCTATACCCAGTGTCAACTGGTCATAGTATTTGTTCGCAAATTTCTCCTGTATGTGTTTCCCGTTCTTGCAGATTTTTACCACCAGTTCACATTCATACTGCAGGTCGTCTGTAAACTCCGGATAGTAGAGTGGCTTTTCCGGCATCAGCAACGCCGCTTTCGGCTTAATAAATATCACGGGCTCTTTTGGAACTTCGTTGCTCAATTCTTTGGCATGTTCTGCGTAATTTCGCCCGACGCAAATTATTTTCATAAATTATTCTCCGGTATTATTATGGGTCGTGTAAAGATAAAATTTCCAAACGAGAATTCATTGTTTGTTGCTACAATTCCTGTACGCATTGGCGATGTAAATTATGGCGGGCATGTAGGCAATGACGCTATTCTGTCCATTATACACGAGGCGCGGATGCAGATGCTGAGCAGTAAAGGCTACACCGAAATGAACGCTGGCGGCAACAGTATGATCATGGCCGATGTGATGATTTCTTACCGGGGAGAGTCATTCTATGGCGATGTGCTTACCGTATGCATTTATGCAGAGGAAATTACAGATCGCACATTTGATCTATTGTACCAAATATACACATTGAGGAACGGCTTAAATTCAGACATTGCTCATGCGAAAACAGGCATGGTTTGTTTCGATTACAAGACAAGAACTATTGCACAAATGACGGGTGAGCTCAGAAAATATTTGTTGGGATCCTGAAAATTATTTTTCTATTAAGGCTATAATTTCCGGGCTGTCGGGTGGGGTAGCAGGCGAAAATGAAGAAATAAGGCGCCCGTTTTCATCAATGAGGTACTTTTGAAAATTCCATTTTACATGGGTGTCTTCAAATCCGTTATACTTTTTCTCAGTAAGCCAGCGATAAATGGGCGCCATCTTGCTTCCCTTCACAGATACTTTTGCTGCCATCGGGAAAGTAACGCCATAGTTCTCTTTGCAAAACGTTGCGATCTTTTCATTGGAGCCCGGCTCCTGGAACAGGAAGTTATTTGCCGGGAAGCCTACAATAACCAGCTTGTCCTTATACTTTTTAGATAGCGCCTCAAGCGCATCATATTGCGGTGTGAAGCCGCACTTGGAAGCTGTGTTCACGATCAGTATTTTCTTCCCCTTGAACTGTGAAAAATCGATAGTGCCGCCATTCAGCGCGGTTACTTTAAAGTCATATATACTGGCAGGAACCTGCTCCTGCTGGGGGGCAAACAAAAAACTGAAGAATAATAACATTGTAAAATGCATGATTGGAGCGTTCATTCTTAACGTGCGCAAAGGTCGGGAATAAAACGCTCTAAAAAAGAGAAATACCAGTACCAAAACAGATGTTTGCAAAATTCAAACTCGCGCTTGGCGGCCTTTAAAACAAAATGAGTGAATAGCAAGCTTTGCGTCCCTGCCTGCTGGTAAGCAGGTTTGCGAGAAACCTTTTACGCCACTGCGATAGATTGTAACATTTTCAAGTTATTTTTGGGCGCAAATGAATACCTGCGCCCGCCGCCTTTTATTTTTTGTTATAGTTTGTATCAGTGCAGGTTGCGCTAATATCACTGCGCCCACGGGTGGCAAAAAAGATACTATTCCCCCAAAACTGGTTTCTATAGACCCCGCCGATTCGTTATTGAATACACGCGTGAAGCGGCTGGAAATGTATTTTGATGAATACATCACGGTAAGCGATGTTACAAAAGAAGTGGAATTGTCGCCTATCCTCGCCATTCAGCCGGTGGTAACGTCAAATAACAAACACGTCATCGTTAAGATAGTTGACTCCTTGCTGGAGGAAAATACCACTTATCGCCTGTCATTTGGCAAAGCAATAAAAGACCTTCACGAAAGCAACCCGTTCATGGGGAAAGGGAAAACCGGTTATGTCTATACATTCAGCACAGGCGCATATTTCGATTCGCTGGAATTAAAAGGAAAGGTGATAAGCGCTGTTACTGGCCTGCCGGATACTGGCGGGGTGCTGGTAGTGCTGTATAGCGCTAAGGACAATGACAGCGCTGTAGTAAAGCATAAACCAAAATACGTTACCAAGGCCAATGCCAAAGGTGAGTATGATTTCAAGGGCTTGCCCGGCAGGAGCTTCCGGATATATGCGCTTAAAGACGCAAACAATAACCTCATCTATGATGGCCCTCTTGCCGGTGATATGATCGCCTTCAATGAGCAAACAGTAACACCTGGAGACACCAGTCAGAAGCCAGTATTGCTGCGGCTGTTTTCTGAGGTAGTGGATACGGCCAATAAGAATACCGATAGCCTGAAGAAAGTTGCCGACAGTATGGCAAAAGAAAGCGGTTTCAAAAGAAAGAGTAAGGATGCGGGCAACGTCAGCTACTCCGTAAACCTGGACACTACTAATGCAGCCAAACGGACATTCGACATTACTAAACCCATAAACCTGACATTTACAAAATTAACCCAACTGAATAAAGACAAAATTTCCCTTTCATACGACAGTTCCGGTGTGGCCATAGTTATCGGCATTTCTATTACTGCGGATACCGTGCGTCCGCTGGTATATCATATTTATCCCGGCTCACCCGGAGATATGCAGTGGTTGGAGGATAAAATATATACGCTAAGGCTGGCCAAAGGTTTCGCAAAAGATACAGCCGGGAAAGACCTGATGCCATCGCGCTACACCTTTCATACGCAGGAAGACGATGATTACGGGAAGATACAGATGCATTTGCCCACAAAATATTTTGGCAGCCAGTTTGTCCTCATGGTCACCACAGACAAGGATACGGTATATCAAAAACCCGTTTTAGATACTATCGTTGACCTCGTTCGTTTGAAGCCCGGCAAATACACATTCCGCATCATTGTTGACAAGAATGGTAACGGCAAATGGGATACCGGTGATCTGTTTGGCAAACTACAGCCGGAAGAAGTGATCCCATATTCCGAGGAATTAAAACTAAGGGCCGGCTTTGAGAACGTGATAGATTTTGAGGAGAAGCCGAAGCCGTTGTCAAATTCCAAAGACAAGGCGCCATCCAGGTAACTGTGCTGTAGGCGTATTTCTTTGATAACACGGTGTGCTCCGAAAGGGGCTACCGGATTTGCGAAGAGCTGAGATACGCCTTATGCGTAGCGAACAAAGTTTAATTACTATTTTTACGCCTCAATATGAAATATGAATAACAGACTACTTAATGCTGCAAAGGCTGCTGTCGCACTTGTTTTATTGCCAGTGATGGCCTTCGCACAACCGCAGCCCGCGGCACAGCCAGATCATATGACGCCGGAGCTCCTGTGGAGCTTGCACCGTGTTAATGGTGAAGGTGTGAGCAAAGATGGCAGGTATGCATACTACTCCACAAAAACTACCGACTGGAAAACCGAAAAAAGCGTAACCCATCAATACCGGGTAAATGTAGAGGACGGCACTAAAAAAGAATGGACTACCGAAGCCGGTAAAACGGTAACGCAGCGGTACGACAAAATGTGGTTTGCCACCTACGATAACTTCCTGTACCAGAGCGCGGATAGCGGCGCCACCTGGAAAGAAATATACAACAAGCTGCAGGATGCCGAAAATGTATGGGTATCGCCCGATGGCCAATATGTGGCCTATTCCAAAGATGTGCTGGTAAAGCCAATGTTGGGTACGGATATATACAGCGACCTCCCCAACACCACTGCAAAAGTATATACCGACCTCGACTACCGGCATTGGGACACCTGGGAGGATGGCAAGTTCTCCCACATTTTCCTCGCGAACATTAAAGACGGCACTACCAAAGACCTGATGGAAGATGAACCCTATGACTGCCCACAAAAGCCCTTCGGCGGCGGTGAGGACCTGGTCTGGTCGCCGGATAACAATGGGTTTGTGTATGTGTGTAAAAAGAAGTTCGGCAAGGAATATGCCCAAAGCACAAATACCGACCTGTACTATTATGACATAGAAACCGGCAAAACAACCAACTGGACAGACGGAATGGTAGGCTATGATATGGCGCCTGCCTTCAACAAAGATGGCAGGAAGATTGCCTGGCTGAGCATGGGGCGCGATGGCTACGAAGCCGATAAGAATGACATTATAGTAATGGACGTGGCATCTATGAAGAAAATGAACCTTACTGCTAAGTGGGACGGCACTGTAAATGGATTTACCTGGAGCAATGGTAATGAGAAGATATACTTCACTGCACCTTTTGAAGGCACAGAGCAGCTATTCGATGTGACTGTACCAAACAACAAGAAAGGCGAAAGTGAAAACGTTACGGTAAACAACATAACAAAAGGTAAGTATGATATAACCGGAATATTAGGTGAGGCAGGCGGAGATATAATAGTGACCCGCTGCGATATGAACCACTCCGCAGAGATATACGCAGTGAAGCCAAAGTATGGGGATATGCGGCAGCTCTCGCATGAGAACGATGCCACTTACCAGCACCTGAAAATGAGCAAAACAGAGCTGCGCTCCATGACTACTACCGATGGCGCTACCCTGCATACCTGGATCATTTATCCTCCCGACTTCGACCCGGCCAAGAAATACCCTACGTTGTTGTATTGCCAGGGTGGCCCGCAGTCTGCCTTATCACAATTCTATAGCGTGCGGTGGAACTTTCAGCTTATGGCAGCGCAAGGCTACATAATAGTAGCACCAAACCGCCGGGGTATGCCTGGCTGGGGCGTAAAGTGGAACGAAGAGATCAGCAAAGACTGGGGCGGCCTGCCTATACAGGATTACCTGACCGCGATAGATGAGTTCAGCAAAGAACCTTTTGTGGACAAGGGCCGGCTGGGCTGCGTGGGTGCCAGCTACGGCGGCTATAGTGTATATATGCTTGCCGGTGTGCATAACAACCGTTTCAAAACATTCATTGCCCACGATGGCTTGTTCGACCTGAAAAGCTGGTACGGCACCACTGAGGAGCTGTGGTTTGCCAACTGGGACATCGGTGGCCCGTTCTGGAAAGACCCCGCACCACTGAGCTATGACCGCTACAACCCGGTGAACTTTGTAAACAAATGGAACACCCCCATCATGATCATACAAGGCGGCCTCGACTACCGTGTGCCCATAGAGCAGGGGCTCGAAGCCTTCCAGGCTGCAAAGCTGCACGGGCTGAATGCAAAGCTGCTGTACTTGCCCAATGAGAACCACTGGGTACTGCATCCGCAAAATGGCATTGCATGGCAGAGAGAGTTTTTCAAGTGGCTGGATGAGACGCTGAAGTAATTTGTCCCGATAGCTACGGGCATGAAATGAAGAAATTTCAAATTTCCCCTTGTCGGGGCAAACCGTTTGTGCGCCCTTTAAAACACCTTGCAGGAATGGCATCTTCGCAATTCCTATACTTGCGTAGTTGGGTGTACACAACTCGTTCTACTTCACCCGCTCCTTTGGAGAGGGCCGGCGAGAGGTCTTTTGTGCGCCCTTTCTGAAACTATATCTGTATCCCCAATTGCAGGTTTGCCTCTAGTATGGAGCCTGGCCGGTGAAGTAGAAGATACGATAGTAGTTCTTATACTCTGTGGGCAAGCCGGGGAGCTCAATGACACGTACGCCTCCTCTTAGCGTGAAGAACAGCACGCCCTTGCTATACCTGCGCCCCACACCCGCCGACCCGCCGTAATAAGCATTTTCAGGCAGAATGGCATTATCGCTGAAGCCAAATATAGTCACGTTAGGCCCGTCATATCCTGCCGTGCCGAAGATCCCGCGTGCATATATGAAGTTCTGGAAGATGACATTAAATCGCGAGTTTATCCACATTTTCCGGAGGTAAATCCTGATCTCCAGGTCACTCTCTGTGCCGGGGTAAAGGCCATGATAGTACTTGTTGTAGCTGAACATGTACGCGAAGTTGCGCCACCGGTCTTCAATGCCACCACCGTATTTAAATGTGCCGCTTAGCGGGCTGGTTGCTGTCAGCGCTATATGGTACCGCCTCACATACTCCCTGGTAAAATACTGTGCATCTGCCTGCGCAAAGCACACTGTCAGCAGTATCAGGAATAAAGTTTTTTTCAAGAGTGTATAAGTTTTTATGGGCAATGCTGCAGTAAAAATATAAAAGAAAGTGAAAATGCAATTTTTTTCGTTTGGGCTCTGTTCATGGCATGATAGTGATTAGAATAGTGTATGACAGTGAAAATGGAAAATAAAACAAATGTTTTTTTCGAGAAACGGTTCAAAGTAAAGGGACGGGGGCAGGAAGTATTGTTTACGTTTAGAATAATTCACAATGCAGGCCGGGTTATGTATAAGGTCAGAAGCGGCTATCCGGAATCTGACTTTGATATGCAAAAAAGCCACAATAAGGCATCTTATCCTTTTATCTATAGCCAACCTGCGAATATGCCGGAATGGATCACTGCGGATGATCACCTGGAGGAAAGAATAAGCGATGCAATTTACTTTGCTGAACATACTTAGGACTGCCTGGTGTTGTGGCTATCGCCTTTCGTAATCAGGATGTAATTCATATCTGCCGGCAAACTGCTATTTACACCAAAAATCCCGCTATATGCTTGACGGTTTCTTTCGCGCCATCACCATATAGCATGGTCTGGTGGTTGCCATCCACGCCCGCATACTTTGCATTTTTCATCATCTCTACCGTCTCTTTCGCTATTTCATCTGGCAGCAGCGGCTCGCCCATGGTGTAGTCGTCCAGCGCGTTGATGAGTATAGTGTGCTGTTCTATCATCGTGATGATGCCCGGCCAGTCTAAACCTGCAAGCCCCATCGATTTCTCGGTAACTGCCATAAGGTTGCAGCGCGGCTTTACATGGCCTTTTGGCAGGTCCTCCACATCGGCACGGTAGTAGCTGAGCATGGCATGGTCCCAGAAATTGAGGTAGGGTGCTTTCTTTACATGGGCAATGTAATCATCGAAGCTCGGGTACACCACATCCAGCCGCGACAGCGCCTTCGACAGCATCTGCGGCGCCATAGGGTTCATGGATTTTGCAGCATCCAGTATCACCAGCCTGTCCGCTACATGCGGATAATTCGTGGCTATATAAAAGGCAAGATAACCGCCAAAAGAATGGCCGCCGAGATACACTTTTTTCCCTCCAAGGTGTTCTATCAAGCCCAGTATATCCTGCGCATGGTCTTCCATACAGTAGGCGAATGCAGGCTTGTCGCTCAGGCCGTTCCCCCTCAGGTCGGGGCATATCACCCGGTAGTTGGGCTGCAGTCCGTCTATCAGCGCATCAAAAGCATGCGCATTAGCCGTGAGGCCGTGCAGCAATATCAGCACCGGCCCATCAGAATGGTGGTCGATGTAATGAATGTTGATGTCGTTTACGGCCAGGTAATTGCTGGTCTTGGTAAGCGTTTGCTCCATATTTTTCTTAGTTGCCCAGCCTTCCGCCAGGGGATCTTTGTAAAGCCCTGAAAGGGCGAAATATACCAGCGAGAGGTGAAGCCTCTCGAAAACGGGCACATAACAGAGTGCAAGCCCTGAAAGGGCGAAATTCCACGAAACAAGGGCTATCTGCCACTGCTATCTGCCCCTGCCCCTGCCACTGCCATCTGCCAACTGTAAACTGCCTCCTGCTACTGCGCCGTCCACCCTGCGTCCACCGGCATTGCAATACCCGTTATTGTTCCCGCCAGGTCAGAAGCGAGAAACACTGCTGTTTGTGCCAGCAGTTCCACCGGTATGAACTCCTTCACCGCATGGCGCTCCAGGAATATCTTTTCCACTACTTCTTTTTCGGTCATGTTGTGTGCCTTAGCCTGTGCGGGTATCTGCTGCTCTACCAGCGGGGTGTCCACATAGCCGGGGCATATAGCGTTGCAGGTAATGCCAAACGGAGCACCTTCCAGCCCGATTGTCTTGGTAAAACCAACCAGCCCATGCTTGGCAGCCACATACGCACTTTTGAACTCAGACGCCCGCAACCCATGTGCCGAAGCAATATTAATGATGCGCCCGAATTTATTCGCCTTCATACTGGACCACACCGCCTTAGTAACATGAAATGCAGCAGTGAGGTTCACCGAAATTATCGCATCCCATTTCTCTTCCGGGAACTCATCTATCGGCGCTACAAACTGTATGCCTGCATTGTTCACCAGCACATCTATCTTCCCGAAGGTCTTTACCGAGTCGGCCACCATAGCGCGTATAGCATCCGGCTGCATCAGGTTGGCAGGCGAGAAGGAGTGCTGAATCTTAAATTCATCGGCTACCCCTTGCGCTATCTCTGCGCCATTAGCCTCCAGGCCGTTGAACGCTATATTATAGCCCTGTGCTGCAAATGCTTTTGCTATACCCAGGCCTATACCACTGGTACTGCCCGTTATTAATGCTGTCTTTGACAAAATGAGTTGGTTTTGAGATTGCGAATTTAGGGTTGTTTTTGTTTGGGGTTTGTTATTTTTAGTGAGGCTGGTGGGGGATTCTTGTTCTTCTGGTTTTTGTTCAGCTACGTAGTTCCAACTTCAAGTTTGGATGTGTATAATTATCTTTAATATGTTTTCTTGTATTTTAACGAGAATTAATGCACAGTAAGTGTTTTAGACAGTTTCAAACTCCTACATGGCAAGCTCCACCTGTCTGCCGGCTACTCTTTTGTTATTCGGTTGGATTCAATACTGATAAGATAATCAGATATCTTATCTTCAAATATTTTTGAATACTTATGCTCTGGAATTTTTGCTCTTAATTCAGTATTGTCAATAAATCGAAATTTATTAATAGTTGGATTGTATTTCATTGCGATATTGCTTATGAGACCGCTATAATATATGGAGTCTAACATTTCATCCATCATTTCAGAAGATAATATGGTTTTTTCTTCGGGTAATTGTCTTTCAGGGCTTTTTAAAAACACTCTGTACAATGTTCCTATGCAGCTCTCATACTTTTGAATATTTGCTTTCCAGATTTTATCAATTTTTACCGGTATTTCAATACTGTATTTCTCGATCAACTTACCTTCTTTTCCTTCAAATATTTTGTATTCTTCCTCGCGTTTTATTGCTTCAAAATATGACTTTATCGAGCTATATACAAAAAAGCAGCCCACCATCACTGCCACCAAAATAAGCGTTGCAACAAACCAAAGAATATCGTGTAGAATTAAGGACGGTTCCGAAATGTACTCAATTACTCGCCTATATACTTCAACAATAAGGTCGTGAATTAAATCTTCAACTTCTCCCATGGTTTTTTACTAACGGTTAAAAATAAAGTGATTTAACTTCTACTATCAAAAGAGGGGTAAAAATTACTAATATTTTAAACAATCTTTTCCATTTATAATTGGGCTTAGAATCACTTTTTTTAGAGTAGCTTTTCCATTGTTGATAATTGTCCCACTGGTTTTATAACATAAACTGTTTTACTTTCACCTTATTAAAGTTGCGCTTATGAAGACATGTCATCTTAATGATACCCTTGTAATTCTTAAAGGCCCGACACACGCTCAAATTACTGTAAATAACCAATGGGCGGCAGTAGCGTTGGATAGGTTTCATAAAGGATCCAATTCGAAAATTGACGTTAGTATTGATGGAAGTAATGAAATTATCGAACTCGGTTGGGATTCGAATTTCTCTACAGCAGCCATGAAAGAAGAAATATATATGGCTTATCATGGCGGCGAATCGATAGCTATGTTTGTTATGTCTGTTTTGTGCGGATTTAAGTATGTTGAACAAAGTGAAATTGGTACTGGTGTAGATTATTGCTTTAATATGAATGAACCAGGTGATGACAATTTGAATTTTTTAGACGGCGGTCATTATGTCGAAATATCGGGAATTCTCAAAGAAACAAAAAACAATACTTTGAAAAGCAGAGTGAAAGACAAGCATGAGCAGATTAATAGGGGCGGTGCTAAAACTTTACCATCCTCGGTTATAGTGACACTTTTTAGTGAACCTAAAATAATTAAGGAGGTACACTCATGAAACCAAGACTCATACACCAAGAAGCAATGGACTATTCCTTCCAAGCAAAGATGATTCTTGCTGAGGGTAATTATGATACCGCCCAGTATTTATTTAGCAAGGCTGCGGAGTTGGAAAGTCAAGTAGCGGAGTTTTATTTTGATAAACCAGAACTTGAACCGACCAGGAGTATAGTTATACGCAGCGCTGCTTTCCTAAATTTAAAGGCTGGGCAAATTGAAGCTGCTCAGAAATTTATTTTCTTTGGATTGCTCAACAGTAAAGATCCGTTAATTAAGTCCCAACTCAATGACGCATTAGAATTGTCAATGTCTTTTCGAGGCTTGTCATCGGAAGCTGCAAGTAGTGAATATAATTATTTGAATATACTACGACTTCGTTCAATTAATTATGTTATGGAACCATCATTACCGGCGTATGGTCATTCTGTGAGTTTGCAAATGATTAGTGAATTTACCGAGAACTATCTTAAATCCCTACGCGCGTATGCAATCTCGAAATATAAAATTATCGTAAACGGCGCCGTCCAGTTATTGGAGGCAATAGAAAAAGAAGTGGACAAAATAATTAATCCTTTGGTCACGAATTCCGCATATGGCAGTTTTAAATTCTCTATTGCCAATGACTTTTTGTCGAGAGACGGAGAGGAAAAGGAAATTCTTGAATTGAAAACTACAATTATTTCGAACTACCATAATGAAATCTTTATTAATCCTCTATCAGACGATGATATAAAAAACATTAAAAAGAAATACCATGATGACGACGTAAATGAAATCTTTAGACCATTATCGAAAATAAAATCCTCAAATTCGTCTTATAAATTAGCATATTATGATCCGGAAACTTATTTTAAAGTGTATGCTCCTAAAATCGTAAACAAACAAAAAAAGCAGCTGATAACTGTAAAACCAATTAGTCAAGAGGATATCGGAGAACTAGAAGATTCAATTGTTCATAAACGAACCTCTCAAACAGGAAAAATAAGTAAGACCACAATATTTAAGAAGCAATTAAGATCATATGAAGCAGATGTTAAAGTAAATCAAATCGAGCCCAAGGGACAAGCATCAATAATTTTGAGTGAGGATATTTTGGTAAATATGAATTTCGATTCTAACAAAGGCTTCACCTTTTCTTTTGCAGATTTTAACGTTGAATATACCGACACGGAATATCAGTCAGCATATAGCGGATTTCAAGTAGCCTTTTATAATAAGTTAATTCGCCTTATTAACTCACCTGATTTAATTAATCAAGATTTGAGGGACTGGGAAAATATCAGGAAATTAATTGGAAACCCCGATGTTCTAAAAAAGTAGCATTTGCAGTTCTGAAGCTTGGACAACAACCTTGTCTTCCGGATGTTCCGCAGGGCATCCGGAAGCAATGATAAACTCTGTCTCCGACGGCAAGAACATAAGCCGATGACTAAGGTTGGTTGGTATTACTTTAAAAAAAGATAACCACGATTTTCAAACCCCGGTTGCTCGTAGTCTGAGCAAGGAAAAAAACATAATCGTTGGGCGTAGGCTGTGCCTACGTCATCGTGGCTACCAATCTCTGATTGATGTGTAAGCGCATTACATTTAAAAAGATAAACACAATTTTTAATCCCACTAAAACCCTTACCCATCCTGCATTCCATCTGATTTTCCCTCGCGTTTTGTGAGTATGGTCAATTTACAACTCCCTAATTTTGTTTTTCTCTCTGTTGGCGGCCTTAAAGACCAAACGCGGGCATTGCGAGCTTGGCGCCTTTGCGAGAGATCCTTCACGCGAAAAACAAAAACTACGCACATGAAACAAGAACAACAGCAGCAGGCACAGCACCTGTACTTTCAGACAGATCTCAGCAAAAGCGAGATCGCATCCATGCTCGGTATCAGCCGCAGCACACTTCACGCTTGGGTACGTGATTATAATTGGGACCACATCAAAAAAAGCGCCCAGCACATCCCTTTGCAGCTCGCAGAGAATTGCTATTTCATCATGGCAAAAATGCAGGAAGACATGTTATCTGAAGATCGTCGTGATAAAGCGCCAACCTACAAAGAAGTTAACGCACTCTACAAACTCACACTCACCATCAACAAGCTCAAAACAAGAAACACACTCAACGAGACCCTCGAGCTCGGCGGCCATTTCATGGAATACGTAAACAGTAAAAACCCCGAAGACGCTGATTTCATAAAATCATACATAGACGGCTACATCCTCTCCCGTGCTGCAGCTCATCCCAAACAATTCGCCCCTGCAAAAACGAAAGAGCAAGTTCCTGCAACACCAACGGAAGAAAACAATATAGAAGCGCAACTCGACCTCGAAGACCTCCGCTGTTGGGCCGAAAATCCAGATCAGGCCGGTGATCACGAAAACGATCTCCCAAATCAATACATGGAGCCAGGTGTCGCACCAGCGGCAAGTAAAAAATCAGTAAACCCAAATGAAGCCCGGCAGGTTCCACATCGGCCATCCATAGCTCTTCCCAAAAATGAAAAACATCTTAACCGCGCCCAGCGCCGCCGACTCGCCCGCTCAAAAGCCGCAGCTTAGCTAACGGGTTAGTTTATTTCACACACTGGCAAACATAGTAGCACAGTTGTTGAGGATATGATGGCGCCTTTTTGGGTCGTGACACGATTGAGTAGCTCAATTGATGAAATTAGTTGACACGATTGATGGTGAATAATAACAGTAATGTGGAGACTCAAAACCAGCGCCATACAGGTGATTGGTGAACTGCGATAACAGAGTAGAGCTATTTTTTTCCGGCGGAGCCTTTGGAAAAAAATCGCCTTTTCTTTGTTTCTTTCTTTTGGCGAAGCAAAAGAAAGAAAAAATAATGAGAGCCGGATAATGAGGATTTCAGTCGGGCAAGGCGACAAAAAAACTTCACATAAACGGGCCAGTGTGCAATTTTCAAAGCATAGGTCATTGATAGCCAACAAAAAACTGTGCAATTTTATTTTGAACGAAACTGTTCAATTTTTGCAACTCATCAACTCTTCCTTATCTTTATTTCAAATAAAAACTCACCAATAAAATATACAGTTATGAATCCAGTTGTGCATTTTGAAATGGGCTATTTCGACCGGGAGCGCATGAAGAAATTTTATGAATCTGCTTTCGGATGGAAGATGCAGCAATTAGGCGCCGAAATGGGCAACTATGTGGTTGCCCAGACCGCAGACACCGATGAAAAAGGTATGGTGAAGACACCGGGAACTATTAACGGGGGCTTTTATCAAAAAATGGAAAGCCCGCTGTCGCATGCGCCTTCAGTTGTGATCTCTGTGCAGGATATACAGGCGGCAATGAAGGCCGTAACTGCAGGCGGCGGCAAGATGCTGGGCGCTATGGACGAAAAAGGCCAGCAAAGCATGGAGCCAATGATGATACCCGGTGTAGGCCTTTGGATATCCTGCATGGACCCGGAGGATAACCGCATAAGCATTTTGCAGCCTGGTGGCGGGATGTAACAGTGGGTGGGCATAACTGCTTTTCGCTCACAATGCCACCGGATGTGAATCAAGAACGCATCGGGCTTTGTTATCTGTTGCGCTTATAGATTTCTACCCACATTCTGCGATCTTTCATTGCAAATACCCGATGAAAGGATGTGTCCTTAATCATGCGCTGATAATCGCCTGGGTCGCAGTCGCAACAATTGCCAAACATCGCATATTCGGTGGCAGGTGTTACAGGGAAGCGATGCAGATGCGTAAAAGTACGTGAGGAACTCAGAAATCCTTGCGTGGTATCTGTTAGCCGCAGCAGTTCCCACGTGCATGCGAATGCGATATCTTTGTCGTATGCGTGTTCCTTTTCGAGGTAAGAAAATTCGTGCAGCTCAATGTTCATCGTTCCGAAAGCCCCGAGTTGTGTATCCTCAGCCCGGTCATTAGAATAAAATCCATAGGCGCCTATGAGCAGGATACCACAGATGGCCATGTAAAAAACCGGTTTGATCTCAGTGGCGATGAACGTAGTAATACACACAGCCAGGAAGACCATGGTAAACACTATACACACGATCATGTACCGGTATGCGATCTGAGTGAGCGAAGAATACAGAACAAAAATTACGACACAAATGGACATGAGCATAATAAACTTCTGCGCCGATGCATTTAAAGTTCTTCTAAGTTGCAGCAGGTAGTGCACAGGGATCGTAAAAAGCAGGATGAAGAAAGCCATCCAAACGACACTGCCCTGTACTCCGGTAGCGGTCATTTGTGCCTGTGCATACACAACAATAGCAGGCGGGATCAAAAACAGGTAACGTATGTTCTTAAATTTAACCGTGGGAATGACGGAAAGCATAATGATAAAACAGACCAGCACATACATTGCGTGATCGCCACGAAAGGTCCAGTATAGCCCGGTTTTGAACATTAGGTAATAGGAATTCCAATTTGGTTGGATCATGTTGGCATGTTCCGTCAGTATATACCACCCCAGTGTTGCTTTTTGGAGCACAAAGAAGAGCCCGATGAGGCATACAGGCACCAGCACAGCCGCTGACCTGGTCAAACGCCGGCCTATGCTTTCGTTTTTCCGAAACAAAGAGACAAACGCATCAATCCCTATCACAGCGCCGAACAGAAGACCTCCTTCTTTTGTAAAAAAAAGCATAAACAGCATAATGGCCGTGAGCAGGAAATAGTCCCGGGAATAACAATAAAGACTTAAAAACGCAAACAAGGCAAGCATTATTTCCGGGTAAACGAAGGAGGAATTCACAAAAAAGATAACACGGGTCGAAACCAGCAGTAAAGCAACTACTGCTTCTCTATGCCCGAAGAGCTGCATGCAACACTCGAACAGTACAATAAGGAATAGTATAGATAGGAACAATGGAAACGAATGCATAGACAGATGGGACGATCCAAACAGGTCTATCCATAATGCGCCTAAAAAATGAAACATCAGTGGGTGCCCGCGCGACAGTTCCGGCGAAATGGAGCCCGGCATGAGGCTCGGGCCATGCGAGGCCATTGCTTTAACGGCCGGTGCGTAAACCCAAGCTTCGTCAACATAGAATGGATAATGCAGTTGCGATATTTTGCAACAAACAAAAACGAGCAAAACAAGAAGTAATGGCCATCTTGTCTTCAGAAAGGATGTAGATAGGTTTGGCATGGGTAAAAGGTTAATGCATGTAGTTGCGCCCTTTTTTTCTGGCATTTAACTAAGGTACAAAAGTGGGGAGCAATTCCAGATTATCGTTTATTTTTTACATTTGTAGTATGCGCTACTTACTGACTCCGTTTTTATTTCTGGCTGTATTTTCTATTGCTGCAAAAGCACAGGAAGCTACTGATGTTCACATCTATGATCCCAAAGCAGATGCATTTGCAGATATTCGTACAGCGGTTGCAAAAGCGGGTAAGGAAAACAAACATGTGCTGCTGCAGGTGGGCGGCAACTGGTGCGTATGGTGCCGGCGGTTCAATACGCTTGTGACCACAGATGCTACGCTGAAAGGGATCATTGATAGTAATTATGTGGTGGTTCATGTTAATTATAGCCCGGAGAACAAGAATCTGAAAGTGCTGGAAAGCCTGGGCTATCCGCAGCGGTTTGGTTTTCCAGTGTTCGTGGTGCTAGATGGGAAGGGAAACAAGCTGCACACCCAAAACTCCGGCTACCTGGAAGAAGGGCAGGGGCATAGCCCAAAGAAAGTGGCCGAATTTTTAAGGCAGTGGTCGCCACTGGCGTTGAACCCTGATAGCTATAAAAAGTAGCTGGCGCTAAAGGATAATCGCGTTAAATAACGTTAATGGATGTGCAGGTTAGGTGCCTGCGGACTATTTTCACGGCTTAACTCCTCCATATGAACCGAAAATACACACTGCTTGCAGCCTTACTGATATTCGTATTTCAAGGCTATGCGATGAAGCCTAAAAGTGATTACATCGTTACCCCTGATTCGCTGGGGATGAAGTATGTAGAACTACAACTAACTACAATCGATAATTACAAGATCAACACGTGGGTGATGCGGCCCGACAAGAAGAAAGACAACAAAACAGTGATGATCGTTGCTTACGGAGATGCAATGAATATGTCGTATTGGGTGGAGCAGTGTTATTATTTCGTGCAGGCAGGTTTTACGGTAATCACCTTCGATTACCGCGGATTTGGCCATAGCAGCCCGTTTGCGCTGGATACTAACCAGCTTTACTATAATGAATTTGCTATGGACCTGGAAAGCGCGGTAAAATATGCGAAGAGCGAATTTAAAGGTTACAAAGTTGGTGTACGCGCACTTTCTATGGGTACAGTGGTTGCCGCTTTTGCATATGTGGAAACTCCTTTCGATTATCTTATAGGGGATAGCTTTGTATGTGATCCCATTGTAATGCAGGAACGGTTACGGAAGATAACAGGCAGGACTTTTGTTGTTCCGAATGGTGCTAAAGAGTGTAAAGGTTTTCTCGATAATATTAATATCCCAATACTTGTATTTTCCGGAACGAAAGATGAAAATACGCCGCTGAATGATTGTAAGATCATGGTATCCCGGCATGCTAACCGCAAGCTCATCGCCTATGATGGCGGGCACCTGGAGGGTATTTTCGTTTTATCAGGCAAAACTTTTGGTGCGAAGTATATAAAAGATGTGAAAGATTTTTTGAAACTCAAATAAAGCCTTTTAGCTGTTCTTCAGGCTTTTTGTTAATATGTAATTACCAGTTATCGCCTGCAATCACTACTTTAGCACTCCAAATTTTAGGATAATGAAACTGCTTGAAAATAAGGTGGCGCTGGTGACCGGCGCCAGCAGGGGAATAGGAGAGGCAATAGCCGTAAAATTTGCTGAGCACGGTGCCAGTATAGCATTTACTTATTTGTCGTCTGAAGAGCGTGCAAAAGCGCTGGAAGAAAGGCTCACAGCAATGGGTATAAAAGCCAAAGGGTACAAGAGCGATGCGGGCGATTATAAAGCCGCAGAGCAACTGGCCAACGATGTAGCGAAAGAGTTCGGTACAATAGATATATGTGTGAACAATGCCGGCATCAGCCGCGACAACCTGCTGCTGCGCCTTACGCCGGAGCAATGGGACGCGGTAATGCAGGCCAACCTGAAAAGCGTATATAACCTCACCAAGCAGGTAATAAGGCCCATGATGAAGAGCCGTTCTGGCAGCATTATAAACCTCAGCTCTATAGTAGGAGTGAAAGGCAACGGCGGGCAGAGCGCTTATGCGGCAAGCAAGGCGGGCATAATAGGGTTTACCAAGAGCATAGCGCAGGAAATAGGCAGCCGCAACATACGCTGCAATGCCATCGCGCCGGGCTTTATAGAAACAGATATGACGCACTACCTGAAAGATGGCGGCGCCGAAAAATGGTTTGAGAAAATACCACTGGGCCGTTTTGGCAAGCCGGAGGAAGTGGCCGATGCAGCGCTGTTCCTGGCGAGTGATATGAGTAAGTATATGACCGGGCAGGTGCTGAGTATCTGTGGGGGGATGAGTACTTAATTCGACAATTTGGCAATGCCTGCCGGGAAACAGATACCGGACGCTTTGGATATAGTGATTTGGTTTTTTGGAATTTGATTTTTGAATTTACTTTAATTTTGCTCTTTTAAATTTTTATAAATGCAGAAAATTCATGCTGCCATAACAGCAGTGGGCGGATATGTTCCTGAATATGTACTCACGAACGCGGAACTGGAAACGATGATGGATACCACCGATGAATGGATACAATCGAGAACAGGCATAAAGGAAAGAAGGATACTGAAAGGTGAGGGGAAGGGTAGCAGTGATATGGCTGTGGCCGCAGTGCAAAACCTGCTCGAAAAGAAGGGGATAGACCCAAAGGAAATAGAAATGGTGATCTGTGCCACAACTACCCCGGATATGCAGTTTCCCGCGACGGCTAATGTAATATGCGACAAGGCCGGTATGACCAAGGCCTGGGGATATGACGTGAGCGCCGCATGCAGTGGATTTTTGTTTGCGCTTACCATCGGCTCACAATTCATAGAAACAGGACGGCATAAAAAAGTGATCGTTATCGGGGTGGATAAGATGAGCTCGATAATGAATTACGAAGACCGTAAAACGTCTATCATTTTTGGTGATGGCGCTGGCTGTGTGCTGCTGGAGCCCAATACAGACGGCTATGGCCTCCTGGATTCGGTATTGCGCACTGATGGCAGCGGTCGGGTGTTCCTGCACCAGAAAGCGGGTGGCTCTGTGAAGCCGGCAACACTGGAGACAGTGATGAACAAAGAGCATTATGTTTACCAAGAGGGGCAGGCGGTATTCAAGTTTGCCGTGAAAAACATGGCCGATGTAGCCGCCGACATAATGACGCGCAACAACCTGACTGCTGAAACGGTGGACTGGCTGGTGCCGCACCAGGCCAATAAACGCATTATCAACGCAACCTCCGAGCGCATGAACCTGCCTGCTGAAAAGGTGATGGTGAACATTGAGCGCTATGGCAATACGACAAACGGCACGTTACCGCTTTGCCTGTGGGAATGGGAATCTAAACTGAAGAAAGGAGATAATCTGGTACTGGCTGCTTTTGGCGGCGGGTTTACGTGGGGAGCTTCTTATATCAGGTGGGCATATTGATCCTGAGTTTTCATCAAACTGCGAACATACTGTAACAGGATTAACACTCTCAGAAGCGCTAATCCTATTTCTACCTCAATCCCGCATTAATATCCTTCAACACTTCATTGCCCGGGCAAAGCACATTTTCTCCAAGTTGGTTGAGCGGTGTCTCAGCAGTTTGAATCAGGTGGTGAAGGTCTTTGGTGTTGCGGTCTATGAATAGGAGCCCGGTGAGGATCTCGTGTTTTGCGGATGCGGTCTTTACCGCATTGATAGCAGAGATGCGGTCTTCGGGGTTCCACTCGTTGGCCAGTTTGTGGAGTTGCAGGTCGCTGCCATCGTGCATTTTTACTCCCTGCACCGTGCCTTCCGCATACTTGGTGGTGATCTCTTTCATCATCGGCACGAAGTCCTTGGTGCCGGTGCCTTCTATGTGTTCGCGTACATAGTCGTACGATTTGGTGGAGCCCACATTATTATTGAACGTGACGCAAGGTGAGATAACATTGATAAAAGCAAAGCCGGGATGTTTCATCGCTTCACGGATCAGGGGCACAAGCTGCTCCTTATCGCCGGAGAAGCTCTGGGCTACAAACGATGCACCAAGCTCTATAGCCAGGCTGGCCAGGTCTATAGACTCAAACAGGTTTACATGGCCCGATTTGTTCTTTGATCCCGCATCTGCTGTAGCCGAGTCCTGGCCCTTGGTAAGGCCGTAGCAGCCATTGTTCATAACGATGTAGGTCATGTTCAGGTTGCGACGGATGACATGTACGAACTGCCCCATACCAATTGAAGCAGTATCACCATCACCCGATACGCCGAAGTAAGTGAGGTCACGGTTGGCAAGGTTAGCACCGGTGGCTACCGATGGCATACGCCCATGAACGGAGTTGAACCCATGAGAGTTGCTCAGGAAGTAAGTAGGTGTCTTTGATGAACAGCCTATGCCCGAGAGCTTTGCCAGCTTATGCGGCTGGATGTTCAAATCAAAAGCAGCCTGTATGATACCTGCGCTTATGGAGTCGTGGCCGCAGCCGGCACAGAGCGTAGAGAGCGCTCCCTCGTACTGGGCAAGTGTATAACCTAATTCATTTTTTGGTAATCCCGGGTGGCGAAATTTCGGACGTATGTAGGTCATTTTTAAGCTGTGGTTTTTTCCTGGCTGAGTAATAATTTTTGAGACACCTGTTTTAGGATGTTGTCGGCTGTTATGGGCATGCCATCGTAGTTGAGCACTGATACCAGTTTGGCAGGGTTGGCGCTAAATTCTATCATCATAAGGCTCCTCATCTGAGCGTCGCGGTTTTGCTCTATCACGAACACATGTTCATGATCATTGACAAAGTCCACCACGGTTTGATTGAAAGGGAATGACTTGATACGGAGTGCATCCATTTCAATGCCCTCGGCTTTCAGCAATTCGATCGCTTCCTCTGCGGCGTACTGTGACGTGCCGAAGAATACAACCCCGGTACTACGCGTGCTTTTTTCCTGGTAAAGCTGCGGCGCATGCACCATATTTTTAGCAGTATTCCATTTCTTTATGAGGCGGTCCATATTGCGATGGTAGGCGCCTCCATCCTCAGTATAGGCTGCATATTCATCGCGCGAAGTGCCGCGTGTAAAGAACGAGCCCTTGGTAGGGTGGGTGCCGGGATATGTGCGGTAGGTGATGCCGTCGTTGTCAACATCAAGATACCGCCCGAATCTTTGCATTTTATCGAGGTCTTCGGCAGTGAGCACTTTGCCTCTTTTGTAAACTCGTTTGTCGTCCCACTCCAGTGGCGGGGAGACGTGGTCGTTCATGCCGAGGTCAAGGTCGGTCATTACTATAACGGGCGTCTGTAGCTCTTCCGCAAGGTCGAATGCGTCGGCGGTCATTTCAAAACACTCTTTTGGAGTAGATGGGAATAACAGCACATGCTTGGTGTCGCCATGAGAGGCGTACGCAGCTTCCAATACGTCTGATTGCTGTGTACGGGTAGGCATGCCTGTGGAAGGACCGGTGCGCTGTACATCTATAAGCACAGCAGGTATTTCGGCAAAGTAGGCGAGTCCAAGGAACTCATTCATCAATGATACTCCCGGGCCGCTGGTAGCAGTAAATGAACGAGCGCCATTCCAGTTGGCACCTATCACCATGCCAATAGCTGCGAGTTCATCTTCTGCTTGTACTATTGCCACATTGCGTTTACCTGTTTCTTTGTCTGTGCGGTATTCAGCGGCATAGTCACTGAATGCTTCTACTACAGAAGTAGATGGCGTAATAGGATACCAGGCAGCTACAGTTGCGCCGGCATACACAGCGCCCAGGCCACAGGCTGAATTGCCGTCGATCATTATGGCATCTTTTACCAGGTCGCGGCGCTCTACACGAATGTCCAGCGGGAACTTGAAGTTGGCCTGTACATAATCAACTCCCATTTTCAGCGCCTTTATGTTTGGCGGTATTAGTTGCTCTTTTCCGGGAAATTGTTCTGCGATCAGTTTCTCTAACACTGCGAACTCTATCTCGAACAAAGCAGACAGCGCACCAACGTAAATGATGTTTTTGAACAACTGGCGCTGGCGTGGGTCGGTGTATTCGCGGTTGCACATTTCCATCAGCGGAATGCCGAGGTAGTTTATATCGTCTCGAATATAGTTGGCATGCAGCGGCTTGGTGCTATCATACAGAAAGTAGCCACCTGTCTTTACTATAGCTACATCTCCCTCCATGCTCTGAGGATTCATTGCTACCATCAGATCTACGCCTTCCCTGCGGCCCAGATAGCCTTTTTCGCTGATACGGACTTCGTACCATGTAGGCAGGCCCTGTATATTCGACGGGAAGATATTCTTTGGTGTTACCGGAATACCCATCCTGAATACAGACTTTGTGAAAAGGAAATTGGCACTGGCAGACCCTGTACCATTCACGTTAGCAAACCGGACCACAAAATCGTTAATCTTGCTATGACTTGTTGATGACATGTACTTTGCTTTATGACTTATATAAAGTGATTACTTTTTGGTTATTGCATTAACAAAATATGCTCTGCTAATGATGCTGGCAAGCGTGTTCCGCCTTTGTAACCTTGTATAGGAACTGCTGCATATCCCATGCCGAAGTTGGGCAACGCTCAGCGCATAATCCGCAATGCAGGCACACATCTTCGTCCTTTACCATCACGCGCTTTGTTGGCAAAGTGTCTGATACATAGAGGTCTTGTGTAAGGTTTGTTGCCTGTACTTTAAGGTGTGCACGGAGATCTGTCTCATCTTCGTTTACTGTGAAGGTAATACATGATGTAGGGCAGATGTCCATGCAGGCATCGCACTCTATGCACTTGCTTTCTGTGAAAACGGTTTGTACATCGCAATTCAGGCAGCGTTCAGCTTCCTTAAAACCTGTGGGCACATCAAAACCCAGCTCAACTTCTTTTTTGCGGTTTGTAAGTGTAAGTGTTTTGTCGGCATGGGGCACTGCATAGCGAAGGTCGGTAACTACTTCACTATCATAGCTCCACTCATGAATGCCCATTTTCTGGCTCAGCAAGTTTGTAAAAGGAGCAGGGCGTTGAGCCATATCTTCGCCCATGCAATTCATGTGTATAGAGATGGCAGCCTGGTGGCCATGGGCCACAGCTGTGATCACATTCTTGGGCCCGAACGCAGCATCGCCGCCAAAGAAGACTCGTTTGTTGGTTGATACAAAAGTAGCAGGATCAACAATAGGCATGTTCCATTTATCAAAGTCTATCCCCAGATCACGCTCTATCCAGGGAAAACTGTTTTCCTGGCCTATGGCTACCAGCACATCATCCGCTTCAAAGAACACATCCGCATCGCCGGTTGGTACCAGCTTTCTTTTTCCTTTATCATCGTAAACAGCATGTACTTTTTCAAAAGTCATGCCTTTTAATTTCCCATTTTCGATCACAAATGATTTGGGCACGTGATTATCTATGATCGGAATATCTTCATGAATAGCATCTTCTTTCTCCCAAGGAGATGCTTTCATCTCAGCAAAGGGGCTGCGCACAATGACTTTCACGTGCTCACCACCCAGCCTGCGCGCGGTGCGGCAGCAGTCCATAGCTGTATTACCACCGCCCAGCACTATGACCTTTTTACCTATTTTATTGATGTGCTCGAAAGCAACATTCGCCAGCCAGTTAATGCCTATATGAATATTAGCAGCACCTTCCTGCCTTCCTGCCATGTCCGGCAAGTCGCGGCCTTGTGGTGCGCCGGAACCTACAAATACTGCATCGTAGTCCTTAGCGAGCAGTTCTTTTAGGCTGGAAACATAATGATTGAAATGTTTGTTGATACCGAGGTCGAGGATATAATTTACTTCTTCGTCAAGCACGGATTCCGGCAAGCGGAAAGATGGGATCTGGCTGCGCATGAAACCGCCGCCTGCTTTCTGTTCGTCATACAAATGGATCTCATAGCCGAGTGGAGCCAGATCGCGGGCCACAGTGAGTGCGGCCGGGCCTGCGCCTACCAGCGCTATCTTTTTACCATTGGGGGTGAAAGGCCCTTTTGGCATGTGTTGTTTTACATCTCCTTTGTTATCGGCAGCCACACGCTTAAGGCGGCAAATCGCGACTGGTTCTTCTTCTACGCGCCCACGGCGACATGCGGGCTCACAGGGCCGGTCGCATGTTCGGCCCAGGATGCCCGGGAATACATTCGATTCCCAGTTGACCATGTATGCCTCCGTATATTTTTCGCGGGCAATAAGCCTTATGTATTCAGGAACCGGTGTGTGTGCAGGACATGCGTACTGGCAATCTACCACTTTATGGAAGTACTCCGGGTCTTTGATGTTTGTTGGTTTCAATTGTCTATGTTTTTCTTTTGAAAAAATCCTGGTGAGCAATAATCGAAAGCGATCCCCAAAGATCCACAAGTACAAATCTTCAACACTACAAACTCTAAAATACTTAACTTTTCTATTTCGAAAACATTTTATTTACTGTAATTATATAATGGAAGATATATAGGAGTGGGCTGTTCAACAGTTTACTTTTCTAAAAGAAAGTAATTTTTTTAACGTGATTAGTTTGGCAAAATATATCGTGATATTGTTAAAAAAAGTATAGAAATTTGTAACAACTCCTACACCACCACATTTTTCATCTTCACCACAATTACCATTGAAAACAGTTGCAGTATCGTTAACTTGTATGTCCATACATGCGGTTTAATGAATGGAATTCCTGCCCTCTATCCCATGAAACAAGTTGATTCTTGATTTTTTTGTTTGTTTAAATAACAACGATATGGGATACAGAACATTTGTTTCGATGAAGATTGCTTTGATTGGCACAGGAGCTATTGCGGAGGCTTATGCCAGACGTTATCTACATGGAGGACACGTAGTATTGATGGCATGGCTTGACAGCGATACTACAGGTATCAGCAATGAGCTCGCGGAATATGATAACCTATACGCATGCAGTATTGAAGAGGCTGCGGCTGCCGGCGACCTTATTGTAATTACAACTCCTCCAAAAGATGTGCGGGAAGTAGCATACTGGCTAGGGGATGTAAGAAGGAAAGTTATTGTTGACTGCACTTCGAATGTTCATACTGATTCTGAAAGCCAGGTATCAACCGTATGTGCAATAAAAGCCATTACCGGCGCCGCGCATATTGTGAAGGTGTTCGGCACCAGGGGCTATGAGAGATTATTGAGGCCCCTTTTTGGCCATGAAGAGATCCAATTGATAATGGTTGGAGAAAGTAAAAAAGCTAAAGAGATCGTGAAAATATTATCTATCAACCTTGGTGTCCAGCGGTTCTTTGATATGGGAGCAGGCGAAGCTATACCACTATTCAATGAAATGACCAGCGCGTGGCGCAAACTGGCTATCGAACAAAGCAAAACATTGCCTGCCGCTGTTCCCGTTAAAATTTAAAATTGTACGTTATACTCGGCAATATAGGCAGTATATATACTTCATACACTTTCACAGTTATCCCTTTTGTTACCGTCCCTTCGTTGTCCACATAAAGGAAGTAAGGATTGTGCCGGTCATATACGTTGTAAATAGAAAAAGTCCAGCTTCCCTGCCATTTGCGCGGCTTTGAGTGCTGCGGTGTATAGGTTGCGGCAATATCCAGGCGGTCGTAAGCAGGCAGCCGGTATGCATTTACTTTACTGAATAATTCCTGTATGTTTCCGTCAATGAAATAATAAGCAGTGGGCAGGGTGATAGCATTGCCGGAACCATAAATAAACACACTGGAGAACACCCATTTTTTGCTGAGCGTGCAAGTGCCTACCACCGAGATATCATGCCTGCGGTCATACTTTGCCGGAAAGGGGTTGCCATTATTAAGGTCTGGAAATTTATCGTAAGTCCATGACAAGGTATATCCTATCCATCCGGTGAATTTGCCCCTCGTTTTATTCACAAAAAACTCAGCGCCATAAGCAGTGCCGGTACCGAACACATAAGACAATTCAGGGTCCTGGGTAACATTGGGCACATAATCATCCTTGTACTGCACCTGATTTTTCATGTCCTTGTAATACACTTCAATGGAGGTTTCCACCATGTTGTCCATAAAGTTGCGGAAGTAGCCAGTAGAGTACTGCCATGCAATTTGTGGTTTCACGATGTATGTGCTGGGCACCCATACATCGGTGGGCAGAGTAGTCCCGTTGTTAGTTACCAGGTCAACATATTGGTAGGTTTTCGAGATACTTGTTTTTAGTGATGAATTGTCATTTAAAGAGAAGCGCATATTGAAACGTGGCTCCCAGCCGCCGTACGCTTTTACGAGCTGGCCTGTGCTATAGTGTGTGCTGTCTGTAAGTTTGCCGTTCGCATCATAGTCGTAAGCGGTGTATGGGCCGATCTGACCGAACCAGGAGTACCGGAGGCCCAGGTTTATTTTCCACCATTTAGTGGGCTCAAAATCATCGAGTATATATGCGCCGGCTTCGTGTGCGTATTTTATGAAGGCATTATTCGGGTCCAGCTTTATGCTATCGGCCACTCCGGAGATCTGGTTAGGCACAAACTTATGATGGGTGTAAACAATGCCTGCTTTAAAATGGTGATTGAAATTGGTGTAATAATCTAGATCGCTCTTTGCGCTGTAATCTGTTATGCCGGAAGCTATCTTTATGCCAAATGTATTTTCGCTGAAATTAGAAGCAAAATTATAGTCGTTGTAAACAAGCGTTGTATTTAAAAAGAGCTTATCGGTGAACTGGTGGTTCCATCGTGCGGTAGCTGTTTTATTGCCCCAGGGTATGTTAGCCTTAAATGTTCCTGTGGGGTTCTGGAACTCGAATTTGTCAAGCCCCATGTAGCCGCTTAAGTAAACGCGGTCTTTATTGCCCAGCTTATAATTTGCTTTAAGGTTAAGATCATAAAAATAGTAGCCGATGTTTTTGAGTTTACTGGAGAAAGGCCGTGCCAGTGCATCAATATATGTACGCCGGCCTGCAAGCATGAAGGATCCTTTATTTTTCTTTATCGGCCCCTCCAGCACAAGCCGGGACGCGATAAGGCCTATACCGCCTTCGGCATGATATTCTTTCATGTTTCCTTCCTTCATTGATACATCTACTACCGATGAAAGCCTGCCGCCATAGTTTGCCGGTGCGCCACCTTTTATAAGTGTTACATCTTTTATCGCATCTGAATTGAATACCGAAAAGAAACCGAAGAGGTGCCCGGTGTTATAGATCGGAGCATCATCAAGCAGCACCAGGTTCTGGTCTGGGCCACCGCCACGCACATAGAATCCCGAGCTGCCCTCACCTGCGGATTGCACACCCGGCAATAGTTGCAGCGATTTCAGCAAGTCAACTTCGCCAAAGAGTACCGGCAGTGTTTTGATCTGAGCCATAGACAATGTGACCGTGCCCATCTCGGCATTTTTCACATTCTCGTCCTTGCGGCCTGCTGTTACTTCCACTTCTTTCAGTTGCGTAGAGCTTTGCATCTCGGCAGTGAACGATTTGTTAGCGATCAGGTTCATTGTCTGAGTGATCGCTTTATAACCCACGTAAGAATAGGTGACCGTATATTCACCCGGCTTTACCGAAGCAGAGTAGAAACCATAAGTATTCGTTTGTACGGCCAGGTCGGCTTCCTTAAGATAGATGGTGCCAGATATGATAGACTCACCCGTTTGTGCATCGCGCATGTAGCCGCTGAGCGATACTTTTTGCGCAAGCAAGAGTGTAGGTAGCGCAAGTATGAATAAACAAATGGAAAGGGGGCGGCCGAGGTTTAACATTGGTTGAAGGAGTCTAAAATCTAAAGCAGAAAGTCTAAAGCTGTTTGTCTTTGCTATTTCAAAACATCAGTTACTTCACCACACTCCAGCATTTTCTTCCCGAAGTAGGGATTTTTAATATAGCTGTCATCACTCAACCAGTGAGCTCCTTTTTCGTTGAATGCCATGGGGCAGTATTCCTGGTAAATGTGTGCGTTCTTTAAATCAGCAGCCTTGAGCAGGCCGAACATCGAGCTGGAAAGCGGGCCGAAAGCAAGCCGTTGTTTTTCGCACGATTCGTCTTTCAGAGATGAAGCGATCTTGCTTTGGGTGATTATTGTATCGAGGTATGGTTTTAAGGCAACGCCGGAGTTGTCTTTTTGAACGTAGGAGCGGAAGCTATCGGTTGTAGCAGCAAGTGCTGCCGCTGCGGCATTGGCGTTGTCTGCTTTTGTTGCGACCAAGGCATTCTTGAGCACATAATATTTTTCAACTACTGACATCAGCATCTGAGTGCCGGTATCGTTCAGCTTGCTTTGTATGGGAGCTGCAGTTACTGTTAGTTTTGTTTTGACACTATCAGTACTGCTGGTGTTGGATGTGGTTGAGGTGCTGTTGCAACCTGCGATTCCCAGCAATCCGGCTAAAAAAGTGATATGTAGAAGCCTCATGAGCGTAAAATTTCTTTGCAAAAGTAGGGGAATGCAACGGGAAACTGCAGCCACATTTCTGTGATGCATGGATCCCATTTAAGGAGATCGTCAAATACGTAAAAATAAAAATTTGAATAATTTATCGTTTAGTTATATTTTCGGCAAATGAAAAGACTATTTATAGGAATCGTTGTATTAGCGTTGAAAATGAATGCGTTAGCGCAAGCAACGGCAACAATACCCAGTTACACGCAGACGTAAATATAAATTTTATTGATAATGCGGTAATTGGCCATTTTCGTCCGTAAAAGACACTTCAACATTATTCCTATCACCAGTTAGTCCTTGCTCATCTAATCTATACCAAACAGCAGATACAAGTTTGGCAATACCCCTACCACCAACATTAAAAGAATATCCGCGAGTAGTTAAAAAGCCTTTTTTATTAAGTTCATTTGCGAGTTCAGCATACTTCATTTGCTTACCCTTTTTTACTAAGGTATCTGCAAGTTTCTGAATAAATTTTGTTTTAGCTTCCATATAATTTTTAATCGAAGATAATAAAAAGGCTGCGATTGCATCCTTCATCCTTTGGTACAAAAACATAGTTAATAGCAATACCCTTTATTCTTTATCCTTAAAGAAAGATATAATGCCCTTAACATGATTTTCATCTTTTTTTACTTCATCGACAGCACCTAACTTAATAGCTATTTGCCTTAATAATACATTAGTTTCTTTTTGCAAAAAAATTCTTTCATTGATTTTCCAATACCAACAATTTACTTCTCTAAGTAAAAGGAAAACCAATACTATAAAAGTCACCGCTGCAACAATGATAATAATTTCAGAGCTTGTCATATATGTGTTAATTTATGTTTTTAATGCGTAATAAAAATAAAAGTAATAAAAAAGGCTGCAAAATGCAGCCCAAATTTATTTTGCTTTATTGTATCTTAATTTCCTGTGCGGCTCCGGCTGGTTGGGTGTCAGTTCCCTATACTTCAACCTTACCCCTGCGAATTGCTTTACACTTTCAGCAAACCTTGCATCTATGGGCTGTAGGCGGTTATTGTAGCGGTGGTCAAACTCATTGCAGTAACGTTGCAAATGCTGTGGGCTTACATAGTGAAATGTGCCGATAATACCACGCTTCAATATGCTCCAGTAGCCCTCGATATTGTTAGTATGCTGGTCGCCGTAAGTAATATAGCTACCAATAACACCCTTAACGCTAACGTGGCTGTAATCGTTTTGCAGTTCCTTGTATGGAACCCATCCATCGCTTATGATACGTGAGTTCGTCTCCACGTTTGCCCTCATAACGGGGTTAAGGGTTACACCCTGCGTATTAGGTACTACAAAGCTGCGAACCTTGCCATCCCTTTGCAGCAAGCCCAATACAACCGTTTTGGGCGTTACTATCTTTTCATCAAGTGTGCGGCTGATTGGAGAGCGTTTTACCTTCTTGCTTACGTGCTTATTCTTTTCAAGCCCACCCACGAAAGTTTCGTCAACCTCTATCGTACCGCTTAATATTTCAGGATTAGTTTCTGTGAGCATAGCGCGTAAACGATGGTTTATGAACCATCCGGTTTTCTGACTTACCCCGATGCGGGTTGCAAGTTCATAAGAACTGATGCCCTTTTTGCTAATTGTTATTTCATACGCAGCCTGTAACCATTTGCGAAGTTCTACTTTGCTACCTTCAAAAATACTATCTGTGCGAACTGTGAAAGGCAAGCCGCAAGCCCTCTCAGAACACCTGTAAGAAGGTATATCTTGGAACTTGCCACGCGCTTTTACCTTGTATGGTTTCTTAGCAGTAGCGCAATGTGGACATACGGGAACACCTTGCCACACTTGGCTTTCAAGGTATTCGTAACAAGTCTTTTCGTCCTTAAAGTAGTCGTTAAATTCTGATATTGTCTTGAAATTGAAGTTCATTTTGCTAAGTAGTTTGCTACAGTAAATGTACTACAAAATTGCGTGCTAAATCTACTTATTTTGTGATTATTTTGGAATATTTATTTGCTTTATTTATACCCGAAATGATAAAAGGTAACCCAATAAATTATTCTACAATCCGCCAAAATATATCCTCTTTAAAAACCAAATTATTTAAATACTCTTCTATGCTTTTACCTATGAAAACTGCATAATCATAGAGAATTACCTTTGTTAATACCCTCCTTAATATCCCATCCATGTTTTTTGATTCAACAGCAAAATCTAATTTTAGAGACTTCTTTTCAAAAGGCTGACCATGAAGGTATCTTGACCTGATTTCATACACTCGCTTTACTTGTTCAAAAATTAATTTCTTTTCCGTCATATCTTCCCCAATATAAAAAGCAACCCTTTGTGACACTTTGAATGTAAGTTCCCCGTCGCTGGGAGAAAATAAACTTTCCAAAATAGGGATATATAAGGAGAGCTTGTAAGGCAAAAATGCTACGCTTCTTAATATTGATAGGAGAGACAAAGCCCTTTGTACTCTATTAAAATCGCTATACTGTTTAGTGCTAATATCCGCCTTGATAATAGTTGTTTTTATTTTATTGTTTTCATCATATTCAATTGGTGTAATGACCTCGCCAACGGTTGTTTTAGGAAATATATCATTTGCTTTATCGTATATCTTAAATACCGTTTCCATATCAGCCCGCGAAAAATACACGTCTCTGCGCTTTCCGTCTGACATTGTGCATATTCTATTGTTTTGCAACGATGCTAATGTTCTTATATTTTCTTCTGCGTATGCTAAAGCTAAACTACCGCTTACGCTATTATCTTTTACAAACCATAAATAATTTAAAAACTCCTCAAATGCTATCACCCGATAATTTAAGTTCGTATAAATTGACCTAGCTATCTCATTAAAATTTTCCTCTGTGATATAATCTGGACTGTTTAAAAAAGAATACGCGAAGTCATATTTTTGCGTCGTAGCCATCAAGCCTATGCGCACTAAAATATCTTTAGAGTAAATTTCTGTATCTCTTAAGGCTTGGTCATTTGTAACAGTAATAAATGGGAGGGGGATGGCAACTATTTTACCTTCCGATGACGGTTGCAGAAAAAAACAACTCGTATTAATGAGAATACATACATTCATCCTAATGCTTTTAGGACGAATATAATTAACTATTCTTAATTTTTATTTCAAACAATTCCTTTCCTATCTCAATAAATGAATTTCGGTCAATCCTATGTTCGGAATCTATTTCATTGTTTGCAAATTCCCACAAAGCGTCCCATGCTTTTTGCAATTCAACATTGTCGATAGTCTGTATTTTTTTACTTTCAGTAGTCATAAATTTTGTATTTTTGTGTTATGGCAAAAGCCGCTAAAAAAGAAAAGCCTCAATCAAATCGCCCCGACCATTACGAGGATAGGCTTGTAGTTAATGGTACGTTCATGGATATTATTAAGGCCGCTGTAAAGCACAGAGCGAATAATGTCGCTAAGAATAAGAAACCGTAAAACGTCCTGTTTTCGGTTAAAATTCAATTTATTTTTGATATGCGTGTAAGTGGGTATTGTTACCCAAGCAACTACAGAAACACCGCCTAAAGCCAACGAGCTTACGATATCTGGGATGTACGTTATCAATACGACTGGAACTACTATGAGCGGAGGCACACTGGCAATCAGCAGCAACAACTTTACTGTGTTGTGTATGGTGGAAGCCGGGAAACAAAGTGCACCGTCAGCATATTATCCCACGACCAAAACTACAGAATATAATCTTGGCATAGGACATCGTATAGCAAAAATGGGCAGTTTTCAGACCAGGGCATATATTGGAATTGGAACAATCCGGCAGCAAACGGAGGCGAGTGCATACTATAGTTATTCCGGTACTTATTATCCGGGAGCCGGGTCGGATGATTTCAGGCCGAATATTTCTTTTGGCTTTATAGGAGATGGCAAGATAATGTCATTTTTAACCAGTGTAGAGTCTAATTATACCGGTGTAAGTTTGGTATTAGGGATCGGTATCAATAGTTCCATGTTTGCAAGAAAATAGGCGGTTTGAATATGAATATAAAACTGTTTGTAATCACGCTTATCGTATCATCGTGCTTCATTTCCTGTAAAAAAAATAGCCGTGATGCCAATCAAATTACTTTGTTTGCCCCCAAGGTATCAGGAAACCTCGTTACACTTAACTGGTCTAAGCTGAACAATAGCCTCTTGAATACATATGTTATTGTGAGGATCACCGATACTACCGATACTCAGTCTGCAGTTACTATTACCGTTAATAAAGAGACCAATTCCTATATTGACACCTTGCCTTTAGCGAGCTATGTTCAGTACTACGTTAAGTCAGCTCTTTCACTATACTCATACCCGGGGACAGTTTTTAGTAATAAGGAAATGGTTAGCAGGACTGACCTTAATTTTACAGACATCATCCCGATGGATGCACTGTATGATAGAGACAGCCGGCAGTTGTACCTATACAGCGCCACTGGGGATATTGCTATCTATGATGTGCAAAGCAAAAAAGTCATAAAGCAAATTGCAACAGGAGTAAAGTTAGGCTACTGTGCCCTTGGTACATTTAGTGGTACCAAGGAGCTATATGTGTCGCGTGCGGACGGATGGCTTTTTATTTATGACGCTACTACTTTAGCCCTGGCAGACCAGATCAATATGGGGGCAGAGGTATTCAGCGTTGCTTACAACAATGGTAAACTATTTATCACTACCACAGATAACAGTGCCAGGAATACCATTTTATGCTATGATCGCAGTTCCAAAACCCAAATATCAATTCAAAACAGTATTGATAACGTTCGGATAAAATTTGTACCCGGGAGTAATTCTGAGGTGTTGGGAATTACGTACTACGGCGACCCCTATTATTGCCAATTCGATAATACCGGGCACTGGGTCTTGCAGCAATTTGCATATCTGAACTATACATTTTCTTTTGAAAGCTTTGAAATTTTCCCCGATGGTAATTATTTTATCAATGCTCCAAATGGGGTGATCCTGACTAAGAATCGCACTTATGTTTCGTCTTTGCCTAGTAACGGAAGCTCATTTATGTCGTTTGACTTTGACAGTACAAACCAACTTATATATGCAGGGAGCAACGGAAAGGCAATACAGTCTTATACAATGAATACGTACCAGCTCACCAAAACGATAAATACGATAGGTTACCCGTATAGAATATTTTATGATAACGGTACTATACTATCTGTAAGCACCAATACACCGGATCCCGCTTATTCGCCCTACAAAGTGTTTACTTCCATCGAACAATTTTAGTATCGCCGTTAAGAAGGTAAATAACAGTAATTTTTTTTGAAACGGCATAAATTCTTTTGAATAATGTGGGTGTCCTTTTTTTGTTAATTATGTCACGGACAATTCTATGTTAAAAACAAGAGCCATTTTGGCTTTTGCCTTACCTTTGCGCACTTATGTTGATCTCATTACAAAATATTACATTTTCATTCGGGGCAAGGGCTATTCTTGAAGATGCGAGCTGGCAGATAGGAACAGGGGAGCGTATAGGCCTTGTAGGCAGTAATGGCGTGGGAAAATCCACTTTATTAAGGTTAATGACTGGCGCTTATAGCGTAGAGAGTGGGGTGATAAATAAACCGAAGGACGTGTCTCTTGGTTTCTTCAACCAGGACCTATTGAGTTTTTCCACCAGCGAATCTATACTTAAAGTGGGCATGCAGGCTTTTGAAAAAGCTCATGAAGTAGAAAAACAACTGGAAAAAATACTGAAGGAACTGGAAGCCGCACCGGAAGATGCGGACCTGCTCGACGATTACAGTCATGCGTTGCATGACTTTGAAGTAGCGGGTGGTTATGAAATGGAACACCGTACAGCGGAAGTGCTGGAAGGGCTTGGATTTTCAACTGCTGACCTGCAACGCCCATATGATCAGTTCAGCGGTGGATGGCGTATGCGTGTGCTGCTGGCGAAAATGATGCTGCAACAACCGGAATTACTGTTGCTGGATGAGCCTACCAACCACCTTGACCTGCCATCGATAGAATGGCTGGAGCGCTACCTGATCAGCTATCCGGGCAGTGTGGTTATTGTATCGCATGACCGTTATTTCCTGGACCGGATGGTGACGAAAATTGTAGAAGTCTGGCAGCGCGATCTGCATCAATACAGTGGCAACTACACCTTCTTCCAAAAGGAGAAGGAGGAGCGCATGGTATTGCAGCAACGTGCGTTTGAGAACCAGCAGGATTATATAAAACAGCAGGAGCGTTTTATTGAACGATTCAGGGCGAAAGCGACGAAGGCCGCCGCTGCACAGAGTGCCATCAAGCGGCTGGATAAACTGGATGTGATAGAGGCGCCGGACAGCAGTATGCCTACTATGAATATCAACTTCTCTGTAGGCACGCAGCCGGGCAAAATAATATGTGAGCTGAAAGATATTACCAAAAAATACGGTGACCTGACCATACTGGATGGTGCAAGTGCAGAAATACTCCGCGGTGATAAGATAGCATTGATAGGCGCCAATGGTAAGGGTAAGTCAACTTTGCTGCGCATTATAACCGGGCAGGAATCATTTGAGGGCGACCGTAAGTGGGGGCATAACGTAGAAGAGAGCTTTTATGCACAGCACCAGCTTGAAGCATTGACCGTGGAGCATGAGGTACTGGAAGAAATGAAACTATGCGGCAGCGGGAAAAATGAGCTCGAGCTGAGGCAATTACTAGGGTGTTTCCTGTTTAGCGGCGACGATGTTTTTAAGAAGATAAAAGTACTTTCGGGTGGGGAGAAGGCGAGGGTAGCGCTGGCTAAGGTAATTGCGGCAAAAGGTAACTTCCTGCTGCTGGATGAGCCTACCAACCACCTGGATATGCAGTCGGTGGAGATGCTGATAGAAGCGCTGAATAAATATACAGGTACGCTTATAATTGTATCGCATGACCGTTATTTTATCAGCAGAACTGCAAATAAGATATGGAATATTGAAGATGGGAAGATCAATGAATTTAATGGCCCGTATGATGAATGGGCGGTATGGCGGCAGGACAAGCTGAAACGTGAGCAGGCCGCAGCAACACCGGCTGCGAAGACAGTAGCGCCAACACCTAAGAAGGAAGAGAAACCCAAAAATAACATCAGCAACGACCAGCTCAATGCGCTAAAGAAGGAGCTACAGAAACAACAAAAATTATTTGCAAAGCAGGAGGAAGACATAAATAAGCTGAAACAGGATGTTGCTGCATTAGAAGCCAAACTGGGAGATCCTGATTTTTACAAAAACCAGCAGGAATTTCTAAAGGTGGATGAGCAGTATCGCCAGCATAGCGCGAGACTCATGCAGTTGAATAAAGAGTATGATAAATCGTTTGAGCTGATTATGGAGCTGGAGGAGAAGCTGGGTTGATCCTATCTTAAAGCCACCGCAATCTGTATCCCTCCCCATTTATTATTTTTCGGGCCGGAGCCTAGCTCCCTGCTGGTATAACACTGAAAGTATTCCAGTGTTACTCTTTTGTATGATGCCACCCAGCCCACACGGTTGATGAAGACGGTGCGGTTAATATCCGCAGGGGAAATTGTGTAGGGGCTGGTGTGGTTAAATACGCCGCCTTCCAATGTTGCATCATAACCAATAATGTCCAGCTCGGGGCGGTCGTACATGTACAAGTGGAATTTGCCGGTTTTCCGATAGATCTGTGCGAATGGAGACTCGAAATAGCCTGCCAAAGCAGTTACCCCTATGCTGGCCTTGTCGTTTAATGTTCCAGCCCTTGCCGATGCATCACCTTCGAACGAAAGGATGTTGCGAAACGCCAGCAGTTGTTTCTCATAATCTACCTGGTAGTTAAGGATCATGTCATCGGCTATTTGGTACTCCCATCCGGGCGGCACCACATTATGCAGTAACCTGTGCGCTTCGTCCTGTATTTCGTCGCCAAATGCAATTTTGCCGATGACACCAGTGCTTAATGTTGTTGACCACCGTTGTTTATTTACGGTATCAGTTGCCAATAGAAACGTTTTAAAAAACAGCGTGCCGGCATATGGCCGGTCGCGGTTTTGATTTTCGATATGGAGATTGTCTGGCGTATAACCGGCCTGTTCGAGTCCTAAACCATACCGTGTGTGAGTATAATGCGGGTTTATGAGTAACCAGGTAAGCGGGTTTTTCTTTAATGCCGGATTGCATACCTCCAGATTTGCACCCTCGGTATATTGCTGGTCCCTTCCCGAAAAATAGTCGTTGTCAAGACTGAATCGAACATAGCTATCGGTGTTTATATTTTTGTAGGAAGTAGCATTATCAATTTCCTGCGCGGAGACATTCAATCCAATCAACAAGCTAATAATAATCCAACGGTATCTCACGAGCATAATTCAAATATTTCCGCATAATTGCTGCTAAAATTTCATGCCTGTAAAAAACGAAGTATATTAGCAAGAGCTATTCAACTATTAGTAATAGTTATTGAAACTGATGGATATATCTGTTTTTGAACGTTTGCAGAAGGAAGAATTAATAGACAGTGATTCACTGGATGCAATAAAAGCACGTGAAAAAGACAAGCCCGTATCTGTTCACTGGGACCTCCGGACGCTTGTTTACTTTAGTATTTTGCTGTTTACTACAGGCCTCGGCATATTGCTCTATAAAAACATCGACACTATAGGCCATGCTACGCTGGTAACACTGGCGGGCATACTTGCTGCAGTTTGTTTAGGTTATTGTTTCAAGGTATCCCCAGCTTATACACCGCTGCAATCCGCATCGCCAAATCTTTGGTTTGACTATATTCTCTTGCTGGGTTGCCTGCTTATGCTGGCGTTTGTCGGTTATCTGCAATACCAATATCACGTGTTTGGCATGCAGTGGGGGCTTGCTACTTTCATCCCAATGCTGTTCCTGTTCTACTGTGCTTACTTTTTCGATCACAAAGGTGTCCTCAGTATGGCCATCACAAATCTGGGGGCGTGGATGGGCATTGCTGTGGCGCCACTGAAGCTTGCCAGGGCGTTTGATTCGAGTAATGAGAACATCATAGTCAACGGAGTAATTCTGGGTGGGCTGCTGCATGTGCTGAGCTGGTTATCCGGCAGGTTTAATATCAAGGCGCATTTTGCTTCGGTTTATGCAAATTTCGGTGTGCATGTTCTGTTTATTTCGCTGATTGCAGCCATGTTTCGCTTTCATGAGTGGTACTTTATCTGGTTTGTTGTACTTGGTGCAGTTGCAGCATTTCGCATGTTGAGCGCGATTGCCAATGGGTCTTTTTATTTCCTGGTATGTTCCGTGTTGTATGGCTACTTTGGCGTTAGTTTCGTTGTGGTGGATTTGCTGTTCAAAATGAGAAATTCGGGAGAATTGGTGGTTTATTTTATGATGATGTATTTCATGGGCTCTGCAATAGGGCTCGTATTTCTTCTTATTCATTTTAACCGGCAACTGAAAAAAAATGATCGCATACAATAACGATTGGTTGCGCAACATTTATGTGCGAAAGCAAGCTGAAGAGGCTTTGCATGAGGGCTGTATTACCCAGGAAGCCTATGACGCTATTTTCAGAAGCAAAAGTGTGGGGTTTTATACTCCTAACTATTTTGTTAGGGCAGGTTTTGCCATACTGACACTGATCGTAGTAAATAGCTTCGTTACGGGGCTGATGGCGGCTAAGTTTGGGATTTTTGGTAGTTCTGCATTTTCTTTTTTTATCGTGCTCTTTGGAGGCGCATGTTATTTCGGCGTGGAACTGTTGGTGAGATCCAGGCATCATTACAATTCTGGCGTTGACAATATCCTGATATGGATGGCGGCCTGCTTGATCTGTGGTGGAATGACCGAGAGTTTTGAACATGGCGCACAGTCAGGCATTACACTTAGCTTACTTTATTTTGTAGTTTGCGGTGCCCTCGCATTGCGTTTTGCAGATTCGGTACTCAGTATAGCTGCAACACTAGCATTCTTTTGCGTGGTATTTTACTGCTGCAAGCAGGCGGATGCATTGGCACGAATCGCGATTCCTTTTTTAATGATATTGTTTTCCGGGTTGGCCTATTTTGTTTCCGCAAGAATGATTAGCAACCATTCATTTCTGCTTTATCGCACTTGCCTGCATTGTGTGCGTATTGTCTCGCTGCTGGTGATGTTCGGTTCCGGAAATTACTACATGGTGAGGGAGCTGAGTGATGACATGTTCAACCTAGGGCTCAGGCCGCAGGACCCGTTGCCGCTTGGCTGGTTTTTCTGGGCATGGACTTTCATTGTTCCTTTCGTTTACATTGCTTGTGGTATTCGTAATAAAAACATTACCCTCATTCGCGTAGGTATCCCGCTTATTGCAGTTGCTGTGCTTACGTTCCGCTATTACCATTCCATTATGGCACCGGAAATGGCGATGTTGCTGGGTGGGGCTGTTTTGTTTATAAGCTCGTTTTCGCTGATAAGGTATCTCCATACGCCGAAAAACGGGTTTACCTTTAAGGCCGTGAATTATGCCCAAAAGGATCCGGTTGCTGCGAATGTAACAGGTGAATTATTTGACAGATCGAAGGATATTTTCTTACAGAGATAAGTACACAATTATGACAGAAACCACACAGCAACTATTCGTAGCTTACAGCGATCTGATGCAAAAGGCCGCAGATATTAATAACGCATCAGCCGTACTCGGCTGGGACCAGGAAACGTATATGCCGCCCAAAGGGGGTGAGGCAAGAGGTAGGCAACTGTCCACCCTTGCCGGACTGGCGCATGAAGTGCTTACCAGCGATAAACTGGAGCAGCTATTGAAAGAACTGTCAACCAGGGAGGATATGGCTGATGCAGAGCAGAGCAATGCCCGTTTAAGTCTTGAGGATTATGAAAAAAATAAAAAACTCACACCTGACTTTGTTGAAGAGTTGACTAAGCAAACAAGCGAGTGTTTTAATGCCTGGATAGAAGCGAGGAATAAAAACGATTTTAGCATTTTCGCCCCATCGTTAACAACGATGGTAAGCCTAAAACGCAAACAGGCAGAAATGTATGGCTATAAGGTGCACCCATATGACGCGTTGCTGGACGACTATGAAAAAGATATTACGGTTGCGCTGCTCGACCCGGTATTTGCCGGTATCAGGGAGCAGTTACCTCCAATACTTGCAAAGATAAAGGCAGCCCCCCAGGTAGATGACTCATTTTTTGACCGGCATTTCCCGAAGCAAGAGCAATGGGATTTTGCCATTGACGTGATGACGCAGATGGGGTTTGACTTTGATGCCGGCAGGCAGGATTATTCTGAACATCCGTTTACAACCTCATTTGCACCATCGGATGTGCGGGTTACTACACGGGTGGACGAAAACAATTATGCTTCGATGTTGTGGAGCTGCATACATGAGTGCGGCCATGGCCTTTATGAGCAGGGTCTGCCGGAAGACCAGTATGGCCAGCCACTCGGCTCGCCTGCATCGCTGGGTATTCATGAATCGCAATCCCGCATTTGGGAGAACTGCATAGGGCGGGGGCTTGATTTCTGGAAGTTCTTTTATCCAAAGCTACAAGCCGGTTTCCCCGAACAACTCGCAGATATAACCGTTGAAGCCTTTTTCAAAGCTGCCAACAAAGTAGAGCCGTCTCTGATACGTACGGAAGCAGATGAGGTGACCTATCACTTTCATGTAATGATCCGTTATGAGATCGAAAAGCAACTGATAGAAGGCTCATTGGAAGTGAAGGACCTGCGTGCACGGTGGAACGAACTATATCAGCAGTATCTGGGCATCAGTCCGCCGGATGATAAGTCGGGAGTGTTGCAGGACGTGCATTGGAGTCATGGGAGCTTTGGTTATTTCCCTACCTATACCTTGGGTAGCTTTTATGCCGCGCAATTTTACGCCCAGGTGCAAAAAGATATTCCTACGCTGCTTGATCAAGTGGCTGTTGGAGCACTAAAAGAGTTCCTGCAATGGCTTAGGGAAAAGGTACACGTACATGGGCGGCGCTATACTTCTGAAGAGCTTTGTGAGCGCATCACCGGGCAGAAGCTCGACCCTTCATTTTTTATTCGGTATATACAGGATAAGTATAAGCAGGTGTACGGGATATAAAATTGCATTCTTTTCGCTCTATATTTGGCCTATGTCGCACAACGAAGGAACAATAGTATGCCCGAACTGCGGGCATCATGCAAACGGTAACTATTGTTCGCAATGCGGGCAGGAGACGCACTTGCATAAAGAGACGTTTTGGGGGTTGGTAACGCACTTTATCGGCCATTATTTTCACTACGATTCCAAGTTCTGGCAAACTATGAAGGCGCTATGGTTTAGCCCCGGAAAGCTCACGGTAGCCTATTGGAATAAGCAGCGAATGCGTTATATACCTCCTGTATCTCTTTACATTTTTATAAGCGCTGTTTACTTTTTGCTGGCGTTGAGTATGGCTTCGAAGCCGAAATTGGTTGATTTCAATGAGCGTAAATCAGGAATAGATACCGTTGCAGCAGGACAGGCGCGGACGAATTCGTTGACAGTAGCAACCGGTTCCAAATTTGACCAATACGTAACCAGTAAATTCAGGAAGATCGAGCAAAAGCATGGCGATTACAACGAATTTCTAAACGAGACCATCGCCCATAATCTGCCTAAGATATTCTTTTTCATGATACCCGTGATGGCGCTGATTTTGAAGCTGTTGTTCATCAGGCGCAAGAATACCTTTTTTGTGGACCATGCTATTTTTGCTTTGCACTATCATTCTTTCTGGTTTTCTATTTCCGTATTTGAGAACTTCCCTTTTCCAAAAGGGGTGCAAGCGTGGCTGTATGCCATTACGTTTGTTGTGAGCGGATACTACATGGTACGTGCCATGCACAATGCATACGGCGCGAAATGGGGACGAGCCGTTCTTAATACGTTTGTATTGGGCATCAGCTATGCCATACTGCTTGGAGTGATCATGCTTATCTATGCGTTGTTGGTTGTAATGTCAGTGTGACGGGTTGCAGCGTAGTAAATAATCAATCCTACGGCAAACGCACCAAGGCACACAAAGCATGCCTGCGGGTTGTCAACGAATATACTGATCGTTACAAAAATATAGGCAGCAATAAAAACCAATGGCACGATCGGATACCAGCGGATAGTGAAGATGCCAGTGCCATCCAGTTCTTTCGTCTTTTTGCGTAGTATGAAAATGGCGATTGCCCCAAGTGTAATGCCGATGGTGTTAAAGAACATAGTATAGCTCAGCAGTGCCGAGAATGAGCCGGCGCAGAACAGAAGTACAAGGATAGCTGCAACATATACGGTCATGCAAAATTCCTGCACCTGCGTTTTGGGATTTACCCGCTCAAATATCTTAGGCAATACACCATCTTCTGCCATTGCATAGAAAACGCGGGGGTTAGATAGTATATAGACGTTGGTATAGGCCATCACTGATAAGAACATCAGCAATGATGTGATCTTATAGCCCATTTCGCCAAACACGATTCCCGCCATCTTCGCAGCCAGGACATCAGTCTGTTGCAATCCGCCGAAACCCAACACTTTGTAGTAAGCGAAATTTATAGCCATGTATAACACGATGACGGTGCCTATGCCCCAGAAGATGGCACGGGGAATATTGCGTTTGGCATTCAAGATATCGGCGCCGAAGTTAATGGTGAGTGCGTAGCCGGTATAGGTAAAGAAAACAGGGATCAGGCACAAGCCGAATGCAGTGATGATATTTTTGCTTTGGGGAATGACTGTGGTAATTGCGGGAGGTACATCATGCTTGAAGACAGCAGCGCAGAGCAAAATGATCATTGTGACCTTGAAGATCGTCAGCAGGTTTTGAAAGCGTGCACTCATCTTTATGCCGAGGTAGTTGACCACATATAATATGAGCACTGAAGAAATAGTGATGATCTTTATTCCGGTATCGTTCTGCAGGCTGGGCGGCATCAGTATGGGATTAATATACTCCGAGCCGATGAGCGCCACTGCTGCTATGGAGGCGATGTTTGCCAGGGCAAGCACCCATTCCACCATGAATGCCAGGGCAGGGTGATAGCAAAAAGAAAGCGTTTTGTAAAACCCACCTGCATTGGGATACCTGGCGCCGATCTCTGCGAAAGTAAGCGCACCGCAGAGACTAACGATGCCGCCAAATATCCAGGCACCAAAGAACAGCCATACGTTGCCGGCCTTCAGTGCCACTACGCTTGGTGTTTTGAAAATGCCCATTCCTATGACCAGGCTTATTACGATCATGGTCAGATCAAAACGGCTAAGACGGGGCTTTATGCTCATTGCCGAAAAGTAGTAAAAATTAGTTCTTCGGTGCAGCCTGCGGATGGAACATTTGCTCCAGCATGGAAAATAGCTCCGGGTGGTGTTCTTTCAGTTTGCCAGGCTGCTCGAAGAAATATTCGGTGATAACCGCGAAGAATTCTGTTTCGTTTGTTGCGCCGTACAGATCAATGTCTGAATGTCCGCTTGCCCTCATTTGATTGATCGTCTCACGTACAAGGCTTATCCACGGCAGCACCTGCGGCTTTGATAACAGGTACTCAGGTATACCATCAGTCGCTCCATCGGCCTTGTCGATAAGGTGGGCAAATTCATGGAGTACGGTGTTTTCTCCGTCTGCCGGATTCGAAAATGATGCCCGCAAGGATCTTTTGGATAAGATCATCTCGCGATGCATGGCGCCGTCTCCCACCATGCCCAGCACATTACGTTCCGGGGCATCCTGGCTGAATTGGCGGTCAAACGAGCTGGGGTACAGTAGTATTTCTGATATGTTATTGTACTTCCAATCCGGGAAAGAAAAGATGAGCATTATGGCACCGGATGCTATGAGTATCCGGTCGAGGTCATCTACTTCCACTTCTACGCCACGAACAGTAGTATGGGCAAGGAAATCCTTTATCCTAGCCTCAAATAGGGCCTTGTCTTTATCACTCAGTTTATTGTAAAAAGGTACGTTTTCAGTGAGCAGTTGCGTGGCATTGGAGGGAAGGACCGTTTCTGCAAGCTTCTTTTGTTGGCGGCGATGCCGGACGTACCAAAAGATATTAGCGAGAACTAATATCGCCGCCACAACTATCATACGATATTCTTTTAAGAACATTAGCGGCTGTTATTTTCTACTGCCAGAACGGTTTTAAGATTTAGCTCGTGTGCGGCACGCATCACGGCTACAATATTATCAGCTGTTGCCTGCTTATCAGCATTGATAACCACGGTAGGTTCTGCGTCCTGCGATTTTGCTATGGCGCTGGAAATAAAAGGTTTTAGCGAATCGAGGACCACCGGGCGGGTACCCACAAAGAATTCCTGCTTGTCATTAATAGAAACAACGACGGTTTGTTTGGCCTTTGTATCGCTCTTGGCTTTGGGTATGCTCAGCTTTACCACATTAGGATTGGCAAGTGTGGAAATAATAAGAAAGAACAGCAGCAGAATGAACAAAATGTCATTCAGTGCAGATGAATGTCCTTGCGGATCATGTGGTAAACGTCTTTTTATTTGCATCTTAGGTTCTTAGTTAGTGGTATCCTGTATAAAATCCAGAAATTCGGCAGACGCAGCTTCTATACGATTAACATTTTTGCCCACTTGTGTATTCAGATAAGCATAGCTCATATATGCCAGTAAACCTATAATAAGGCCAGTTGCTGAGGTTACCATCTTTGTATAGATACCACCCGCAATAGTCTCCAGCGAAAATCCCTGGTGCTGCACATTGAAGAAAAGGATGATCATACCGGCGATGGTGCCAAGGAAACCAAATATTGGTGCAATGCCCGCGATCGTAGAAAGAACGGATAAATTCTTTTCCAGTTGATATACTTCCAGCCTGCCGGTGTTCTCCATAGATTTTTCTATGTAATCTATTGGTTTACCCATGCGGCTAACTCCTTTTTCAATTACACGTGCTACCGGGGTGTTCACACTCTTGCAAGTGGCAATTGCTTTTTCTTTATTGCCAGCCTCCAATTGATCTTTAATACGCGCCATCAACGAAGGGTCTATAACCGATGCTTTGCGTATCGCCATAAAACGATCATAAAACACATACACCAGTATCAGGGAGCAAAGGAGCAGCGGTATCATCAATGCGCCGCCCTCCATTAGAAGGTGAAACAGGGATATTTTTTCTACGGGTACCGCAGCGGCTGCGGCGGCCGCTGCTTTTGCGGCGCTATCCGTTACGGCAGTTGGAACTGTGGCAGTAGCCTGGAGCAGCAAAACATTAAATATATGCATGTATGAAATTTGGGTAAACAAATGTAATTAAAAACAACCAGCCTCTGTAACAGGGTTTTCCTCATGATGTGCAAAGTGAGGAGTTTGATAAATTGTAAACGCTACAGTGGTGTAAATATTTTGTCGGCGGTATCGAATTAGCATCCTTGAAATTTATTGCCTAATTATTCATAGATATCTTTTCTATGACCTGCTGCAAGAATAAGCACTGTTAATACATGATCATTAATATCATAGATTATTCTGTAGTCTCCTTGTTTTATCCGATATCCTATCCTTCCTTTAAGTTTTTTATAGCCTACAGGCCGAGGATTTGAAGCCAAATTAAGGATGGTACTTTTTACCCGCGTATAGTCAGGCGGTGGTATTTTCTCCAGTTGTTTTTCTACCTGCTTTTCAATTAGTAACCGGTACATCAGTTTTGTTTCCGTTTTTGCTCAATGGTCTTAAAAACATCTGCGGCCGGAATAAACTCTTGTTTTCGCGCTTTGGCTTTGTCATAGGCCTTGATGCAGTTGTATTCATCCAATTCCTCCAACATTTTTTCATAATCCTTCATGTTAAGGATAACCGCTACTTTCCTCCCGCCTGCATCGGTAATGAATTGATTCTTATTTATCATGTTGATCGTCTTTTACTAATATGTTCGCAAGGGTAACCGCCTGCCGTAACAAAGATATGGCATTCTAAATAATTCAATAAACGGTCACGGTTAATAAACTGTGCAAAAGCTGTTTAGGCGTTTCCGCTTTTAGATTATCTTTGCACCGCATTCCAAAAAAATTACATTTTAAATACAGCCGGATCTTATGAACTGGAAACAATCTTTCAGCACTTCTATTGGTAAGAAATTGCAAATGTCTCTCACCGGATTATTTCTTATTACCTTCCTCCTTGTCCATTGTTACATCAATGCCCAGATATTTTACCAGGATGGGGGTACCCGTTTTAAAGAGGCGGCCCATTTTATGGGGACTAATTTTGTGATCCGTACCGTGGAGATCGGCCTGTTTGCTTTTTTGATACTTCATATTGTGCAGGGGTTATTGCTTTGGGCTAAGAACCGGTCGCGGAGAAGTGTGGGATATGCCGTGAGTGCGGGTAACAAAACCAGCCCCTGGTACAGCCGTTCCATGGCGCTGCTCGGTACACTTGTGTTGTTGTTCCTTATTCTGCACCTTTCCAAGTTCTGGGGGCCTAACCGTTATTCGATGACTTTCGGCAGCGGGGAACTGGATCTTTATGCTATGATGCGCGATGAATTCCAGACTACATGGGTGGTAGTTGTTTACGTGCTCGGTTGTATTGCCCTGGGCTGGCACCTGCTACATGGGTTTTACAGCGCCTTCCAGACCTTGGGCCTCGGCACGCACAAGTACAAAGGCATGATAAAGACGATAGGTGTGGCATTCTCCATTGTTGTTCCTGTGATATTTGCTTTGATGCCTGTTTCTTTTTATATGCATTGGGTGTCGTAAATTCCAAAAATAAAATTCCAAAATCCAAGTAGTCAGATCAGCATATTAAGCATTCAAGAATAAGTATCAAGTTTATGGAACTAAATTCTAAAATACCAGCCGGTCCGTTAGAGTCCAAATGGAAAACATATAAGTCCACCTGTAAGCTGGTAAATCCGGCAAACAAACGCCAGATAGAGGTCATAGTAGTGGGCACGGGCCTTGCCGGCGCTTCTGCTGCGGCTTCTCTCGGGGAGATGGGCTATAAAGTAAAAGCATTTTGTTTTCAGGACAGTCCCCGCCGCGCGCATTCTATTGCGGCACAAGGAGGTATCAACGCCGCAAAGAACTACCAGAACGATGGCGACAGCACTTACCGCCTGTTTTACGATACTATCAAGGGGGGTGACTACCGCGCCCGTGAGGGAAATGTCTATCGCCTTGCCGAAGTAAGTGCGAACATTATAGACCAATGCGTGGCACAGGGCGTTCCCTTTGCCCGTGAATATGGCGGACTGCTTAGTAACCGGTCTTTTGGTGGTACCCAGGTGCAGCGTACATTTTACGCTGCCGGCCAAACTGGTCAGCAATTACTGATAGGCGCTTACCAGGGCCTGGAACGCCAGATATCCCTGGGTAATGTGGATATGTATTCCCGCCATGAGATGCTTGAGGTGGTGAAGATAGATGGTAAGGCACGCGGCATTATAGCCCGCAACCTGGTGACCGGTGAGTTGGAGCGCCATTTTGGCCATGCAGTGCTGTTGTGTACGGGTGGTTATGGTAATGTATTCTATCTCTCCACGAACGCTATGGGCAGTAATGTTACTGCTGCATGGAAAGCACACAAGCAGGGCGCTTATTTTGGTAATCCTTGTTTCACGCAGATTCACCCTACCTGCATCCCTGTGAGTGGAGATCATCAATCGAAGCTGACGCTGATGTCTGAGTCGCTGCGCAATGACGGGCGGATATGGGTGCCCAAACAAAAAGACGACAAACGCAAGCCATTTGATATACCGGAAGAAGAGCGTGATTACTACCTGGAAAGAAGGTATCCTGCATTTGGTAACCTGGTGCCCCGTGACGTGGCTAGCCGCGCGGCTAAGGAGCGCTGTGACGCAGGTTATGGAGTAGGCTCGTCTAAAATGGCAGTTTACCTGGATTTCGCTTCGGCTTTTGAGCGCTACGGCCATGTGGAAGTACGCAAGCAGGGTATTGCAAATGCGGATAAAGCAACGGTTTATAAATTAGGGGTTGCGGTTGTGAAGGAAAAGTACGGCAACCTGTTTGATATGTATGCAAAGATCACTGGTGAGGATCCTTACCAGGTGCCTATGCGTATTTATCCTGCAGTGCACTATACCATGGGCGGTTTGTGGGTTGACTATGAGCTGATGACCAATGTGCCAGGCCTCTATGCCTTAGGCGAAGCAAACTTCAGCGACCACGGCGCTAACCGTCTGGGTGCTTCGGCGTTGATGCAGGGGTTGGCCGATGGTTACTTTGTAGTGCCATATACGCTGGGTAATAACCTTGCGGACGATATCCGTACTAAAGCGATACCCACGGATCACCCGGCATTCGTGCAGGCTGAGAAGGATGTAAATGACCGCATAGAGCGCATGATGAATATCAAGGGAAAGGAAAGCGTGGAGAGTTTCCATAAACGCCTGGGCAAGATCATGTGGGACAAATGCGGCATGGGGCGCAATGCAAAAGGACTCACAGAAGCAATTGAGGAAATAAAGGCATTAAGAAAAGAATTCTGGGCTAATGTGCGCATACCGGGTGAAGTGAAGTCGTTCAACCCCGAGCTGGACAAAGCAGGTAGGGTAGCTGACTTCCTGGAGCTGGGAGAACTAATGTGCATAGACGCCCTGCAGCGCAATGAAAGCTGCGGCGGCCACTTCCGCGAGGAGTACCAGACTGAAGACGGAGAAGCCCTCCGCGATGATGAAAAATACATGTATGTAGCGGCATGGGAATATAAGGGTGATAGCCAATATGAACTGCACAAAGAACCGCTCAATTACGAAGTAGTGCATACGAGTGCACGCAGTTATAAATAACCATTCGCTAATTGTCAAATTGTCGAATTGTCAAATTGAAAAGGTATGGAACACTATAAAATGAACCTCACCCTGAAGGTGTGGCGGCAAAAAAGCAAGGATTTTAAAGGCCATTTTGAAACATTCAAGGTGAGTGATATTTCGTCCGAGATGTCTTTCCTGGAGATGTTTGATGTGCTTAATGAAAAACTGGTAGCTGAGGGCAAGGAGCCTGTTGCATTCGACCATGATTGCCGAGAGGGGATCTGTGGTATGTGCAGCATGTACATCAACGGCCGCGCGCACGGCCCATGGCACGAGACTACTACCTGCCAGCTCCACATGCGCGAGTACAAAGATGGCGATACGATAGTTGTTGAGCCATGGCGTGCCAATTCATTCCCGGTTATCAGGGACTTAGTAGTTGACAGGTCTGCTTTCGACCGTATTATAGCTGCAGGTGGTTATATCTCTGTAAACACAGGTAATGCCCAGGATGCAAATGCGTTGCCGATTGACAAGCAAAAAGCAGATGAATCTTTTGCTGCTGCTACTTGTATTGGTTGCGGTGCATGCGTTGCCGCTTGTCCTAATACCTCAGCCATGCTCTTCGTTTCGGCTAAAGTATCGCACCTGGCTCTGTTGCCACAGGGAGACCCTGAGCGTAAGACCCGTGCTACCAATATGATCCACCAGATGGATACGGAAGGTTTCGGTAGTTGTACCAACATTGGTGCATGTGAGGCGGAATGTCCTAAAGGGATTTCCCTTGAAAATATTGCCCGTTTGAACCGCGAGTACATCGGTGCGGTTTTCTCCGGAAGCAAGGATTAATAGTACTAAAAGCAATATTTTATTGTAAAGGCTGCCTTAATTAAGGCAGCCTTTCGTTATTTTGTACCATGCTAAAAAAGTTTTGCATACTCCTCGTTGCTCTTGCAGCTCATTTTGGTGCATTTGCGCAAACAGATGCTGGTAACATTGTGCAGCAACATGCAGGCGACCATTTGCGCATAAGCCTGCTCACCTGCGGGCCGGGCGATGAAGAAGTATGGGAAGTGTTTGGCCATACCGCGGTACGCGTTATTGATACGCCCAACCATACTGACGTGGTATTCAACTATGGCACCTTTGAGTTTGGGCCGGATTTCGAGATGCAATTTATGAAAGGCAAGCTCAATTACTGCCTGTCTGTAATGACTTTCAATGAATTCATGCAGGAATATGTGCAGGCAAAAAGAAGTGTGGAAGAGCAGGAATTGCTTTTGGACTGGAAACAAAGGGAGCACATTTATGATTTTCTGCAATGGAATGCAGAAAACGAGAATAAATATTACAAGTACGATTTCTTTTTTGATAACTGCGCCACCCGCATCCGCGACATCTTCCCAAAACCACAGGTATTTGGCAAAGCATTTCACTTTGGGCAGGCGCTACCAGAGGGCAAGCGGCTTACATTCCGGGACATCATTAATGTCTATTTTTATAGAGATTACTGGACCCGGCTTGGTGTGAATATTTTACTAGGCAGCCGCATAGATAAGCCAATGACCAATGCGGACATCATGTTTCTCCCGGATTATCTGCGGGATGGGGTAGGAGGAAGCACGGTCAGCGGGCGTAAGATAGCTACTGCCCCGGTTTTGATCCTGCCAGGCAGCCAGCCAGCACAAGGTGGGCTAAACTATGCCTTATTGCTTACCCTGGGCATTGCCCTACTTACTATTGCAGGGCTTACTGTAAAGAAACTGAAACTGCTGGGCAAGATCATGAGCACTCTGCTCCTGGTTGTTACCGGCTTATTGGGATGCCTGATACTGGTAATGTGGTTCGCTACTGACCACCAGGGCTGTGCTAATAATTTCAATATTCTCTGGTGCCTGCCGCTGAATATTTTTATCGCGTTTTTTAATCCAAAAGGAAAAGGCAGATATGCTGTGATAGCCATGCTGCTCATCTTTGTCTCTTTTTTCCTTCATGTATGCAAAATACAAGGATTGCTGCTGCCTGAGTTTGCACCTTTGTTGCTTGCACTGCTTTTCGTTTTTGGTACGATTTATAAGCGTTCTAAAACAAACACAGCCACGTATGCCTGAAATAAAAACCCCCGTTTCTGCACATGTGTATTATCGTAAAATGGGTGCCGGCCCAGCTATTGTTCTGCTGCATGGGTTCCCGGAGAGTGGTACACTGTAGCAAAATATCTGGCACGAATTGTGCGCTTCCTTTACATTGATCATCCCCGATCTCCCCGGCAGCGGCAATAGCGCCCTGGAGCGGGAAACCAGCATTGCAGACATGGCAGTGTGTGTGAAAACCATATTAGACAATGAAGGGATCGATAAGACCTTAATTGCCGGGCACTCGATGGGCGGTTATGCAGCTTTTGCTTTCGCAGGTTTGTACCCGGCGATGGTGGCTGGGCTTTCGCTGGTTCATTCCACCCCTGTGGCTGATGACGAGGAGAAGAAGAAAACGAGATTGAAAGCAATAGAACTGATACGAAACGGGGGTAAAAATGCGTTTATTAGCCAGATGATACCAAACCTTTTTTCAGAATCTTTTAAACAATCTAACGTCCAGGCTGTCAAAGAGCAGGTTGACGAAGCGCTGAAGATGGATGAACGCAGCCTTATCAATTTTTACGAGGCAATGATAGCGCGCCGCGACCATGTTTTTGTGCTGGAAAAAGCTCACTTTCCGGTACAATGGATCATAGGGATGGACGATAATGTGATATATTATAAAAAAATATTAGAGCAATGTGATAAATCTAATATTAATTTTGTATCTTTTTATCGTAATTGCGGGCATATGAGCATGGTGGAGTCGCCCAAAAAGCTAGAAGCCGACTTAAAAGAGTTTGCAAATTATTGCTATAACCCACGATCAAAATGAATAGCAGGCTATTCACTATACTACTTTTTCTTTGCTCGCTTTCTGTATTCAAGGCGAGCGGCTCCCACATTGTCGGCGGCGAAGTTACTTATGTTTACCTGGGTGACAGCACCGCAGGCTCCAGTGGGGTTGTGCTGCATAGATATCGGGTGAGCCTGAGTATTTATGAAGACTGCCTGAATGGCCAGCCAGAGGCGATAGCCGAAGACAACCCTGCCTACCTGGGGGTTTTTGATGCAACGACCGGGGCCATCTTTGAAATTGATACAGGTTATAAGGCGATCAATTATGTTATTCCTTACGTTAATGTTCCTATTAACTTCAGCAATAATTGTGTGAGCAACATACCTGCCACCTGCCTGCTGAAAAAGACATTTGTAAAGGAATATGCGTTGCCTTCCAATTCGCGCGGCTATGTTGTTTCTTACGAGCGCTGCTGCAGGAATGCCAGCATACTCAATGTAAACAATCCCGGCGACGAAGGGGCCACTTACTATTGTTTCATACCGCCAACTAACGTACATAACAATAGCGCTGTATTTAAATATTATCCACCGCAGATCATTTGCCTCAATAACCCAATGTACTATGATAACTCAGCAACAGACGCTGATGGCGATTCCCTTAGCTATGGTTTCTGCCCAGCATTGCTGGGGGCTACCGATGCAGACATTAAGCCAGTACCTTACTATCCCAACTTAAATGATACGGTGACTTACATTCCTCCATATTCTTCGCGTGCGCCAATGACCGGTTTCCCACCGATCGTCATCAATCCGGTCACCGGGGTGATAACGGGCACACCAAACCGTATTGGCCGTTTCCTGGTAACTGTTTATTGCAATGAATACCGTGACGGAGCGCTTATTAATACGATCAAAAGGGAATTTCAGTTTGTTGTTACTGATTGCTCTAAGGTAGTGGTTGCCGATATTCCCCAGTATTCCACTGACTTCAATACCTATATTGTGGATTGCACCGACTATACCGTACACTTCGTGAATACCAGCTCAGGCGGGTTTGCCTATCACTGGGACTTTGGCGTTGCAGGAACAGCCAGTGATACTTCAGATGATTTTGAGCCTACATTTACGTATCCCGATACCGGTACCTTCACTGTACAACTGGTAGTAAACCCTGGTACCACGTGCCCGGACAGCATCAAGCGGCTGGTGAAAATATATCCTAAATTCTATGCCGCATTCGCAGACAGCGGGAGGCAGTGCCCCGGCGCGCCTATCAGTTTTATTGACCAGTCAACAGCCACGATAAAACCGATCACTAGCTGGGAGTGGAACTTCGGTGACGGCAGCAGCTCATCTGATCAGAACCCGGTTCATAGTTATCAGTATGGTGGTACCTTCAATGTTATTCTTGTGTCCAAGAACATAAAAAATTGTGTAGATACTGCCGTAAGGCAAGTGATCTTGGAAACATTCATTCCCTTTGCCGGCAATGACACCATAATAGTAAAGGGTGAGGACATTTTATTTGATGCGCAGGGTGGCATACAATACGCCTGGTCGCCGCCTACCAACCTGAGCGATACCTCCATTTATAACCCGCTGGGCACTTACCCTGATACGGGGCATTTTGTATATATGGTGCACGTGGTCAGCAAATTTGGCTGCTCGGGCGATGATACCATAAAGGTTACTGTAGTAGGGCATTCCGAATTTGTAGTGCCCACCGGCTTTACGCCCAACGGCGATGGTCTGAACGACTATTTCCGGCCAATAGCGGTCGGGTACCGGAGCCTTAATTACTTCAGAGTATTTGACAGGTGGGGTGAGCGTGTATATAATTCTACTTCGCTTGAAACAGGCTGGGATGGTACTTTCGGAAATAAGAAATGCGAAATAGGCACTTATTTCTGGGAGATCAGTTTTACGGACCGGTTTGGCAAAAACGGCTTCCAGAAGGGGGATGTGACGCTGATACGGTGATATAGTGGCCAAGCACACGGGACAGCATGAAAAAGTTTCTGCTATACACATTACTGTTGTTTTCCTTCTGCAAGGCGATGGCATCTCATATTGTGGGTGGCGAAGTGACCTATAAATACCTTGGAGATACAGTTGTCTTATCATCGATCTTCCACAAATACCAGATAAGCCTTAGCATATATGAAGACTGCCTGACCGGGAGTCCAGAGGCAATCGCCGAGGACAATCCTGCATATATAGGTGTATTTGATGGCTTGGGCAATGTTATAGAGCTTGATACAAATATTGCAGGCACTTACAATGCCGCGGTACCATCTGGATCTTGGGTCACCGTACCGCCGAACTTCAGCAATGCCTGTATTTCGAATGTGCCGGCTACCTGCCTTATTAAAAAAACATTTCTGAAAACCTATTACCTGCATTCCAATGCATCGGGCTACGTTGTCTCGTACCAGCGGTGCTGCCGAAATGCATCTGTTGTAAATGTGATTAACCCGGCGGGGGATGGGGCAACATATTTTTGCGTGATACCAGCATCACCAATGGTAAATAACAGCGCTGTATTCAATAACTATCCACCCCAGATAATATGCCTAAACAATCCGTTATACTATAATCATTCGGCATCTGATGCGGATGGCGATTCGCTAAGTTATGCTTTTTGTGCAGCCTCTGAAGGAGCCAATCCTGCGATATATGGCGTTAACAGCAAGCCAGGCCCTGTGCCACCCGACCTGCCGTCCCCATATTACTATGATACTGTAAAATACCTTGCACCATATACATCACAGACATCCCTGCCGGGATTTCCGATAATACAAATAGACCCTGTGACAGGTATTATTACAGGTACACCCAATCGTATCGGACGCTTCCTTATCACTGTTTGCTGCCATGAGTGGCGGGCGGGGGTAATGATAAACACCATTAGAAGGGAGTTCCAGTTTGTAGTTACCAGTTGTTCAAAGGCGGTAGTAGCAGATATACCCCAATATTCCACTGATTTTAATACTTACATAATAGATTGTTCAGACTATACTGTGCACTTTGTAAATACCAGTACAGGCGGCTTCCAGTATCATTGGGATTTTGGAGTACCGGGGGCTACAGGTGATACCTCCAATGATTTTGAACCAACTTTTACTTATCCGGATACCGGTACATTTACCGTAAGGCTGGTTGTCAATCCGGGCTCAACGTGCCCGGATAGCATTAAAAGGCTTGTGAAGATTTACCCCAAATTCCATGCGGCATTTGCGGATACTGGTAATCAATGCCCGGGAGATATTATCAGGTTTACAGACCAATCTGAGACGACCATAAAACCTATTACAAGCTGGCTATGGGATTTTGGCGATGGCGCCACATCTTCTGATCAGGACCCAGTACATAGTTATCAGTATGGGGGTACCTTTAATGTTATACTTATTTCAGAAAATGCAAAACATTGCATTGATACTGCTATCAGGCAGGTCATAGTGGAGTCTTTTATGCCATTTGCGGGAAACGATACCATTATAGTGAAGGGCGAGCAGATACTATTTGATGCCCAAGGCGGCATAAAATATAGCTGGTCGCCGCCTAACAACCTGAATGATACGTCTGTTTATGACCCTGTTGGTACTTATCCTGATACCGGGCATTTTGCATATATAGTGCATATATCAAGTGCCTACGGATGTTCCGGCTATGACACGATATCAGTGACGGTTGTTGCGAATTCTGAGTTGGTAATGCCCACCGGCTTTACGCCCAACGGCGATGGTCTGAATGACTATTTCCGGCCAATAGCGGTTGGGTACCGGAGACTTAATTACTTCAGAGTATTTGACAGGTGGGGTGAGCGTGTATATAATTCCACGTCGCTCGAAACAGGCTGGGATGGTACTTTCGGAAATAAGAAATGCGAAATAGGCACTTATTTCTGGGAGATCAGTTTTACGGACCGGTTTGGCAAAAACGGCTTCCAGAAGGGGGATGTGATGCTGATACGCTAGCATAGGCGGATGCTTAAAAACAAAAAATATTTTGCTTTACGAGAAGAAAAAGTTTTGCTTTAAGCTGGAAACTGCTTATTTTTGCAATCCCAAAATAACCAAACTCTTCCTTAGCTCAGTTGGTTAGAGCATCTGACTGTTAATCAGAGGGTCTCTGGTTCAAGTCCAGAAGGGAGAGCAGAGATTGACAGTCCAACTATATGTTGGGCTGTCTTTTTTTAAGCACAATGGCCTGCACACACAAATTCCTTAGCTACCTGAATCTTGACCGGCTTGATTTCGTGCCTGAAACCCTTATTGTGGGCACGTTCAATCCGGCCTGGCCTGCTAGCAATAGTGCAGAGTGGTTTTACGGGCGAACAGCCGGCGACTATTTCTGGGATATTTTACCCAGGCTCTATGGTGACGGATCGCTTATCAATGCTACTGCCGCGGAATGGAAGCAATTCTGCCATGATAAGCAGATCGCTCTTACGGATATCATCAGCTCAGTAGATGATGCAGACCCAGCTAATGCTGAACATAATAAGATGCTGGGCGGTTTTTCTGATAATGCGATCATCCATAATTTCGATGACCTTTCTTATGTCAATATTGTTCAGTTGTTGCGCACTCATCCGTCAATTATGAATGTTTATTTAACGAGGGGCGTGACTGAAGCGTTTTGGCGGCATCTATGGAACCCTGTAGCCCATTATTGCAATCACAATCATATACGTGAACGAAAGCTATTGAATCCATCGGCGCAGGCATCCTATCAACACGCTGCACACAACACTGAAAATCCGGAAGATCAAATAACGTCACTTGAGGATTACATCCTGATGAGGTGGCGGCAGGAATGGCATTTTTAACGGTTTTCAAGAACTGGGTTTCGGTGAAGTTTTTCCTATGAGATTGCCATGGCGAAATGATACGGTTATAAAAATCTTCTTAGCAGCCGCATCATATCAAGGGCTACATTAATGCTGTCCTGCTCATCAAAGCCATCTACAGCCAGCCACGTTATCTGCTTTTTGCCATTACGTGATGCAGCAGCTCTTTTGTTTTTTCATCGCCGCCAAATGGAATAGCGTAAATGGGTATATTGTTGCTGAATATTACTCTATATGTTTCCATGATGTTATTGATACTAACAAAATCATGCCATTTGAATATAGTTACCGGTACGCCGATCTGAAGATTGGGTTCTGCTCCGAGGCAGTTGTGAGATATCCGCCTAACTGTTATCTCGTTCTTATTTTTGAGCGATTATGGGCATGGAGCTTTTTCAATTGAGTGCAGAAACTTGATTACATTTATGCATACCACAAAGGTATATCGGCGCGTGGATATAAAGGAACTGGTTTTTGCTTCATATGGGCGCGGGCCAAGCAGTTTGCGGGTGATCACAACAGATTTCAAAAGCAATATTTTTTCTTGTGGTACAGTCAGGGATAAAACATTGCTCCGGTTAAAAGACAAACTAGATAGCGGTAATATTTAGTATCAGAACACGTGGTTTTTATTAGGGACACAAACTTATCACCATATCGCTTATTGATCGAACAACGACTTTTGCTCCTCCAATTTGCAATCACCCATTTGCAGCCGACAATCAGCGGACCTATCACATCCCCTGCTGCGTCGCATATCTATTCTCCTCCCAGTCTTTCCTTATTCTAACCACATTTACCAGGTAGGGTATTAGGATGAGCAGATCAATGATCAAGTAGTAATGGGTGGTGGTGAATGAACCATTGTAAACGGTAACTGTCCATGGGAACATGACCAATGAGTAGATACATATGGCAATGCCAAGGAAGCCATTGGCAATACATAGTTTCATAGCCCAGTCCTTTTCTTTGAGCAGGCCTATTGCGGCGGTTCCTCTAATAACGATGGAGCCAATAGTCACCAGGTCCCAGAGCGTGACCACTGAGCCAGCCCTGCGCGGGAAGAATTGAGGCAGTGCGTTCAGGCTCCTGAGCATAATAACGCTCACGGAGAACAGGAGTTGCAGCGGGCAAAGAATAGCAAACACCCACGCAAAAAAGCGGATCCACTTAGGCGCCATGTATTTTCTGCGCACCGCGAACGGGTCGTGGATTTCTTCGAATATACTGGGTTCGGTTTGTTCTTCCACAGGCTTGATTGGGTGAACAAAATAGGAAATTGCAGGAAATTTCAGTGTGTTTTCTATTAGCCTACGCCATTTGCCGCTCCGGCGGTGGTTGCCAGGAAACCAGTTCCCGTAGTCGGATAATCCTATTTTTCCTGTGTTGCGCATGGACATGGATCTCGTGCGTGGGTGTCTTGTTTTTCGAAGGGCGGATTGGGCCGCCCATAGTATGGACAATACATACGCCAAACATTTTGTTGTTGTGTATTAAATATTGAGTATTTGTTATTATTTTGAGCGCATATAATTGTTGCCACTCAAATTTAATTGCATGAACCTGAACCCGCAACCTGAGTATAGCGAACAACTGGAGCTAAATGGTGCTGTACCTGAAAAATATATAGACTCCGCAAGGCGCGCTGCAGAGCATCTGGGTTGGCAAATCGCCTCTTTGTCGGAAAATGAGATAATGTGCCAGACGCCGGGCGATAAAAGCTCGCTCGGTGAGTGCATTACCATACGCAGAGACGGCAGCGCTCTGTTTTTTCACAGCAGGAGTGTTGACGAGATCAGATGGGCCGAGAACCAGAACTACAATAATGCCCGGCTTTTTGCAGACGCTATAGCGACTGTTATCGAACAGAACCGGGAGATGGAGAGAAAGGTACAGGCGGGGGCAGCGGACATACTGAAGGCGCTGATACCCTCCAAAGCATACCTGGTAACACCTGTGCTTATATATATCAACGTCTTCGTTTTTCTTTGCATGGTAGTTTCCGGGGTTTCATTTATCAACCCTGAAACGCAGAGTTTACTGGCCTGGGGCGGTGATTTCAGAGGGCTTACCATGTCCGGGCAATGGTGGAGGCTGATAACGTCTATGTTCCTGCACGCAGGGATCATCCACCTGCTGATGAATATGTATGCATTGTTGTATATCGGCATGTACCTGGAGCCCTTGCTGGGCCGGGTCAGATATACGGCCGCTTATTTGCTGTCCGGCGTGTGTGCCAGCCTGATGAGCATCACTATGCATGAGTTTTCGGTGGGCGTAGGCGCTTCAGGGGCAATATTTGGATTGTTTGGAGTATTTCTAGCGATGCTTACCACCAAGCATATAGAATCTAGCACCCGCAATGCACTGCTTAAAAATATATCGGTATTCATAGTCTATAACCTACTGTATGGCATAAAAGGGAATACAGATAACGCAGCCCACATTGGAGGATTGATCAGCGGCGTTATAATTGGCTATGCATACTTTGCCGGCCTGGCACGGCGCGATACTTTGCCGCAGCAGGCACCGGTGATCTCCATACTCTCGGCGGCGGTTTTTGTTACCGCATTTATTACGTTAGTCAGCCTGCCTAATAACCTTGTTGTATATGAAAAGAAAATGAAAAGTTTTGTGGAGATGGAATCGATGGCGCTGGAGGTGTATAATATGAACCCCAGCGGGCCGAAGGAGGACATGTTGTACAACATAGCGGAGCGAGGTATTTATTATTGGGACGAGGACATACAAATTCTCAATGATCTAAGTAAAATAAATCTGCCAGATAAGTTTAAAGAAAAAAACAAGAAGTTGATCGCCTACTGCCAGTTGCGAAAAAAAATTTATAAACTGCTTTACAAGAAAATAGATGAAAATACCGATGCCTACGATGATGAATTAAAGGCGGATAACGAGGAAATATCAAAAATGATCGATGATCTGAAAGACAAGGATAAGTAAAATTGGCGAGGCCTCGGGTAAAGGTAGGCTTCGGACGACCACTCATTTAGCTTAGCCAGCGAGTACAAATGCCTCGCACTTCGGCAAGAAAATCGAGTAAAATCAAGAAAATCTTTTAATCCTATGAATCAAGGTTCAGACGGATTAAAATAACTCCACACCACTCTCGCTTTCGATGCCCCGATCACGCGGGTGAGTTCGCGCTCTGTGAGGGTTTTGATATTTTTTACAGAGCGGAATTCCTTGAGGAGCAGGGTGGCTGTGCTTTCGCCAATGCCGGGGATGTCTTCAAGCTCGTTCTTTATGGTGCCCTTGCTGCGTACCTGGCGGTGGAAGGTGATGCCGAAGCGGTGTACCTCGTCGCGGATGCGGCGGATGAGCAGGTGGGCGGGGGTGGAGAACGATAATTGCAGTGGCTCGGTATCGTTGGGGAAGAAGAGCGATTCCTCGCGCTTGGCAAGCCCCACCAGAGTCATACGGCCGGTGAGGCCGAGGCGTTCAATGCTCTCCATAGCTGAGCTGAGCTGGCCCTTACCGCCGTCAATTATTACGAGCTGAGGTAACGGCTGCTGTTCGTCCATAAGGCGCTTGTAGCGGCGATAGACGACCTCGCTCATAGAGGCGAAGTCGTTGATGCCCTTCACGGTCTTAATGTGGTAGTGGCGGTACTCTTTATTTGCTGGTAGTCCGTTCCTGAAGCACACCATGGCCGCCACGGGATAGGCGCCCTGGAAGTTGGAGTTATCGAAACATTCAATGTGCAGCGGCAGCTCTGATAGTTGAAGGGCTTCCTGTAGCTCTTCAAGTGTCTGCATATTGTTTTCACGAGTCTTCTCCGTGAGGAGCAGGGTGCTTTTCTTGCGCATGTCCTGCATGAATATCTCAGCGTTCTTGAGGCTGAGGTCGAGGAGTTGCTTTTTGTCGCCGGCCTTGGGTATGGTGACTTTTATGGCGGTGTCCGTAACATCAACCGGTACGGGTACAATGATCTCCCGGGCAAGGCTTTGGTAGCGCTCCATGAGGTTGTCCAACGCCAGGGACAACACATCGCTGTCTTCTTCCTCCTCAATGTACTTCTCTATCTGTATAGTATTGGAGTGGATGACGCTGCCGGCAGTGATCATCATGTAGTTGATATAGAAGTGGTGCTCGTCCTGAACTATGGAAGCAACATCCAAACTGTCCAGGCGGGGATTTACCACAGTGCTTTTGGCCTGGTAGCTATGGAGTGATTCTATTTTCTTTTTTACGATCTGAGCCCGCTCGAATTGCATATCACCGGCGTAGGCAGTCATTTCGCCCTTGAGATGTTTTATTACATCGCCTATATTGCCCTTGAGCACATGACGCACCTGCTGGAGGTTTTCCTTGTAATCTTCCTCTGCCTGGAAACCCTGGCAGGGGCCCTTGCAGTTGCCCAGGTGATACTCCAGGCACACTTTGAATTTGCCGCGTTTTATGTTGTAGTCGGTGAGGTTGAGGTTGCAGGTACGAAGTGGGATGTTTTGTTTTATTAGTTCCAGTAGCTCTTTTACACGCCCGAGTCCGGTAAAGGGGCCGAGATACTCCGAACCATCTCTGATAACCCGGCGAGTGAAGAACACGCGGGGGAAGGGCTCTTTCTTGATAACGATAAAGGGATACGATTTATCGTCCTTGAGCGAGATATTAAAGCGCGGCTGGTAATGCTTTATCAGCGAATTCTCCAGCAGGAATGCATCATGCTCAGAGTCGGTGACAGTGAAATCAAGCGAGCTGATAAGATAGACGAGCTTTCGGGTCTTGAAGTTGTCAACGGTTTTGTTGAAGTAGGAAGAGACGCGCTTGCGCAGATCTTTGGCCTTGCCTACATAGAGTAGCTCATTCTCCTTGCTGTAGTATTTATAACAGCCCGGCTGGTGCGGTATGGATTGAACTATTTTAGAAAATTCTTCGCGGGTCATTGCCCGCAAAATTAAGGGTTTCGCGCAAAGGCGCAATTTCCCTCCGTGTGTTTTCAAGGGTGCAAAAAAATAAGAAAGTGTTATCGCTATTTTGTCACGCAGTTGACCTGCTTTGCGCCACTGGTGCTGAGGCTGACGCCATCGTCTATACATTCGGTTTGGGAAACACCCTCAGACTGCCTGGGGAAAGTAGCCTGGGTATCATTGGTATAATAAATGCCATTCAGTTCGTAATTGCAGACGCAGTTATAAATACCCGTGGGGCCGATCTTTGAACAAGAGTAGCAGGTAATAATACTGATTGCAACAATGATAAGCGCGCAGGTAGTCTTTTTCATTTGTATGGCTTTATTTAAGAAGTGCTGCTAAAATCGTGCCAATTGGGTATAGTTGTGCTTGCAATACAACAGCCGTTGGGGTAATAGCATTGATTATTGTGGAGAATGCTCTTCAACCGGTGATGGTCCCTTATTGCGCGTTTTCGGTTTGTTGGGTGTTTACCGTTAATTATTATCTTTATCGGGTAATAAAAATACATGGCAAAGAAACCAAACAAACAACCTGTAGCGAAGGTTGCGCCCAAACCTGTAGTAGCAAGTAAGGCAGAAGATAACAAGCCGCAAACCACGGAGAGAAAATCGTTTTCGGTCACCACCAAGCTATGTTTTATACTGGCCATACTGTCGTTTGCGGTTTACTTTAATACTTTATGGAATGGTTACGTGCTGGATGATTCTATGGTGCTTTCCAAGAACTCAATTGTAACCCAAGGGTTTAAGGGCATACCCGAATTGCTCAGAACGCCCCGCCTTAAAGGATTTGCTTATCTAAAGAATGAGAACTACCGGCCTTTGTCGTTGACCGTGTTTGCGGTGGAGTATCGGATATTCGGAGATAAACCAGGAGCAAGCCATTTCTTTAATGTTGTTTTTTTTGCGGGCTGTGTTATCCTGCTGTTCCTGTTCCTGGATAAGCTCTTCGACCGTAAGCGAACGGGTGTTGCGTTTATTGCCTCGGTACTGTTTGCGTTACACCCCATACATACCGAGGTGGTGGCCAATATCAAGAGCCTGGACGAGATATTGTGCTTTTTCTTTGCGTTTGCAGCTATGAATGTATTCTTAGCCTACCAGAAAAGCGGCAAGATATGGCAGTTACTAGCCGGAGTGGTGATGATATTCCTGTCGTTCCTGTCGAAAGAAACGGTTATCACGTTCCTGTTCATTATCCCGTTAGTATTTTTCTTTTACCAGAAAAATGAAGATAAAAAGAAGACGATTATGCACGCCTCACTAATGACGGTGGGGGCGGGTATTGCGGCAGGTATATACCTTATTATCCGTGGTAAAATATTAAGTGATTACGGAGCCAGCACAAGTGCGGTGGAATTCATAGATAATGCGCTTTCCACTTCTGTATATGGGGGGCACACTTATGGGCCGCCGAGCGTTGCTATGCGTTTTGCTACCGCCATATTGGGCCTGGGCATGTATATAAAGCTGCTTATACTTCCGTACCCGCTCAATTGCGATTATTGTTACAATAGTATCCCTTTTGTTGGTTTTGGTAATATTTGGGTGCTGCTTTCGCTGGCTATCTACTTATTCGCTGGCTTCTTCGGGCTATACCGGTTTATCAAAAACCAGAAAGATCCCTGGGCATTTGGTATGCTGTACTTCCTGGCTACCATGGCACTGTTTACCAATGTATTTTTCCTGATGGGTGCGCAGCTAGGAGAGCGCTTTACGTTTTTTGCATCGGCTGGTTTTTGCTGGCTGGTAGCCCTGGCAGTAGAAAAATGGGTGGTAAGGGGAGAGATCACTTATCCGGCGTTGCTGAAAAATATGAAGCTGATGGCGGTGATGGTACCGGTATGCCTTATTTTCTCCGTGCTTACCATGGCCCGCAATTCCGACTGGCGTACTAACCTTTCACTGTATAAGGCAGATGCGGATAAGGCGCCGAATGATGGCCGGCTCAATTACTACCTGGGCAATGACCTGATAGAAAACGAATACCCCCTGGAGAAAGATACCGCAAAGCAGCGCCAGATGTTAACGGAGAGTATTGCTTATCTCAGTAAAGCCACGACAATACTGCCCGACTATGCCGATGCGCATACCGAGGCCGGCAATGCATGGTTCCGGGTGCCCAACTACGACTCGGCCGAAATGCATTTTAAGCGGGCCATTGCGCTGAGCGACTATTCATCCATAGCTGCCAACAACCTGGGTACCGTGTACATGCGCACCGGCAGACTGCGGGAAGCGGTACCATATTACCTGATGGCTATAAAGATAAAGGGCGATTTTACACAGGCGCTATACAATATCGGTTGCTGCTACCTGAACCTGCATTCATACGACTCCGCGCTTGCTTACTTCAATGCCGCCATGACTTACGACCCGAACACACCTGATATACACCAGCAGATCGGCCTCGTTTATTACTTCACTAACCGTTTCAATCTTGCTGAGCCTGAGTTTATTAAGGCACTGCAAATAAATCCCAACGATCTGAACGCGGCAAACAATCTCGGAGCTACCTACCTCTACGAGCAAAAATACCAGCAGGCACTTGAAGTACTGAACAAAGCCGTCGCTGCCAATCCGACTTTTGTGAATGGCTACTCCAACCTGGGTCACTGCTACTATAATATGAAGCAATATGAGCAGTGCATACAAGCAATCACCCATGCATTGCAGCTAGATCCAAAAGATGTGAAGGATATACCCTACCTGGCGCTTTCTTACAAAGGCTTGGGCAAAATGGATATGGCGGTGAAGTATGAGGCTATTGCAAAGCAGTATTATCCGGCGTTTAAATTGTAAACCCCCTCCCGCATTCAGCGAGACCTTGTTTCGCGGGCTTAGCTTGAGGGCGAAACATGACAGTGCACCTAATTACTTAGGCTTTCCAAAATTTTATTAGAGAAATCCAGTAACTTTATTATTGAAACATAAGCAATGGGTAAACTGTTGATTTTGGCGCGATATATTTTCCTGGTATATGGCTCTGATATTTACGAATTGAGAAGACATGTGCATTGTACTTATGCATATAAAGGATTTAAAAGATCGTGTAAGTTTTGGTTGGAACCAAGTGTAGAGCTAGATGAAAATAAGAGCGGGGATTTTAGTGAAAAGGAGCTAAATGAAATACGGAATCTTATACTGCAGCATAAAGATATTTTGCTATCGCAATTAGATGATTTTTACAATAATAAACAAGTTAAAGCAGTGAGGTTATGATAACTGAAATAAAAACACCAGAAATCAGGAACATTGAATTTCTCAACAGTTCTATCATGTTTGTGCACCTTACCAACGACCGTACTTTTATTGTACCATTAGATCAGTTCCAGGACATAAAAGCATTGTCGTTTGAACAGAAAAAAGATTTTGAAATTATTGACGGTACAAACCTCTCGTTTCTTGCACTAGATGAGGTTTATAGTCTTACTGATTTGATGGGGATCATGTAAGCCAGGTCATTTTACCGGCACCACTTTATATCCATCCTTCCTCAAAAGACTTATCACTCCAGTATCACCCCAAAGGTGCCCGGCGCCTACGGCGAAGAATACGGATGACTTATTCATTTTGTCGGACATGCGGGGGATCCATTTTTTGTTGCGTACATCCAGGAACTCGCCCATGTCATCGTTGAGGGATTTTGAGTCGGTGATCATTTGATAGAGGGCCGGGATGTCCTGCTGCTTGTAGGCCTGGATGAGTTTCTGGTATTCTTCATCACCTTCTTTTTTGTGCTGAATTATTTCTTCAAGCAGTTTGGTAATTATGGTGTCCACTGGTATGGTTTCCAGCACTTTTAGTTGTTCTGCAGGTTCTTCCAGGCCCAATATTTCTTTATTATCCTTTTGGGCATCTTTCATAATATTCTCTTCGTAGGAAACGGAGTTTTTGCAACTCACATCTTTCAGGCTCATCATGGTTTGCAGCATCACCGGTTTCATTTTCTGAAACATCATTATGTCCATGCCCAGGCTATCCTTAACGTATTGTTTAACAAGATTATACTGAGCTGGTGTAAAGTAGTCTTTCAATTCTTTGCCGCTCTTGTCTATCATTCCATTGGTTACGGCCATCAACATGCCAGGGTCGTCCATGTCCATCTCGAAGCATACCTTCTCGCTTTCGTCCAGGCTGCTTTTCATTTTATCTGTCCACACATAATCGTCTTCGCATATCTGGTGCATTGTGCCGAAAAGGTAGGATGGTTTAACGAGGCCTTTTCCGGTTATCTGCCACAGGAGGGATTTGTTGTCGCTGTTTTGCTGGGCGCTGGACGTGAAATTCACGAGCAGCGTCACTGCTGCAGTAAGAAAGGCTAAGATTCTTTTCATTTTGTAAAATTAGGATTAATGTCAGGTACTTTTTGGTTTTCACTTTTAACCTTTAACTTTTACCGTACCTTTGTCCCGCTACAAAACCGGGTTATCGCTCGTATGCAGATGCGGGAGGAAAGTCCGGACAGCGAAGAGCAGCGCACTACCTAACGGGTAGGTCCCGCCCTGGCGGGAACAGACAGTGCCACAGAAAATAACCGTCCCGCAAGTGCGGGATAAGGGTGAAAAAGTAGTGTAAGAGACTACGGTATGCATTGGCGACAATGTGTAGGGGTAAACCTTGCGTGCTGAAATGCCAAATAAGCGTGCGCCTGAGGGCGGCTCGTCCGATGTGCGTGGGTTGGCAGCTCGAGGTGTTGCGTGAGCAACATCCCAGATAAATGATAGCCACCTCTTCGGAGGTACAGGATCCGGCTTACAGGTTTTGTAGTTTTTTATTCACCCCAAACCCCTAAAGGTGCTTTCACTCATTTTGTAGTGGAGCGTTTTTAGGATTTAAAGTTAAAAAGGAAGGCGGTTTTACCCGCCTTTCCTTCTTTACTCACACACCTCTCGCACACATTCTTAGTTCACAGCAATTTCTTGTTTTGCCGGTTCGCTTACCTCTTTTTTAGGTAGGGTTACGAGCAGCACACCATCGGCATATTTAGCGGCTATGTTGCTTGCGTCCACTTTTTCGTTGAGCGAAAAACTTCTTTTGAAGGACTTCATGCGGTATTCGCTTCTCAGCCATTTTTCTTTTGGTTGGTCTTTATCTTCTTCCTTTTGCTCGCCGTGCTGGTAGGAGATCGTCAAAATATCCTTTTCGAGGTTTATCTTAAAATCTTCCTTTTTCAGGCCAGGAGCTACCAGGTGCAGATCGTAACTTGTTTCTGTTTCCTGGATATTTACCGGTGCAACAAATGAGTTTACTTCTTCATTTAATCTTGTCCAGCCATTCTGAACCATGTCTTCCATCAATCCGCCAAAGGTGCGGGGCATTACGCCATAGTTTCTTTTGTAGTACATAAATTTTAGTTTAAGTGTTTGAAATTACTATTGCAAACAGCGTACCTTTTAGAAAAACAGGCAATTATGGCGTGTTTGTATTTCTACGAGCGCCTATTTGTCAGTTTGCGATGACATTTGCTACCGAATTCGGCACACATTAAATGAAATTGCAGTGTCAAAATCGTTTTTTGCGATATTTGACTGCTCAATAATGTTCAAATAAATATACATGTAGTCCTAAAAAACAATACGAAAAAATGATAGCCAGGATTGTTAAGGGTTTCTAAAAATCGCAAAAGCATATTTGAAATATTTATTTTAGAATACAGATTTTTTTGTGGACATTTGCTATACAATGATGGGTTAGTAAGCTCAGTCCTTTCCCGATGCCGTTAGCGGTGTCGGGACTTTTTTTTGTGAAAGGTCTGCCGTTTTGTAAAGAGACCATCTATTTGACCTGGTAATTAGTAAACATAACCAGCGAACATTTCAACTTATCAACTTACTTCGTATTTTGCGGTCTCAAAAAACAACAGCTCATGAAACAATTTTTCGTTTCCGTATTATTTGTTGCAGCATCGCTTGCCGGTTATGCTCAAAGTTCATTGAAACTTCCGGCGCTGAGCCCAACAGCAAAAATTTCCCAGGACTTCTCTATCTCTAATATCGAGATCAATTACAGTCGCCCATCCATGAGAGGGCGCAAAATATTTGGCGATGTGGTGCCATATGGCAAGATATGGCGCACCGGCGCTAATGCGGCTACCAAAATAAAGTTCGGTGAGGACGTAGAGATAGCAGGGCAAAAGATAAAAGCAGGCGAATATGCTATGTACTCTATGCCTGACAAAGACCAGTGGCGCATAATACTTAACACAGGAACAGGCAACTGGGGTGCCGATGGCTATTCAAAAGAAAATGATGTAGCACGCTTTACGGTGAAGTCGATAGCTATGGAAACTGAAGTACAGACATTCACTATCGAGGTGAGCGATATTACTTTCACTACCTGCAAGATAGAACTGATGTGGGAAAAGACTAAAGTAGTGCTGCCGGTAACCGCTCATAATGGTGAGTCTGTAGAAACTAACATAGACAAAGCAATAAATCACCCTCAGCCGCTTCCTTACTTCCAGGCGGCCAACTACTATTACGAGACGAACCAGAAAACAGACATCGCCAGCAGCTATGTGAACAAAGCGCTGGAGCAGGACCCCAAGGCATTTTATATATGGTATTTGAAAGCCCGTATAGAAAGAAGGAAAGGTAATAAAGACGAAGCGATAGCAGCAGCACAGAAATCAATGGAACTGGCGAAAGGATCCGCAAATGAAGCTGAGTACATAGCTAACAACACGAAGCTCATTGACGAAATAAACAACTCTATCCGCCACAAGCAGGATATTGAAAAATAAGAAGGCGCTCGCAGAGATGTAAAAAATGGCTGTCGCAAAGCTACAAAGCTCGCAGTGCCCGTAGTTCGCTTTCAAGACCGTCAAGCACGAGTTTGAGATTGGCAAGTAAACTAATTTCATAGAATTATCATAGTTTCCGGCAATTTGGCTATAGTCAAATTGCCGGTTTTGTTTTTTGAAACAATACTATATTCGTGCTTTCTATAAATTTACTCCATGCGAAAAATTCTTACCGGTTTATTAATAGCCGCAACTGCTTCTGTTACCAATGCCCAACAGGTTCGCCCGGCAAGCTCAGAAAAAATATATCATGAAATGGAGCAACTGCAGCACCTGGTAAATGTGCTGTATGTGGCTGCGCACCCGGACGATGAGAATACAAAGCTGCTGGCATGGCTGGTAAATGACCAACACATACGCACAGCCTATCTTTCGCTGACGCGGGGAGATGGCGGTCAGAATATACTGGGCAGTGAGCAAGGGGATGCACTGGGCCTGATACGCACCCACGAGCTGATGGAGGCCCGCAAGATAGATGGCGCGGAGCAGTTCTTTTCCCGCGCGATAGACTTTGGGTTCTCAAAGACGAACGAGGAAACCTTTAAGCACTGGCCGAAATACCTGCTTACCTATGATGCCGTATGGGTAATGCGCAAGTACCGACCGGATATAGTTATTTGCCGTTTCCCGCCTAATACACAGGCCGGGCACGGGCAACATGCGGCCTCTGCAATAATAGCGGCCGACGCTTTTAAAGTAACGGGTGATAGGCAACAGTACACCGAGCAGCTAAAATATTATGATGCATGGCAGCCCAAACGCCTGATATTTAACGCCTATAAATTTGGCAGCTTCAGTACGCAGAGTGAAGATATGTTTAAAATGACTGTTGGCAACTATGAACCGGCATTGGGGCTTGGTACTGGTGAGATAGCTGGCATCAGCCGCAGTGTGCACAAGAGCCAGGGAGCTGGCACGCCAAGCGTGGCGGGTGTGCAGACCGAATATTTTAAACTAACTGCCGGTGATAGTTTTTCTACGTCCTTATTTGACGGTATAGACATGACCTGGGGCAGGGTAGGCAGGCCCGATATAGATACAGACCTGAAACAAATAGCGGATTACTTTGATTTTAAAAAGCCGGAGAGCAGTCTTACTGCATTGTTCTCGGTGCGCAAAAAAATAGGGCAGGTGAAGGACGACTACTGGCGTACAGAAAAACTGAAAGAGATAGACCAGGTTATACTGGATTGCACGGGACTTATGGCTGAGGTGTATGCGAAGCAGCCACAGACTGTAGCAGGTGTTTCGCTTCCGTTTACATTGCATGTAATTGCCCGGTCGCAAATGCCGGTAACGCTGGGGACGATACAGTGGGGTAACAGTGATTCCACAATAAATATGACCTTGCCGATGGATTCATTGCTGACTTTTGAGCACAGTATTTCCATTCCTGCACGTACGCCGCTTACACAGCCGTACTGGCTGGCAAATCCGCATCCGGAAAAGGATATGTTTTCCATTCCCAATGATACGCTGATAGGACTACCGGAGACTCCGAACAACCTGGACATGACGTTGAAGCTGCGAATAAATGATGTGGACTTTTCGCTGCCCGTGCCGCTCTCTTACAAAAAAACAGACCCGGTAAAAGGGGATGTTGTGGAGCAATTGCGGATAGTGCCAGGCGCTACCGTAGCGTTTAACAGCGGCCTCATTATTACTAACCCCGATGGTTCTGTACAGGCAGAGATAAGGCTACATGCATATAAAGACATAAAGGATGGAACGATGGAACTTACCAGTACCAAATCTCCGAAACCTGTGGTGTCGGTACATGGCATTAATTTAAGCTCATCCTCAGACACCATTATCGCTGTTCATATAGATGCAAAAGCACTCACGGCAGAAGGCAGCAATGATTTTTTTCTGAATGCGCAGTTGAATGCCGGAGGTGAGGTTTACAAGAAATCAATGCACCTTATTCAGTACAATCACCTACCCTCACTGCAGTATTTTACAGAGCCGTTTGCAAAAGTGTTGCGTGCTAACTGGAAATGCACCGCTAAGCGGATAGGCTTTATAGAAGGAGCTGGGGATTACATACCCACCTTCCTGCGCCTGGCGGGCATGGAAGTAGATGTACTGAAAGAAAGCGACCTGACCAATGCCGTGAAACTGAAAAAGTATGACGCAATTGTTACCGGCATTAGAGCGGTGAATGTGGAAAAACGCATGTCTTACTGGCTGCCGGTATTATTTGAATATGTGCAGAATGGCGGTACACTGGTAATGCAGTATAATACTACACAAGATCTCGCAACCACAAAGGTGGGACCTTATCCGTTCACCATTACGTCTGACCGAGTGACGGAAGAAGATGCGAAGATGGATTTTGTGGATCCTAAAGCCCGGCTGCTGAACTACCCGAATGTTATAACTCAGGCAGATTTTGCAGACTGGGTGCAGGAGCGTGGATTATACTTTGCTTCAAAGTGGGATGATAAGTATAAAACAATATTCTCCATGCACGATGAGGGTGAGAAGCCGCTGGAGGGCGGCACGCTTTATGCTAAAGTGGGCAAGGGTAATTATGTTTATACTTCGTTATCCTTTAGCCGGCAGATACCGGCGGGGAACAAGGGGGCTATCAGATTGCTGATGAATATGCTGAGTGTGGGGAAGTAGTTTATTTCACTTAAAGACCGCAAAGGAAAAATCGCAAAGACCGCAAAGATTTTTTTATGTTTAAGGATTGTGATTTATTAGTATTTTTATCGCTGATGAGATATTCTGTTTTATGCCTCCTGCTTCCTATTTCTGCCTGCTTAATACACGGCTGCAAGAAGCCATATCAATATGATAAGTTCGGGATGCAGCGGATGGTGGGCACTCACTCATGGAGCGCGGCTTTTCAACGGCATTATCATAATGGGTCGCTAGTCATAGATAGCACACACGCCCTGCCAGATACTTCTTTCCTTATTTCTGTGCTTGATAAAGACATTGTAGAAGTAGGCGGAGTGAAGCTCAGTATTGTAGATGAATATGCCACAGGCGGAACAATAGTTTTTGTAAATGATACCGGCCTGTATTGCGGGCCAGCCTGCCATAAAATAACCCTGAATTACAACTATAATACAAACAGCATCAACCTAACTGATGGTATTTACAGTATCAATTATGTGGATGATACGGTGATCAGCTATAACACAAGTGGGAATTAAATTCATCTCCTATGAGCCTTCCTGAAAAACACACTTATAAGGGCTGGTACATAGCGGTTGTCGTTGTATTGGCCGCGCAGATCGTTTTGTATTATTTGTTTACACAGTACTACAAATGATACATGATTTACCCTGAAATTTGAATCCGATAAAATAATATTGTCAGCTGGCGGATTTGCGCTGATATTTAAATGTTTAAGTAATACTTTTGGCGCGTAAATCGTATTCATGAAACCTGTTCCCCTGGAGCATTTTCTTCCCTTTGCTCCTGCAGAAAGCAGCATTACCGGGGAAAACCGAAGATCCTACCTGGTATATTATTTATGCTGGATGTGGGCTGCCATTGTTACCACACTGCTTGTGATCAGAATGTTGATCAACCATGCATTCCTGGTACATGATCTGACTATTATTCTTACGCTGGATATAACTTTTACCATTACTTTATTGGTCAACAGAAAAGGCAATTCGCCGACTGCTGCTTATTTTTTTATCACTACTTGTGTTGCGTTGACTACTGTGGCTGCATTTATTTCTGGCGGTGTAACCACACCTGCAATGATGACCTATCCGCCGGCTATATTTGCCGGTGGCATATTGTTTGGGAAAAGAGGCGGCCTGATAACGGCAGGCATTTGTATTTCGATCACGCTCATCATGCTTGTGCTCCAGGTAAACGGCCTGGTGCCGGTGTCGCCGCTTTTTAAGAATCCCATCGCCTACTGGCTGGGTTTTGTAACGGCTGCGCTTGTGATGGGCGTTCTGCAATATATCGTCAACCACCAGACCAGCCTGGCATTTGAAAAAATAACCCACCAGGAGGAGCGCTACCACTCGCTGATAGAGCAGGCCAGCGATCCAATACTACTGATGAACGAGGACACCCAGATCATTGAAGTAAACAGCAGCGCCTGTAAAGTGCTTGGCTATTCACGCGATGAGTTGCTGCAAATGAAACTCGCTGATGTATTTGCAGTGGATGAAATTGAAAGGCGCCCACTGCAAACGGATTACCTGCGGCAACATAAAACATTACTGACCGAACGCCAATGGAGAACAAAGGACGGCAATATACTGGCTATGGAGGTGCATACCAAGGTGCTTGAGGGGCAGGGGTATTTGGCTATAGCGCGTGATATTACTGAACGGAAATCAATAGAAAAAAAATTACGGGAAAGTGAAGAGAAACACCGGGCTTTGACCGAAAACCTGACTGATGCTATAGTGCTCATTGACAGGAACGGTAAAATTACCTACCAGAGTGCTGCTGTGGGGCGTATAGGAGGGTACACGTCGGAAGAGATCAAAGACGAAACAATATTTGAATTTATTCACCCCGACGATGTACCTCGTAGTGTAGAATTATTTAAAAGGGCACAGGCGTTGCCCGGTGTGCCGCTGAACGGCCAGTATCGCTCTTTGCATAAAGACGGGAGCTACATATGGATAGAGGGGACAATAACAAACCTTCTTCGTAATGAAAGTGTGAAAGCATACATCATCAACTACCACGATATAACCGAGCGCGTAAAATATTTGAATGACATTGAAGAACAAAATAAAAAGCTACGGGAAATAGCATGGATACAATCGCATGTGGTGAGGGCGCCACTGGCAAGAATGATGGGGCTGGTGAACGTGCTCCGGGAAATAGATATGGATTCCGAAGAATTCGATAAATGGGTTGGCTATTTTAATGCGACTGCAGATGAACTGGATGCCATTGTGCATGACATCAGTGTTAAGGCGAAGGATATACCTGTAGATCTGTAATAATCTTTAACGTTTCTGCTAGGCTTGGTTTCCAGATTACAGTATATTACGGTTTACGAGCAATATAAATGAGCACCCTCGACTGGATCGTACTATTCATTACGCTTGCCACGATGATAGCCTATGGGCTATACAAGGGCAGGGGGCAGCGTGGTGCGCACTCCTACTTGCTGGCCGATAAACAGATGCAGTGGTATGTGGTGCTGCTGGGCATTATGGCCACACAGGCCAGCGCCATTACCTTTCTTTCTGCGCCGGGGCAGGCATATACTGATGGGATGCGGTTTGTACAGTATTACTTTGGCCTGCCAATCGCTATGATCGTGATCTGCGTTACGTTCATCCCCATTTTTCGCAGGCTGAATGTATATACTGCTTATCAATACCTGGAGGAGCGTTTTGACCGGAAGACGCGGCTGCTTACCTCATCATTGTTTCTGTTATCGCGCGGGTTGTCAACAGGTATCAGTATCTATGCGCCGGCTATTATTCTGTCCTCTATTCTTGGGTGGAATATTTACCTCACCAATGTGGTGATGGGTGGGCTGCTGCTTATCTATACTTATGCAGGTGGGGCTAAGGCTGTGGCACATACACAGAAGCTACAGTTTCTTATAATACTTGGCTCAATGGCAGTTGCGGGCTTCCTGGTTGTGCATCGCTTGCCTCCCGGCGTATGCATGAAAGATGCGTTGTTTATTGCGGGTAAAAGCGGCAAGCTCAATGTGATCACTACTCACTTCGACTGGAAGGATAAGTACAATATCTGGAGCGGCCTTATCGGTGGTTTTTTTCTCGCACTCTCTTACTTTGGTACCGACCAGAGCCAGGTGGGGCGCTATATTACCGGCAAGGATGACCGGGAAAGTAAGCTGGGCCTGCTACTAAATGGGCTGGTGAAGATACCTATGCAGTTTTGTATCTTACTTATAGGTGCATTGGTGTTCGCATTTTATAGTTTTCAGCCTGCACCGGTGTATTTTAATACTGCTGCATACGATGCGTATAAAACCCAGGAACCGGAGTCTGCTGCAAGTGAAGAGGCTTATTACCAGATGCTCCGTACCATGAACGAAGGCAACATAAAGCGGCTAGCTGAAGTGCGGAAAAAAGCTGAAACAGGAAATAGCAGCCGGAACACACAAAATACTGCGATAGACTCACTGCTGGCAGATAAAGAAGTGAACGATGCAGTTTATGAGTTTACGTCCGTTCAGCACCAGATAGAGCGCCACCGTGAAAAAGTTTCCGAGATGATGTACACGCATCATTATACACCCGATAAGAATGACACCAACTATATCTTTCTCTATTTTGTAAAGAATGCCTTACCTGTGGGGGTAGTAGGGCTGTTGTTTGCAGTGATCATACTTGCATCGTGGGGCTCCATATCTGCAGCACTTAATTCGCTTACCGCATGCTCGCTTATGGATGTGCAGTTAATCGCAGGGAAAACAATCACCGAAAAACAAGAGTTGCGTTACGGCAGGCTGCACACACTTTGCTGGGGTATCTTCTGTATTTGCATCGCCATGTTTGCTGCCCGGCTCGGCTCGCTGATAGAGGCAGTAAATATATTGGGGTCTCTATTCTACGGCACCATATTAGGCATCTTCCTTGTAGCGTTCTATATGAAACGAGCGAATGGAAATACTGTTTTTATCGCAGCGTTAATTGCAGAGGGCAGCGTGATATTGATATACTGTCTGGATATTGTGTCGTTCTTGTGGCTGAATGTGATAGGGGCGCTGCTGGTGGTGGTGATTAGTTCTATCTGCTATTTTAGAAAGCGGTAATTGCATACGTGTGCCACACTTGCAAGTGCGGCACACCTAGGAAAAACTGCCCCGAGATAAACACCTCGTGGCAGCTTTCAAATTGTTCAACTCGTTTTAATTTTACATCGGCACCTTCTCATCCACGGTTACTTCTGTCTTTGTTATTCGTGCTACTTTTTCTTCTTTACGTTCTGCTTTTCTCATCTTCCTGTCGGCTCTCATATATGCATGCCTTTTGATCAATTTATATTGGTCTTGCGGCTTGCTATAACCGGTATAGCCTGAGATTTTTTCCACATTGATGCTGGCATTCACTACTGCAGCTGAGTCGGGGCAGACGGTAATGTTCTGGTTCTGGTCGTTCACTGTTACCTTATAGGTTTCAGGTACTACGTCTGTCTTTACTGTTGTGTTCAGCAATAAGGGTTTAGAAGGGTTCGCATCAGCTATAGCGCTATTAGCATATTTCGGATGTTTGTGGTGCCTCCTCATATGGTAATATACGAACACTTTATCTGTGACTTCACTCTTCTGGCCTGTAGCGGTAACTTCAACTGGCTGAGCGGTTATATTAACGGGTGCATTGATACAAGCTGTACCGCCTTTTGAATTTGGATAAAAGGCATTACCACATGCTGCAAGGAAATAAACATAACCTGATGTGCCGGTAACTTTCCAAGCCTTTACTCCGTCGTCACCGAGGTCCAGCTTTGAGTAAGAACTGGCATAAGTGCCATCGCCCATATTACCCATAGTGCCGCTGGGTATGTTGGCAGAGGTAACGTTTGCCTGCTGCACATCTTTGGCGCCGTTAGCAAATCCGATTGCCATCAGGATGTTGTTAAATTCAGACATCTGGTGATCGTCTTTGTCTGCATTCCTTTTTATGGCCTGATAAACCTGTGCGGCTGAAGCCTTATGTTGTAAAAATGGGAACTCCGGATCAGTACCGAGTTTTTGTATATCTTTTGATGTACCGGCATTGCTAAAGTCGAAATATGGACTGCGATACCCTTCATATGATTTACTGCGGTTCATCCCCTGGTCATTTGTCCAAGTTGTTTGTGTCCCATTGCTGTTTCCTATAGGCTGGGTACCTTCCTGTTTTACGGCGTCTTGCTGGATCTGATCCAGACTTTTTCCTGTTTGCATACTATCGTCCTGTGCAAAAAGAGGATAAGCTGCCGTCATAAGTGCGAGAATTACTAATATCCGTTTCATAGTTTCATTTTTTTGTTTTAAACACTTTTTCCTCGCTTAGCCTCAAAAATACAGTGCCAGAACGGGCGGCCGGTTGTTAAAAAAAATATCAGTGCTAATCGCTTTTTTCACTGAGTAATCAGTGTAGAAATACAAGTGGCTGAAAAGTACCAGCTTAGCTATTTCCATGTTTTTTGCGTATGTTTGTGTTAGTAATTATTTTTTAACAATTGGCTTGTTAGTGCAATAAACTGTGTGGTGGGGTACAACGATAGTTGGTGTCTGTTATATATAAAATCGAAAAAGTTTTTGCGCGCTTGCTCTATATAAACATATTTAAATGGGATGTGGCAGTTGCGGATCGGGCGCCAATGGCAAGCCCGGCGGATGCAAAGGTAATGGCGGATGCAGTACCGGCGGGTGTAACCGCCTGAACGTTTTTGACTGGCTGAATGCCCTGCCCCTGCATGATGGGGCAAAACCTTACCCGATAATAGAGGTGTCTTTTAGTAAAGGCAGCCGGAAGGAATTCTTTAAGAACAATACCCACTACATGCTGGAAAAAGGCGACTGGCTCGCCGTGGAAGGATTGGGTGGATACGATATTGGCCAGGTGAGCCTTACAGGCGAGCTTGTGAAACTACAGCTGAAAAAATACGGCGTCAAGGAAGCGGAGGTGAGCAAGCGTGTGCTGCACCCGGCTACAGAGGAAGAACTGGAAGCTGCCGCCAAACAAAAAGAGCGCGAACCCGAATTGCTGACCCGCTCAAGGGCAATAGCCCGCAGCCTGAAGCTGGACATGAAGCTGTGCGAAGTGGAAGTGCAGGCCGATAGCAAAAAGGGCACTTTTTTCTACACCGCCGACCAGCGTGTGGATTTTCGTGAACTGATACGGGTATATGCCACCGATTTCAAAATGAAGGTGGAAATGAAGCAGATAGGAGCACGGCAGGAAAGCGGCAAAGTGGGGGGGATAGGCTCCTGCGGCCGCGAGCTTTGCTGTAGCACATGGCTTACAGATTTTAAGTCTGTGAATACTACCGCTGCCCGCTACCAGAATTTGTCCATAAACCAGACCAAGCTCAGCGGCCAATGCGGCAGGCTGAAATGCTGCCTCAACTATGAGCTGGATACCTATATGGATGCGTTATCCATATTTCCAGACCAGGCCGAACGCCTGGAAACAGAAAAGGGAATAGCCCAACTGCAAAAAAAGGACATCTTCAAGAGCCTGATGTGGTACAGCTATTCCGACAATAATAAGCAGTACCCGCTAAGCATAGCGCGTGTAAAAGAGATCCAGAAATTAAATAAAGCAGGCCAGAAAGCGGGCGAATTGCAGCCAGTAGAACTTGAAACCCGCGAAAGCAAGGCCGGTATCAAGCCGGATATGGGTTATGTAAACGATGTGGGGCAGATAACGCTGAAAAACCTGGAGAAGAACAAAAAGAAGAAAAAATCCAGCGGCGGCAAGGGCGGTGGCGGTTCTCAGGATGCAGGCAGCAGACCACAGCAGGCAGCTCGCGGTCCGCAGGACGCAAGTGGCGGTGAGCAGGCAGCCAGGCCACAGCAAGGCAATAAAGGCCCACGTCCGCAGCAGGGCGGCGGTCAGCAACAGGGTAACAAGGGGCCGAGGCCGCAAGGCGGGGGGCAACCCCAGGGTAACAAAGGCGGCGGTCAGCAGCAGGGCAATAAGCCACAGCAGCCAAGAAATCCAAACCAGGGCGGACAGCCAAGGCCACCGCGCACAGAGCAGGGTGGTGGGCAGCAGCCAAGACCTCCTCGTCCGGAACAGCAGAACAGGCCACCTAAAACGCAGGCAGAAAGCGGCCAGGCAGCAGGCGATAACGCGCAAGCCGGGCAGCAGAGACCGGAACGCCCTCAGGGGCAACAGCAGCAGAGAGGGGATAGGCCCAATCGCCCACAGCGCAGAGACCGGCCAGAAGGAGAAAACAGAGAGCCCCGAAACGAAGGCGCAGCACCCCCTGCGGCTGAATAACATAGAAAATATAGAAGCATAATTTTGAAAATATATACGCCCGGCTGCACTAAATGCAACCGGGCTTGTTATTTTTGCGCAACTTTTCAAAAAACGTACGAATGAAAAAACTGATTTTACCTGTAGTATTATGCCTCTCTCTTTGTTATTCAGCACAGGGCCAGATAAATAAAAACGTGGACGACCTGAAAAAATCGCTGGAAACAACAAACCAGGATACGGTGGCATGGATACATGAAGGTTTATTTTCTATTGGTATCAATGAAGGTTTTTTGCACAACTGGGCTGCGGGAGGTGAAATAGCTTCCCTGGCCATCAACAGCCTTTTTCATGGTAATCTTACTTACCTGAACCACGGCAGTATCTGGAGCAATACGCTTGATCTTGCCTATGGGCTGAACTATGCGTATTCCAACGACTTTGTGCCACGTAAATCAGACGACCGCATCGACTTCACTTCGAAATTCGGCAGCCGAATGAATAAGTCAACCGACTTTTATTATTCTGCCCTGTTCAATTTTAAGTCGCAGTTCACGAAGGGCTATGACTATACCATTCCGGGATGGCAGCATGCCCCTACATCCGATCTCCTTTCTCCCGCCTATATGACGCTCGCTCTGGGTATGGAATACAGAAAAGGGGCCGATATCAGCGTGTTTCTTTCTCCATTGGCAGCAAGAGAGGTGCTGGCTAATTCTATATACACTTCTATGACTCCGCAGGGGGCTTTCGGTATAGACTCGGGAAAGACCAATAAATTCCAGTTGGGCGCCTATTTCTCCGGCAGGTACAAGGTGGATGTTAAAAAGAACATGACCTTTAGCACCCGCCTTGACCTGTATAGCAACTATCTTGCGAAAAACACAACCAATGCTGCGGGTGTGGTTGTGAAACAAGATAATCCGGGGAACATTCAGTGCCTGTGGGATAACCTTTTTGTATTGAAAGCATACAAAACATTAAGCCTGACGTTCGGCCTCACTGTGGTTTATGACAACAACTTCCCATATAGTTCCACATATATCGATAAAACTTCCGGCCTCGTAGTAAACAAAAATCAACCTGGCGAAGGCCTCGGCTGGGCGCAGGTAAGCCAGGTGTTTACATTCGGGATTGCGTATAAATTTTAAGTCGTGAGTCGTGAGTTTTAAGTCCGCGAGTAAACATACTGTCTCCTGATAATAGGCTGCTGTGTGGCGGGCGGATTTGTAGAGTGGTGATTTTTTCCATCGGTTACTCACATTTCTTGCTATTTCTGCGTCTTATATGTAAGTCTGCTGATTTTTGTAAAAAAAACTGGTGATGGCTCTATGCCCTGTTGTATGACTGGCACTTAAATTTTAAGGGGTATAGATGCCCAAACTGATGATGGTACTTTCATAGTTATTGTTACAATGAAGCCCAACACCCTCAATATAATTTTATGAAAAAATGTAACCTAACACTCTTCGTTCTTTTTATGGTAGCGCTGATGACTGGCAGTGCAGGTATTGTTCATGCCCAGGGGTGGCAGTGGGCCAGGGGCGCATATGGCGGTTTGGATGAGGGCTATTTTTGTGCTATCGATGCCGCGGGCAGTCTATACGCAAATGGTGATTTCTCGGCTGCTACCAGCTTTGGCTCTTATTCGCTTACCGGAACCGGATCTTATGTGGTTAAATACGATAGCACTGGTAATGTGAAATGGGCTGTCGGTAGTACCGCCGTAATGAACACTACCGGCACATTGGGCCTGGCAACGGACCCGTTTGGTAACGAGTACGTGCTGGGTGTTCATACTGTTGACCTGTTTTTCGGTAGTTATGTAATAAGCGCTCCCGGCTTGGGCAAATGGTATTATTATCTCGCAAAAATTGACTCATCCGGTAATGTAGCCTGGTTGGAGGATATTGGCGATATAGGTGCATCGGGTCATACTATCGGGGGTAATTGTATTACTACTGATGAAACAGGCAATGTTTACATAACTGGTCCATATACAGGTCACGCAACAATCGGTACATATGTGCTGGATAGCGCTGGTTATGGTGATCTTTTCGTGGGTAAATTCGATCCTTCCGGCACGGCGATCTGGGCGAAAACCTACAAGGAACCTCATGGAGCTGTTACAACCAGTGGCATTACGGTAACGCCAACGCATAAGCTATATGTATCGGGATATTTCGATGGGGATTCTTTGCTGTTTGGAACAGATAACCTGGTTGATACAGGGTCGCACGCTAACTCTACAGGTTACCTGGCAAAACTGGACAGTAATGGCAACGCCCTCTGGGCAAAAGGAACAGGCGGGAGCAGTGGTGGTGATGAATTTACCGGTGTGGTAGCCAACTCAGATGAAGATGTTTATCTCACCGGGCTGTATTTTTCCTGTGTATTACATTTAGCTCCGGATACCTTACCCCAGCCACCGGTTGGCGCCTACGGCTTCCTGGCCAAGTATGACCCGGCGGGCGGCCAGACCTGGGTGAAATTGATGCGTGGGCAGGATCCTACGCCCTGGATGCCCGCTCTCGATTCGTGCGGAAATGTGTGGGTAAGTGCAACTTTGGATAACGAGGGGGCTTGCACAGATACCATTGACGGACATATTCTTTCATCGGCGGAAACTGATGGTGACCCTCTGTTTATTGCCGGCTGGACTTCGTCTGGCAGCTATTTGGAGGGCGCTGTTTTGGCATCCGGAGGCGATGACCTGAATAGTCTCGTTATTGATAGGCACGGAAATATATTTGTTGAAGGCGACATTCACACACCCCAACTAATTGTGGCTGGTGATACGCTTACCCAGACTGGCGGCGAGACTAACTTTGTGGCGAAATACCGACCTTTTTCAGTTTGCGGCACCACAATTGGCCTGATCACCGGTAACCCTGTTATATGCAAGGGCGATACAATGACACTAACCGCAGACCCTGCCGGTGGTATATGGACCAGCAGTAATGTGGGCGTGGCCAAAGTGGGCTCAGCAACGGGCCTGGTGACAGGGATTGATCCCGGGGTTGCAGTGATCACTTATGCAACCAGTGGCGTGTTTGCCACTATGACGGTAACGGTAGTTACCACCCCGCCGCCAATAGTTGGCCCTGCTGATTTATGTCCCTGGCCAATAGATCTGTCTGACGCAACCGGCGGTGGTTTGTGGAGCACGAGCAATACCAGTGTTGCTACAGTTGGTTCCACAACGGGTATTGTTACAGGTGTCTCCATCGGTGCAGTAACTATAACTTATGCGATATCGGCAGATTGTTACGTAACAGCAACAGATTCCGTAATAGTGTGTGAGGCTGGGGTGCAGGCTGTTCCAGCCAGCGATAACAAGATCGAATTGTTTCCTAATCCTGCGAGCCATATGCTAACTATTACCTCGTCCGGACAGATAGCTTCTGCGGTCATTAGTAACCCTTTGGGGCAAACGGTTTACAGTTTGCAGTTTGCCGTAGGCAGTAGGCAGGCCAGTATTGATGTGAGCGGGCTGCCAGGTGGGGTTTACTTTGTCAGGGTGAATGGTAGTGAGGTGCGGAAGTTTGTGAAGGGGTAGGCCTTGGTTTTGGAAGCTGGAATTTTCTCCGCACTACTCACATTTTGTTGGGTTTCTACGTCTTCTATATATGGGTACTGATTTTGTGAAAAACGGATAGTGGACCGATGCTCTGTTTTTTATAAATTGATGATGGTATCTTTATATTTATTGTTACAATGCTTCTTAACACATTCAATATAATTTTATGAAAAAGTGCTCCCTGGTACTCTTCGTCCTTTTCCTGGTTGCGCTGATAACTGGCGGCGTGGGTATTGTTAATGCCCAGGTATGGAAATGGGGCAAGGGTGCATCTGGTGGATTAAGTGAGGGATATTATTGTTCTACCGATGCATCCGGCAGTGTTTACGTAGCTGGTTTTCATGCGGATACTGTTCATTTTGCGTCCTATTCGCTTGCCGGGCATGGAGCCTACGTTGTGAAGTATGACAGTACGGGCAATATAAAGTGGGCTATTAGTAGTAATGATCCTTGGAACACTACCGCACCAATTGGGTTAACAACTGATGTGTTTGGCAACGAGTATCTGATAGGAGTTCATAATCATACCATGACTTTTGGCGGTTATTCAATAGGCGAGCCGGGTTCGCCCACCGGCTATCTTTTTCTCGCAAAAATCGATTCATCGGGTAATGTAAAATGGCTGGAGAACATAGGCGACCTGCACACGTATAATGAGCCATATATAGGGGATCCTTTCGGAAGTAATTGCATTACAACCGACGAACGGGGCAATGTTTACATGACTTATCCATATGCGGGCACTGCTTCAATAGACGGATATACGCTGGACAGCGCTAATTACGGTGATGTTTTCGTTGGTAAATTCGACTCTTTCGGCAACGCGATCTGGGTAAAAGGTTTCAAGGCTGGACCTATGGGAAGTACGCAACCCGGCGGTATTGCAGTAACGCCATCTCATAAGATATATATATCCGGATTTTTTGATTCCGATTCATTATTTTTTGGGACTGATATCCTGGTTGATACCGGTACGCACGCAAATGGCACAGGGTATCTGGCAAAACTAGACAGTAATGGTAACCCTATCTGGGCAAGAGGAACCGGAGGCAGCAGTGGTGGTGATGAATTTACAGGGGTAGCAACCAACGCTGATGAAGATGTTTACCTTACCGGGGGGTATTTTTCCTGTGTACTGCACTTAAGCCCAGCGGACTCATTGCCCATGCCGTGGTATACGGACTATGGGTTCCTGGCTAAATTTGACTCGGCAGGGAGCGTGACATGGGTGAAATTAATGCAAGGGAAGTATGTTTTTCCCTGGATGCCAGCCATTGATTCCTGCGGAAATGTTTGGGTGAGTGCGACGTTAGGGACCGGGGTATGCACTGATACCATTGATGGGCACATTCTTTCATCAGACACGGTTACAGGCGACCCAATGTTTATTGCCGGGTGGAGTTCGTCTGGCAGCTATTTAGCGGGCGCTACGTTGCCATCCGGAGGTGATGATCTGAACAGTATCGCTATTGATAAGTCTGGGAATATATTTGTAGAAGGCGACTATGAAACATATACCATGATCGTTGGCAGCGATACGCTTTATGGCCCGGGCCCTTTCGGCACACTGGAGTTTAACTTTGTGGCAAAATATAAGCCTAATGTCGCTTGCGGCAGCCCAATCAGCCTGATAACCGGTGACTCTGTTTTATGCAAGGGCGATACACTGGCACTAAATGAGCCTACCGGAGGTGGTATATGGAGCAGCAGCAATGTTGGCGTGGCAATAGTAGGCTCAGGAACTGGTTTGGTAGTAGGTGGTGGTCTCGGCGTTGCAGTAATTACCTATTCAATTGGTGGCGGGTATGTAACAACGACAGTAACGGTAATGCCCGCTCCATCGGCCATAGTTGGCCCAGCCGACTTATGTCTTGGATCAATAGATCTGTCTGATGCAACTCCGGGTGGAGTATGGAGCACCAGTAATTCAAGTGTTGCTACAGTTGGTTCCGTTACAGGAATCGTTACAGGTATCGCCACCGGCGAAGTGACCATAACTTACGCGATATCAGCAGATTGCTATGTAACCGCAACAGATTCAGTTTTAGCCTGCGTGGCTGGGGTGCAGTCCGTTCCAACCAACGATAATAAGATTGAATTGTTTCCAAATCCTGCGAGCAATTTGCTAACTGTTACTTCGGCTGGGCAGATAGCTTCTGTGGTTATTAGCAATCCTTTGGGACAAGTGGTGTACAGCTCGCTCCCGATAGCTATCGGGATTGCAGGTGGTGGGCGGCAGACCAGTATTGATGTGAGTGCGCTGCCAAGTGGGGTTTACTTTGTAAGAGTGAATAATGAAGTGCGGAAGTTTGTGAAAGAGTAGTTTGAACTTGGATTTTCGTGATTAAAGGATCGCTTGATTTTTGCAAGGCGTAGTATTATCACTGTCTAGGTGGAAAAAGCACAGAGCCTGCGCTAGCCAGTTCGCGAAGATTTGAAATCCACCCATTTTAAAATCTTATTGATATCTGCCTTTAAAAAGTTATTTTTGTCCCCCTCACGTGCGAAACAGCAAGTACGTTTTTGATTTTTTACTTTTGAATTTTAAATGTCCGCATCTTACCAGATAAAGCTGCCCCAGTTTGAAGGGCCATTCGACCTGCTGCTATTTTTTATAGAGCGGGACGAGCTGGATATATACAACATACCGATTGCAAAGATCACCAACGAATTTCTCAGCTACATACATACGCTCGAAAATCTGAATATAGAGCTGGCGAGCGAGTTCATTTTGTTTGTCTCCACGCTCATGCGCATAAAGGCGCGTATGTTGCTGCCACGCCGCGAGGTGGATGCAACTGGAAAAGAAATAGACCCACGCCAGGAACTGGTGGACAAAATACTGGAGTACAAAAGGTTCAAAGAAGCATCGGAGACGATGATGGTGATGGAAGCCGACCGCCTGATGCAGCAGAAGCGCGGCAATATAAAGCTGGAGATGGACCGGCTGGGTGATTCTTATTCGGAAGGTACAGAGATACAGGCGGTGACGATGTATAAACTGTTGCAGGCTTATGAAAAGGTTATTAAAAAATTCAATGAGCGCAACCTGAAGCCGCAGCATGTGGTGGTAAAATATAATTACAGCCTGGAAGGGCAGCGTACGTTTTTGATAGACCACCTGCAGGAAAAGAAGCGTGTGCCATTCGAAATGCTGTTTGCCGCCTGCGAGAACAGGATACATGCCATTTTTACCTTCCTCGCGATGCTGGAGCTGATACAGCAGAAATTTATGGCCATACTAATAGGCACGGGCAGGAATAATTTTATAGTGGAATGGAACCCGGAAGGAGAGCGGCAAGATGTGCCTCTTGCTGAAGAGCATCCGGAAGGTATGCTGCCTCCGGCAGATGAAAGCGAAACTGGCACAGAAATTGTAGTATAGTATTTGCAGCTTGCTGCACGAAATTTCCCCCAATGCGCTGTCGGACAGTAGCTCTCGGGGATTTTTAGTTTTAGGTAGTTATGCTACCATGCTTTTGATTTCATTAGTCTTTTCTACGATCGAGTAGATCACATCATCGAATGCTAAAGTGGCCACCTGTAGATTCCTTATTATTTCGGTATTCATAGGGTCGGCCGGCTCGTCAAAATTGAACAGGTTGATGAGCCCAAGGATACTGGCGATAGGCCCCCTGACCTGGTGAGACTGAAGCGAAGCGATCTCGAACAGTGCTTTATACTGTTTTCTAAGTATCTCATCGGCAATTCTTTTTTCTTTTCTTTTTTGCGCATCTTCCATTGCCCGGTCCATTTTCGGGATCAGGGTGAATAACTTATTCTTTAGCACGTAATCGGTCGCTCCATTCCGGATAAGCTCAACCGCATTTTCTTCGCCTATTGTACCGGATACCAGGATAAAGGGGGTATCGGGATATTTTTCCTGTTTGATCTGTAGCGCAGTTAATCCATCAAATGAGGGGAGTGAATAATCTGATAGGATAATATCCGGACGAAATTTATCCAGGGCTTTTTCGAAGCCCTCGCGGGTCTGTACGTGTTCGGAAATATAAGGGAACCTGTTTCTTTTCAGCTCAAAGTACAGCAGGTCAATGTCTGAATCAAGGTCTTCGTTAAAAAGAATTTTTAATGCTTTTTCCATAGCCACAAGTTAAACCCCTCACATATTCTGGTTTGTATAATTTATGTTGCCATAGCGGGAGAATATGTAAACGGTTAACAACAAAGATAAATATTCTAAAATCGGGCAATAGGTGCAAAAAGCTCTTTTTTTCCAGCTTTTCCGCCGTATTTACTTGTTCATTTAGCTGTAATTTGGATATTCACTATTACCATGGCTTGATTTTATGGGATATGGTAAGAATCATTGAAATTATTTATTTATCTTCATTCCACCTTATTCTACTTTTAATAATCTTCCCATGAAAATGACTCTTAGCCAGAAAATTCTGACTGGATTTCTTGTTTGCTCCGTTATACTGGTTGCGACAGCAATATTTGCAGTAAGGAACAATGAAAAGTTTATTGATACCACACAATGGGTCAACCATACCAACCAGGTCATAAAACAATTTGACCAGATTCTTACTAAAACTGTAGATGCGGAAACGGGTGTGAGAGGCTATGTTGTGACCGGCAATGAGGTTTTCCTGGAGCCCTACAATGATGCATTTGACACCATCCACCAGCATATAAACGAGGTAAGGAACCTAACTACAGATAATCCTGTACAGCAAAAAAATATAGGGGCACTTGAGAAGGAGGTCGGTGCCAGCCAGGAATACCTAAAAGAAGTTATTGCATTTCGCAGGGAAAATTTTGAAAAGGCAAGGGCCGAGATGGCTACGGGAAAGGGAAAACAGATAGAAGACGGAATAAGGAAAACTATTGCTGAAGCCAAGGGTATTGAAAGCAACCTTCTTGCTGAGCGAAAAAAATCAAGTGAAGAAGATGCCAATAGCTTCAACATAGTTTTTATTACGTTGCTTATCGTTGTTGCTATCGTATTGATCAGTGTATTTGTTGTGATCAACACTAATCTTCGGGCACTTAAAAAGGCCGAGCAGGAAGCTGCCGAGCGGAACTGGATACTTACCGGGAATTTTGAGCTGAACGAAAGATTAAGGGGAGAAAAAACGGAAGCAGAATTGGCTCAATCCATCATTACACAGTTATGCACTTACTTGAATACGCAAATAGGCGCCATGTATCTCTTTGATAACGGGGAACTAAACTTATCGGGCAGCTATGCGTATAATTTCCGGAAACAAAATACCAACATCATTAAGGTTGGTGAAGGCCTTGTGGGCCAGGCTGCAGCAGAGAAGAAAGTGATTGTGTTCACGGAAGTTCCCGATGACTATATCAGGATAAATTCAGGTCTTGGCAACGCTGTACCTAAAAACCTGATCGTTTTTCCCCTGGTGCAGGAGAACGCGTTGAAAGGGGTAATTGAAATAGGCTCTGCGAAAGAATTCTCACCATTGCAAATGGAGTTTTTAAGCAGCATAGGGGAGAATATTGCCATAGTAATTAACGCTGCCCAGTCGCGTACAAAACTGAAAGAACTGCTGGAAGAAACACAGCGCCAGGCTGAGGAACTCGAGACACAGCAGGAAGAGCTAAAACAATCGAATGAAGAGCTGCAGGAAAAAACCGAACTGCTTGAAAAATCGGAAGCGTCGTTGAAAACCCAGCAGGAAGAACGGCAGCAAACCAATGAGGAGCTGGAGGAAAAAGCCAACCTGCTGGAAGAGCAGAAAGAGAAACTGGAGAACGCTAAAATGGATATAGAGACTAAGGCGCGTGAGCTTGAAGTGACCAGCAAGTATAAATCTGAATTTCTTGCCAATATGTCGCACGAACTGCGCACACCACTGAACAGCGTACTTATATTGGCGCAGTTACTGGCGGAAAACAAGAGTAAATCACTGGGCGAAAAAGAAGTGGAGTTCGCGAGAAATATATACAACTCCGGCACGGACCTGCTAGACTTAATCAATGAGATACTCGATCTTTCAAAAGTGGAGTCTGGTAAGATGGAGCTCGATATTGCAGGTGTTTCATTTGCCGAGGTTAAAACGGATATTGCGGCTATGTTTTCAGAAGTTGCAAAAAATAAATCAATAGAGTTTGCATTCCAGTTGAACGAAAAGGAATTACCTGAGGAAATAGAAACAGACAAACAACGGCTGGAGCAGATACTGAGGAACCTATTATCCAACGCATTTAAATTTACCGGCAAGGGTGGAAAGGTCGGGCTATCGGTGAGCAAGGCAAATAAAAGTGACATTCAGTTTAAAAACCCAAGGCTCCATCAGTCACCGGGAATCATTTCCATCTCCGTTACCGATACAGGTATAGGCATACCCACTGACAAACTGGGCATTATATTTGAGGCCTTCCAGCAAGCGGATGGGTCAACAAAGCGTAAGTATGGCGGAACAGGCCTGGGCCTGTCCATTAGCCGTGAGCTGGCCAATGCACTGGGTGGCGAGATACACCTGAAGAGCGAAGAAGGTAAAGGAAGCACATTTACACTCTACCTGCCTTTGAAATATGATGCTACGATCACCGAACCTGCTGAACGCACCATAGAAGTGAAAAGCACGAAGAGCGATGCGCCGCAAAAAAGCCGGAAAATTGAAAAACCCGCTTTCCTGGAAGGGGAGGCTATAGACGACAGGAATAATATCAGCGAGAATGACAAGACAATGCTCATCATGGAAGATGATAAGGAATTTGCCCAGGTGCTGCTGGCATTTGGCAGGGAGCGCCAGTATAAGGGAATCATTGCTTATGAAGGTAATACCGGACTCAGCTACGCACGGCATTATAAGCCAGACGCAATAATCCTGGACATGAAGCTGCCGGTAATGGATGGCACAGATGTACTCAAACTGCTAAAAGCAGACCCCGAATTGCGGCACATTCCTGTGCAGATCATCTCCGGATACGATATGAAAAAGGAAGGGCTGGAACTTGGGGCATTTGATTTTATGCAAAAACCGATCTCAAAAAATGACCTGCAGAATGCGTTTAACAGGATAGAGGAGTTTGTGAGCAAAAAGCTGAAAAAACTGCTGATCGTTGAAGATAATAAAGGGCACAACGAAGCCATAAGGGAACTGATAGGCAATGGCGATGTAAAGTGTTTCTCGGCATATTCCGGCAATGAGGCTTACGAAATGATGTGCAAAGACAGTTTTGACTGTGTGATCGTTGATCTGGGCTTGCCGGATATGACCGGGTTCACCCTGATGCAGAAAATAAAAGACAACGCTGATCTTAAGAAGACCCCGATCATTGTTTATACCGGTAAAGACCTTTCAAAAGATGAAACCAGCCGCCTGAACAAACTGGCGAATACAGTGGTACTTAAAACAGTGGACTCAAACGAGCGGCTGCTGGATGAAACAACTCTATTCCTGCATAGGGTGGAGTCGAGGCTGCCAAAGGAAAAACAGAACATCATACGGAAGCTGCACAAAACGGATGAGGTATTAAAGAACAAAACAGCCCTGGTAGTAGATGATGACATCAGGAACATATATTCGCTGAATAACGCGCTGGAAGAAGAAGGCTTGAATTGCCTGACAGCGGAAAATGGCAAGGCAGCATTGCAGATGCTCGCCGCCCACCCGGAAATTGATATTGTGCTGATGGATGTAATGATGCCGGAAATGGATGGGTATGAGGCAGCGAAACAAATAAGGAGCATGGTTAAATATGATAAGCTGCCTATAATAGCGCTTACTGCCAAGGCTATGAAGGGAGACAGGGAAAAATGCCTTGCAGCCGGTATGTCTGACTATGTATCAAAACCTGTAAATATTGAACAACTGTTATCGCTGATGCGTGTGTGGCTGTACCGCTAAAAAAGGAATATGGAAAAACTCAGGAACAAAATAGTGCTGATCGTTGACGATGAAAAAAACAATGTATTTGCCCTCAGCAGTTATCTCGACACCCTCGAAATGAAAATCCTCACCGCGACGAATGGCGCAGAGGCCATTGCGGTAATGGAGGAGACCCCGAAGCCTGATATTGTATTGATGGATATGATGATGCCGGTAATGGACGGTTATGAGGCGCTGGAGATCATGAAGCAGCGATATGAATTGAAGGATATTCCGGTGATAGCCGTAACCGCCAGGGCGATGAAAGGCGACCAGGAAAGATGCCTCGCTGCCGGCGCCTGGGATTATATTTCCAAGCCGGTTGACATAAAATTGCTCATCGAAAAAATCAGTTGCTGGATCGTATAGTATGGACACGGAAAATATAGCGTTTAAGGAATTGCTCGACTCCATACGGCTCGTATATGGTTATGACTTTACAGATTATGCGGAAGCATCTGTGAAAAGAAGGGTCAATAATTTTATGGCCAACCATAAGATCGAGGCTATTGACCAGCTTGCGAAGATGATACTGAAGGATGAAAAAGTATTTGAAGAATTCATCCAGGAATTGTCAGTTACCGTAACCGAAATGTTCCGGGACCCGCCATTTTACAAGAGCCTACGCGAAACGGTGTTAAAACGACTGGCTACTTATCCCTTCATAAAGATATGGGTTGCGGGATGCGCCACCGGCGAGGAGGTCTATTCGATAGCGATCCTTTTTAAAGAGGAGGGGCTATTGAACCGGACACTCATCTATGCTACGGACATAAATCAGAAATCCCTGCAGACGGCCAAGGAGGGTATGTACCCGCTTGAAAATATGAAACAGCACACAGCTAATTATCAGAAGGCTGGTGGTAATCAACCGTTTTCAGAATACTATACGGCGAAGTACAACACGGTGATGTTCGACAAGTCGCTTAAGCAAAATATTGTTTTTGCACCGCACAACCTGGCTGTCGATAAATCGTTCAATGAGTTCCAGCTCATAATTTGCCGTAATGTGCTGATCTATTTTAATCAGAAGCTGCAAAACCATGTTATTAATCTTTTTTATGAGAGCCTGTGCCCGTTTGGTTTTTTCGGAATGGGAAATAAAGAATCGCTTTTGTTCTCGGATAAGCAGCAATTCTTTGAAGATGTGGACCGGAAACAGAAAATATTTATGAAAACAAAGTGATATGGCTGCACATGGGAAATATGAAGCCATAGTTATCGGGGCATCAGCAGGCGGGCTGTCTGCACTTACCACAATCCTGGGAGCGCTCCCGGCCAGCTTTTCATTGCCGGTAATAATTGTTCAGCACAGATACCGTGACCAGATGAACCTGCTTGAAGAAATACTTCAGAATAAATGCAAAATCCAGATCAGGCAGGTAGAAGAAAAGGAAAAAGTCGAGGCGGGCATTGTTTACATTGCTCCTCCCGATTACCATTTACTTATTGAGAGCGATAATACCTTTTCATTGTCCAGCGATCCCCAGGTTTCCTTTAGCAGGCCATCTATCGATGTGTTATTTGAGTCTGCGGCAGCGACTTACAGAAAGTCGCTTATCGGCATTGTATTGACGGGGGCAAATAAAGACGGCGCAGCAGGCTTGCTGGCAATAAAGAAAGCCGGAGGGCTAACTATTGCCCAATCGCCCGAAGAAGCTGAGTATCCGTATATGCCGCAGGCTGCAATAGATAAAGGCGCTGCAACATTGGTACTTACATTAAAGGAGATACAAACCCGTATTCTTAACTGTTGACTTGTCAGCGATGAAACAAATTAATAAGGCGGTTATACTGATCGTTGATGATAAGCAAGCAAACCTTTTTGCGCTGGAGCATTTGCTCGCCGGTAAAGACAGGGTGATTCTCCAAGCTACTGATGGCAAAAGCGCGCTGCAAATAGCTTTGAACAAAAATATAAACCTGATCATACTGGATGTGCAAATGCCGGATATGGATGGGTTTGAAGTGGCCCAGATACTGCAGTCGAATAAAAAAACGAAAGAGATACCGATCATCTTCGCAACGGCAGAGCGCACCGAGCACAAGTTTATGATGAAGGGGTTTGACGAAGGCGCGATAGACTATTTGTTTAAGCCGCTGGATCCGGAGGTGGTGAAAGCAAAAGTAGATGTGCACCTGAAAATGCAGCCCAGAGAAAAGAACTGATCGATAAGAATACCTTATTGCAAAAAAGTGAGCTGCTCATCAATAATTCAGCGGATATAATTGGTATCATAGATGCGGCAACATTTAAAATAGAAGAGATCAACGAGGCCTTTCATTCGATACTCGGTTATTCATCCGAAGAGACGAAGGGCGTCTCGGTTACTTTTTTTCTTGGCAGTGAGGACAGGGTCCGGTTTGTGGATATGGCAAAGCAGCCGAAAGAACGCCTTTCGTTTGATACCCGCATATACTGCAAGAACCGGAGCATAAAATGGCTGGAATGGAAGGTGGTAGTGAAAAACAGGAAGTGGTTTGTGAATGCCCGGGATATTACCGAAATAAAGGAAGTGGAGCGGATCAGGAATTACCTGGCCACCGTAGTGAAACAATCTAACGACGCTATTTACATACACAACAATGAAGGCCAGATCATTTCGTGGAATGAAGGCGCCGAGAAAATATATGGCTATACGGGGCACGAAGCGCTGAAGATGAAGATATGGAACATAATCCCTCACCATATGCAGGTAGAAATAGAGGAGATAGTACAGAAGATACTGCAAGGGGAAAAAATAGAACTGTTTGAAACAAAGCGAATAACGAAACATGGCAGGCTTGTTGACGTACTCCTGTCGGCCGCGGTAATAACAGATTACGGCAGCGACCAGAAGTCTATAGCCATAACGGAACGTGATATTACCCAGCAGAAGATAGCGGATGAGCAGATAGGCCAGCTGAATAAAAACCTCCAGAATAATATTGCGGAGCTTGAAAATACCAATAAGGAACTGGAGTCATTTTCTTATTCTGTTTCGCATGATCTCCGGGCTCCGCTGCGGGCATTAAGTGCGTACTCAAAGATATTTGAAGAAGACTATACGGCCATTTTAGACGAAGATGCAAGGAGGCTTTTGTTTAAAATTAATTACAATGCCCTGAGAATGGGAACGCTCATTGACGATCTTCTCGCTTTCTCGAAACTAGGAAAAAAAGAGGTGCAGCGGACGGAGGTGAATACAAAAGAACTTGTAGAGCAAATATTGAACGAGATAAAACAAACAACTCCATACAGGGCCAGTATCAGGATCGGAGGTATGCCCCCTACTTATGCCGACAGGTCCCTGATAAGACAGGTATGGGTAAACCTGCTGTCCAATGCTATTAAATACTCCGATAAAAAAGAATTCCCGGAAGTGGAAGTAGGTGCCACAAATGCAGCGGGCGAAACAACCTGGTATGTAAAGGATAACGGCGCAGGTTTTGATATGAAGTATGTGGATAAGCTATTTGGCGTTTTCCAGCGGTTGCACAGTGGCAGTGAGTTTGAAGGCACGGGCATTGGGCTCGCAATAGTGCAGCGTATCATTACCCGCCATGGCGGCAGAATATGGGCAGAAGCAAAAGTAGGTGAGGGTGCTACATTTTATTTTACGCTACCGAAAATGGAAGGGTGAAAATTTTGCAATATCCCGACTTGCGCGATATGGTTGCAAGGCGTAATTTTATATTTATATGAAGGTGCAAGCTCAAATCAAGGCGTATATTGCCAGTCACCCTGAACCAAAAACGTAGCGACATGCAGGCGTTGCATCTGCTCATACTTCAGGTGTTACCGGAATGTAAGCTATGGTTCCTGGATGGCAAAGATGACACCGGTAAAATTATAAGTAACCCTAACATAGGGTATGGGTCTTACACAATAAAGTATGCCAACGGAACAACCCGGGATTTTTATCAGGTTGGTATGAGCGCAAACACAACCGGAATATCTGTTTATATAATGGGTCTTAATGATAAGACTTACCTGGCCCAAACCTATGGAAAACAACTGGGCAAAGCAAGTGTGACCGGGTATTGCATTAAGTTCAAAACGCTAAAAGATGTCAACATATCTGTACTTGAGGAGGCAATGCGGTATGGGTTTGACACTACGAGTGAAAAAAAGTTAGCAAAATCAAAGTAATTACTCCATAAACGCAACTAAAAAAAATTACGTTACCGAATAGAATAATTACGTTTGCTACCCTTTCGGTACGATGCTCGAGTGGTTGAAGAGCTACGCCTGGAAAGTACGTATATCTCTAAGGAGTTCTCCTTACCTGCCGATAATACGAAGTCGAAAAAGATTTTCCTGAACAAATAGAATGATTACCTGTGCAGCCTTCCGGAGAGATGCTCGAGTGGTTGAAGAGGCACGCCTGGAAAGTGTGTATATCTGTCAAAGGGTATCCAGGGTTCGAATCCCTGTCTCTCCGCATAAAAATGCAAGCGCTACGCTTGCATTTTTTGTTTTTACGAAAAAGCATCATTTTTACTGGCAGTTGTGTTCATCTAACAAGTTTTATTTATGGAACCAAGAACATTTTACTATTCTAAAAGTGTGGGTATATTTTATTTTGTTGCCGTCCTGCTCATGGCTGGCATATCATTATGGGGACTTCTTTCTTCAGATTTAGTAGTTGGCAAAAGGGTATTTGCGGGAGTATTGCTGCCAATATTCATTTATCTCAGTTTTCGTGTTTTCAAAGGAAGTGTCAGTTTGGCTATTAAGAGAACGCCGGCACTTCTAATGGACGAAAAAGGCCTGTATGTGGAAAGCGAAGGCATTGTTATTTCATGGGATAATATTGAGAAAGTAAAAATGGACTTCATTCCGAGGCAGGGAGATCAGATATACATATACCTAAAAGGCAAGAATGCGATCAGTGGTAATGAGGACACAAATGCCGGTGTAGCGCCTATCAATATTTCGCCTTTTAACTATGCCCGCGGTCAGGCTATTTTTGATACGCTTAAGGCGTTTTGCGGCGAATACAGCCCTAACCCGGGCGAAATAATGTTTAGCCGCCCAAAGCCGGAAACCTGGCCTTCTGAAGGTTAATGAATGCTCCTTTCTTTCCGTTGAAAACGATGAATTTCCACCTTTGCTTCGGGCGCATTTCAAATTGTCGCACTGAATATGAGATTCAACCCCGTTGGGGTAGGTGCTTTTGCTCATTTTACCGCCGGTTTCACAGGCGATTATTCATATTGAAGCCCTTTGGGCTTCTTTTTCAATAAGTATTAGTATTGCTTCTACGCGAAGATTTGAATTGCACCCTTTGCTTCTAACTTCCGGCATATCCCCTATATTCGCTGCAATTTATGCAGACCCTGGTACAATTGCGGAACGGAGCACTCAAGGGGACGGTATCATTAAAGCTATCCGAAGAGCTTTCTCATTTTCCGGAAGAGATATTTGAGCTAGCAGATACGCTGGAGGTGCTTGAGCTTTCGCGCAATAAACTGAAAGAACTGCCTGCGGATTTTGGCAGGCTGAAGAAATTACGAATCTTCTTTTGTTCGGAGAACCTTTTTACGGTTTTGCCGGAGGTGTTGGGTGATTGCCCATTGTTGGATATTGTTGGTTTTAAAGCTAACAAGATAGAGACTGTACCTGCACGCGCTCTTAACCCTCATATACGGTGGCTTATACTTACCGATAATTGTATTACCGCATTGCCGAAGGAGATAGGCCATTGCGACCGGATGCAAAAGCTGATGCTGGCCGGTAATAAGCTGAGCGAACTGCCAAAAGAACTGAGCTATTGCCGCAACCTGTCTCTTTTGCGTATCTCTGCAAACCGGTTGACGGAATTACCCAAATGGTTATTGTTGATGCCAAAGCTCTCGTGGCTGGCGTTTTCGGGCAACTTGTTTAGCATCACCATCACCACTGACATTGCATCTCTGCCCTTTGTCGGTTGGCAGGAGCTGGATACACATCATGTGCTTGGCGAAGGGGCTTCAGGTGTTATTTATAAAGGAGTGAAACGCAGTGAAGCTGGAGAAAAGGATGTGGCTGTGAAGGTTTTTAAAGGTGCTGTAACCAGCGATGGGCTTCCCGAATGCGAAATGAATACTTTCATTGCTGCGGGCGCCCACCCTGGGCTCGTGCAGCTCATAGGGCGGATCGCCGATCATCCGGAAGGTAAAAAGGGCTTAGTTATGGAGTTGATCGCCGAGCGCTTTTATAACCTCGGTATGCCGCCAAGTTTTGATAGCTGTACCCGGGATGTTTTTGCTGAAGACGTGAGTATTTCAATGGGGCAAGTGCTGAAAATTGCCGGCACCATTGCTTCTATAGCCAGCCAACTGCATAGCAAAGGTATTATGCACGGCGACCTGTACGCGCACAATACGCTGGTAGATAATGAGGGCAATACCTTGTTTGGGGATTTTGGCGCTGCTTCTTTTTATGATAAGACAGATCCGGAGGCTGCATTTGCATTAGAGCGCATTGAAGTAAGCGCATTTGGCCATATGCTTGATGACCTGCTTTCTTTGTGTAACGAGACAGGCGAACACCCATCCTTAGTAAAACTTGAAATGCTTAGGGATGCGGCTACAGCACACGATGTATCGTCCCGGCCCGGCTTTCAGTATTTGAATGATGAATTGATGAAACTGCAGGCATAAACAGGTGATTCTGCCGAGTCATTAATGCACTGGGAATATATTCTCCGCATTGGCAGTAGTAATTGCTGCAACTTCCGATACGGAACAATTTTTTAACTCTGCGATCTTCTCTGCAATAACGGGTATGAAACTGCTTTCATTCTTCTGCTTGCCGCGGTAAGGCACAGGGGCAAGGTAGGGGGCGTCTGTTTCTAAAACAATGTGATCGAGTGATATTTCTTTTACAACTTCAGCGAGTGTGCCATTTTTGTAGGTCACTACGCCGCCTATACCCAGGTAGAGGCCAAGGCCTATGACCTGGTTAGCTTCATCGAGTGTTCCGCTGAAGCAATGAAAAATACCTTTCAGCTTTCCGGTCTGCTTTTTACGAACTATGTCTATACAGTCCTGGGTTGACTCCCTGCTGTGGATCACTATGGGCAGGCCGTATTGCAGCGCCCAGTCTATCTGTGTTTCAAATGCTTCTATTTGCTGCGCTTTGAAGGCCATGTCCCAGTAATAGTCGAGGCCTATTTCTCCCACAGCATAGAACTTTGTTTTCTGGAGCCATTCCGCAGCTATGGCCAACTCTTCTTTATAATTTTCTTTTACGTAGCACGGGTGCAGGCCCATCATAGGCAGGCAGTTGACAGGCCACTTATCGGCCAACAGCAGCATGTTTTCAATGGTGTTGCGGTCGCAATTCGGCATATACATTTTGGTTACGCCGGCATCAATTGCACGTTGTATCTGCCCGTCATCGGCCATCAGCCGTTCGTCGTATAAGTGGGTGTGGGTGTCTGTGAATCTCATTTTTTTAGTCGTAAGTCGTGAGTCATAACCTGCCTTCCGGTATGCGGCGTCGTAAGTCCGGGGTTTGGTCCCGACAGCTATCGGGATGGATTTTAAGATTTGGAATTTCCGTTCGGCAGGGCCTTCATTCTCCAGTTTTGCTTCCGGCAATATTCCAGCACTTCCGGTAGGGCATACTTCATGCGTTCATAAGCCTTATCGCTATCGTGAAACACAATTATTGTGCCGGGGCAAATATTTGCCAGCACATTTTGCAGGCATTCCTGTGGTGTGATAGCTTTATCGAAGTCGGCGCTGAGTATATCCCACATATAAATGCTCCAGGAAGGGTGCTTCTTCCTGATCTTTCTTATTTGTGAATACTTCATCCGGCCATAGGGCGGCCTGAACAAGTTACTGTGAATATATTTGTCCGCCCGCTCTATATTCTTTATGTACCTGCTGCTGGTTGTTTTCCAGCCATTAATGTGGTCGTGTGTGTGGTTGCCGACTCTGTGCCCTTTCGCAAGTGTATTTGCGAAGATTTCCGGGTAAAGAGAAATATTATTGCCTACGCAAAAGAAGGTAGCAGATGCATTATATTTTTCCAGTTGCTCCAGCACAAACGGGGTGGCGACAGGATGGGGGCCGTCATCAAATGTAATATATACCGCAGGCTCACTGTCCACCGGTATATCCCAGATCATTCGTTCGGGGAAAAACTTTTTTATCCATTGGGGCGTTTTTACCCAATATGTAACCATAGTGAATCTTTTTAGGTGTTGGTCAGGTATCCCACTCCTTATTCGTGTGATACATCTACCATGTTATACCTTTGTCACCAGATTTTGCGGCAGCCAGCCAGTCCGGCCATCAGGTAAGGTCACTTCTATCCAGGTGCTTTTCTCGCTTACTATTTTTACTGTCGTTCCTTCCGGTACAAGCGCGAGTGGTTTGCCTTTTTGCTCGTTGTTCATCAGTGGTGCATCATTCTGCATCACAACAGCTACTGTAGCCATGCCGGTTCTTTGTGCCGCTGCAAAGGCCAGTACCAGGAAGCAAGTGCATACAAAACCGAGTATGCCCGGCAATTGCACCGGCAACTTATCTCCAGACTTTACAAAACGCCGCACGGCAATGCAGGCAATGATAAGGGCGAACGAAACAAACGCTGCAATGGCCCAAGCCCCGGCTTTTTTTGGGTGCGTAATACTTTGCCACCAGTCTATGAAGAAGATATCGCTGGTGGGCTGTATGCGGTTGCTGATGCGGCCCTGGGTGAGCAAGAGATTGTCCTTAGCTTCTTTGTAGGCTGGGTCTATCTGCAGCGCACGTTCATAATTAAGCACGGCCAGTGCTACTTTATTGAGCCGATAGTAAGTATTTCCGAGGTTGTAATATACTTCTGCATTCCGTGGCTTAAGCGCTGCTATCTGTTCGAAATACCATGCGGCGCTATCGTACTTCGTCTGTTCGTAGCAACTTGTGCCTTTTTGCCACTGGGCGGTATAATTGCCTGTGGCTAAGCCCCGGAAAGAGCTCAGCACAAAGAGTAAGGATATGAGTAATGGCTTTCTCATGCTTTGAATACATCCTCCAGGTCGCTGATGACCTTGATGGCTTCGTCGTAAATATAGGCCATTTTTTGAGACCCGCCAGAAGCATACAGGGCGGTCTCACATTCCCAGATCACATCGTCCAGATGTTTTTGCACGGTATCAGGCACTTTGCGGGTGCTCATTGCCTCCGTAGCCGTCTCGCGCGAGAGGGCAGAAAGCGGAATGTTTAACTTGTCGCTGAGGTACAGCCAGGTAGCTTTTGATATTTCTTCGTAGAAAGATGTTTTCTCATTCTGCTGCAGGTATTTTTTTGCCGCTGCGAGCCTTTGCAACGCTACTTTATTCGCGCGTTTGCTCCGCAACAACACTGTATTCTTTGAGAGTTCCTCATCCCTCCGTTTCCAAACCACGAGCCCTATGAACGCCAGCAACGGGAACGCAAACATAGACCAGTACGTGCCAGTGAACAGCATAGGCTTGGCAGGTAATGTAATATTTGCGACAGGTGTTTTTACAATATCATGAATGTCCTTTAACGATATATTGCTGCCTGCCGCAACAGGGGTGTAGCGCTTGCCAGCCTTTACACGCAGTTTCAGCGGCTGGGTATGTGCAGTGATATATGCGCCGGTCTGAGGATTGAAATAAGTAAACGCAGTAGCCGGAATATCATAATCGCCGGGAGAGTGAGGAGAGATCACGTAGTTGATGATCTTAGATCCGCTGATAGTAGTGCTGCGTCCGGTGATCGTGTCGGTTATTTGCGGGTCAAAGGTGTTCAGCCCGTTCGGCAGGTTCAGCTTGGGTGGTTCTATCAGCTTCAGGTTGCCGCTGCCGGTAATGGTGAGCGTGAGCGTTGCAATATCATCTGTGGTCAGCTCCTGCTTATCTATTTTACTGCCAACGGTGAACTTGCCAACAGCGCCGCCATAATCAGCAGGTTTATCTTTTTCCGGCAGTGCAGTTACCGTTATTTTCACTGGAGTGCTTTCCAGTTTCCATTCCACATCTTTATATGCCAGTGTATTATAATAGGAGTTGTTGAAGGCAGGGTCGTTCATCATTAATGTGCCCCTGAACATATCCGACATTTTATGACGCTCTTGCTTTACTATGCGGGCAACACCTCTCGCTTCAGCAGGGTCCAGCTCCAGTGTCCCTGTCTGTTGAGGAAACAAAGCCGATTTTTTTAAAAGGAAGACCTGGTATTTTTTCCCGTTCAGCTCTTCGATTTCCGGCTTTGGCTGCCGGGGAATTTCAAAATCCTGCGTCCAGAATCCATTGAGCGAAGGCAGCTTGGAAATAGATGCGTTCATGGCGAGGTCGCGCACATACAGTTTGTAGCTGGTAGTTATTTGCTCACCTACATGTACTTTGGTCTTATCCACCTCCACCTTGATGAACATGTTCTTCTTGATCTCTGCCTCATCGGAAGCATCGGGTTGGGTTTGCTGCTGCGGCTGTTGCTGGCGTTGTTGCGGCTGCTGTGGTTGTTGCGGTTGCGGCTGCATCATCTGCTGCTGCAATTGCTGCATCTGCTGGTTCATGCGCTGCATCATAGCCAGTGCGTCATCATCTTGCTGCGCGGGCCGCCGCTGCTGCTGCATTAAGGTGCCGGGCACCACCTGGATAACAACCGCGTTGGACTGATAAGTATGACCAGCGGCATCTTTTGCTATTACCGGAGGTATAGTGAGTGTGCCTTCGTGCCTGGGGTGTAGAATGTAGGTGCGGGTAATGCTTTCAGACGTTACATTGGTTCTGCCATTGAAGGAGCTGTTTACACTATGCGTTGTATAAGGACCCTGTACCACATCAAAATCATTACCGGCGGGGGGGGTCATGGTTTGCACATTTTGCGCATCCTTTATAGTGTATTCTACCTGCACATTATCTTTAGCGCCCATCTTGTTTGCGCTCGCCTGTGCTGTAAACACTACGTTCTGAGCAATTGCATTGCAGGCCATCCCTATCATAAACAGGGATACCATGCTATTGCGCCAGATGTTATTAATGACTTTCATTTTGGTTACCCACAAAAATAAAACAGGGAGGGTTAAAGCTACGTTAAAAAGGGCTGTTATATGTCGCCTTTAACAGGGCGCATAATAATGGTTTCTACGTTGGCCTGCGGTGATAAATTGTAGGCGCCCCAGAGCATGGAAACCACGTCTGCGGCCTCCATTATGCGGCCCGGCTCCACACCGCTTCCTTCCCACGACGGTGTGTAGGTCGCGCCGGGACAAATAGCGGTCACCTTTACACCATACTCTTTTAGCTCTTCCTTGAGATTCTCCGAAAAACCCATAAGGGCATATTTGGAAATACTGTACGAGCCGCCATTGGGGTAGGCACGCAGGCTGGCTATGGAGCACATATTGAAGATGTGGCCGGCTCTGCGGTCCTTCATTACTGGTAAGATCTTCCTGGTGAGGTGATATGCGCTGTAAAGGTTTATGCCGATCATTTGGTCAAGCAGGCCATCCGGCTCTTCGGCTATGGTGCCCGGCAGGTAATTTCCTGCATTATTTACGAGCAGGTCAATTTCCGGAAATACAGACAAAACGGCATCTGCAAATGCAGCTACTTCTTCTTTATTCGCCAGGTCGGCATTATAGACAATGATGGAGGCTTCCGGGTATTGTTCATTCCACTGTATTTCCAGCGCAGCCAGCTTTTCTTTGCTGCGGGCACAAACCGCTATGGAAAATCCTTCGGCAAGCAGTTTTTCTGAAATTGCCTTTCCCATTCCCTGCGATGCTCCCGTAACAATTGCGTATGGCATAAAAATTAGTTTGTTGCCGGAAAATTACATTGATTTGCTGAAAGGCAATGTTAATGAACGACCAAATAAAAGTGGTGATGAATTGGAGCTCCGGCAAGGATGCCGCGCTAGCGTACCATTTGCTAATGGAAGAAGGTACTTATAAGGTGGTGCAACTGCTAACTACGCTCAGCGAAGAGCATGGGCGCGTATTCATGCATGGCGTAAGAGAAAAACTGCTGGATATGCAGGCGGAGCGCATGTCTCTGCCATTGCTAAAAGTGAAGCTCCCCGCCAGCCCTGCAGATGATCTGTACCGGCAAGCCATGCTGCAAAATCTCACCAGCCTGAAAGAGCAAGGAATAAGTGCAGCCGCATACGGCGATATTTTTCTCGAAGACCTGAAGGTATATCGGGAGCAGCAACTGGCACAAGTGGATGTGAAGGGTTTATTCCCGCTGTGGAAAAAGGATACGAAAGAACTGGTAAGGTTGGCGGAGGACATGGGGATAGAGGCTGTAATCGTTTGCGTCAATCAAAAGTTTCTGGGAAAAGAATTTTTAGGACAAAAAATAGGCAAGGAATTTCTGGATAAGCTACCCGAAAATGTGGACCCCTGCGGCGAGCATGGCGAGTTTCATACGTTTGTTTATAATGCGCCGTATTTCCGTTCGCCTATTCCAATTGTAAAAGGTGAGATAGTACATAGAACATATGCCTCGCCGGCTGGGAGCTTATGGGATACGGGGTTTTACTTTATGGATGTGGATGTGGTATGAGTTACGTAGAGACGGCATGCATGCCGTCTCTACACTTCGCATTTAATAACTTGAATTAAGCAGTTTTAAGGTTTCTTCCTTGTCCTTGTACAGTTGCTGTTTTAAAGCCTCTATGGAGTCGAATTTTTGTTCGTCCCGCAATTTCTTCAGGAAGAATATTTCCATAGCTGCTCCGTATATTTCTTCATCGAGACCAAAGAGATTGGCTTCTATTTTTATGTCTTTTGTATCGGTAACAGTGGGATTGTATCCAATGCTCATCATGCCATTATACATTGTGCCGTTGTACATCGAATGTATGGCATAGATTCCGAGGGCGGGAATTATTTGTTCAGGGTCTTCCGGTTTTAGATTTGCTGTAGGATAGCCTATAGTCCTGCCGAGTTTCGACCCATGTATCACAGTGCCCGTGAGCGAATAATTACGTCCCAGCATGTGGCTTGCGTCTTCCATACGGCCTTCGGTGATGGCATGGCGTATTTTTGTTGAGCTTACGGCTGCGTCGTCTATCAACTGAGCCGGTATCTCCATTAACTCATATCCTCCCTGCTGCTCGCATGCCTCCAGCAGTTTCAGGTCGCCCTTCCGGTCGTGCCCGAAGCGATGATCATACCCAATAACAATGCTCTTGGGGTGGAAAATGCCAACAAGGAAGCGCTCAACATATTCCTGCGCTGAAAGGCTGGCAAACTCTTTAGTGAATGGTACTACTACAACATGCTCAATACCTGATTCCGTTATCAACTGCAGTTTCTGGCGGAGTGGGGTAATAATACCCAGCGGCTGATCGGGGAAGAGCAACTTTCTTGGGTGTGGCTCAAAAGTAAGCAGCACGCTTTCTCCATTTACCTGCCGGGCATGGTTCACCACTTCCTGTAGTATGGCCTTATGCCCCTGGTGTACGCCATCGAATGTACCGATGGTAAGTACTGCATTCTTAAAATCCGGTAAGCGCTGTATGTCGAAGAAAACGGCCATTGGTCGCGGCAAAGGTAGCGTAGCTGTATTTGTTTACAAAAAAGTATTGCATAACGGGAAAAGCAAGTAAGTATTTGTGTGGGGTAGAGACGTTGCAATGCAACGTCTCTACTTGCACCGGGCAAGGAACAATATATGCTTCTATTCACAGCTAACAACAACGCCCTATGCATTACTTGTAGCGAGATGTTGCAGTGCAACGTCTCTACTTTGCATTTATCTTTTTTATGATAATGATCGATTTTTCTCCTTTCTTATTAAAGGCCGTGATCCGATGGCTTGCTTTGCCATCCAGCAGCATTATTTCGGCTGTGTTCGGCGGGTTAACCCCTTCATCTTCTGCTACTATAGTTATCGTGTTGGTGTTTTTTATCAGTGGTAACTGCAGTTGTTTTTTTGCCTTTGCCAGGGTATAGTTAGTGAGCACCGGGACATCATTCAGCAATATAGTGACTACGTCACCGTCAATGACACCGCCATCCCAGACTTCGATGATGCAGCTATCGGTAGTCCATTCCAGTTGTTTTTGTACTCCTGCTGTTATTGTGTTAGCCGGCAATGCTACTGTGGGTTCGGTTGGTGCGACAATAGTATCTCGTTTTGGAGGCACGGGAAGCGGTTTTTTCTCTGCGCGGAACATATTGTCCGGTGCATTTGACGTTTCAAATATCATGGTTCCGTTGGTGCAAGGTTCATTGTTTAGATCCCTTCCCGCAAATGTACCTTTGACCTGGTACTTAGTTCCAAGTTGTTTATAGGTGAGCGTGGCACTAAATAGGCAAATCGTAATATTATTATGCGGGTCTTTGTCCAGCGACTTTGTTTCGGAGAATACAAGCGTGTGTTCCTTTCGGTTGATAGCCCCTTTTATTTCTGCTTTAAAGTCAGCGCCATCAGGCTGCCTGGTTATTGAATAACCGGAGATAGATGAGCCGTTGGCCTCAAAAGATACAGCATACAGGTAGGTAGGCCCGAATTTTGCGCTTGCTGTTCCCACCAATTTATAACTTTTTTGCTGTGAAAACAGGGAGAACGGGAGCAATAACAGCAGAATCACTCCGAAACATAAGTCCGGAACGGCAGGGCCATGCTGCAAGAGTTTGCTGGTGAATATACTGAAAGTGTTACGGTTCGATCTCATAAGTAGGTGCAAAGCGTAGCTTCAATTATCAGTATTGAAGTTACGGAATGAACAAACAACAAGCAAACCGGAAAATGAATTGCTTAGTATTTGAGGCTGTTGAAGTCGTCCTCACGAGGCGGACGGGCATCGTTGCGCGGGGGGCGGTCGTCATTACGTGGCGGACGGCTATCAGTGCGCGGGAAGCGTGGTTTGAAAGGGCGCTTAAAACCGCCGCCGCTCTTATTTCCACCGCCTTTAGTAGCATTGCCTTTTGCTTCTTTTACAGAGATCACGCTGCCTTCAAAAAAGATAGCATCCAGGTTGTCAATCGCATCATAGGAATGGAATTTATCAGCCATTTCCACAAATCCAAAACCGCGCGACATACCGGTAGCATTATCAATGATTACTTTAGAGGAAACGATCTCCCCAAATTCTGAAAACAACTTGCGCAAACTCGCTGCATTTGTTTCCGGACTAAGATTACCAACAAAAAGATTCATAACAATTACAATAAAATTAATCAATCACACACCTTAGGCAGCGTAGTGCGATACAAGATAATCATTTCCACGATTATGAAGCGCACTGGAACAATTTTTAAGAAAAAATAAATTTTTAAAGATGTAATAAGCTGCTGCTCATTTAAAGCTCATCAGAATTGTCAAGGCTAAATGAGGCGCTTTCAGTAATTTTGTATGGGAGCTGCATAAACAATTGAACGTGTCTTTTGAACTGCAAAGATATACGGAGGCTTTGGAACCGGGCGAGCTGGATTTTCTGCTTAAAAAGGAATCGAAAGAGCGAAAAATGTACTACAAGATATTCAGCATCCTGATGGTAATGAGCTTCGTGCTGCCTTTTGCCGGAGCGTGGTACCAGGCTTTTGATGGCGCACCCAATGCATTTTCCCCGGTCAGATATTTTGGTTCGGTGATCCTTATGCTGTTTATTTCCAGCGCTGCAACTTATGGCAGCTACTACATCAATCAGCGCAACCTGCAATTGGATATAAAGGAGCGGACAAAAACAATAGATACCATCCGCATAACCCGCAAGCTCTATGTGGCCGTGAAGAAGACCTATTATTTCTACATAGACTCAAGAATAAAACTGAATATCGAAGTTTCTGCAAATGACTTTGAACGGCTGAAAGAGGGCGATGAAGTAAGTATAGAATATACTACGCATTCGCAGCAGTATTTGGGTTATTTTTGAGACCTCTCCCCCGGCCCTCTCCAAAGGAGAGGTTGGAGTAGCGTATGTGTTGTGAAATATCTTTTATGAAAATTAAATTGTTACAACTACAATGATAAATACGGTTTTGTATGACATGGATGGGTTGCTGCTGGATACAGAGCCGCTGTGGGGAGTAAGCATGTTGCGGGTGGCTAAGAAGCACAACATTCCAATTACGAAAGAGCGTTTTAAAGATACTACTGGGCTACGGATATATGAGGTCACCGATCACTGGGCCATACATTTTCCCTGGGAAGGGAAAAACGCCAGGGAAGTGGCAGATGAGATACTGGACGATATAATAGCCTCATCGAAAGCAAGTGCGGGCGTGCTGAAAGGCGTTGAGCAGTCGCTGAAGCTGCTTAGGAAACATAATTACAAGGTAGGTCTCGCATCCTCGTCTCCCAAGCATATGATAGACGCGCTCGTAGATCATTTTGACCTTGCCAAATACTTCGACGTGATTACCTCTGCAGATGCCGTGAAACTGGGCAAGCCGCACCCCGCAGTGTTCCTGCATTGCGCAGAAAGCCTTGGCTCAAAGCCCAATGAGTGTCTGGTACTTGAAGATTCGGTAAACGGTATGATAGCCGGCAAGGCAGCCCGCATGAAGGTAATCGTAGTGCCGGATGAACTGCATTTTGATGATCCCCGTTTTTCACTTGCAGATGGCAAGCTGAGGAGTTTGGAGGATTTTGATATTGGGGTGATCAACTAATATGTGCTCGCTTTCTTCTCAGCAAACTATCCAAAAACACCAAGCCAATGACGATATTTACGGCAATAATCATCAGCATTGTTCCGCTGTTGAAAATATTGCTAATGCCGCCAAGGTTCAGCTTAGGTAGTGCGATTTTAGATGTGGTGTTGTTATCTACGTGGGCAATAGCATAACCAAGGGCTGTTGTAAGCATGCCAATAAATAATGCAGCAATACCCCGGATGATCCCCTTGTTAATATATTTTTTACTGGCTGGCGCTACGTGCGTTGCTGCTACTACGTCCATCACATTTTGGGTGAAACGCATGGATGGCTGCTCTAATTCAAGACTGCTGCCAATACTTGTATGCAATGCAGAGAGTTCTGCATACTTAGCTTTCCAGGCAGGATCGCGTTCTATAAGGATGGATATACGCGGCATATCATCAATGGAGCAAATGCCATCAATGTAATCCCACAATTGCATTTCTATTTCTTCGTTCTGTTCCATCTTGCTCCGATAAAGTTATGAAAAATAATTTATGCCAATTCCCTGCTATACCTGCTTTCCAATACCTCTTTCAGTTTTTGTCTTGCTCTGAATAATTTCACTTTCACATTGCCGGTGGTCAATCCCATGATCACACCAATTTCTTCTATCGATTGTTCCCCCTGGTAAAAGAGTGAGATTGCCTGCGCTTCTGATTCGGGCAAATGTTTCAACGCGCTGTTCAGCATTTGTTTCTGCGTTCGTTGTTCCATTCTCTCTGATGGCCGCTCTGCGTTGCTATTATCAGATATAGAAACCATTTTTTCCTCTTCCAGCAGAATTGTTTCGTCTTTTTTCTTTCTTAGATGGGAGAGGCAAGTAGTATTTACAATTGTATATAGCCATGTGCTAAACTTGCTGTTGCCCTTGAAATCCGCCAGGCAACGGTACGCTTTTACAAAAACATCCTGGGCAAGTTCCTCAGCCAATTCGCGGTCTTTAACATAGCGCATAGCCAGGGTAAATACGTATTGCTGGTAACGGCTTACCAAGGTTGCGTAGGCAGCCTGCTGCCCCCGTAGCACCAATTGAATAACCTCAGTATCGTCGGACTCCGTAAACATTTGCATTATTAAGACGCAGAAATCCAGGCAATGGTTACAACTAATTATTATTTTTCGGAAAAATAGTTCAAAAATTCTGTAACCTCATTTGAAAGAAGGTAGTCTTAGTTGTATCGGTTCATTCAGAAACCGGATTTTTAACTCTTAAAATTTAATATTATGATCGGTGATTTAATTCCAATGGTAATCATGACGGGCATGTTTGCTATGATATTCGGTATCACTTATATCCGCAGCAGGGAGAACATGGCTATGATAGAAAAGGGCCTGAACCCCAGAAACAAAGACCCAAGGCCGCGGCCATTTATTAACCTGAAATGGGGGCTGCTACTGATTGGATCAGGCTTTGGTTTGTTACTTGCGTTTATTATTGATAATACTGTTTTGAAGGAGGATAAAACTTTGTCACAAACCAATATCGCTATTGGCAACCACCATAGTAAGCGTGGTAGTAAAATCAGTATGATAGATACCAGCCATGCTGCAATTGATACGTCTTTAGCTGCCCGCAGTGCCGCTGCTAAAAATAGTAGCACTGCCGATGATGACGATGATGATGATGACGATCATAGCATAGTGGAAGTAAGAAGTAATGATCCTAAAAATGTGCCTATCTACTTTGCCCTGATAGCAATAGGTGGCGGCCTGGGGCTATTTTTCTCTTACCGCATCGAAAAGAAGGAGTGGGTAGACAAGAAAATTGACGGTTAATAAAAATTTGGTTTTTGTGCACGGTAGCCGCTCTTCGTGAGCGGCTTTTTTATTTCTTTTCTATCCAATCGTCTGTAAAATGCCGCACCTGTTTTTCCTGTCCGAATTTATCTGCATTGTACTCATTCGATTTGTTCCGGGGAATGGAAAGGCTTTTCCATTCGTCTTTGCTTAAGAGTTTTGAGATATAAACTATCTGGCCAACATGATAGGAGTAGTGCGCTATTTGCCGGTTGATGGCTTCGAGTATGGTATGGCCTTCATTGCGAATGTAGATGATGCGCTCCAGGTCATTGTCCGTGATGCTGTCCAGGGCATTGAACAGACACTGCCAGCCTTCGTCCCATTTTTTCATCAGCTCTGGCCTAACGAGGTGCTCCTGATTGAATTCCTCGTCACGTTTCCTTGTAGGTTTCTCGCCATCCGTGGTGAGGAAATCCGTCCAGCGGCTGAGCATATTTCCCCAAAGGTGCTTTACTATGGTAATGATGCTGTTGCTGTCATCGTTCGCATGCCAAGACAGGTCTTTATCTTCTATCTGTGCCATTGCCTTTTCGCCCAGTTGCTTATACATTATGAACTGGCGTTTCGCGCTTTCTAAGTATTGCATAAACCCCAAACCCCTAAAGGGGCTTCTCTCTGTTTTGTATTCGTGAGTAAAATATATTCTGTTTAATTATCGCTGCTGTCTAAAATCCTGATACAGCTAAATAGTTGGTTCCCAGGAACAAGGTCCCGATTTTTCATCGGGAGGCGTCAGGGGTGTTTATAAATATCCGGCCTCGTCACCTCCATAATCCTTTCCGGGTGTTTACACTCCGTAAATTCATACTTCCTGTATAGCTCCTGAGCGCCTTTAGTAGCCAGCATTATCCGTCGCAGGCCCTTGACCCAATCAAGCCCGAAAATTACTTCCATCATTTTTTTGCTAATGCCTTTGCCTCTGTGTTCTTCAATTACATATACATCAGCCAGGTAAGCAAATGTTGCATAATCAGTCACCAGTCTTGCGTAGGCAATTTGTTTGCTATTGTACAAAGCCGCGATACAATAGGAATGCTCGAATGATCTGTTCACAATACCAAAAGGGATACCCGGTGACCAATACGACTGCTCAGATAGCCACTTGTGAATGTCAGTGACGTTCATCAATGCCTTATCAGTAGTTATAGTATATCCCTTGTATGTGTCGGTTATCGGCTCCATGTCAGATCACGTAGTTCCATTTGAAGGTGTCCGCTGTGAGCCCCCTCCGTATGTTGAACAGTTCTTTTTGCAACTGGTACATCATTGCATCCGGTTCTATATAGCACTTGTATTCTTTGTGGCCAATGGCTATGATCTCAATGGGAGCAACCACTGCAGCAGTGCCCGCGCCAAATGCTTCTACACGCTTGCCGGCTTCAAAAGCAGTGATCAATTCTGCGTAGCTTATCTGCCTTACTTCTATGGTCATACCTTTCGCCTCAGCTATGGCCAGCAGCGAATCCCGTGTTACGCCATCGAGAATGGTTCCTGAAAGCTGCGGTGTTACCAGTACATTATCAATAAAGAACATAGCATTCATGGTGCCCGATTCTTCTATAAACTCATTGTGTACGCTGTCCGTCCACAGCACCTGGTCGTAACCGGCCTCGCGGGCAAGTTGGGTCGGGTAGAATGCACCGCCATAGTTGCCACCGCATTTGGCGCTGCCGGTGCCGCCTTCTGCGGCCCGCACAAAATTGGTTTCTACCTTTACTTTCAGCGGTTTGGCATAATACTGGAATGCAGGTGAGCAAACGACCATAAACAGATATTCATCCGAAACTTTTACACCTATCCGGTCTTCGGTAGCAATCATGAATGGGCGGATGTACAGAGAACCATCTGCTTCTTTGGGCACCCAATCCGCATCAAGCAGCACCAACTGTTTTATTGCATCGATAAACAGTTTTTCGGGCACCTGCGGCATACACATTCTATGCAAAGATTTTGTGAACCGGTCATAGTGCTTATCTGCCCTGAAAATATTTATATGGCCGTCTTCCATCATAAACGCTTTCATGCCCTCAAATACTGTTTGCCCGTAGTGCAGGCAAAGTGCCAGCGGGCTCAGTGTGAGGTCATGAAACGGCACTACCTGCGCATTCTGCCATTCACCGTTTTTGTACTCGGCTATGAACATGTGCTCGGTGGGTATCTTGCCGAAAGGGAGCGACTTGGTGTCGGTAACTTTTCTTTCGGCCTGCGAGGTAACTGAAATTGTGTGTTCCATACAGTTTCTGTTTTAGATTGTTTATGAATCGGCCTGCAGGCTCTCCGGAAAGGCTGCGGCCATTTTTGATGTTAGTTCCTTTTCTGCTTTATGCTGTTTTCTATAACCACGGTTTACCAGATACACGCTCACCGCAATAGTAACAAAAGCCATGCCCGTATATATGTTTACTTCTTCTTTCAGGATCAGGTAGCCCACTATTACAGCTATCAGTGGGTTGATATAGGCATATATTGTTGCTATACCCACTGGCAGGGCGCTAAGGGCATACATGTATGCAGCGTAAGCCAGCACAGAACCGAACGTGATAAGATACACCAGCGCTTCCACACCTTCTTTATTCCACAACTGAAAACCTTTATAACTGTCTATGGCCGGGCTAAGCAGCAGCATGAACAAGCCGCCAAAGAGTAATTGCAACCCTGAATTAAAAAATGGGTTGACCGGGTTGACGTGCTTTTTGTTTACAATGCTGCCTAGCGCCCAGCAGCAGGTAGCCAGTAACACAGCCAGCATGCCGCCTATGTATGCCGGTTTGGTCATATCTGCAAGGTCATGCCGGAAAATGAGGCCCACGCCACACACACCGAGCAACATACCAAAACCTATCGCTGCATTGAAATGGTCTTTCCGGGATGACATTAAATTAAACAACACAGCGAACAAGGGCATCATGGAGCAAAGCAAAGCAGCAATACCACTTGGTATATATTTCTCTCCCCAGGTCACACCACCATTGCCCATCGTCAGCATCAGGAAGCCAACGAGCATCTGGCGGAGTATGTTTTGCCTGGACAAATCTTTTTGCCTGCTTACCAGCAACGCGATGAGCATAAGTACGACGCCAGCAATTGTCTGTCGGGCCCCTGCAAACAGGAACGGCGGATAATGCTCCACGCCCACCCATATGGCCATGTAAGTAGTACCCCACACGATGCAGACGAAAATAAGCGCGATATATGCCTTTGTGTTTGTTTTCATTGACAATACAAAATTGTGAAAAAAAATTAAAACAAAACAGATACAATTTTCATAATTTTGACCATAACAGTTTTTTTTATGAAGACCATGACCAAAAACAAGGCAGAGCATTTATACCTGCGCATTGCCGAAACCATAGAGCTGCAGATAATGGACCAGGTATTGAAAATTGGCGATAAGCTGGCGTCTGTGCGGCTGCTCAGCAAGGAGCATGGTATCAGTGTGAGTACCATACTGCAGGCATACTATCATCTTGAGGGTAAAGGGCTTATAGAGTCACGCCCGCAGTCGGGATACTATGTTAGGTTCAACCCCTCGCGGTTTCCGCAGAAAATAGAAAAAAGCAACCCGCAGCAGATAGTAAAGACTAAAAATGTGGAGGCGATAATAGGAGAGGTGTATGATACTTTTTCCATGAGTGGCGTTACCCGTTTTTCCTTGAGCGTACCTGCACCGGAGATACTGCCACTGGCGAAGCTGAATAAGGCTATGATGCAGGCGCTACGCGACTTGCCGGCAAATGGCACTTCTTATGAACAGGTGCAGGGCAATGACCTGCTGCGCAGGCAAGTTGCCCGATGGTCTATGCACTGGGGCGGGCACCTGCAGGCCGATGACCTGGTAACAACTTCGGGGTGTATGAATGCTATTTCTTATTGCTTGATGGCGCTGACAAAGCCAGGCGATACTATTGCCGTGGAAAGTCCTGTTTATTTCGGAGTATTGCGTTTTGCGCAGAGCATAGGCCTTAAAGTATTGGAACTGCCGACTGACCCCGATACCGGTGTTGACCCTGATGATGTGAAAAAGGCATTGCGGAAACACGCTATCAAGGCTTGTTTCTTTGTTACCAATTTCAGTAACCCGCTTGGCTATTGTATGCCTGATGAGCAAAAAGAAGCGATGGTAAAATTGCTTTCACGGCATGGGGTGCCACTTATAGAAGACGACTTGTATGGCGATGTTTATTTTGGAAAGAGCCGGCCGAGGTCGTGTAAGAGTTTTGATGAGGAAGGTAATGTGCTGTGGTGCAGCTCTATCTCAAAAACCCTGGCTCCCGGATATAGAGTGGGGTGGGTGGCGCCAGGCAAATACCTTGAAAAAGTAAAACGGCTGAAACTATACCACAGCATAACCAGCGCTACCGCTCAACAGTCTGCTATAGCGAGTTTCCTGGCTACCGGGCGTTATGAGTATCATTTGCGTAAACTGCGGCAGACGCTTCATGCAAACAGCCTGCAATTTACCCGTGCGATCGGTGAATATTTTCCAGGTGGTATAAAAATGTCGACTCCTAAGGGTGGCTTTATATTATGGCTTGAATTGGATAAAAAGGTGGACACCTACCATCTTTACCAGGAAGCCATGCAGCATAAGATAAGCATTGCCCCTGGTACCATGTTCACGCTGCAGGACCGCTATCAGAATTGCATGCGCCTCAGTTATGGTATGCCGTGGACGAATGAAGTGGATAGAGCCCTAAAGAAATTAGGGCACCTCGTGCATGGGATGATGTAGTCTTTGTGAAATTCGGAATTTGGATTGTTTTATTGTAGCATTTATTACTGCGCAATAGAATATGCGTATTTGCAACATCGCATCAAATACGAATGTGGTGCAGGTATCATAGAAAAAAGGAGATAAGGCAGGTGAAGCAATTATGTTTGCGGTTAACATTTAAAGAAATAGCCCGGTGACATCCGGGCTATTTCTTTTCTGATTTTCAGAGAATATCCAACATACTATCTGCTAACTACTATTTTCTTGCTCCAATGCCCGGTATTCGTTATGGCATTAATAAAATAGATCCCCGCAGCATCTATCCGCAAAGTAGCGGATGTATTGGTTTCAATAGTTGTTTCCAATATCTTTTGCCCGATCAAGTTTGTCACTACGATCAGGGCTTGTTCGTTGGAAGAGGAAGGTATGTTCAGTGTAAACGCCCCCTGGCTGGGATTTGGATAAATTGATATTTGGGAAGTATTGCCGCTCATTGGTACAATGGCCGTACTTGTACTTGAAAACGCCAATGTATCTATGTACAAATAACTGCCTGCCGCGGCTGTAGTGGCTGTGCTTGACGAAAAATAAATTTCCGCCGTGTCGGGATTTTCTGATTTGAGATAAGTTATTGGGAGGCTAAAAGCGGCCCACGATGTTACCGAACCGGGTAATTTGTAATAGATAAATCCGACACTATCACGGGAAGTGCCGTTCCATTTTGTGAACAATAGAGAGACTGAACCGGTATCGGTCGATGCGGCAGGAGCATATTGCCACTCACCGGTAAGCGAAACCGGCCGGCCGGTAAATGCATAACCCGACGCTGGCAAGTATGTTGTAAAGTCAATTTTACCACTCAATGCAATACCGGCGGCGACGCCAAAACCAATCACATTCCTGGAAGTTAACTTTAAGTAATGATTTCCGGAAAATCCAGGACTGCCCTGTTCGCAGGTATATACTCCTGCCAGGTTAGTTAAGGAATCTGCGGAGTCCCAACCTGCCGGATAGATGTAGCTTGGGGTTGAAGATGAAGTGTCCCAGGTTTCAAAGCCTGCATTGGGAATCTGCGCAAAACATGCGGCTGAAAGGAACGCTGCAAAAAATAGAGTACAGATTTTTTTCATTTTTGTTTGATTTTGGGATAAAGATAATGTACACATGTAATTATTTGAATGATGCGGTGTGCAAAACGCATTTATTGGCTATTTTAATATTCAAATGGGCTGATTTTATCATTAAGAAAACCGTGACGTACTTAGGAAAAAGCATTTTTTGCGGGTATTAACAAAGTTATCCACACCCTTATTTTAACACCGTAAATACTTGTATTTCACCCACCAAATGCCGCTTTAAAACCATATATTTGCACATCTTATTTTAAAACGAATTATGGATCAAAATAACGAAGATAATTTACCACAGGAAACGCCTGAAGAATCGAATAAAATAATACAGATAAATATTGAGGAGCAGATGAAAACGGCCTATATCGACTATTCTATGTCGGTAATCGTTGGCCGTGCCTTGCCTGATGTTCGTGATGGGTTGAAACCTGTGCACCGCCGTGTACTATTTGCCATGCATGAGCTGGGAAATACGTTCAATAAGCCACATAAAAAATGTGCGCGTATAGTAGGTGAGGTGCTTGGTAAGTACCACCCGCACGGTGATGTGTCTGTGTATGATGCTATGGTACGCATGGCGCAGCCCTGGAGCATGAGGTATATGATGGTGGATGGCCAGGGTAACTTTGGTTCACAGGATGGCGATAACCCGGCGGCAATGAGGTACACCGAGGCGCGTATGCTGAGGCTGGGTGAGGCTATGATGGAAGACATTGAAAAGGAAACAGTTGATTTCTCCCTGAACTTTGATGATACGCTTGAAGAGCCAACGGTATTGCCTACACGCCTGCCTAATTTGTTGCTCAACGGCTCATCAGGTATAGCCGTAGGTATGGCTACCAATATGATGCCGCACAACCTTACCGAGGTTATTGACGGATGCCTGGCATACATTGACAACAACGACATTACCGTAGATGAGCTGATGAAGTTTGTGAAGGCGCCTGATTTTCCAACCGGCGGCATCATTTATGGCATAGAGGGCATAAAGCAAGGATTTCAGACAGGCAGAGGCAGGGTGGTACTGCGCGGCAGGGTGACAGTGGAAACTGCGAAATCCGGGAAAGAAACCATAATCATTACCGAGGTGCCTTACCAGGTGAGCCGCGATGCGCTTGCAGAGAAAATAGGCGCGTTGGTGAACAATAAGATCATTGATGGCATTACTCACGTAGGTAACGAATCGAACAAGGAAGGGACGCGTGTTGTTGTGGAACTGCGCAGGGATGCGGTGGCCCAGGTGGTGATCAACCAGCTTTATAAATACAGCGAGCTGCAAACATCCTATGGCATTAACAATGTGGCACTGGTTAATGGGCGTCCGCGTACGCTGAATCTGAAGGACCTGATCTCCGAATTTATCATTTTCCGCCATGAGGTAGTGGTGCGCCGCACGCAATACGAACTTAAAGAAGCCAGGAAACGAGCCCACATACTGGAGGGCTATCTGATAGCACTCGACCATCTGGATGAAGTGATCAGGCTGATACGTAATTCGGCTAACCCGGATGTTGCGAAGGATGGCCTTATTACATCGTTCGGAATGACGGAGATACAGGCCAAAGCAGTGCTTGAGCTTCGCCTGCAGCGCCTCACCGGCATGGAGCGTGAGAAGATCCGCGAAGAGCACGCAGAACTGATGAAATTAATAGCACACCTCGAATTGATATTGGGCGACCAAGGCATGCGTTACCAGATCATAAAGGATGAACTGCTCGATGTGCAGAAGAAGTTTGGTGACGAGCGCAAGAGCGAGATCCACTACATGGCCGATGAAATGAGCATTGAAGACCTGATAGAGAAAGAAGATGTGGTAATAACCATATCGCATCTGGGCTACATCAAGCGCACTTCAAATGACGAATACCGCTCACAGCGCCGCGGCGGCCGTGGCGCTATGGGTGGCAAAACAAGGGATGCAGACTTTATCGAGCATTTATTTGTAGCGTCCACCCACCATACGCTCATGTTCTTTACAGAGAAGGGAAGGTGCTTCTGGCTTAAGGTGTATGAGATACCAGAGGCGGATAAAAACGGCAAGGGCAGGGCGATACAAAACATGATACAAATACCTGCGGACGATAAGATACGTACGGTAATAGATGTGCCTAAACTGGAGGACGAGGAGTTTATCAACTCGCATTATGTGGTGTTGTGTACGAAGAAGGGTATCATCAAAAAAACAAAGCTCGCTGACTTCAGCCGGCCGCGTGCAAATGGTATCATTGCTATCACAATTGAAGATGGCGACCAGTTGCTGGACGTATCACTGACGCAGGAAGACTACTACATCATGATGGCGGTTAAGTCCGGGCGTGCTATTTGTTTCCCGCAGGAAAAAGTACGCGCTACGGGGCGTGGTGCCATTGGCGTATTCGGTATTGAACTGGATGAAAATAATGATGAAGTGATCGGGATGCTGTGCGTTGCCAAAACGGATGTGAACAAGCAAATACTGGTTGTATCTGAAAAGGGCTTAGGAAAACGTACCCCGTTCCTGGAAGAAGCAGGCCCTGATGATAAAGTTGATGACTTGTATAATCTTGTTGAGATACCTGATGGCGAAGGAAATATTCGTAAGTACCTGCTTTCGTATCGTGTAACAAACCGCGGGGGTAAGGGTGTGAAAACAATAAACGTTACGGAAAAGACGGGCGGACTGATAGGGCTGGTAGGTGTGGCGGAAACAGATGACCTGATGATCACCTGTGAATCAGGGGTTACCATCCGTATGAAGGTGTCCGCTATCCGGGAAGCCGGTAGGGCTACGCAGGGTGTAAAGCTCATCAATATAGATGAAGGGGATAAGATAGCTGCTATTGCGCGTATTGCTGAACAGGAGGAAGATGACACTACCAACGAAAACGCAGAGAATTCAGAGACAAACGGCGAAGATAGCAACGAGCCTGCACCAACTGCAGAATAACTTAACAAGATCATAAAACAGCAACCGTAAATAGTAATATTATGACAGGACTGAAAAAAATTGTTTTCATAGTTGCAATCTTTGGTGTTGCGCGACCTGCAGTGGCCCAGGAAAAATACCTTACTTCCGCTATTGTTGAGATGAAAAAGGGTAATCTTGATGAAGCAAAAGAAGATATAGATAAGGCGATGGCAAGTCAGGAGATGCAGGAAAAGCCCAAAGCCCTTCTGGCCAAGGCGCAGATATACCTGAGTATGCAGCAGACGGAGAAATACAAAAAGTCAACCATGTACCAGGACGCTTCAGCGGCGCTTATTAAAATCACGGAGGTAAAACCCGATTACGAGACTGATCAGGTGAATCAATTCCTGTTGATCGCCGGCGCTCTTTATTTCAACGATGGGGTTACCAAGTATTCAAATAAAAGTGACTCTGGGAGATATATGGCTGCTGCTGAATCGTTTAAAAATGTGCTGAAAATAAGAGAACTGGGTGGGGGAAAACGATTTGCAAATTTTGAAATGATAAAAGCTGTGGACTCCGCGGTTATATCTAAGGCAAAGATGTTCCTTGCGTATTGTTATTATTTCACAGGCAAGTATGCTGAAGCAACGCCGTTGCTCATAGAAGCAAAAGACAACCCTGTTACGAAATCTACTTTTGAGTACGAATACCTGATAGATATTTATGAGAAGCAAAAGAACATGGACCTGGAGCTGGCAACTATACAGGAAGGCCGCGCGGCATTTCCGAATGATATTGGTTTGAGAAATGATGAACTGAATTACTACATGATCACCGGCAAACAGGACGAATTGGTAAAGAAGCTCGAGATTGAAAGTGCAAAGGACCCTAATAATGCGGAAATGCTGTTCAATATTGGTATTGTTTGCAACGGGATGGCCAACCCGAAAACGGGTAAGAAGCCAGATAACAGGGCTGAACTGATGGCGAAGGCGGAAGACGCATATCTGAAGGCGGTAAAGATCGCTCCGGAAAATCCGGATTATAATTATAACCTTGGCGGTTTTTATAATAACCGGGCCAAAGAAATAAATGACCAGATGAACGCGCTTGGAACTTCTGCCGCAGAACAAAAGAAATATGACGACCTGAAAGTAAAACGTGATGAGCTGTTTGACAAGGCGCTGCCGTATATGGATAAAGCATATAATTTTTATGATGCTAAAGCAGCTACTCTCAAACCGGCAGAAAAAAGTGCTTATTCCGGTTCTATACAGGTCCTGATGCAGATATATTCTATACAGAATAAAATGGATAAGGTTGATGTGTTGAAAAAGAAAATAAATGCGATCAAATAAATTAGAAATGACAAGCAGATCAAGGAGTGTAGTTTTATTTTTTCTGGGCATGGGGCTGGCGGTGAATGGTTATGCGCAGGCCAAGCCAGCGAGGCCGGCCGGTGGTGATGATAAGTTTATTGTTTCTGCACTCACGGCCCTGAAAGCAAACAACCTGGACGATGCAAAGCAGGAAATAGACAAAGCATTTACGCCGGAAACAAAAGATAAAGCCAAAGCGCTTTTCGTAAAGGCGGAAATATACATTTCTCTGCAGCAGCAGGAAAAAAATAAAGGCACAGCGTTATACCAGGACGCGGCAAAGGCTCTTTTTAAACTGGTAGAATCCAAGCCCGATTATGAAAAAGCAACTGTTAATCAACTATTGCTTTATTGCGGTTTTGCATACTACAATGACGGGGTGAAAGCGAATACTGACCGCAAATTCCCGGAGTGCATGGAGATAATGAAAAATGTGCAAAAGGTGCATGATGTTAATGGGGGTGTGAAGAAGTTTGAAGGGCTTGCATCAGCGAAGCAATTCGACACTGTTTATGCTGCTGCTACCCTGGCCATGGCAAACAGCGCTTATTTACTGGCGAAATTTGATGAGGCCATACCGCTTTTTGTATCAGCGAAAAATAACCCCATCACCAAATCGGCGGTGATCTACGAATGTCTTATCCAGGCGTATAACTTCCAGAAAAACACGAAAGACGTATTTGCAGTAATAGAAGAGGCAAGAAATACTTATCCCGACAGCCTGATATTAAGGAACCAGGAACTGAACTACTATCTTAGCAATGGCAAGCACGAGGAGCTGGCCAGGAAACTGGAAGCCGCAGCTGTAAAGGAGCCTAATAATTCTGAGATACAAAGTAACCTTGCTTTTGCTTACCTCTCTATGGCAAATGCCAAAGATGCTAAGAAGGCGGGCAATTACGCAGAGCTGATAGCAAAAGCAGAAGAGGCTTTCAAGGCTGCGCTGAAGCTGTCGCCGGAAAACGGATCGAGCAACTATAATTTTGGTGCTTTGTACTTCAACCAGGGCATAGACCTCAACGAGCAAATGAATGCGATCGCAGCTTCTCCGGCGCCGGACCAGAAAAAGTACGATGACCTGAAAGCAAAGCGAGATGCGCTATTTTTTAAAGCAGCGCCCTACCTGGAAAAGACTTACAGTATATATTCAGCCAACGAAGCGAACCTGAGAGGGGATGACCCTGCAAACTACAAAGGTGCTATTGCTGCTTTAAGTAAAGTATATGCTGCCCAGAATAAAACAGACAAAGCCGCAGAAATGAACAGAAAATACGAGAGTATGAAATGATGACCGGCCAGGGTTTGCTGCTATTGATTCTGTTGTAGTAAAATGATACAATATGAAAACAATCTGTTGGGTAATCAGTTTCCATTTTATATTTTCAGTTTGTGCTTTTGCGCAAGCCGACACCAGTTCATCCCACGGGAAAAAGAAAATTGTAGTCGCCAACAGCGATGATAACCTGCTGGAAGTTGCGCCCGAAAAATATGTGGCCTCTGCTAATGACGCACTTAATGACAAACACCTTGAAGAAGCAAAGCAGGATATAGACCGGGCAATGGTTCGCCCTGAGGTCAATGAAAAACCCAAGACACTCTACGTAAAGGCACAGATATACCTTTCGCTCCAAACCCTGGATAAATATAAACCAGTCAATCCATATCGCGAGGCAGCACAGACATTGCTGAAACTGGTACAGGTAAAACCCCGCTACGAAAAAGAAACGGTGGACATATCCTTGCTCAATTGTGCATTCTTTTATTTCAATGATGGTGTACGTGCGTTCAACAATAAACAATACACGGATGCAATTGATTATCTTGATAATGTGTTGAAGATATGCGGGCTTGATGATGGCAAACGGTTTAGAGAATCTCCATCGGCCAGACAATTGGATACGGTGACTGCAAATGCAGTGTTGACCATAGCGAACAGCTATTATCTTACCGGCAAGTATTTAGATGCAATACCGATGCTTGTAAAGTCAAAAGATAACCTGATCACGAAAAACGCGATCGTTTACCAGTTCCTGAGCGATGCATACAGGAGGCGGAACGACAGTAAAAATGAATTTTCCGTGCTACAGGAAGGCGTTGCCGCATATCCACGCGATGTAGCGCTGCGCAATGACGAACTGAATTATTATATCAAATCAGGCAGGCAGGATGAGATACTTAAGAAGCTGGAAGAGACCGCTGCACTGGATAGTAATGATGCAGATATTCAGTTCAATCTTGCCACTGCCTATCTGAGCATTGCACGGCCGAAAACAGGCGAAAGGCCTGCAAATGAAGCGGAGTTTGTCACTAAATCGGAAAACGCTTTCCTTCATGCGCTTCGCCGCTCCCCCGATAATGCAGGTTACAATTATAACCTGGCCGCTTTGTACTTTAATCTCGGGTTTGATGTGAATGACCAGATGAATGCAATAGGAACATCAAAAGAAGAGCAGAAAAAATATGACGCCCTGAAAATTAAACGCGATGAGCTATTGTTTAAGTCAATGCCCTACTTTGAAAAAGCGTGCAGCATATTTTCTGCAAATGAGAAAGGCCTGAAAGGTGAAGACATGACCAGTTATAAAGACGCACTTACCGCCCTGAACAAAATATATTCCATCCAGAACAAAATGGATAAAGCGCAGGAAATGAAAACGCGGCTGGATCACCTTCAATAGCTGAATTGTTCCCGCAGCAAGAGTGTATGGGAATTTAGCCCAACATCATCTTTAAAAAACACAGGCCATGCGTAACTCATTCTGCGTCGCGCCTCTCCTTTGGAGATGGAAGGGGATACGCCCCAACTTTTAACATGATTGTTTAGATAGAATAGTTTTATTAAGCGTATATTTGCGGTTCTAAATCAATATACAGGGTGAGTAAATTGAATATTGTGCGTTTCGCACCAAAGAATGGAGAAGGCTTCTACGATACGCTTAAGAAGAATATTGACGATTTTTTCAAGCAAAATAATATTGCGCCTACCGGTAACAGGGCGCTCCGATGGAAGACCGTTGCCATGCTATCCCTGTTTTTTGTTCCTAATATTCTTATTATTACCGGTGTAGGGGCGTTGAGTCCTTTCCTCTTTTTTGGCCTTTGGTTTTTAATGGGCCTTGGCATGGTGGGTATAGGATGTTCTGTGCATCACGATTCCAATCATGGATCTTACTCCAGTAATAAGACGGTAAATAAAATAATAGGAGATGTTGTAAATGTAGTCGGCGGCTATGATGTTACCTGGCGGATACAGCACAACATACTGCACCATACTTACACTAATATTGAAGGCCTGGATGAGGATATTGAAGTAGGCGGCCTTATGCGTTTTTCTCCACATAGCAAAAAATACAAGCTGCACCGTTTTCAGCATATTTACGCATGGTTCCTGTATTGCCTGCTTACCCTGCAGTGGGTTACTTACAAAGACTATCGCCTCCTGTTCCAGTACGAGAAAAAAGGCCTGCTGAAAAAAGAAAAAATATCGTTGAGGAAAGCGCTTATAGAATTGAGTATCTATAAAGTCATCTATATTACTTATATATTGGTACTGCCGATCATGTTTTCGGGAATGTCATGGCAGGCTGTGGTATTGGGCTTTCTTATTCTGCATTTCACTGCAGGTCTTGGTCTTTCGCTTATTTTCCAGCTTGCGCATGTTTTGGAATCTTCAGAGTTTCCATTGCCAACTGACGACAGGAAGATGGAGAACAGTTGGGCGATTCACCAGTTGTTGAACACAGCAGACTTTTCTCCGCGCAGCCATTGGATGTTCTGGTTTGTGGGCGGCCTCAATTACCAGGTTGAGCATCACCTGTTCCCGCACATTTCGCATGTGCATTATCCGCAGATAGCCAAGATTGTAAAGCGCACTGCTGAAGAATATGGCCTGCCATACAAAGTGATGCCAACCTTCGTTAATGCGATTGGCGAGCATGCCAAGATGCTCCGGAAAATGGGCAGGGAGTAAATTATTCTATCCTTTTCCCTAAGATAAGTTCCCATATATCTCCTTCACCCTGATAATGCCGGATCTTCATCTTCTCGTGTATGTTTTCCAACCCTATATTAAATTTCTCGGCGAAAGGGAAATATTCCATGTCGAAGTGTTTGGATATATAGATGTACTTCCTGTTTTCTTTTCTCATTTTAAACAAAACTTCGTCGTAGCCAAACTTATACAGGAAAGATACTTGCTGAAAACGGCAATTGTTTATAATAAGCCCCTTGCCAAATGGTTCCTTTTCGCCATACCCAATGTCGTCCTTGTTGTTAATAGAATCCTTCATATTCGTTGGGTGTACGGGATAACCATAAGTTTCAATAAGATAATTAGTGTTTGCTCGGTCAAGAGGTTCGCGGGTACGATAGTTAGTCTTATCATCGCCTCTGTTAAGGTTGGCGTTTCTGGGATTATCGGTCAACGAATCAGTAACCCTTGACTGATAGGCAGGATAGCCATAATAAACGATAAGATAATCCTTGCTTGTATCGTTGAGGCCGGTGTTGGATGCGGGGGTACTGTCCGCATTAAACAATACACCGCTAAACTTTCTGTTTTTCACCAGGTAGAGATTGGTGTCGATATAAAAGTAAACGGGGCAGTAAGTAATATGGTCTTTGAAATCGGCGATTTCTTTTTGCATGATCCGGGAGGCATCTTCTTTCACCATTTCCAGTTCTCTATTGCGGTGCGCCTCTGCCAGCGCCGCTATGCGGTTATGTTCTGATCTTAGCTGCACTAATATGGCTTTGGGGAATTTGTAGCTGGTGTCAACGGCCTTGGTTGCAGTAGTATCTTGTGCATAGCCTTGTTGAGCAGCTAGAAGTATAAAAAAACCGGGAAGGGTGTAACGTAGAAATTTGACCATAAAAAACAATTGATTCAAAGTTATTCAAAAATAGTTCAGCCGGAAATCCATGCGATTACATTCTACTTTTTTGAAGCAAATAATATTGTGAATGGCTTTACATGTTTTGGCACACAAATTGTTTTTACCAGATATGCTCAAGTATAAGGCCGCACTCCTCAATGTTGCTGCACTGTATTATCGTCTCGCTATTTTTTTAGCAGTGGGTTTTGTTTATTGCTCTGTTATGTTTACCCGCTATCTCCGCACTTGCTATGCGGAGCGGTTTCAGGAAAGCTCATTGTAATGCACTTTTCTAAAACAAACTACTGGTTATCCAGCTTCTGCCTCAACTGCCGGGTCATCCCGCCGGTATAAGCCCGCCATTTTTCTATTACTTCTGCCATATCCGCGGGCACTTCTGAGTCAAACTGTATCCATTCGGCAGTGGTGGGGTGGGTGAATCCAAGCTCCTTGGCATGAAGCGCCTGCCGGGTAAGAATGCCGAAGCAGTTGTCAATAAACTGCTTGTATTTATTGAACACCGTACCCTTTACGATTTTATCGCCGCCATAGGTTGCGTCGTTGAAAAGCGGATGCCCTATATATTTCATGTGTACCCGTATCTGGTGGGTGCGGCCTGTCTCCAGGCGCAACTCTACCAATGTCACATAGTTGAAGCGCTCCAGCACTTTATAGTGTGTTATAGCATCCTTGCCGTAATCGCCATCGGGGAAAGCGTCCATGATCTTTCGGAAGCGGAGATTACGGCCAATGTTTACATGCACTGTCCCTTCGTCTTCTGCCAGGTCGCCCCACACCAGGGCTATGTAGCGGCGGTGTACAGTATGCTTTTTAAACTGTGCTGCCAGTTTGGTCATTGCTTCATCGGTCTTGCCTATTACTACCAGCCCAGAAGTATCCTTGTCGATACGGTGCACCAGGCCCACACGCGTAAGCTCATCCAGTGGCACCTGTGTAGTCTGGAAATAGAACGAAAGGCCATTAACAAGTGTCCCGGTATAGTTGCCACATCCTGGGTGCACCACCATGCCGGCCGGCTTGTTGATGATCATCAGGGCATCGTCCTCATAAGCAATATCCAGGGTCAGGTTTTCCGGTATCACTTCCTGGCTTTCGGGCTTGCGTGTTTCAAATACTACAATAGTATCGTTTGGCCTCACCCGGTAGTTCGATTTTATAGGCTGGTCGTTTACAAGCACGAAGCCGCTGTCTATAGCCTGCTGTATTTTATTGCGCGTAGCGCCTTCCAGCCGGTTCATAACGAACTTATCTATACGCAGCGGCTCCTGCCGGCTCGGTGTAACGATACGGAGCCGCTCCACCGGGGCGGCATCAGCTTCATTTACTTCTTCTTCCGGGTCTTCATCATCCCATGCATCTTCTATATCTTGCTCATTGGCCATAGCGCAAAGATAGCCTCTATCTGATGGAATTAGTTTTTTTTGGGATTAGGCACTTTAATGGGATTTGGAACTAGGATTGTTCCTGGGGTGGGTGGAGTTTGTTCTTTGCAACTTGCTCCTTGGATTTTTGGGTTTTTATCGTTCATTTGGAGATTATCCTCAATTCCACTCTCCGGCTCAGCGGTTCATTCTCCCTGCCGCTTTCTTCATCCCTGATCGGGTTAATATTCCCAAGGCCAATGGCAGCCTTCAGCCGCTCTTTGGCTATTCCGTTCTTTATAAGGTAGTCGGCTACTTCCTGCGCGCGTTTTTGTGAAAGGGTGCCCTCATCATAAGGTTCGTCTCTCCCATCATTAAAACCGAGACAGCACACATGCCCTTCCAGTTGAAATACGATCGTCTTGTTTTTTTGCAGGAAGTGCAGCAGCATATCCAGCCGGGGTATAGATTCGGGTGTCATACGCAGCGAGCCCTTGTAGAAGTCCACATCCTTAATAGGCAGTGCATCATTTACCTCCATTTTCTCCAGGTCATACTGAAACCGCTGGTCATCGGACGTATCTTTCCGGGCGTCAAAAATAATGTCCACTTTTCGGTCTTCTGAAAATCCTTTCTTTCCATTTGTAGCGGCCCGGTTTATTTTCCCTTTGCCGATACACCGTGTTATATCCCCTTTGTTATAGCCGGAAAGAACAAGGTAGTCTTCCACATTCTTCGCTCTTGATTCCGAGATTACTTTATCATAGCCATCTGTGCCCAGGTAGTCGGCATAACCCATTATGGTGATCCTCGTTTCGTGCAGCAGCCGGTTGTCCTTTACAATGCTGTCTATCATTTGTAAGCCCCGGTCATTTATCTGCGTTTTGTCCAGCTCAAAATATAGGTGCATTGTGTCATGGGCCTGGCCATGCACTTTTGCAAGTGTAAAGAAGAACAACAAAATCGATGCTGTGCCTTTCATGTACTTAAAGATACTGCATTTAACTTTTCTGACCACTGTGGCAATTTTGCTTTTGGCTGAAGCCCGTACCCGGGGGCAAGAGCCTCCAGCTCTTCGATAAGCTGAATATTAAATCGAGAATGGGGCTCGTAATTTATACGCTGAAAACGGGTATAACTACTTTGGGATGATTGGGCAATATCCTACTTTTGCTGCTTTCAAATCCCATAACCTACATGAAACAATTACTCATCTATACATGCCTTCTGCTATCGCTAAGCATGGTTATGTGCAAGAAAAGCGCTACAAAAGATAATAATACCGCTACCTGCACCACCTGTAGCAGCACACCGCTCACCCATACCGCCGATTCTTCTGATACTTACTACTATCTGCCAACTGCATTTACACCTAATGGGGATGGCATAAATGATGTTTTCAGTCTTTTCTTCCATGGGCTGGATACGGCCAATTCTACGATCACGATCTGGAACCTGAGTGGCACCAAGGTCTTTGCCGGAAAGATAACGCAGCGCTGGGAGGGTACAGACCTCGCCGGCGGTAAATGCGGGGCGGGAGAGTATCCAGTGTACCTTGATTTGAAAACGTCTGCAGGCATTACGGTTACAACCTGTGCGTGTGTAAATATCCTCGCCTATTCCGGGAGTTGCATAAAGACCAACGGCATTACTTATTACTTTCCTGACCAGTTGGACACTGCGGGATTTGTATTTACCACAAATGATGTGTTGTGCCCATAATATGCGTATGTTACATTTAGTTATGACATCATAATCACACAGCAAACTTGCAAATATTTGCCCGTTGCGTTTACTAACTTTGGCGCTGAAATCAATCCCATGAGCATTAAAGAGCGGCAAAAAAAAGTATGGAGAAAGGCGCGGCCAATATTACTAAGTGGGTCGGCTCGACAACTTCAGTGGTGCTGCACACCATACTCTTTATCGTGTCATTTATTCTTCCCTATTTGGGTGTGGTAAGTTTCGAAAGGATGTTGTTATTCCTCACCACCATCGTTTCGCTCGAGGCTATATACCTGTCCATATTTATACAGATGTCCATAAATATGAACAACCAGAACATTGAGATCATACAGGAAGACATTGAAGAGTTGGGGGAGGATATCGAGGAAATAAGTGAAGATATTGAAGAGATCGGGGAAGACATCGAAGAGCTTGGCGAGGACATAGAAGAGATAAGCGAAGACATTGAAGAGATACAAAAAGACGTGGATGAGATACAAAAAGATGTGGATGAAATACAGGAAGACGTAGATGAGATACAGGAAGATACCAACGAAGAAGACACCAAGGCAGGCAAAGAATCAGAAATACTATTATCCATCCAGGCAACGCTGGTTCACTTGCAAAAGGAAATAGAACAATTAAAGCACTCAAAATAAGTTCAATGCCATATTTCGCAGTCATTCGCGCTTGACGAGCTTAAATACGAAATGAGAGAATTGCGAGCTTTGCGCTTTGGGAGAGACTCTTTTTACATACCGGTGCGAGCCACTACTTCTTAAACCATTGTGCCATAAACTTCGGATCCAGTTGGTAATAGGCGTAGGTGCTTTTGTATTCCACATTGCCGTTGTTTATCCATATTATAGACGGTACACTAGGCCCGGCCATCGCCATGAACTCAGGGGTGTGGTGGAAGTACAGATGGGGAACATCCTCGGCGTGGGTTTCATCGAAGAACTTTTTCAGGAAAGTTTCTGATCCATCAAGCACCAGGTAAATAGGGTAGTCCGGATGTTCGTGGTGGATGATCTGGAGCAGGTAGGCCGCTTTTTTGCAATGAGGGCAGGTGAGGCTCATAAAGGCTACGATATGTTTGCCCTTTCTTAAATCCACTGGCGGCGCCGGAGTAAAATTATATAGCTGGTCTAAATTAATAGTGGTCGCAGTCTTTGGCGCTTCGGGGTCTGTGCCTACATACATAAACCGCAGCAGGAACGGGGTGCTTAATGCGATCGCGGCAACGAACAGGCAGATATATTCCTGGTATTTATAGGGCCTGACATCATAGATCTTCCAAAGAACCAGTGTTGCCGCAATCATGCCCAGGTTCTTCCAGATTGCCTGTAGCGGCGTCATGCTCACCTGGTTGCCGAAGCACCCGCAGTTGCCGGTATTGCCCTGCTTCATGATCACCACCAGCAGGTAAACGATAAATATTGACAAGATAGCAATGACTGCTTTGTAGGTAAACGACTTCAGAAAAATATGGCAAACCAGGAATAGCCCCAGCAGCACCTCGAGGCCTATCATCACGCGGGCAATAATCCCGGTAAGCAAAATGCTGCTTATCCCAAGATCGAAAAACGTCCACTGAAAGCTGTCGAAAGTATTATCATCTGAATAAATGGCGATTGGAAAGGAGGTATGGTCAGAGGGTATGCTCCAGCGTACAAAAATACCCAGCTTGCTGTAGGCGGAATAAAAAAACACTCCGGCAAGTACAAGCAGCAATAGTAAGCCAATCGTGCGCTTTACATAATAGGAAGCGCTTTTGCGCGGCTTCGGCATTACTTCGGGTGCTGCAGGGTCTGTTTGTAAAACTTCGTCCATGTTGAAAATAAGGCTCAAAAATAGCCCATAATCAAATGTGGGGTTGGTAAAATTTTATTAATAAAGGTAGCAGGTCTCTACAGTAGTGATGTTGTTATTAATATACGTTCCTGATTGGGCGTTACAAACGCTCTGCGCGCCAGACTTGTTGTTTTGTATCGTATATTCTGTTGATGAGCTGTCTGGCAGGCCGGGCGTGCCGGAATATACCAGGTTACAATGGCAGGTATATTTCTTACTACATGAGGTCATTGATATGGTTCCTGCAACTGCAAGGGCAAGCACTATTGGGGTTATGAATTTCATGTATGCTTTTCTTATTTGGTGTGAAGATACTCAATGGAATTTAATATTCAAAAACCGAATTTTGAATGCGGTTGTCTATTGCGTGATTCCTCGACCATTTGCATCTGACGATCTTAAAAACAAAACGGTGGACAGCACCTCCGCGCCTTTGCGAGCGGCCCATTTCGCGCGAAAGGTTGTGAAAACGTTAATAAGAAATTTCCGGCAATCTGTTTTGGCCTGTTGATACGTATATACTCCTAAATTTGAAAATCATGGTACAAAAACTGATCAAAAGAATATCCGCATTCCTGCTATTGGCGCCGGTGGCCGCCTGTGCGCAAAATGATCATTACGAACAATCAAAGACGTTTCAGCAAATGAACAATGCAGCAACTGCAAAAACAGAGCACAAAATGGAGACGGCAACTTTTGGCGCTGGCTGCTACTGGTGCACCGAGGCCCAGTTCCAGATGCTCAAAGGAGTGGAAAAGGTAGAGTCTGGCTTTAGCGGCGGGCACGTAGCCAATCCTACTTATAGCCAGGTATGTACTGGTAATACCGGGCACGCAGAGGTGTGCAATATTACCTATGACCCCTCAGTCATCTCCTTCGATGAGCTGCTTGCCGCCTTCTGGACCTGCCACGACCCAACCACGCTCAACCGCCAGGGTAACGACGAAGGCACACAATACCGCTCAGTGATCTTCTATCACAATGACGAACAAAAGCAAAAGGCAGAGCAATACAAAAAGAAGCTAAATGATGAAAAAGCATGGGATAAACCGGTGGTCACTGAAATAGCAGCTTTCACTAAATTCTACAAGGCAGAAGATTATCATCAGAATTATTACAATGAGAATGGCGATCAGCCATACTGCCACTATGTGATCGGGCCAAAAGTGGAGAAGTTTAAGAAGGTTTTTAAGGATAAGCTGAAGGCAAAGTAGGGCATGCGGTCACAACATAAAGCTAAAAAAAAGAAAACATAGTTTTATTGCTGTTTTATAAAAAAAATACTAGATTTGCCTATTCATTAATTTTTTATTCAATTAACAATGCAAGAAGGTACAGTAAAATTTTTCAATGAGACCAAAGGATTTGGTTTCATTACGCCATCCAACGGAGGCCAGGACATTTTTGTTCACGTATCAGGTCTGAAAGATCAGATCCGTGAGAACGACAAGGTGTCTTTCGAGGTGCAAAATGGTAAGAAAGGTTTAAATGCTGTGAACGTTAAAGTAATTTAATATTCACCACCATTTGATATCATGCAAGACGTGCTTATGCACGTCTTTTTTGCTTTTATGAACTCCTGGTTACAACGTCTCCGAATTGCCTAGCCTCTTTAGCATTTTTCCGTGTGCCACGAGTGCGCTTCTGAATGTAGGCATCACCTGGTAAGGTATATCATACTCCGCGGCCACGCTGGCCACTATTTTAGCGATCTTGGGGTAGTGTACATGGCACACATGCGGAAATAAGTGATGCTCTATCTGGAAATTTAGCCCGCCGATAAACCAGCATACCAGCTTATTATCAGGTGCAAAATCAGCGGTGTTCCTTACCTGGTGCACGGCCCAGTTATTTTCCATCTTGCGCTCATCGTTGGGGGCTGAATAATCGGAGGTCTCCACAACGTGTGCGGGCTGAAATATTGCGGCCAGTGAAAACCCCGCAATAATATGCATCAAAACAATGCCCCCTACCACCTGGTACCAGGCAAAACCAGAGAACATGATCGGCAGCACAATAATATACACTATATACAATACTTTCAGTAGCGACAGCTCAATAACGGCCCTGCGCAGTGTGAGCTTTTGGTTTTGCAATAGCCCGTTCTTCGCGTAGCGGAACAACAGTTTGTAGTCTTTTGCCACGATCCAGTACAGGTTCATCAGGCAATAAAGGCCCCACGCATAGATGTGCTGGTATTTGTGAATGGGTTTCAATGGCCTTTCGGGTGTCATGCGCAGGCCCTTGCCCGCGTCAATATCTTCATCAAGGCCCTCAATATTGGTATAAGTGTGGTGCAGTATATTGTGCTGTATTTTCCAGTTAGGCGCATATCCCCCAAGGACGTTCAGCACTCCCCCCAGGAAGTTATTAACTCCTTTATTCTCCGCATATGCGCCATGGTTTGAATCGTGCATCACTGAAGTGCCAATACCCACGATGCCGCAACCCATAAGTAGCCACAGGGCGTAAAACAGCCAGATGCTGACGTGCGCCATCCCGGTAACTATAACAATATATGGCAGAAAATACATTGACAGCATAGCTACCGTCTTAATATACATCCGGCTATCAGAATAAGGGGAAATATTGTTGGTCAGGAAGTAATCATTTACTTTTTGCTTTACTGTGTCATAAAAGCTATCATTCCCTTTAGGAGCGAATTTGACGATCTGTTTTTTGATGATTTCAGCCACCTCGAGAAGATTTTAAACAAAGATAACCTTTATTAGCCGTCTTGTTAGTTAATTCGCAAATTGATTAATGTGCTAATAATCAATGTGTAAGGTTTTTGAAAAATATTTGGTTATTTATTTGTTAATCACAAATCATTAACTATCTTTGTAAAAAAATAGATTATGAAACAGATAAAATTAATCCCCTCTTTGGTAATGGCAACTGCTATTGCCTCCGTTTTTATGCTGCAGTCTTGTACCAAGATAGGTAATGTATTACAATACAATCTCGCCCTGCAATCCGGCTCTGTGACCGTGGCTATACCGCCTATGGCGAATACCGGTTCAATGGCATCTGTGGATGCAGGCTCCAATACCATAAACATCGATTCATTTATCAAGGCGCATACGGCTGGGCTGCTGGGCGTAGCTAATATACAAAGCGTAAAGCTGACATCCTGCACCATTACCGTGCAAAACGCCAGCGCTGCAAACAATTTTGCTAATTTCGAATCCTGCAATGCGGCATTTTCGTCCAATGCAGAGATCACTCCGTATTCGGTAAATATAGCAGATAACCCAGATGTGTATGCCACGTCACTGACTATGCCTGTTGACACCACTACGGAATTGAAAAATTACCTTGTTGGCAACCAATTCAATTACTCCGTTGGCGGCAAACTGCGCCGGTCAACTACCGATACGCTGAATTGCACCATACAATTCCAGTTCAATATAAGGGTGCAAGGGTAAGAGGTGTAAAAGCTAAAAGTAATCGCCTTCCTTCCGGGAGGCTTTTTTGTTCTCATCCGTTATGAATTTCTGCTATCTTTGGGTATTTCAAAATTGTTCATGTACAAAGTTTCGTTGGTCTTGTTGTGCTTAACGATCTGGTGCTGCCAGGTTGAAGCGCAAGTGTTCCCAAAGGAAGGCAGCGAACTGTATTACAGGATCATAGGGTTTTCTGTACCGGCCCTGCCTTCGGTAATAAGCTATAGGTTTGAAATTGCCGCCGGTAGTTACGCAAACGACCAGGATTTTGAAAAAAAGATAAAAATTAATACGCTCAGTAAGCAGCACAAAGTGATCGCAGAGGTGCCATCTTTTGGTAGCCGGTACACATGGCGGGTTTCCTATATTGCAAAAAATGGGATACTGTCGAAATCGATGCTTTTTCATTTCAGTACGCGTACGAGCCCTGATGTTGACAATGCCGTAACGCGGCTCAGGGTAACTAAGCCTGCGGAAAGATATAAGGACAATTATGTCTTTATAGACGAAGCCAGTGTGTTATACGATATGAAAGGCAAGCCAATATGGTTTTTGCCGGGTAAAAAAAAACAGGATAATCCCAATAAACTTCCCCGGGACATAAAAATTACCCCTGCAGGAACGATTACTTATCTTCAAGAATGCCAGCCATACGAGATCGACTATAACGGGAATTATTTATGGCATTATGATGGCCACGAAACGAATGCTCCACTTGACACTTTTCATCATGAATTTACACGCCTTACAAACGGCCATTACATGGGAATGATGCTGGACAATGTAATTTTAAAACAAAATTTCGCAAAGGATAATGCCTTCCGCAAAGACAGCACTGACCATTACCAAAAGATCGGGTTTAGCAACCTGGTGGAGCTTGATGAAAAGGGCCACATTGTATGGCGTTGGAATGGTTTGGATTATGTAACACACTCCGATTTGTCGTTCATGAAAAATTCTGATCTGCCAATACTTGACCTTGATTTTCATCAAAACGCTTTTTATTTTGATGAGAAGAATAATTATATTTATTTGAGTTTCAGGGATATTTGGCGCGTAATTAAAATCAAATATCCTGAAGGGAATCTGGTGAATACCTATGGGCCAATATACAGTGCAAATGATTCGGTACTGCAGGGCGGGCCGTTCTGTTATCAGCACAGTTGTAAATTGTCCCGGGAAGGATATTTGTACTTATTCAATAACAATCATTGCGGTGCGGGTAATGTCCCTACGGTTATGATGCTCAGGGAAACCGTGCCGGGTGGTAATGGCCTGAAAAAGGTATGGGAGTATCAATGTACGATCGAAGATCCTGTTATTGCACATGAAAATCCCGGGTTTCTATCGGGAGGTAACGTACAGGAAATGCCGGATGGCCCCTTATTTGTTTCCATGGGTGCCCCATACAGTAAAGTATTTATAGTGGCCAGGGATAAGCGCGTTCTGTGGAGCGCTATGCCGGAAAGGTATAATGTTGAATACGGTAAATGGGGACTGCCCATAGGTGTGTACAGAGCCAGTATCATTACCCGCGAAGACCTTGAAAAACTCATCTGGAATTCTGAGAGGGAGTAGGGGTAAACTGTTCCGTTAATCCTTACATCCGTATTTTAGTTTAAATTGCAGCCATCTCACCATTTGCTATGTGGAAACCGTTTGTCTTATTGCTTCTTTTTACCAGTTCATATCATCAGATCTGTGCCCAGGTATTCCCAAAGGAGGGTAGCAGCCTGTGTTACCGGTTGATAGGCTTCTCGTTTCCCGCCGGAGCTAGTGTAACGCAATACAAACTGGAAATCGCAACCGGCTCATATAGCAACGCTGCCGACTTTGAAAAAAATATCGTGAAATCTGTATCATGTAAAAAAAGCAAAGTAATAACTGAGGTGCCTTACTTTGGGTGTCAATACACATGGCGCGTAATACCTGCTGGGAGCAAAGCTGTTGTGACAAAAGACGTATTACATCATTTTAGTGTTAAGATTACGCAAGATGTGGATAGCGCTTCAACGAGGCTGAGGATAATTAGCCCGGCGGAAAAATATAAAGATGCCTATGTCTTTATCGATGGTGCAAGGGCGCTTTATGATATGAATGGCAAGCCCGTATGGTTTCTGCCGGGTACAGAGCTAAAGGTAAACCAAAAGGCTTATCCCCGGGATCTGAAGCCTACTCCACAGGGAACGATAACTTTTCTTACAAACGGGGATGCCTATGAAATTACTTACGGAGGGAATATTGTGTGGCGGACGCAAGTAACCAATCAAAGTGTCAAACATTTTCATCATGAATTTACCCGTCTTCGAAATGGCTATTATATGGGGATGTTGTCAGAATTGTCGGACAATAATTATTTGAAACTGCTTTCTTTTAAAGACAGCATAGCCCATAATGCCAATGACAGTGCACGTTTCTACCGGAGAGCCTGGATCAACAGCCTTGTGGAATATGACCCCAAAGGGAATTTAGTCTGGCGCTGGGATGGCTATAATTACTTGATGAAATCTGACCTGATCGGGGAACAAAAAGCCGATAGTTCGTTCGACTTAAATGACCTGCATGAGAATGCCTTTTTTTTTGACGAAATAAATAAAGTGGTTTACGTGAGTTTCAGAAATATTAACAGGGTCATTAAAATAAAATACCCTGAAGGCACCATATTAAATACCTACGGTGCCAAGTATGCTCCCGGTGTACAGGATATGCACAACGAGCTGTTTTGCGGACAGCATAGTTGCAGGAAATCGCAAAAAGGATATTTATACTTGTTCAATAACAATGTTTGCAATGCGTCGCATATTCCCACTATTGTGATGCTCCAGGAACCCCCGGAAGGTAAAAGCGAATTGAAAAAGATATGGGAATACCAGTGTACAGTAGAAAATCCGGAAGTTATGACGGTAGAGAACTCGAACTTTCTCTCGGGCGGAAATGTAGTGGAGTTACCCGATCAATCAATTTTTGTTTCTATGGGAAGCCCATATTGTAAAGTGTTCATTGTAGGCACCGATAAAAAAGTATTATGGAGCGCTATCTCTGAAAAATATAATTCCGGTAAAGAGAGATGGGAGCTCTTTTCTCAATTGAATGTTTACAGGGCAAGTATGATCAGTCGCAAAGACCTGGAAGAACTTATCTGGAATTCAGAAAAATATGAATAAGTAGTCAACTGCCTTGAGATATACTTTTCAAGTTCGTTAATTACTGTTAGGTTTTCTGAATGTATGAAGCTCTATTTCTTACTAAAAAATGCATATTCCTATAATTATACGGTTTCTGCCAGTGACAACGCATGTAATCAGATAACATGTCGTTAACCTTTTTTTTTAGGGTCAGAACTACATTTTTGCTAGTTTTAGGGGCTTAGTTATTTTCGGATTAAGTAGCCTGTTTTTTGACAGGGCCATTTGCATTGTAACTGAATCAGCTCATAGAAGGCTTGTTTTTTACTTTATGGTGGTAATATGAAGTTATTGAGAAGGCATTTAAAAATGATTTTATCTACAAATTGACCGCATGAAAAATTTTACCAAAATTGTTTCCGTTTCTATTTCAACATGTTTGCGTAACGCTGGGTTTTCGGCACAGACGAACAGGTATCTTAGGATGGCCGGACTGTTGTTTCTTTTTGCTGCGGCATCAGTAAACAAAGGCTATGCGGCCCGAACTGGTACCATTGCAGGTGGTGGCACGTCTCTTCCTGCCAGTAACAACTGCCAGGGCTCGGCTAACGTGTTAGTTTATAGTTTTTCGCTGGCGCAGGGAACGACAACGAACAGGATATCTGACTTTCAGTTTAATACCACAAGCGGGTCCGCTGCCACGGTGTCGTCCTACTACGTATATATCGCACCGAGTGCCGGGAATACATTGACAGCGGTGCCCACAAATGCCTACCTGCTTGGTTCTGTAGCTAATGGCGGGACCGGAGCCCAGATACTGCCCAGCTGGAATGGAGAATTTGCGAATTCCTACTTTACAATTACTGCTTCTACAACCTATTATATATATATTACTGCTAACATTTTGGCTACTGCAGCTGTTGGTTCAACTGTTGTAGTGAGCGTTCCGACTACTGGTAATTTTACCTGGCAGAATGCGGAAACTGCCGGCCCAAATACTGCAACTACGGGTAATGCGGCGAATGTGATAGCCTGTCCCTGTGTACTGAATTATTCATATAATGGTGGGCCGACAACTGGTGGCGGCACAGTGCAGAATTTTACGGTTCCAACGGGCTGTTCCCTGCTTAATGTTGTGGCGTCCGGCTCCAGAGGAGGAGACGGCGAATATCAAACGGGCAGGTCAATAGGAGGGAACGGCGCTACCGTGGCATCTACAGTGAACGTAACACCTGGAACAGCACTGCAGGTTTATGTAGGTAATTCCGGGAATTCGTGCATATATAGCGGAACAACTACAAGCGGCCCCGGCGGGTCTAATTCGGGCGGCGGTGCCAATGGCGGTAACGGTAGTAATTATGAGGGCGGCGGCGGCGGCGGGTCAAGCGATGTGCGTGGCAGTTCGGGATCATTAGCAAGCCGTATCGTAATGGGTGGCGGCGGTGGCGGCGGCGCAGAGCCGTTTGTAACTACTCTACAGCAAAATAACGGCGGGGCCGGCGGATATAACGGCGGAACCGGCGGATCGCTAGGTGTATATAACTCCGGATGGTCTAGCGGCGAAGACGGGAACCCCGGCACCTATGCTTGCTGTGCAACTGCCGGTACAGGCGGTACTGCCGGTAGTTTGGGGGCTGGCGGCAGCGCAGGCACTTATTATGATGGCGGTGGCGGCGGTGGTGGTTATTACGGCGCTAGCGGAGCGTCTAATGGCGGTGCTTGCGGGGGATCGTCTTATGCTACGACGGTAGCAGGCGTTGGTACAGTGACCACCACGTCATATACAGATGGCAATAACACGGGTAGTGGCTATGTACAAATAACGCCTATTTTTTCTGTCACAGGCGGCCCTTATTGCGCAGGGACCAGTGGATCAGTATTAGGGTTGAGCGGTTCGATGAGCGGCGCCAGTTATCAGCTTTACCTTGTTGGAACCGGTGCGGTAGGTAGCCCTGTGACTGGTACAGGCAGTGCAATCACATTCGGAACTTATTCAGTAGTGGGTACCTATACGGTAAGTGCCGGTACGCCTTTAACATCAATGGCTGGCAGTGCGGTAGTGACGGTTATTCCTGCGCCGGCTGTCATCACAGGCCCTACATCTGTATGTGGTGGAACAATGATCTCCTTAGGGGATTTGTCGGCCGGCGGGGTGTGGAGCAGCAGCAACACAGCAATCGCAACAGTGGCGAGTTCCAGCGCTACCACCGGTACAGTAACCGGTATTTCAGGGGGCACCGTTATAATCACTTATGCGGTTGGTATTTGTTCATCAACTTATATTGTTACTGTAACAGGTCCTGTAGCGATCAGTGGTACTGACCATACAACGGTAGGCGGTACTTCCCCGTTATCTGATGCAATTTCGGGTGGCACGTGGAGCAGTTCGGCTACAAGTATTGCAACAGTAGCCAGTACAGGCGTTGTGACCGGCGTCGCTTTAGGCTCCTGTACAATTACTTACACGGTTGCCGGATGCTCGGCAACCATGACGTTTTATGTAAACACAGTTGCTTCATGTGTTACTACTGCGGCATCGTGGGCAAACGGAGCAATCACCCTTACCTATAATTATACGGGTGCCGCGCAGACATGGGTTGTACCTACGGGTGTTACCAGTGTTGCTGCAGACCTACAGGGCGCCACAGGCGGGCATAATGCAGATTATGGCTTCGCTGGCTTTGATAACAGCTCAGGGGGCAATGGCGGACGTTTACAAGCTACACTGCCAGTGACACCAGGAACGACGTTAAATATATATGTAGGCGGTGCAGGTGCTAAATCTGCTTCGGCGGTACCGGCCCCCGGAGGTTTTAATGGTGGTGGTACCGGTGCGGTAGGATTGGGTGAATACACCGGCGGCGGTGGCGGTGGAGCCTCAGATATTCGTGTCGGAGGAACAGCATTATCGAATCGCATACTGGTGGCCGGCGGCGGCGGCGGTGCGGGTATTTATTATGCAGCGGTCAACTCTGAAAAAGGGGGAGACGGCGGCACAACAACTGCTGAAAACGGCTGGGGCCATGGTACACCGGGTGCTGGTTATGGGGGATATGGTGGCAGCCCAATCTGTTGTGCTGCTGCCGGGCTTGGCGGCGGTGGTGCAGGCGCATTAGGAGTAGGCGGAAACGCAACTGCAGGGGCATCGGGTGCGGGTGGCGGCGGTGGCGGCTATTATGGCGGCGGGGCCGGTGGTTCTTCCGACTGGGCTGGCGCCGGCGGTGGTTCGTCTTATACTGATCCTTCTGTTACCGTTTTCACACACACACGTGGATATAACAGTGCCGGCAATGGTATTGTGACAATTGGCTATACACCGGTCTCGTTATCTACAATTTATGGCGTGGACCAATTTTTCGTAACGGCAGCAGTAGGATCAAACCTCAGCGATGCGGGTATTGCTGCTGCCGCAAGCACTACTACGGGATACCTTGATCGTACCGGACTGCCTCCGATTACTTTATATACCGGCAACACTTATGCCAGCAGTATTACATGGGGCAACGCGACTTCTTACCAGGAAGCACAAGTGTGGATAGATTTTAATGACAACGGCACATTTGAGCCTTTGACCACAGAAGAAGTGACCGGCGTACTTGGTTACAGTGCAACAAGCACTACTAATCCATTGAGCTTCAATATTACTATACCTGCGGGCGCTACGATAGGTATTCACAGGATGCGTGTTCGCGGCGTATTGGAGTTGTCCGGCACCTATGCGTTATCTTCTCATCTTGACCCTTGCCTTGTGCAGTATCTTGCGACAAACCCGAAATATAACGACGGGGATGAAGTTGATTACCTGGTTAACATACAAAATGTACCGCCGCCTACATGTTCAGGTATCCCCTCAGCAGGTACGGCAGTGTCATCCCCTGCGTCTGGCTGCATTCCTTTTTCCCCAACACTTTCTCTAACGGGTGCATCGGTAGCTCCGGGTATTATTTATCAATGGCAATCGGCTTCTGCACTTGCGGGGCCTTATACCCCAATATCCGGCGCGACCTTAGCAACTTATGTACCTACAATATCATCTACCACTTACTACAATTGTATTTTAACCTGTACAACAAGTGCATCCAGCGCAACCTCTGTTGCAGTTGGTGTAACCGTTAATCCAACACCTGGGGCTATCAACGGTGTTCCTGCCTCTGTTTGCGCAGGCACTTCATTCACGTTAACAGACATTGTTACCGGCGGCACATGGACCAGTTCAAATACAACTGCAGGGACTATAGGAAGCGCAAGTGGAACATTCAATGCTTTGGTGGGAATTGGTGGCACAACCATCGTAACTTATACCACTGCATGCGGAACCCCGACTGTTTCAATTACTGTAAATCCAAAACCAGGAATGGTAGGGATCGTCTCCACTCCTGAATGTTTCAGTGCTACGGTAAGCCATCCCCTGGCATTTACTTACGGTGTTAGCGGCGGAGGCAACTTATATACATTGACAGGATGGTCGCCAACGGGCCCGGCTACTGTTTCCACATTTACAACGCTTCCCCCTTCATCGCTTACTATTGCCGGAGGAATACCTGCAAATACGCCGGTGGGTGTTTATAACGGAACATTTACCATTGAAAATTCGACTACAGGATGCACCAATACCGCAACTACTTCCGTGACGGTCGTAGCAAACCCGGCAGTAAGCTATACAGTAGCGCCTGCTACCGCATGTGCCGGCAGTACAATTACCTATGCCACACAAGGTGGGTATCCCTTTTACACCTGGAATAATATTCCGGGAACTTTGGCAACAGTTATTGCAGGTGGCGGGCCGCTCAACGGGGGCTCTATAACCGACAACTTCGTGACGCTGCAATGGCTTCCAGCCAGTGTTGGTGTCCAGTCTGTGACTGTGGATGTCCGTAACTCAAATAACTGCGATACAGTTATTACCGCAACAACCACAGTTAGTGTCGGCCCTTCGGTAACTGTTTCCAACAGCGGGCCGTTATGCGGTGTTGGCACGGTATCATTAACTGCTACAACAGTTGGTACAGTGACGCCAACCAGTTATTCCTGGTTAGGCTCCAATCTGTCTTCTGCAACCGTGCAGAACCCAACTGCCACACCAACCTTAACTGCAACTTATTCATTAACTATCACCGGGGCTGCATGTAGCCCTGCTACCGTTTATACTACTACTGTTACGGTAAACAACCCTACAATAGCAAGTATCTCGAACAACGGCCCGATATGCAGTGTAGGCACTGTAACATTATCTGCGACCCCATCAGGCGGTACTACTGCTTATTCATGGACCGGGCCAAACCTTGTTTCATCGACAGGTCCAAACCCAACGGCAACGCCAACGATCACCAGCACT
>CAISPO010000002.1 GCA_903887415.1 uncultured Bacteroidota bacterium | reverse complement strand
TGCTAACTCAAAGCGTTTATTAAATTCCCATCTAATTTGGTTCTCCTGTATCCGTATAGCATAATCCATGCGATCTGCTAACTTCATTCCTGGTATTTTTCTATACAGATAATTTGCCACTTCTAGCACCTCATCTGTAAATGTCTCTATGTCTGAAAATTGTTTCATACCGGTATCGTTTTAGGTTCCTTACTCTCTTTATCAATGAGCCCAATGATCTCCAGCACTGTGTAGTGCGTGGCATCTATAGGCATCAGGTGCATATCGAAGATCTGCATAAACGCGAGTGCCTGAAGGCTGGAGAGCTCCACCCGGTAGGAGCCCTGCTGTTTTCTCAGCAGGCCGGCAGCTTTCAGCATCAGCTCACACCTGTGCTCCTGCAGCAGCTCGTTATGCCGGCTGCTGAATTTTGGGTTATATTCCCACTTATCCAGGGCTTCATAAAGCCGGTGCATCTCAACATTTGATACTTTTATTTTCATATCATATCAGCTTTATCCAAAAAATAATTTTCGGGTCTTCAGTATTGCGGATGGCGAATTGCTGGAGCGCTTCGTGCAGAATAGCTGGCTTGCTCTTCTTGCCCACGGCCAGCCCCTCCAGCACTTTATTAAAGCCCTCGCTGCAGCGCATCGTGTAATTCTCATTCCTGGCCTGGCCGCTGCTCTTGTTGGGAGATCCCTCCGGCCGGCCGGGTGCTTTAGCTTTTGCCATTATTCTACGCCTTTTATATCGATGACGGTTACCTCCATTTTGTGCTCCAGGCGCATCTGTGTAATAAAAAGATCCTTTGCAATACTGATAAACGGGGTTCTATATGGCATAAGTGCCGTGTTCGGGTTAACGTCCATCTGTGGGCTCGTGTAGTCGATTTGATAGTAATATTGCATAGCTTAATTAATTTGTTTGAGTTGATCAATATGATATTGTAACAGAAATTGAGATGCGCTCTTTATTACTGTAAGCTCCAGACCGTCTAATACAGTGGTCATGTTCTTCATTAACCAGGAGAATTTCTCTGCAGCGCATATTTGCAGATCTACAGCGGTATCTTTTTCATACAAATTATTCAACCGAGTAACTCTGTTTATCTCGTCCTGCAGCAGCGTTTGTAGTTCATATGTGTACATGGAATTGCCCCCCTATTTAATTTGCGACTTTTTTATAAAATAATCCAGTGCCAATGTAAGATAACCGATCGTCTCAACATCTGATTTATTGCTGGAAAATTCGTCTGCCATAACAAAGTAAGATGCAGTTTCCGGGGACTGCATGTTGGACATATCAGAACCTTGATATGTCTTTTTATATTCTTCAAAGGTTATCGGCTTATTTATTTTAGTAAGCCGTAATGTGAATGTTTCCATAAGAATTGCCCCCCTATTTAGTTATTCAAAAGGAATTGAGCCGTGATCTCGCGATATGATCTTATTAGTGCAGTGGCCACACACAATATCGTGCAGCTCTTGCTCTCCCTGGTATATCGAAGACGGCGAATGATAGAATCTAGAATGGCAGATCTCACATTCAAATGTACCATAGTCAGCCCCCAGACTATTGCTCATAAAGTGAGGGCTAAATGTCCTTTTTTCTGTTGTCGCTGTTTGCATAGTAGTAATATTTGTCCATACAAATATACACAACAAATGAAAACCACAAAAATTTATTTAAAAAATGGGAATCGTGAGAGATCCAAAACTGCTAAAAATAAAACCCGCTACAGTAGCGGGTTTCGTGGTATGATATCTGCAGGCCTGCCAGGTGATCACTCCGGAGAGCTGCCTGGCGATCGGGGGCCATGTTTCATAACGCCTGTTATGTTAAACAGGCAATATTTGTGGGGACATTAGATAACACCGATGTGCAACAAAAATGCTTTCCAATCGTCATAGTCAATATACAGGCGTTCGTTAATAACTATCTTCCTGCTTTGCAGCCTGCCATCGATATATTTATACCACCGATCCTGTAGCTCGTGCGTCTGTTCCCTCAGGTCCACGTAATGCAGTATCTGTATTTCATTGTGGACACTTTCCGCAAACGCACTAACGCCGATCGTTCGCAACTGCCAGCGCATATGCAGACGATCCACCAATCTGGCAATGAGCTGATTGCAAATACAGGCGAGTAAAACGGTAAAAAATATGTTCATATTATCGGTTATAAATTAGCTCGTTTTTCTTTACCGGGCCGGTTTCCACTTCGCCCTCTTTAGTAGGTATGCCCACGGCATCTATGCCCATGGGCGCCACTATATGCAGCGATCCGGTTTCCTCGTTCAGCACCAGGTAAGAAGTAAGCGGCATAGGGAGCTGCTGGCGGTCGCCGCCAAGGCCCGGAGCTCCGCGCCCCATCTGCACCATTTGCGGTGTGATCATTTTATCCAGGACAATGCCCTCGCACTTCAGGCCATTTACGTCTTTTCCTTTTATTTTGTAGCCTATCATATGGCTAAGGTAGGAATTATTTTGATATTACTTTTACTACCACCAGCCCACCGGCGGCCAGGATGGCGCCGGTTATTATTGGGTGCTGCTTCATCCAGTCGATCATAGACCCTTTGAATAGGTTATTGCGATCGTTCCAGGCAACATCGCGTTTAGCCTGGTTGGCCACGTCCTGTGAGATATCGCTTTTAGGATCGTTGATTTTGGCCAGATAAGCATCTACCACTTTAAAATTACGGTTCATGGCCTGCGCGTAAGCCGTAGGGCTGGCCTGGAAATATTTATTGGCTACCAGTCCATCGAGAAATTGCTGCGCTGTTTTGGCATTTATAGGGCTACCCGGTGCCAGGCTCAAAATACGTTTATAGTCTTTTGCAAATCCGTCCATGGTCCTGTACCCGGCATAGCCGTTGCCGGCGTCAAAGGCATCGACATTGTTCTTTGCCCAATCGCTCAGCTTGAGGCCTGCCCAGTTCCACACTTTAGATATGCGGCTCGTAAAGCTGTTGCTTTCATGCAGCATTTGTGCCAGGCAGTAACGAATTACGGACGTAGGAAAGCCATTGGATTGCAGCAGGTGCATGGCGATATACAAGTTACGGTCCATGCCTGAAGAGGTGGCGTTAGGGATCTTATCCCCTCCTGTGCCGATCCTGTTCCCGGGACCATAATATATGTCCAGCCAGTGCGTCATGCGAAAGCGGTCCAGGAGATATTTGCAGTAGGTGTGCCCACTACTGCAACTGTGAGGTGAATGATTATATTAGCAGTGGTATAGGTGAGGTAGTAGCCGCCGGCAAGCAGCCCGGCCGTAGTGGCATCTTTAGCATTTATGCAGGCATTTGTGGGCGCTGTAGCTACCAAAGGGAGCGGCCACATGCCATGAGCTATATTAATAGTCGTTTGCCCGTTGGTGAGTGCTGAAACGTATAGTCCGCTCTTTCCTGGTAGTATATCTCCGTCCTTATCCGGGAGATAGATGCGGCGCCGGGCTGTATTGATCCGGTGCTGCAGCGAAGTTGCGGATACATCTCCGCTAACGGCATCGAAATATTCCAATATTATGAAATCTTCCGGGTAGGAAGCAGAGGGAAGTATATAACCGTAAAGGGCCTGCGATGTGCCCGAAAATGGAAATCCGTTAGGATTAGCAACGATCCATGCCCCGGCACCAAAGGCAAAAACATCGCCAATTTCCGCTATAAGGTCCCCGGAGGTATCTTCCAGTATCGCAGGTAAAGTGCTGGTATTACCGCCTGTCATTACCGCCTGCCACGTCGTTGACCCTCCCCCGCTCCCATCGAGGGCCACTACCCAGGATACGGCCCTCCATTCATAAAGTATCTGCTCATCCAGTGCCAGGAACCAGTCGCCGTGAGCGTTGCCAGTTGCCGGCCGCTCAGCAATGCCACCCTGTGCAGCGCCCGGTATAGAGCCGGTACGGTTTATGATCGCGTTTACAAATGGGCCGCTGCTCATGCTTTAGGTTTATATACTTTCTCCACCACTACCAGCACGGCGCCGGCGGACAGGTCGTTGGTAAATACAATATCGAAAGAATGCTGTTGCATTTCTCCAGGATAACACTCGAAGGTATAGGACATGCCCGGCGTCAGGATCAGGTTAGCATCTATAGTAACGTTCTGCGTGCCCTGGTTGGTAAATACCAGGGTGTTGCAGTCAAATATTTTGTTCTGGCTGCTGTTGAGCGTGCTTATGTTCCAGACAACCGGTATGTATTTGTTTGCGTCCATTATGCCGGCTGTTGTTTAGCAAAATTTTCCCG
>CAISPO010000001.1 GCA_903887415.1 uncultured Bacteroidota bacterium | reverse complement strand
TGCCCCCGCGGGGGCAGGCAGGACACACAGGGTGGGTTGACACAGTTTAAAATACACTCCCAGTTGTATAATTCTATCTCACGAGGCTTTATACTATTCACTGACAATCCGAAAAAATTTATTCTGGAAAAATTAGAAATACAACTTTTCTTATAATTTTCCTTAAAATTCTCAAAATCACTAAAAGTGAAATGTTTATTTATGCGGGCATCAGAAAATTGATATTGAAGTATATCATTAATTTTTTCAATTACGTTAGTTGTGTTCAACTCATTTATTTTTCTATAAATATCCGTTGCATCCAAAATATTTTCTTTCGCAGAGAAATTAATTTTACCTTGACTAGTTTTTTCCAAAATGTTTTGAGAATACCTTTCTTGTTTTTCTGTTAACACATATACATACAAGGTATCTATTTTATTCTTGAATTTTGAAGTAAGTAATTTTGAAATTGTTGACTTTATTTTATCAATATCTTTAGTGGAAGTAACTTGAAAAGCAATTTTTTTCTGCTCGTCTAATAAATCAATTGCTTGCGCATTTTTTTCTTCAGAATAATTTACATTCTTTAGATTTAAATCATAAACTGCGTTTAAAATTGGGATAATAACATTTTCTGCATGAATATTAATATCATATTCGTTATTGGAATTAGATATTGAAACTTGAGCCTGAAAGCGAGCTAAATATTTTTTAATACTGTCAAGCAATTCCTTTTGAGTCATACAAAAAATTTAATGTGAATGTACTAATTTATTGTGTAAACAAATACTTGGGTAATCTTAATACAAAAAGAATTGATAGACTTTTAACGAAGAGAGGCGCGATCTCTCGCGCCCTACAATTCAAATCTTACTATCTGTTCTTACTTTTTCTCCATGCAATTCACCATCCAGTTGATGCCGAATTTGTCGGTGAGTTGTCCGAAGTAGGAGCCAAAAAACATGTCGGCGAGTGGCATGATGATCGTTCCGCCCTGAGAGAGGGCATTGAATAACCTTTCGGCTTCTGCCCTTGTTTCGGGCTCTACGCTAATGTGCATGTTGTTTCCCGGTGTTACGGTAAAGCCCATTTCTTTTGGCGCGTCTGTTGCCATTAATACATGGCCGCCCATGATCGGCAATTCTACATGCAGTATCATTTTCTTTACGTTATCCGCTATAGGCGGGTAGCCGTCTCCCTGCGGTATGTCGCCAAAACGCTGTAAACCCATGCCGCTGAATTCTGCCTGGAAAACGTTCTTGTAAAAATTCATTGCTTCCTCGGTATTTCCCGGAAAATTCAGATAAGTGCATACTCTTGGCCCACTGTTGTTTTTTAACTGGTTCCTCAACCTGAACTGCGCCTGCAGGTATGCGTCCAGGTTTTCGTGTGCCATAGCAAAGCCGCCCTTGAAGCCCATGCCTATCATTTTTTCCATGGTTGCTGCGCTGTCGTATGTGATGGTCGTGGTCACGGTTGTTGTTTCGCCGTGTGGTGTAAAGGCCACATGCCATTGCGAGGTGCCGGTCATTTCTTTACTGCGATTGCCCTGCTCATCACTGAAATAGTTCTGTTGTGTGAAGTATTGTTGCGGTGCTATCTCCTTGTATTCCACCATGCTCCAATGTTTTTCGCCCTGTGGGCCAATCATGGCATAGTGCCATTTGCCACCGGGGGTAAAATCTACGGTCTTAGTTTCCGCCCTCCAGGGTTTTGGCGCCCACCAAAGTTCCAGGATCGCACTGTCTGTCCATGCCTGCCAAACAAGGGGCAGTGGGGCGTCAAAAGCCCTTTCGGCTACAACTGTTTTTGTCTCGTTGTTGACGGTGTAGTTTGTCTTTTGCATACTATTTGTTTTTTAATTGTTTTAAAATGTCGTCCAGTTGGTTCATGCGGGCATCCCACAGTTCCTTAAATGGTTCGATGAAGTCGGATATTTCTTTCATTTTTTTTGGATTTAACTGGTAATAGATTTCACGCCCGGAATAGTGGTGCCGCAGTAGCTCACACTCAGCCAGTATCTGGATGTGCCTGGAGATGGTTTGCCTTGATGAGTTAAAATTGGCGGCTATGGCGCCAGGGGTTAATGCCTGCGCGGCCAGCAGTGTGAGTATGGCCCTGCGCGTAGGGTCGGCTATTGCCTGGAAAACGTCTCGTCTCACTTCCATTATATGCAGCTATTTGACTGCAAATATATGTGCAGTTATTTGACTGCGCAAATTTATTTTGAAATAATTTTTTTTTAGCGTGAATAATTACTGCCTCAAAAGAACTGAAACTGTATTTTTGATAACAATAGAACACGGAAATGAATTAGCAAATGAAACTAATATCACTCATCCTACTTGTCATATTGGTATATTCCTGTTCGGGAAATAAAACGGGCATTAGCGGTAAGAATTCGGATGTTCATAAAAACGAAAAGACGATACGTGGAAAAATTAAGATGATAACATACTACAGTTATGGACCGTACGGAGAATGCTCGGTTTATATAGATCAATATGACACGAGTGGGCTGTTGCAGGCGTCGATGACCGAGAGAGAAGGAAAACAGCATGTAAACGTAATGTACAAATACAATCAGCTAAAGGAGAAAATTGAGGAGATCCATTTCGTGAACGACGGGCGAAAATCTGAAGATTATACGTTTACATACAATGAAAAAAAGCAAATAACATTACGAGAAGATCACCTTGCTGATACAGCGTGGAATGTTAGGTACAGATACAAATATGATGCAAAAGGTAATAAAATTGAAGAAATCATAACGCAGCATCACGTTGTGATCAAAAGGTCCTACGAATATGATACCAAAGGAAATAGAATTGCTGAGAATTTTTATGATGATAAAAGCTTGGTTGAGGAGAAGGACACTTTTAAGTACAACGACAGCGGAGATATTATTGATGCCATGGAAAAAACACAGGCAGGCGGAAGCAAGTTTTACAAAAGTAACTGGTGTGATAGCGCTGTGAGGCTTGAGCAATTGGACGCAGCAGGAAATTGGCTCAAAAAAACAGAGTATAGCACATGTTACCCTAAGCGAATAACCAAGCGAGTGATAGTGTACTATTAATGCCCGTCTATTAAGGCAGCCTAATAGAACGGAAAAAGGGCGCAAAAAAAATTACGCCCTTTTAAACCAAATATCGTAAACAGGCTCTTACGCCATATTATGAAACACGTGCTGCACGTCATCATCTTGCTCGAGGCGCTCGATGAGTTTGAATACATCTTCTGATTGCTCCTCACTAACGGCTATGGTGTTGAGTGGTATCCATTCCAGCTCTGAGGAAATCGGGGTGATACCTTTTTCTTCGAGGGCTTTCTGCATATTGCCAAAGTCGGTGAAACCGCACTGTACAACTATGTTTCCTTCGCTGTCCTCGCCTACTTCTTCCAGGCCAAAATCTATAAGCTCCAGTTCCATGTCTTCCATGTTCAGGCCATCAGATTTTAGCTTAAAAACACCGAGATGTTTAAACAAAAAGGCTACTGATCCGCTATTGCCGAGCGTGCCTCCGCCTTTATTGAAGTGCGAACGAACATTTGCAACTGTGCGGGTGGTGTTATCTGTTGCTGTAACTACAAGCAGGGCAATGCCATGGGGTGCATAGCCTTCATACAGCACCTCATCATAGTTGCTGGTGTCTTTGCCCATGGCATTCTTTATGGCCGCCTCAATGCGGTCCTTCGGCATGTTGAACCCCTTGGCATTCTGCATCACACGGCGCAGCATAGGGTTAGTGTCCGGCTCAGGGCCGCCCTTCTTTACTGCTATTGCTATTTCCTTACCTACACGGCTAAACTGCTTGGCCATGCGGTCGTAACGTGCAAACATCGACGACTTACGTACTTCAAATATCCTACCCATATTATATCGTTAGTGCATTTAGAATCAGGCGGCAAAAGTAAGGTAAATGGCTGTTATTTTTAAATTTGGAGTTTCATTAGCACTTCAATTGCGGAGAACAACATTTTCCTACATTCATTTTTGAATTTTGACTTTTGAATTTTAAATTAATTTAGGCACATATATCACAAACTTCTCTTCAAATGCCGGTTCCGGGAATATATCGTTGATACGCCATGCCTGGGCTATTTTTTGCAGGCCTGATTCCTTGATCTCATTGGTGAGGTCGCCTCCTTTCAGGCATATCAAGCCGTTGGGGAATTCATCGCTTCTTTGACCGAGGCGTATCAATGGGTTTATCCATTTCCATAAGTCGCCGAGGGGCGCTACTGCGCGGGATACTGCAAAATCAAACGTCCTGCCTTTGATTTCCTCCACCCTTCCATGTACCGCTGTCACATTCTTAAGGCCAATTGCATCGGCAACTTCCTGCACCACTTTTATCTTTTTGCCTATGCTGTCTGCTAATAAGAAATTCACTTTGGGGAAAAAAATAGCCAGCGGGATGCCCGGGAATCCGCCACCGGTGCCTATGTCCACGACCTGCGCGCCATCGTCGAACGAGCAAAGTGCGGCAATGGCAAGCGAGTGTAGCACATGCTTCTCATACAGTGCATCTATGTCTTTGCGGGAGATGACATTTATTTTTTCGTTCCACTCTTTATACAGGCCTTCCAATTGCTGTAGCTGGGTAAGCTGGTGCTCTGTAAAGTCGGCGAAGTATTTTAAAACTATTTCCAATTTATTTCGTCTTTGCGGGTGATGTATGGGAAAAACGCAAAGTTATACACCATCCAGCCTATATCGAAGAAAGGGAAGAAATAAATCATTTTCTTTCTTCCCAGCTTAATAGTGGTGACAGCCCATATTACCCAATATATAAGGCAGCGTATCGTCATGACTATAATTGCCAACACTGGATGATGGAAAAATAACAATGTAAAAAAGCACAACCACAAGCAAGCATGGGATGCGCCGTACAAACCAAGCAGCAATTTTACACGTGGTTTATAATATTTACCGGTGGATAAGTGCCGTTGCTTTTGCTTTCGCCACTCGGCCCAGGTGGCTTTTGCTGTAGTCGTTGTAAACGCTTCCTCGTCAACTACGATAGCGGTATTGCCCTCATTACCAACAATACTTACCAGCAGGTCATCATCCCCCGATGGCAGAGCATTCCAAGTTGGTGAGGCAGCCGCTTCCTGAAAAGCCTGTCGGGTGCAGGCCATATTCCTGCCAACCGCCATATAGGGCAATCCGGCCAGCGCATAACTGCTGTATTGCAGGAAGGTGTGCATGGTTTCCCATTGCACAAAGGCATTCAATAGGCCGCTACCTGTATGATAAGCGCCATAGCCTGCCACTATTTGCTTTCCCGCAGCCAGTGGCGCCACCATTTTTTCCAGCCAGTCGTGGCTGGAGGGCACACAGTCGGCATCTATTAACACCAGCCAATCGTAGCTGGCGGCTTCTACCCCCTTGCTCAAGGCGTATTTCTTTCCTTTCAGATCACGAACAACATCCGGCAGAATGACTATATCCCACAAGTTCCCGTACCACTGCTCCATTTCCATTAAAACATGTGCTGTGTTATCTCCAGAGGCATCGTTCACCACAATAACCTCGTACAAAGCTCCGCCATCCTTATCGCTGCCATTATTATATCTTTGCGACAAAATTGAAGGCAGATTTTCTTTGAGGTTGGCGGCTTCGTTCTTTGCGCAGATGATGACACTGACAGGCTGGCGGTCTTTTACCGGCAAATGAGTAGCAGGAGGTAACCGAAACACACGCATAAAGAAGTACATTGCGTATATGCATTGAATAACTGCGAAAACGGCGAAAAGGTAAAAAGCTACCATATTGTAAAGATAATTTTAAACTAATAAACCATTTCGCTTGACATTCGAACTACAAGCTACAGATATCGCATCAAAAGCCCGGGCAGGAGTTATCTCCACAGATCACGGGCTTATTGAGACCCCTATTTTTATGCCTGTGGGCACAGCGGGCAGTGTGAAGGCTGTGACGCAAGACCAGCTTAAAGAAGAAGTAAAAGCACAAGTAATACTTGGCAATACTTACCACCTGTACCTGCGCCCCGGCACCAGCATACTGGAGCAGGCGGGCGGTTTGCACAAATTCAACGGCTGGGACCGGCCTATACTTACGGACAGCGGGGGTTACCAGGTGTTCTCGCTGGCTGCAAACCGAAAGATAAAGGAAGAAGGTGTGGTGTTCCAGTCGCACATAGATGGCTCGCGGCACCTGTTTACACCAGAAAGTGTGATAGATACCGAGCGGAGCATAGGTGCAGACATTATCATGGCTTTCGATGAGTGCCCGCCCTACCCTTCTGAATATGACTATGCTAAAAAATCGATGGAGCTGACGCACCGCTGGCTGGCACGGTGCGTAACCCAAATGGCCAATACAGAGGCAAAATACGGTTACGATCAATCATTGTTCCCGATAGTACAGGGCAGCACTTACAAGGACCTGCGGCAGGCCTCTGCAGAGTTTGTGGCAAGCTTGGAGTGTGATGGTAACGCAATAGGCGGCCTCTCTGTGGGTGAACCGGAAGAAATGATGTATGAATTCTCTGCGCTATGCTGTGACTACCTGCCGGCAGACAAGCCCCGCTACCTGATGGGCGTGGGCAATCCGTGGAATATACTGGAGAATATATCACTGGGGATAGATATGTTTGACTGTGTGATGCCTACCCGCAATGGCCGAAATGGCATGTTGTTTACGACAAACGGCGTTATAAATATCAAAAACAAAAAGTGGGAGAAAGACTTTAGCTGTATAGATGAGGGGCTGGATTGCCATACCAGCCGGTTCTATACAAAAGCCTATTTGCGGCACCTGTTTGTATCGTCGGAGATATTGGCGCTGCAAATAGCAAGTATCCATAACTTAGCCTTTTATCTTCACCTGGTGAAAGAGGCCCGGACGCATATTTTGGCCGGGGATTTTAATGCATGGAAACTAGAAATGATACCGAGGCTGAAACAACGGCTATGAAATTCCAATAACTAAATTCCAAATTCCAAGGGAATGGTTTTACTTTATGCCTCTTTTAACTTTTAATTTTTGACTTTTGAATCTGCATGGGGCTAATTAAGAAACTGGATTGGTACATTATCAAAAAGTTGTTCAGCACCTTTTTCTTCGCCATTATGGTGTTTGCCGTAATATCGTGCGTTATCGACTATTCAGAAAAGGTTGATAATATTGTTTCCAAGAAGGTGCCACTGGCCGAGGTGATGAACTACTATAAGAATTTTGTGCCGCATATTACGGCCCTTCTGTTTCCTTTATTCATTTTTATTGCTACCATTTTTTTCACCTCCAAGATCGCTTATAAGTCGGAGATCATTGCCATACTTTCGTCCGGCGTATCTTTTCAGCGTTTTTTACGGCCTTATGTTATTGGCGGCGGGTTTCTTTGCATCATTTCCCTGATCGCCAACCACTGGATCATACCGATAGCCAACAAACAGCGCATACATTTTGAGGATACCTACATTAACGAAGGCAACTATGCCTACGCTGGAGAGAACATCCACCTGGGGATATCCAAAGACACCTATATATACTTTCAGAATTTCAACTTCAGCACCCTTTCTGGCAACCGGTTTACCTGCGAGAAAGTGAATGGCACCATGCTAAAGGAGAAGCTGATGGCTGACTATGCATCTTACGATACCACTAAGAAAGTGTGGCACCTGCACAATGTAGTGATCCGCGGCAACGACACCATAGCTGAACGGTTGCAGAAGGTAATGGACACGAATATTAAGTATCCGTTTGTACCACTAGATCTCAGCAAGACGGATGCCATAAAAGAAGCGCTTACGACGCCGCAGCTCAACCGCTACATCTCGCAAGAGCAACTGCGCGGGCGCGAAAACCTGAACCTGTATTATATTGAAAAAGAGCGCAGGTCGGCACAGCCGTTTGCCGCGCTGGTGCTTATCATTATAGGCGCCTGCATTGCCAGCCGCAAGATACGCGGCGGCAGCGGCCTGCACCTGGCGCTGGGCATAGTGATCAGCGCAGTGTATATCATGTTCATGCAGCTATCTACCACATTCTCTACCAAGGCCAACCTGAGCCCGCTTGCCGCAGTATGGATACCCAATGTGATATTCGCGGGTGTGGCGTTTTTGATGTACCGGAGGCAGGTGAAGTAGAAACCTTAAAATTACCACATCGATGCGCTATATACTGTTTATTCTTTCCTTGTTCCTGTTGCCTTCATTGTCTCACTCGCAGGAATATAAATACCTGGTTTTAAAGGGCGGTGGAATTCGCGGTATCGCATATACAGGCGCATTGAAAGTATTGGAAGAACAAAAAATAACCCAAACTATAGAAAAAGTGGCGGGTACCTCGGTTGGCGCTATAACAGGAACCCTGTTATGCATGGGCTATACGGCAAACGAGATGGAAGACATTATGCTGCACCTCGACATTGCAACCTTTAATGACGGGGAGTGGTTCTTCATTGGCGGGCAAAGAAGGTTGAGGAAAAACTTTGGCTGGTATAAAGGAGAAAAGCTGGAGCAGTGGATGGGCAAGCAGATAGCCAAACAAACAGGAAGCGAAAACACTACGTTCCTGCAATTGCACATGTTGACAGAAACAGATAAGAAATTCAAAGACCTGTACATTCCGGCCACCAACTTAACCAAACAAAGCCTTGAAGTCTTTAGTTGGGAAACACATCCCGATATGCCTATAAAAATAGCCGTGAGGGCCAGTGCCTCGGTGCCGCTGTATTACGGGGCAGTGTTCCTGGACAGCACGGATAACGTTATTGAACATCCGGAAAAAGAGGGGCATTACAACGTATATGTAGATGGCGGACTGCTGGCTAATTATCCCATTACTCTGTTTAATAACGCCCATGACAATGCCACCAACACCATAAACGAACATACCCTTGGCCTAAAACTGGAGCGGCCGGAGCAGATAGCATATGGCAAAACAAATACTGGTATCGCACCTTATAATATTCATTCGCTTCCCGGCTATTTAGCCGCTCTGTACAATCTCACTATAGAGCAACTGAATAAAAATATTGCGCACGATGAAGAGGCGAAACATTCCATTTATATAAGCACCAGCAATCTGAGCCCACGTGTGCGGCATATAACCCTGGAGCAGAAAAAATTGCTATTTACCAACGGAGCAGATGCTGCGAGGGATTTTCTCGCGCGCAAGAACTGAAGACCTGGGAAATCTTATTATGGTTTTAACCATTTGCCCGTTTAACCAATCAACTAACAACATACTTTTGCGCCATGAACGAACAACTCACCAATGAGCAGCTTGTTGCTATTGCCGATGAATTTGGCACACCTGTGTATGTATATCATGCGAAAAAAATAGCTGAACAGTACAGCAAACTAACGGATGCTTTTAAGCAGTATCCAACCCGGTTTTTCTATGCCTGCAAGGCGCTGAGCAATGTGAACATACTTAAGTATATGCACAGCCTTGGTGCGTTGTTGGATTGTGTGAGCATCAACGAAGTGAAGTTGGGCCTGCTGGCCGGGTACAAGCCTGAGGAGATTCTTTTTACGCCAAACAGTGTGGACCTCAGTGAATATATGGAGGGCGTGGAACTTGGTGTTCGGATCAATATTGATAGCATATCTATACTGGAACAGTTTGGGCATAAGTATGGCGGTAGTTATCCGGTATGCATCCGCATCAATCCGCATATTATTGCCGGTGGCAATTATAAAATATCTACCGGGCATATAGATAGCAAGTTCGGTATCTCTATCCACCAGTTGCGGCATATAGAGCGAATAGTAAAGACAACAGGCCTGCACATAGCGGGGCTGCATATGCACACAGGCAGTGAGATAAAGGACATCGAAGTATTTTTGCAGGGACTTGATGTATTGTTTGATGTAGCGACCCATTTTGACGCACTTGATTTTATAGATCTTGGCAGCGGATTTAAAGTAGCCTATAAGGACGATGAACACGATACTGATGTGCAACTGCTGGGCGCAAAGGTTGCAGAGGCGGCAAAGAAATTTGAAGAGGGCTATCACCGCAAACTGGAGCTATGGTTTGAGCCGGGTAAATACCTGGTAAGCGATTGTGGCTACTTTGTAGTAAAGGCGAATGTGATCAAGCAAACGACAGCTACCGTTTTTGTGGGGGTGAACTCTGGTTTTAACCACCTCATACGGCCCATGTTCTATGACGCATATCACCGAATCACTAACATATCCAATTCCACGGGGGCAAAACGCATATATACCGTGGTTGGTAACATTTGTGAGACCGACACCTTTGCGTGGGACAGAGTGCTCAGTGAAATAAGGGAGGGTGATTACCTGGTATTCCACAATGCGGGGGCGTATGGCTTTGAAATGAGCAGCAACTTCAATTCGAGACTGAAGCCTGCGGAGGTAATGGTAAAAGATGGGAAACCTGTGCTGATAAGACGAAGGGATAATTTTGAAGATCTGTTGAAGAACCAGGTGTTATAAGGCCTTCTTCGTTTTAACATATTAACATATCAACCTTTTACCTTATTCACCTACCTTTGCGCCATGAAAAATCTGCGTGAAATAACGCTGCCGGACCTTGAGGTGATGATGGCAGCAATTGGTGAACCAAAATTCAGGGCAAAACAGGTGCATGAATGGGTATGGCAAAAGTTTGCTGCGGACATTAATGATATGACCAATCTATCAAAAGCCCTGCGGGAAAAGCTCTCCCAGGAATTTTTCATACCTAAAGTGAAAATGCACCACAGCCAGTACAGTAGCGATGGCACCATAAAGAACCGCCTGCAACTGCATGATGGCTTTTATGTGGAAAGTGTACTGATACCTACAGAAAAACGCATGACAGCCTGCGTGTCATCGCAGGTGGGCTGCTCGCTGAGCTGCAAATTCTGCGCAACCGGCTATATGGACCGCAAGCGTAACCTGGACTTTGACGAGATAGTAGATGAGGTGACGCTGCTGAATGAACTGGCACAAAAACACTACAATAAGAACCTTTCCAACATTGTATTCATGGGTATGGGAGAACCACTGCTCAACTACAAGAATATGATGAAGGCCATAGAGCGCATTACCTCGCCGGAAGGGCTGGGCATGAGCCCACGGCGCATTACCGTATCAACAGCCGGTGTGGCAAAGATGATCAAGCAACTGGCAGATGACAAGGTACGTTTTAAACTGGCGCTGTCCCTGCATGCCGCTACCGACCATAAGCGGAACGAGATCATGCCCATCAACGAGAGCAACAACCTTGCTGCGCTGGTAGAGGCCCTCAACTACTTTTACAGGGCGACTGGCAACGAGATCACTTTTGAATATATACTCTTTAAAGATTTCAACGACAGCCAGAAAGATGCCGATGACCTGATAAAGATATACCGCAAAGTACCCGCCGATCTTATCAACATCATAGAGTACAACCCGATAGACAATGCCCGTTTTGAGAAACCCGATGAGGACAGGGTTGATGAATTCATGGAGTATCTGAAAGCAAACAAAGTGAATGCACACCTGAGAAGAAGCCGGGGTAAGGATATAGATGCGGCTTGCGGGCAGTTGGCGAATGTGGATCATGCAAACCCCTGACCCCTCCCGATAAAAATCGGGACCTTGTTCCGGGGAACCATGCATTTAGCTATGGTTGTAATTTCATCACAGAATAATAATTGGGCAATATTGTTTCTGTCGTTTGTAACTCTACCACTTTAGCTGGTGTTATGTATCTACGTTGAAGATATATTCATAAGTGAAGCCCCCTTCAGGGGGTTGGGGTACACAAAAGCCTCCGTTTTCACAGAGGCTTTGTTGGTGCTGCAAGCCTGGTAATTGCTTACCCGTTGCAGCCCGAGGTTTGGCACCGGCACAAAGATAGGATAATTATTCCGTAGGGGCTGACCAATGTGTTCGCTCCCGCGTTTCAAATTTGCGCTTGCGTATTTCATATTCAACCCTTTCTGGGTTGTGATGGTTTTTTACTTTTTTCCGTGGGTTTCACCCACTAGTGTTTGAAACCTTGCAGGTGTCAAATTTGCATATGACTACGAATGATCTTCTTAGGCTTATTCCATCCAACATGTTTAGAGATTTAGCCATTGAAAACAAGATTGACTCCCAAGTGAAGAAACTGTCAGGAGAAATCATATTTAAGCTGCTATTGTTTTCTATGCTTAATTCTGAGAAACTCAGTTTACGTGTGATGGAAACTTTTCTGCAGTCAGCGCAATTCAAGTCTTTCTCTCAATTTGACATTTTAGATGGTAAGTATAACTCAATTCGAGATCGCATTTGTACAATTGATGTTGACTATTTTGAAAAGCTGTTTAGCATATATTCTATCTACAACAAAGAGCTCAAAGAGGAAAAAGCTTTGTCCAAAGCGGACAGCACTAGCATTTCAATAGCTGCCAAACTCTTCGAATAAAGAGGGTTCAAAATCGCTAAACTAAAGTTTGAATTAGAATTGGAAAATGAAATAATAAAGGCAATTGTCACTGTGCGGGGGTGACCCCGCAAGGGCGCCGCACCTGCTTAATTCAACATAAGGTTTCGAACACTAGTGGGTTACACCCACGGCTATTTATATTTAAGCCAATTCGGGCTTAAGATAACGATATTTTTATCCGAGGATTTGAATTGCCTTGCTGCAATAAGGCTGGTAAAATCAGTAAATATTTTATTGTATTATTGTAGCTACAACCCATTGCATGCTATTTAATACAAAGGAGTTTGCCTTATTTTTTGCTGTAGTGCTTGCGGTGTACTGGCTGCTTTTTAAGTGGCGAACGCTTCAGAATATATTACTGCTTGGAGCCAGCATGTATTTCTACTCCCAGCTTCATTTTTCATTTCCTATTTATTTATCGGCACTCGTTATCATCAGCTATTGTTTTGCCGCAGCCATAGAAAAGAATAAAAAACCGAGGCAAAGAAAAGCGCTGCTGACAATTGGTCTATGTATCATCAGCGCAGGGTTAATATACACCAAATACATTATAGCGCTTTTCAATCAATTGCACGCATCGAGAGACTGGTTACCCGGTTCATGGTCGCTGCTTGTCCCGGTAGGCATCAGTTTTTACACATTCGCTATTCTCGGTTACCTAATAGATGTGTACTGGGAGAAAATACCAGCAGAGAGAAACATCCTTACCTATGCGTCCTATATCAGTTTTTTTCCTCACCTGCTGTCCGGGCCTATTCCTTCAGCAACAACCATATTGCCGCAGTTTAAGACCAGAGCAAATGCCACTTTTACCCATATAGACGAATCTATTGGAGAAATATTATGGGGGCTGTTTAAAAAAATGGTGGTTGCCGACAATATATCCAAGGCTGTGAGCTATTGTTTCAGCCAGTATAGCGAACTAAATGGCAGCACAATAGCTATAGGTGTTTTCCTTTTCGGCATACAGCTCTATGCCGATTTCTCGGGGTATTCCAGCATGGCACGGGGCATTGCAGGCCTGCTGGGCATCAACCTGGTACAGAACTTCATTGTCCCGTTCCACAGCACCAGCATTACCGAATACTGGCGGCGATGGCACATATCGCTTACCAACTGGCTGTATGGCTACATCTTTAACCCTATGGTTTACGCACTCCGCACATGGAGGAGGTGGGCGATTGTCGTTAGCCTGCTGGTAACGTTTTTCATAAGCAGCTTCTGGCATGGGGCCGGGTGGCAATTTGTAGTATGGGGTATGCTGCATGGAGTGGCAATGGTATATGAATACCTGACCGTAGAGCAGCGTAAGCGGCTGTCTGAGAAAATACCACTGGTTATCTATAACTTGGTTAGCTGGCTGTTTGTAATTCTGTTCCTTGCGCTAGGATGGGTATTTTTCCGGGCAAACAGCGTACCGGACGCAGTGTCCATGCTGCGCCGTATATTATCTCCCGGCCTATTCACCGCCCCAGAAAGCTATGTAACCAAGTATGCGGTTTGGTGCATTCCATTGTTCGCTGTAGAATGGATACAAAGAAAAGGTACTTATATTATGGATATACGACAATGGCATATAGGAGCATGCATATCCCCCGCAAGAGCAAAACAAATAAACATAGCCATAAAAAGCTGCTTATACTTACTTTTGTGCGTTTCCATTTGTTATTTAAGCAAGAAACAAAACTCGGCAGAATATTACTACTTTAAATTTTAACTGATGAACCGGATAAAACTATTTGCCTTTGCCCTCGTAATATCTGCACCTTTTCTGAATAGTTGCACTACCCAGGAAGCGCCCAGGAAAGAAAATGCCCAGGAGGCCAGGCAGGAAAAACAACGGGAGGATAACAAGAAAAAAATAGATGACCTGAACCACCAGTACCCCAAAGTACCGGATGAGCGCATCCTGGACAATGGAGATGGCTCACCCGTTTATGCTGAGCTGAAACAACGATACCACGACAAAACCGCCGAACTGCAAAAGCTGGTGGAAGGGACAGGCGCTAAAATGGTGTATGTGATACTAACGCCCGAAGTGGGAAAGGGGATGCAGAATACTAACCGGTATGGCCTGCCATTTATCAGATCCACCTGTGCCGAGCTGGGCATCGAGTGCTTCGACTTTACGCCGCTGCTGGCAGGTATGGACCCTCATACATTCACACAGGTGCCCAAAGATGGACACTTGTCCAAAGCAGGGGCTGTATTTGTTGCAGACCACCTGGCTCCGATCATCAGAAAGTATTATAATGTAAAAAGCACAGTAACCTACAAAGATTCAGAACGCCCCGAAACATTTGGCGACCTGCCGCCGAGCAGCGATGAGATCCGCGATGGGGAAAAAGATATGCCTTACCATGTTGTAGCTAATTCACAGGGCCTGCGCATGACGCATGATGTAAAATTTCCCAAGAAGAAAAAACACATCCTGCTTATGGGTGATTCGGCTTTCTTCTGCCCTTTCCTGAATAATGAATTTACTATCAGCGCAGTGCTGGAGAAAATGTTCCCTGATGCGGAAATAATGAATTCGGGGATCATACTTTACACCATAGAAGATTATGTGACATTATGGAATGAAAAAGCGAAATACTCCGAGCCAGACCTGGTGCTTGTGCAAACAAACGGAGGAGATATAACCGATTTTTTCTTTTCGCACAGGAACCGTTTCTCCCGCTCACAAAAACCGTTTTACCCTTCACCTGCAGAGCAGAAATTCTATAAGGAAACTTACCAGCAGTAGGAATTTTTCCGCTCTGTATCAAGTTTTGAATGTCGTCCCTTTAGATAATTAAATCTATCGCAAGCATCTGGGCTAAAGCCAGCCCATTATTTTACTCCTATACCCCAGCCTGAAGGCTGGGGCTACTATAAAGCCTGATCTATTCCTTTGTGACGATCCTTTTTGAAACCTGCTCACCATCTGCAGATATAGCTAAGTAATAGATACCGGGCATCAATGTGCAGGGTATTCGTTCCAGTTCACCGGTTAACACAAATGTGCTTTTCATCTGCATACGACCTAACATATCCATGCATTGAACAGTTATGGTTTTGCCCACCAGGCTGGTGGGGAATCTCATTGTAAGTTCCTTTTCAACCGGGTTAGTTACGGTTACTTTCTCTTCCTTGCTAACCATATTTGCAGAGGTGACAGCAGAAGTATCTACAAGCAGGTCTAATGTCACCGGGTAGTGCTGCGATATCTGGTAAATGCTATTGATCACTGCTGCGGGCGCAGATACATTAGCCGGCGGGCCTATCACTGGTACCCCTAGCCTGTCGCCGTCATTGCCGATTACATGGAAAGAATGTGGCAGATAGCTGATATGGTCTGATTTATTGATGATATTTGAAGACAGGAAAATATGGTCGTACCATGATTTTCCGCCACCAAAATCATTGCTGCACTCATTTGGTGAACTACCCGTTCTTGTGCTTGTTGTAAGATAATAAGCGTAATCACCAGGGTTATTGTCCCAGTCTGCCGGGTAAGAAAAAAGAGCATCGGGATAAAAGGGAGGATCATAATAGCGATAGTTAAGATTAGTTGGCGCTACAAGAGCCTGGTAACAGGCCTCCGTGCTGTTGTGCACATTGAAATCGCCCATATTCACCATATTTGGCAGGGTTGTGAAATGTGTTTCTATTTGTGCCATCTCTCCTCCTATTTGCACACCCCTGGTAGCCGCATCACTGCTTCCACTCCCTGATTCTGTATGGTTCAGGGTTACATATAAAAAGATACTGTCGTGGGTTGTGGCGAGGTTAGCCGTCTTGTAATAGAGCTTGTAAGTGTCGAAGTCGGTAATATAGGAATACGTGCAGAGCACATTTACAAAACCGAGTTTCTGCTGGTCGTAAAATAACATGGATATATTGTCTGCAGACGATACATTGGTGGACGGGCAATAGGCATATCGCCCCGGGTATGCGGCATTAAAAATGTCCTGCAATATCGAATCAGCAAATTGGGCAGGCGCTGTTCCAGACGCATCCATCGCCTCCATTTTTACAAACCCAGCAATATCAGGATTAGCATAGGCTACAACAGTCTCCAGGTATCCCTCCATTGTGCTGTGCGCGGCCTGGCATGGCGGGTTGTCGCCGAGGTAAAGGACATTATAAGACAGGAGGCGAAGTGTATCTTGCTGTGCAAAACAATAGTTAGCGATGAATAAGGCGCTAGTGAGCAGCAGCGCTTTATATCCAGGTAGTTTTATAGTCATTTTATAGAAAAGTGTATTGAAAGGCTTCGCTTGGGAGCCGGGTCAAAATAATAATGAAGCCGTAAAGATACATTGGCAAACGAGCGAAAAAGTCTGCACCCAATGTTACCTTAACATTAAGATAGTGTTATCTTCTGTGCCATTTTGCATTTTATGCGGGCTGTTACACAATCTTTCCTTAACGTTTACGTAATATTCTCATAACATTAGAGATATTCCTTTGCACAAAATATCTTTTATGAAAAAAAATGTACTTACTCTATTATTTTGCATTGGAGCAATGCTGGCTTTCAAATCGGAAAGTGGAGCCCAGACACTGATACACTATTGGAATTTTAATGTTGATTCTGCAGACGCACTGACACCAACATCTTCATTAGTAGCTGGCGCGGGCCTTTCCTATTCCGGCGCATACTATGACACCGTACAATCAGGCACAACACTTAACGGAGTTGGGGCCGATGGCACCACTTTAGGTGCAGGTGCAGCCGCTCTGCGCCTGCGCAACCCTGCATCCGGCCCGTTTACGATCACTATACCAACTACAGGGTATAAAAATATAGTGCTTGCCTACGCTGTAGAGCGTACTAAAAAAGGCTCGCAGCAGAATATTGTTACTTATACAGTTGATGGCACTACCTGGATAAATACTGCGATCAGCGCTTCTGCGACTTATTATGTTGATTCTACGGATACTGTTAGCAATGCTTTTCAATTAGAGACTTTTAATTTTTCTTCTGACACGCTGACTAACAATAACCCCCACTTCAAGGTGCAGATCAACTTTGCCATTGGCGATACCGGCACTTCCGGCAATGACCGTTATGATAACATAACTGTTTATGCTGACAGCGTTACAGACACCAGCCACAGCACCACTGCTATTGCATCAGTTTCGCAAGTAACAACAGTATATACATTATTCCCTAATCCGGTTGTCAACAACATTGATATTACCGGAACTGCAGAAGGCACCAAGTGGGTTAATATAACCGATGCCGCTGGACAGACTGTGTACAAAGGAATACAGTCAGGCAAGCAGTTCTCGATAAATACGGCGTCATTTGCAACAGGGAATTACTATATTAATATTAGGGAAAAAAATACCGGGCAGGTAACCCCGCTGAAATTTGTAAAACAATAAAGATCCTATAATGTTTACATAAACCGCCTGGTAAAGCCCGGGCGGTTTTCATTTTCTTTTGGCTCTGTCTTACGGTAATGATAAATTAACATTATACTGTATTGCGAATGAGCGGTATAATATAGTTTTACAACCATGAAAAAAATATTGTCATTAGCCGTAGTGTTATCGCTCATCATTTCTGTGCCCCAACGTTCTTTTGCCTGGGGCAAAATCGGACATGGTATTGTAGCTGAGATCGCCTTTCATTTCCTGGATAGCAGCACAAAGGATGCAGTACATAAATATCTAGGGAGTACAACTATAGAAGAAGCAAGCACCTGGATGGACGATATGCGCAGCGACCACAGTTACGATTATATGAAATCGTGGCATTATGTAAATATTGAAAAAGGCCAGGCATATACAGAAACAAAGGATGGCAACGTTATCAATGCCCTCAATAAAGCTATTACCGAACTGGAACATAGGGACAATATGAGCAAGGATGACATCAAAAAAGACCTGATGATCATTTTTCACCTCACCGGCGACCTGCACATGCCGCTGCACGTAGGCTATGAGGAAGACAAAGGCGGCAACGACATACATGTAAAATACCTGGGGAAACCTACAAACCTGCACCGGGTTTGGGATACAGAGATCATTGAAAGCGAAAAAATAACTCCGAACGATTGCTTAGCCCAATTGAAAAATTTCAATAAAAGCGAAATAGACGGGCTCAAAAAGATAGATGTTGAGAACTGGACGCATGAACCGCGTTCACTGCTCACTAATGTGTATGCCTTTAAAGACGATACCATAGACCAGGCATATATAGACAAGAACAAAAAAGTTGTGGAAATGCAATTGCTGATCGCTGGTATCAGGCTATCATCTGTCTTAGAGCAGATTTTCAAATCATAGCGGCTAAGCAACGTAAGCATTCTTAGCAATTTCTGTACCCCTTACTACTGCATGGATCCGGTCATCCAGCGTTCTTATGGCTTCGTCCATCATTTCCAGGTAGGTGTATGGCTCACGGTATTTGTCTTCCTTAATAATGTTCATCAGGCCCATAATGCTGCACAGCGGCGCCCTGAACTCATGCGACTGTATGTGGGCTATATCCATGAGGGCTTTATTTTGCGTTTCTACCTGCTGCATTTTCACATTCAGCATCTTGTAGGTCAGCTCCAGTTCCATGAGGTGAATGGCTTGTTTCGCGAGTATTCCCAGCAGCACTTTTTTATTTTCAGATATCTCCTTTACCTCGGTATCCATCACACATAAGGTACCAATATTATTACCGTCGTGGGCTGCAAGCGGAGCGCCTGCATAAAAACGAACATTGGGAACGTTTGCCACTAACGGATTATTTGTAAAGCGATTGTCCAAGCTGGCATCGGGAACGATCATTACATCGTCATGCATTATTGCGTGCGTACAAAAGGATATAGCGCGGGGCATCTGTGATACATCAAACCCCCTTTTTACCTTAAACCACTGGTCATGCTCATCAATAAGGGTAATGAACGCAACCGGCGTTTCATAAATATCTGCGGCAAGTTTTAATATGCCGTCCAGGTTTTTATCCAGGTCGAAATCGAACTCTTTGAATCGTGCTACCGATTTGAGCCTTGCCGCTTCTATTTCTATTAAGTCCTGCATGTGCCATTGTTTATCAACGAACTAACTCCTATTACTGTAAATTTACAAATACCTATACAATAAACGATAATTATTACGTTTAGGTTTTTTACTTTTGAAAGTTTATGCCCGATAAAATTCGTTTTTCCATTGTTGGCTTTGGCAATATAGGCCGCCGCCATGCCGGTCAAATACTGCAAAACCCCGATACGGATCTGGTTGCTGTTTGTGATATTGATCCAGCAGCGAAGGCGCATGTGCCAGAGGGCATTGCCTTTTATACAAATGTGGATGAAATGCTGGGAAAGTCAACAGCAGATGTACTTTGTGTATGTACACCCAACTACCTGCACGAACCGCATACCATTTCAGGACTAAAGGCGGCCCTGCATACTGTAGTAGAAAAGCCAATGGCCATGAGCGTGGCAGAGTGCGACCGGATGATAGCAGCCGCAGATGAAACAGGCAAGACCATATTCGCGGTAAAACAAAACCGCTACAACCCGCCGGTACGGGAAGTGAAAAAGTTAATGGCAAACCATGAGCTGGGTAATATCTTTATGATTCAAGTGAACTGTTTCTGGAACCGTGGCGACAGCTACTACGCTGGCAGCGACTGGCGCGGAAAGAAGAATAAAGACGGCGGTTGCCTCTTCACACAGTTCAGCCACTTTGTGGACATATTGTACTACCTCAACGGCCCGGTAAAAGAGGCAGAGGGGTGGATACACAATTTCGCGCATAGACATAATACCGAAGTAGAGGATACGGGTAGTTTTGTGCTGAAGGCGGTGAATGATGCCATAATCAATTTCAACTTTACTACCTGCGCTTATGAGCGTAATATGGAAGGGTCTATTACCATATTTGCAGAAAAAGGAACGGTGAAAATAGGCGGCCAATACCTGAACACTATAGAATACCAGCAGCTAGCCACTGCTACCCTGCCCCCAATAAATATTACGGCCAAAGCCAACGATTACGGCCTGTACCAGGGCTCTATGAGCAACCACGACAAGGTGATACAAAACGTAGTGGACGTGCTGCTGTACAATCAGTCCGTAATGACCAGCGCGGAAGAAGGGCGTGAGGTGGTGCGGATCATTGAGCAGATGTATAAAGGGGCGGTAAGGGTGTGAGAAAAGGTATCGTTTAACACATTATCGATGAAAACTAAGCAGAAGTCATCCTATAATCGATTGGTTACGGCTTTGTCATTGTTGCTGTCAGTCTTGATATGCCTGTCCTGTAATGATATGCAACATAAGAAATACAGTGAACTAACCGATAATGACTACAAGCACGAAAATGATACAATCAGCGGAGATACAGTCTATTTTAAAACAGCAGAAATCGCGGATGAACATCAGGCTTTCAATAAGTTAAACGTCCAGCAAGAAATTTTTATTAAGGATTGTCTCACGAGTGCAGATTCATTAATTCGGTCATACATACATGGTGTAAACATCAACAATTATACACCAAAAACGTTAGACAAGTTGATTGACGAATGGAACGTAGATAGCACAAAATTTCAGTGTGAAAAAGAACATTTTGTCAACATAGTTGGGTTTGCTTTCGGTCAATATCTCGTAAAAGAATACCACATGTACTGGACAATAGTTACAGACGAAGAAGGAAAAGAATATGCAACGAAAATTGATGGAGTAGATTTTTTGAACTTCCCATTAAACTCTGTTCTGAAAGCAATTGACCAACATAGAGAAGGTTCCTTAAATACAATCTCCTTATTGACAAAACGAGATATTGAAAAACTCAGAAACAGCAAATAAAAGTGCGTTTACTATTTACACCAGTAACGAAGCAATCGTAAACACCGCAAACACCACACTTGCAAAGCCATTAGTATTGGCAAAGGCGATGCCCACTTTGCTGAGGTCGTTGGGCTTTACTAGCAGGTGCTGGTAGGTGAGCATGGCAGCGTAGAACACTGCGCCTATCCAGTATATCCAGTTGAAATGGCCAATGATACCTGCGCCTATCACAAAGGACGCCGATAATACATGTAGCATAGTGGAGACGATCAAGGCATTTTTTACGCCTAATGCGGCAGGAATGGAATGGAGTTTGTTGTCGCGGTCGAAAGCCTCATCCTGAAGCGCGTATATTATGTCGAAACCGGCTACCCAGGTCAGTACGGCAAAAGAGAAAAATAGCGGCAGTAAAGCAAAGTGGCCCGTAACAGCGATAAATGCCCCTATAGGTGATAAGGAAAGCCCAATACCTAAAACGATGTGGCAAAGCGCTGTAAACCGCTTAGTATAACTATAGAACAGGATCACGAACAGCGCCACAAAGGACAGGTAAAAACAAATATGGGTGTCCGGGTTGATAAACCAGGTAGTGGCTATAAACAATACTGAATTGATGATCGTGAACCGGAGCGCATGTTGCGGTTTTATAATACCGGCGGGTACTTCCCGTTTTGCGGTGCGGGGGTTCAGGGCATCAAAATGGCGGTCGAGGTAGCGATTGAAAGACATGGCTGCGCTGCGGGCGAATACCATGCACAGCAGCATCTCTATCAGCAATTGCCAGCGAAAAAGATTATGAAAATAAACTACAGCCAGCGTGAAGCCAATGAAGGCAAAGGGCAATGCAAAAACTGTGTGACTGAACTTGATCAGCGAGAGATAATTTGTAAACTTTTTAAAGACGCTCATATTTACTTCACATCCGCCTCTATAGATATGGATACCGCCTCTGGTAAGGCATTTGAGTGTACAATGATATTTTTCTGCTCTACCCCTGATTTGCCCGCGGGATTGAATTCAACCGTGATCTCACCTTCGCCATCAGGCGCTATCATTTCCTGCGGAAAGGTGGGCACTGTGCAACCACAGGTAACGTCTGTTTTCGCGATGTATAACGGGTTCATTCCTGTATTCTTAAACCGGAAGGCATGTTTCACTACCTGATCTTCAGGAATGCTGCCGAAGTTGTACTTGGTTTCGTAAAACTGCATCGTTGTTTTTGGTAATTCCGCGGCCCGCTGTGTACGGGTTATGGTCTGCACCGGATATATTTCACCCCGGTAAGATTCGCCTGCCCTGCCTGTTTCAAAAATACCATCTCCGCCCCTGTGGCTGAACCTGACCAACTCGCAAATGGCAATTACAAAAACCGACAACGACAATATAGTAAGTAAAATAGCCTTATAGTTCCGGTCCATTATATCAGAGTCATTTTTGCAAAGATACCGTTAAAACAAATTCCACGTATATCTAGTGTCGTGTCAAATGCATTTTAACTTATTTCGGCTAAAGCCGCTCATATGTAGTTCCTACACCCAAACTGAAGGTCGGGGCTATTAAAAATATCCGGTTGACATGACACTAAAAGATTCAATTTAAATCAGTTAGTCCTTTCTTCCCAGATCTGTGCCAAATGCACTAAAGTTTCCACCGCTTTCTCCATATCCTGAACACTCACATACTCCTGTTTTGAGTGGATACCCATCTCCCCTGTAAATAGATTCGGGCAGGGAAGCCCCATAAATGATAGCCTTGACCCATCGGTGCCGCCGCGTATGCTCATGCGCTGTGCAGTCATTCCTGCGCGCTTGTATGCTTCTTCGGCATAGTCCATCACGTAGGAGTGTTTGTCCAGCACCTCTTTCATATTGCGATACTGCTCTTTCACAGTAAAATTGACCGTAACGCCGGGAAACTGCGCCGCAGCCTGGTCTGCCAGCCCTTTCAGCCGCTGCTCATGCTGCTCCAACTTTACGGTATCAAAATCCCTGACTATGAACTGCACAGTGGCTGTTTCCAGCCCGCCATCTATACTCGTGGGGTGTACAAAACCCTGCATCCCTTCGGTGGCTTCAGGACACCACTCGTCTTTTGGCAGCATGGCCACAAAAGCCGATGCCGCCTTTATCGCATGTACCATTTTGCCCTTGGCATAGCCAGGATGGGCGCTGATGCCATGGAACGTAACAATGGCGGCATCAGCCGAGAAGGTCTCCCCTTCCAGGTGGCCGCGCTCGCCGCCATCCAGCGTATAGCCATATTGTGCGCCCAGTTTCTTCATATCTACGGCCGCTACTCCACGCCCCACTTCCTCATCGGGGGTAAACAGGATGCGTATCTTACCATGTTTTATCTCCGGGTGCTGCACCAGGTAATTAGCCAGGTCCATAATAATGGCTACACCTGCTTTGTCATCTGCGCCAAGCAGCGTGAGGCCTGATGCCGTGATGATATCATCTCCTATCCGCTCTTTAAGATAAGTATGGTTTTCGGCACTGATAACAACAGAGGTATCATCCGGCAGTACAATGTCCTTACCGTCATATTTCCTGTGCAGTATTGGCTTCACACCTGCGCCGCTGCAATCGGGCGCAGTGTCCACATGAGAGCAATAGCATAGCACGGGTACACTCTTATCGCTAGTAGCCGGTATGGTTGCATAGACATACCCATGTTCATCCAGCGCCGCGTCGGTGATGCCTATTTCGAGCAGGTCTTTTACCAGTATGCGGCTCAGGTCTTTTTGTTTTTCTGTTGACGGCTGTGAAGGCGATGTGGGATCGCTTTGTGTGTCTATCTGCACATAGCGCATAAACCGGTCTGCGGCTGTATGGGTGTAATTAAGTAATGCCATTTATTTTAATTGAGCGGCAAAAATAGCTATCTTAGCTATACTATGAAAGGATTTGTACTCAGTAAAACAGATATATCCCAGATCATCACGGTTACCTTTACTCTTTTCGCGGTAATCGATGTGCTTGGCTCACTGCCAGTGATCATATCTATAAAGAAGAAAATGGGCGATATTAATGCCGCACTCGCCACACTGGTATCCGGCGGTCTGATGCTGCTATTCTTTTTTATTGGGGAGCAGATGCTGGAGTTCATGGGGCTGGATATTAAGTCGTTTGCCATTGCGGGCTCCATCGTTATCTTCATCCTGGGATTGGAAATGATACTGGGGCTGGAGTTCTTCAAGCCCGATAAAGAAGGTGCAGGCTCCAGTACATTGGCACCGGTTGCTTTTCCGCTGATAGCGGGCTCCGGTACGCTTACTACGGTTATGTCGCTTAAAGCCGCTTATGAGTATTATAATATCCTTATTGCTATTCTCATCAACCTGGTGATTATTTACATCACATTGCGCTCTGTGAATTTCCTGGAGCGCATACTTGGGCCATCAGGTATCGCGGTAGTGCGTAAGTTCTTCGGCGTAATACTGTTGGCTATTGCTGTAAAGATTTTCCGGAATAATATCGGGGTGATGAAGTGAGCGGAGGTGGAATTGGGAATTGGTAGTTTGGAATTTGGATTGTTTAGTGTTTTGCGTGAGTTAAGATACCCCTGGCTTCTTTCGCCCTCCCACACACCTTCGTTAAAGTGGGAATTTTCCACCTTGCGTGCACACATTGTGTAACCACTATTTTTCTGTGCAGCAATGACGCAGGGGCAATCAATGAATATTCCCTAAGTTTGCCCCACTAATCAATGTTTATGAATTTCAATAAGAAAGTATGCCTGCTGCTGGCGGGCGCTGTGATCATTTCTGTACAGACCCCTGCACAGAAAAAGATGTTTACCATGGCAGAGGCCACCAACGGCATGACGACTACCCTGGCCCCTAAAAACATTAAGGGCGCTTCGTGGCAGCCGGGCACAGACCACTTCTGGAAAGCGGATAAAAAGGACAGCACCGATGTATGGAGTTACATGGATTTTGAAATAAAGGGTGCGACCATAACTGCAATAGTGGAGGCTGGCGATTATCCCGGGAAGACGGCCAAAAGCAGCCTTCCTGTCCTAAAATGGCTGGATAAGGATGATGCTTACTTTATGAATGGGAAGGATATAATAACCGGCAAACTGGATGCCAACAAATGGAGCTGGAACAAGTGGACTGCCCTGCCCGACAATGCTGATAATGTGACCATTGATAAAAGCCGCAAAATTGCTTATACCATTGACAACAATCTCTGGCTGTACGAGAGCACACCTGTGCAGGTGACCAATGAAAGTGATAAAAACATTGTGTGCGGCAAATCGGTACACCGCGATGAATTTGGGATAGACCATGGTATATTTTTCTCGCCCAGGGGCACTTATCTCGCTTACTACCGCATGGACCAGACGATGGTAAGGGACTACCCTATCCCGCATTGGGACACTATTCCGGCTACAGTGGATCTAATAAAATACCCTATGGCCGGCGGCCCTTCGCACCAGGTAACACTTTGCGTATATGACCCGGCTGCGAAAAAAACGGTCGTTATGAAAACCGGCACCGATGAAAAAGACCACTACCTGACCAGCGTGACCTGGAGCCCGGATGAAGCCTATATGTTCATCGCCATCCTGAACCGCGACCAGAACCACCTCTGGTTGAATGAGTATGACGCCAAAACAGGCGAAATGGTAAAAACTCTGTTTGAAGAAACCAATCCGAAGTACGTGCACCCCATGCACAACCTCACTTTTATCCCCGGCAAAAATGATGAGTTCATCTGGTGGAGCGAGCGCGATGGGTATGACCATCTGTACTTATACAAAACAGATGGTACACTGGTGCGCCAACTCACGAAAGGAAACTGGGTGGTGAATGAACTGGCAGGATTCAATATGAAAAGCAAGGAAGCTATTATCACCGCCTCAAAAGAATCGCCGCTGGAGAAACACATCTATACAGTGGGTCTGGAGAACGGGAAGGTGAACCGGATAGATAAAGACCCAGGCATGCATAGCGCGCTCGCCAGCGAAGATGGTAAGTATATCTATGACACCTACACTGGGCCTGGCATTCCCAGAAACTGCGTTATTTATTCCACGAATGGCTCCTTTACAGAAAAACTTTTGGCAGCACCGGATCCGCTTGATACGTACAACCGCGCGCAAATAAGGAATGTAACGATCAATGTAAATACCGCCGATGGCGCAATACCGCTCTACGGCAAACTGATACTACCACCAGATTTTGACAGCACAAAACTATACCCTGCAATAATGTACCTGTACAATGGCCCGAACGTGCAACTCATACACAATTCGTTCCCGGAGAGCGGCAATCTTTGGTATGAATATATGGCGCAGCATGGGTACATCGTGTTCACCATGGATGGCAGGGGCAGTTGGAACCGTGGGCTGGCGTTCGAGCAGGCCACATTTCGCCAACTGGGTGAGGTGGAAATGGAAGACCAGATGCGGGGTGCGGATTACCTGAAATCGTTACCTTACGTAGCCGGGAACAGGATGGGCGTTCACGGCTGGAGCTATGGCGGCTTCATGACCACATCTCTGATGCTAAAGCATCCAGGAGTATTTAAATGCGCGGTAGCGGGCGGCCCGGTAATGGACTGGAGAATGTATGAAGTGATGTACACCGAGCGCTACATGGACCGGCCGCAGGACAACCCGGATGGTTATGAACATGCCAACCTGCTGGACAAGGTAAAGAACCTGAAAGGTAAGCTGCTCCTTATTCATGGCACTAATGACAATACGGTAGTATGGCAGCAGAGCCTCGCCTTTCTGAAAAAGGCTGTTGATGAAGGGGTGCAGGTGGATTACTTTGTATATCCCGGCTATGAACACAATGTGCGCGGTAAAGACCGGGTGCACCTGATGCAGAAGATAACGGATTACTTTGACCAGAATCTGAAATAACCCCTCCCCTCCCGATGAAAAATCGGGACCTTGTTCCGGGGAACCATATATTAATCTTTGGTTTAGACCATTGGGCTTAGGGAAATAATTTAGCATTTTTATTTTGGATGATTGGTAAAAATATGCAGAAGATGAATATATGCGTTTTTAAGGGGAAATTGGCATATACTGACATCGGCAATCGGTATTTGTAAATACCTTTGCTGCATGAACAATAAAAAGACGACTATTTTTCTCATTTCCTTTTTTATGTTGTTAGGTGTTGCCTTCCTGGGGTATGCTTACAAGGTAATGCACGAACAAAAAACGCTGGCTTTGCCTATTGTTGGCAATGACCAAAACCACCACATAGCACCCTTTTCGTTTATGAACCAGGATGGAAAAGTGATCACCAATGAGGACGTAAAAGGCAAAATATGCGTGGTGGAGTTTTTCTTTGCTACCTGCAAGGGTATGTGCCCTAAGATGAATGAGAATATGGTGACGGTTTCCAAAGCGTTCAAGGGAAATAAAAATGTGCTGATTCTATCCCACACGGTGGACCCAATAAAGGACACTGTAAAGGCGCTTAAAGAATACAGCCTGCGTTTTGATGCAGACCCTGCACAGTGGATGTTCCTGACCGGCGACAAGAAAAAACTCTATGATATGGCGCGCTACAGCTACCTCATCAGCGCTGAAGATGACACCACCGGTGTGAGTATAGACAAAGATTTTATTCACGACAAGCACTATACACTTGTGGACGGTTATGGCCGTGTGCGCGGCTTTTATGACGGCCTTAATCCGGGCGATGTGAACAAGATGATAGGGGATATAAATGCGTTGCTGAAGGAAACCCCGTAACGCTGCTCCTGTCTCTTCCCGATGAAAAATCGGGACCTTGTTCCGGGGAACCCTCTATTGGATTTGATGTTGTATTTTATCTCTGGGATATTTTTTCGGCAATTTTATTTTTCGCTAATCGTTTTTTAGGGACAAATAATACCTTTGCCCAAACTTGTACTATACTTATTTTCAGCACTCTATATATTCTTATGTCTATCAAAAAAACTTTTCGATTCCTATTTATTTTTATTGGCCTGTTGTTTGTGCTGTTTTTAGGGGCAGCTATTATTATCCCTGTTTTTTATAAGGATAAGATACTGGCAGAAGTCAAGGCCGGGCTAAATGACAACCTGGATGCACGGACTGATTTTAAAGATATTTCGATCTCGCTTTTCCGCCATTTCCCACACCTCTCTGTAAGGATACACGGATTATGCATCACCGGTAAAGAAACATTCAGCAAAGACACACTCATTGCTGCGCAGGAGACAGACCTTATACTTGATATAAAGAAGGCAATAAAGGGAGATTACGATATACTGAAAGTCAGTGTTATAAAGCCGCGCATACATGCAATCGTGCGCAAAAATGGCGTGGCTAACTGGAACATTGTAAAAGCTTCCGGAGAAAAAACCACCGACGCCGGCAAACCAAAACATTTTACCGTCAGCCTGCGCAAATATGCCATAGAACATGCCTTTATCGAATACCGGGATGAACAGAAGAATATACATGCAACAGTTGACGATCTTGTTCATGAAGGATCCGGGGAGTTTAAAAATGATCTGTTTACACTGAGTACGCAGACGTCATGCGCCGCATTGACGGTTGTATCCGGTAAGATACCCTACCTGTCTAAAGTGAAAACAAATATCAGTTTTGATATACAAGTAGAGCGCAGAAACAACAAATACAGTTTCGACACCAAGGGCATAAAACTGAATGGGCTGGATGTAACCGCCAAAGGGTTTGTACAAATGCGCGACACAGCGAACACTGATGTGGACATTACTTTCAATATGCCATCGGACGATTTTAAAGACCTTTTTTCGCTGATACCGGGTGTATATGACGACAATTTTAAGGACATTAAAACAACAGGCAAAGCGAGTATGTCTGGCACCATAAAAGGGGTATTCAATAAAGAGCGGATACCTGCTTTTAATATCACAGTAGGCATACAGGATGGCTCACTGCAGTATGCAGGGCTGGCACAAAAAATAAGCAACGTGCAATTAAAGCTAGTGGCCAGCAACCCGGATGGCATACCCGATCATACCGTAATAAACCTGGAAAAAGGCCATGTGGATATAGGTCCGGAGCCATTTGATTTCAGCATAATGATGAAAACGCCCGTCTCGAACAAGTGGGTAGAAGCATCGGCCAGGGGAAAGATCGACCTCTCGCAAATTAATAGTTTTGTGAAGCTGGCTGAAGGCACAAAGCTGACCGGAACGATCCACGCCAACGTAGCAGTAAAAGGGGCAATAGCTGATGCTGAAAAACGGCAATTTGATTCGCTGGATGCGACTGGCACCATAACCATTGATAACCTTGGCTACAGCTCAAAAGAATTTCCGGAGATGGCGCAACTGAACAGCATGGCGCTCACCTTCAGCCCGGAAAACATAACGGTGAGCAACCTGAAAGCAAAGTACCTGAACACACAGTTTACAGGCGAGGGAAGCATCAATAACCTGCTGGGCTATTACCTGCATAAAGGCATTCTCAGCGGCGCCATAAACTTAACGGCCGACCGTATAGACGGAAATAAATGGAAGGAGACATTCACCAAGCCGAAGACAAAACCAGTGACCCCGGCGCCTGCTGAAGAGCCGTTCATTGCCCCATCCGGCATGAACATCTCCTTTAATGCCCAGATAGACGAAATAGAATACGACCATGTGAAAATAAAGAATGTGCAGGGGCTGATGGTGCTGGGCGATGAGATAATAAATGTACAGAATGTGCAGGCCCACGCCCTGGACGGCGAGGTGAAAATAAACGGGCACTACTCCACCCACGAAAGCAAAACGAAACCAGATATAGATTTTGAATACATTGTTGCATTGGGAAGAGTGGTGGTGATGCGCAGGGATATTGACCACATGTAGGAGGCCTCTCCCCACCCTCTCCGAAGGAGCGGGTAAAGTAGAATGAGCTATGTGCAGCCTATTGCCCAAACATAAGAGCCGCAAAGCGAGAGAATATGTGTGATGCATTCGCAGAAACATATTTGAAAGAGGGAAAACGAACTATAACGTCGTCCAGCCAAGGAGGAGCCAGCCCAATACTATAAGCGGGGCCGGTATCTTGGTAAAATATAGCAGGCAGAACGTAATGAACACTACCACCAGCTTGCTCCATTCAAAGGAAAGATCAGTTTTGTCGAAAGCTATTGATTCGAACAAAACTATTCCCGATGCCAATATTATACCCACAACGGCTGCGTTAATACCCTCAAGCGCGCGGAAGATGATAACATGGTGCTTGAGGTTTTCATATACCGGGAATAAGAAGAATAACAACAGAGTGCTGGGAAGAAATACCGCAACAGTAGCTACTACGCACCCTATTACCTGCCACATACCTCCATACTGGCTCATAGCCACGCCACCCACAAAGGAACAAATAGAAAATACCGGGCCCGGCACAGCCTGCACCATTCCGTAACCGGTGAGCAGTTGGCTGGCATCCAGGTAATGGGAGCTGGACCTGCTCACAAACTGGTACAGCATCATAGGCAGCAGCGCCTGCCCGCCGCCAAATACTATCGAGCCGAAACGGTAAAAATTCTCACAAAGATGAAATATCCGGCCGTGGTTCCAGTCAGGCCGGTTTTTGGCCACCTCACTCATTACTCCTGCTATTATGAAGAGCAAAGCGAACAGCCACAGGTGCATCCAATTGATCTTTTTGGGCTTTTGCTGCGGTGTGGGGATACGCTTATTACTGAAGTTACTTATGGTGCCAGAGACTATCATCAGTGCAGGAAACACCCAGGGGGAACGGACAAACAAAGTAACCACCAGGCTGCCAACCATTATAGCTGCAGTGGCTATATACTTTATGCTGGTCAGCATCATCTTGGCTGCAGCAAAAAATACAAACCCTACCGACATGGGTATAATAAACTTGAATAAATTGAGCGGAATCATTTTATTGCCCACCTGCGCCTCACCACTGAAATAATAAATAACAAAGGAGAATGCACCCATCAGCAAAGCAGCCGGAAATACCCACAACAACAAGGTAAGGATAGCCAACGGCACACCGCCACGCTTCATAGCTATCAGCATCACCGTTTGGGTAGAAGACGGGCCGGGAAGCATCATACAAAAGGAGTTGTACTCCAGCAATTCGTCCTCGGTAAGGTCTTTTCTCTTCTGCACAAAGGTACGCACCATCATCCCCATATGCCCCTGCGGCCCGCCAAAAGCCGTAAAGGAGTAAAGGAACACCGCCTTCAAAAATGGTACATGCCTCAGGAGCATCCGCAGGTGAATTTGGAATGAAGATAGAGCCCGGATGGGCAAAATCCAAATGGCAAACCGCAAATAACAAATTCCAAATTATAAAAACCAACGCCAGACTTGGATAAAACATAAAAAATCAATATCAAAAGCCTGCTGAAACCTTTCAACTTTTCAACTATTTCACTATCTTGCAGCGCAAATTCACATTCATGAACCACCTCCTGCTGAGCGCATTTTACGACAACGTAAATAAAAATATAGGCCCTACCCTGATGTGGGTATTCTTCCTGCTGATGATCATTGAGCTTCTTTATGTTATGGTAAAATACCTGGATTCTCACGACAGAACCTAAGTGAGCGGGAAAAACCTAAATATTGCTGACATCCGCCAGGATTACAGGCTTTCTGCCCTCGATGAGCATGCTGTAGGCTCAGAACCAATTCTTTTTTTTAAAAAATGGTTTGCCGAGGCTGAAGCGGCCCAGATCACGGAAATTAATGCGATGACGCTGGCTACTGCCGATTACAACGGCATCCCGCATGCCAGGATAGTTCTGCTCAAGGGGCTCGATAAGGATGATTTCATTTTCTTCACCAACTACAACAGCAGTAAGGGCAAGGAAATAAATTCAAACCCGTTTGCAGCACTTGTTTTTTTCTGGAAAGAGCTGGAGCGGCAGGTGCGTATAGAAGGAAAAATTGAAAAAATACCTGCTGCAGAAAGCGATGCCTATTTCAATTCGCGCCCGGTGGGCAGCCGCATAGGAGCATGGGCATCACCGCAAAGCCAGGAAATAACAGATAGAAATATCCTCGACCTTAATTACACTAAATACGAAAACGAGTTTTCCCAAGTTGAGATACCCCGCCCGCCGCATTGGGGCGGCTATAAAGTGATACCTAACCACATAGAGTACTGGCAGGGCCGCAGCAGCCGTATGCACGACCGGATACTTTTTACGAAAGATGATACCGGGGATTGGATGAGATCGCGGCTTGCGCCGTAACAGCATTGTTACTATGCATTCCTTTCTTTTTTCTTCTCATCACAATATTTATACCATATATCAGTTATTGTTTCTAATCGCCCAGGACTATACACCTGGTATTAATTAGTAACTTCATTCATGCAACGCACTCTATTTTGCCTATTGATCTGCTGCCTGTTTTTTTCGTCTGCGGCTTTTTCGCAAGAGGACTCCAGCGTGCGCGATAAGCCCGCTAAAACAGCCAGGAGCTTTTTTTCGGTTAGTTACGCCTCGTTGACGGCTGACTACTTACTCGATGGCTACCAACCGGGCAGGCCAACGGAATTTAGCTATGCTAATAGAGGCACGCCGGGTGCGCTTTGCATCACCTACAAGTATATGTTGAAGAAACGGATCGCTGTAGGTGTGACCGCCACTATAGAGCAACAGTATGGTGACTGGCTGGACAATGAAATACCAGATGGAAATGTATTTGATCTGCAGACTACGGTGAAAGGCGCATTTGTGAGGACCTGCTATACGCTTGGCGCCGACTTAACCTATGATTATGTAGCAACAAGCCTTGTGCGATTGTACCTGGTTGCCGGACTTGGGTTTACTTACGAATTTGAAACAGACCAATACAACCCTTCTTTTTACGATCAGGGTTACCGGCAGGGAGTTAATGAATACGGCCCTATGAGGAGCAGCCATGTGAAGTCGCACGTGAATATGTACGCTTCGCCACTCGGGCTAAGTGTGGGCCGAAAATTGCGCTATTTTTTCGAGCTGGGGTTTGGTTACCGGGGAGTTGTGAATACCGGGCTTGCTTATGGATTTAATACCGGAAAAAAATGAGAAAAAAAATAGCTGTCTTATTGTTGTTGTGTGCAGCGGGCTGCAATAAACCTTTGCCCGATTATTCAAAGCAGCCATTCGATTTTTCCGTGACCGGCATCACCGATGTATCTGTGCCTGCTAATGATCTTGTTTGGTTCAGCCCGTCTATAAATGTCATTTCCGGTTTTGCCGAAAGCCAACCGGTTTCCGTTACTTTATCCGGCGCCCCGGCCAATGTAATCATTCAAAAAAACAACTACTCTTTCCTGCTCAACTATACCATGCGGGACTCGTTTGGCGCAAGGAATGCCACACCTGGAACTTATGCCATGCAAGCGGTTTTCAGCAATGCGTCTGCAGGCACTAAAACTTACAACTTTAATCTTATTGTTACTGCGCCTATAGACAGAGTAGCTAAAGTGGCAGGCTATTATTATCCGTCAAACAGTTGCGGGGCTAATATTTATGTTTCGTGCGAGATAGACAGCCTGCCCGGCGTGCCGAATGGCATCATGCTGATAGACCGCACGGCGCAGAGCTCTTCTACCTACTGTACATTCGACACCTGTTACGGCACAGTAGATTGCTGCAGTAATACCTTTATGATCCCATCCCAGAATGTGCAAGGGGTAACAATATCCGGCAGCGGCTCTTTCAACGGAGAAGAATCCCCTTATAGCCAGGTGATCCTGAACAGAACGTTTACAACGGCTGCAAGCACCTATCCATGCACTGTAACGCTAACCCAGGAATGAGCTCATGAAAAATAAATCGCAAAAACATTTGCCCCTGTTTATTGGCACAATCATTGCAATCATCGCGGCCATTCTGCTCCCCGGTTGTCACAAGAAAAGTAATAATACGACATCGCCCAAAGCCGCAAATTTTACCGGCTGCAGGGTAACACAGGTGGTGGAAGGTGGATCTGCCACGTACAGCACTACCTATACATTCAGCTACAACGATGATGGCACAGTATCAACGATCAAGTTGCATCCGACATCAGGGGATTCTTATTTGAGAACGATCACCTACAAAAGCAATCGCATCATCGTAAGCACTACCGATAATTCATATCCTTACTCAATCGATTCGCTGCTGCTGGACACCCAAAACAGAGTTGTTTATATCTATCATTTTGATTTCAATGGCGGGTCTCCTAATGGGGTCTATGATCAATACTGCTACGATAGCTCGGGAAATCTGACAGCGATCACTTCGCATTACTATTCAACGGTATCTTCCCAAAATTTCCAGTGGGCAAATGGCGATATAGTGTGGAGCACGTCTGGCACGGATTACTATACTTATATTTACGACACAAGTTTGTATAAAGTGGGTAATATCAGCGCCCGTATTTCTGACCTTGAAAATTATGGAAGAGGGATATACGCACCGCATCACTTGTATGCAATGGCAGTCATGGACAGTGTTGATACGATCAACTATTCCTATACAACCGATTCAAATGGCAATATCACCAGTATAAAGGAAATATACCCTGGCAATGATATATCGTCAAGGGTTATCAGTTATGAATGCGAATGACGAGCTATTTTCTCCTCAATCCGTTTTTTGTGCAACTGCTGTGGTATCGGCAACATTTTTACGCTTCCAGCGGATGCCATAACTCACATACACATTAAAATCAAAGGCCACGTTTTTATCGCCCTTTCCATACCCTGCTATATATAATGGTGCGAGGTCATTGAATGACTTGCCATTGAATAATATTTTGCCCCTGGCCGTCCAGCCGCCAAAAAGGCCGCGCACAAATTCCACACGCATACCGGCGTTAAGCTCCGCCCAATAGGCCTGGAATGTCTTGCCTGCTGCTATTCCCGGCCTGCTACCCCAAACACTGTCGAGTACAGTGAAGGTCGCAGGGCTACGGCTCACATCAGCAAAGCCGGCCCTGAAACCAATGAACATCATATCCCAATCGGTGGGCCTGTCGCGGGTGAGCAGGCTGCGGTTAAATCCGAACCTGAGAAAATTATTTGTTGTACTGTACTTGAGATCGCTGTAATCGACCGTAGATCCGCCCCACCCGCCTTCTGCAATTAAATAAAGATCGTTGTGCGTATAATAATCCAGCGCAAATTCATAACCGAAACGATCACTGACCAAAGAATTCAATACCGGGTGAACGAGGTCAATGCCAATAGCTAGCTGGTGGCCTGCAAGCTCTTTCTTTTTTGTTTTTGGCGCGGCTGTAGTGTCGGTGGCAACAGTATCGGCTGCCTGTGCAAATACATCATTGGCGCCTGATATTAGCAACACACTAAAAATCAGGATGAATAAATATCTGCAGTTGCTTTGTATTGACATTATTAGTTACACTGGTGTTTGTAATATGGGCTGAGTCAATGTTATGTTTTGTTGTGTGTACCGAGTCGAGCGTGTAAAAGTAAGTAAAGCCGCAGGCATTCGAGATGAATTGCTGGTTACGCTGATAATAAAATGTAAGTGTATCAAAAGCAAATGCGAAAGAATCAGTAGTGAATTGCCAGCGGCAAACATTTGAATCAGGGGAAAGGGAAATAGTAAAATCAGACTGCTGCGGAAAAATGGTTCCCGCGTTGCTGTCCACCCTTGCCAGTGGAATAAATACGGCTGCCGGCAGCGCAGTGTCTGCAAATACGGTTGAGGTGTCCGTCAGCAGATGCATTGTCTCTACGTTGAAACTCGCTATTTTCGGGGTAAGGCAGGGATCACGTGTTTGCGTGCAAGCCAGCCACAAGCCGCTGAAGGCAAATAAAATAAAAGGAAAATATTTACCAGCCCTAGTCATTAAGCGTATTGAGTATTTTGTCTATTTCTGTTATCACACTGTCCAACTGCCTGCGCATATTGTCTTTTTCTTCTTCATTCTCCGTTTCCGAACCAATGCGCACACTTACCATGCCCTTTTCCAGCGAGGCCAGCTTTTTCGTGAGTGACTCCACTGTTTTATTTTGCGTAGCTACTGTTTGTTTCAGGCGCTTATTCTCCGCTTCGAGCGCCGTGTATTTTTTCAGCAGCATATCCAGTTTTTTACCCAGTTGGTCCAGTGCTTCCATTATTCTCTTATTTGTGCACTTAGTTTGTTTTTATACACATCCATGAGCCGCTTCATCAGTTGCTCGGTCTCTGTATCTGTCAAAGTACGGTCTTGTAGCTGAAAAATATAACTTAAAGCGTAAGATTTTTTTCCTTTGCCCAGTTTCTCGCTTTCAAAAACATCGAACAAACCGAACGATTGCAAGGCCTCCAGCCTCAGTTGCTCTGTCACATCCTGCACTTGTTTGTAAGTAATATTGTTCTCCAGGATAATAGCCAGGTCTCTTTGCACAGCGGGGAACTTGGCTACCTCCTTATAAGTGATCTTGCCTGCGGCCATTGCCTTCAGCCACTTTTCCCAATAGATCTCTGCATAATAAACCGGCTGCTTTATGTCAAACTCTGCGCATCTTTTTGCCGGTACCTGCTTTGCCGTGCATATCGGCTGGTTTTTCCATTTCCATACTATTTCCTGATCCCCGTTACTGTCCGTATAAGATTCTGATGTGCCTGCTATGCCGCTGTAGCGGAGCATGTTGTTCATCATACCTTTGAGATAAAAGATGTCCGCACTCTTTTCTTTCCGGTCCCAGTGTACGGTTGCCGTGTTACCGGTCACCCACAATGCCAGGCAAGGGTTCTCTATGTAATTGTTGCCCGCCTCTGGATGCGCATATACATTGCCAAATTCAAATAATTGCAAGTCGGTGCTTTTCCTGTTGCAGTTATATTGTATCACCTCAAGACCACCTTCCAGCATAGATGGCCGCATCACGTCCAACTCGCTGCTGAGGCTGTTTATCATGCGCACCAGGTCAGTTCGCTCCGGATAGAATTTACTGTTTACAATAGAGTTGGTCACAATTTCCTGCAGCCCCATGCCGCAGAGTAATTCGGCCATGCGCTCCCGCTCTGCCCTGTCACTCTGCAAACCCTTCGTAAGCGCTATATTCAGCCTGCCGGGTATCTGTATATTATCCAGCCCGTCTATTCTCAGTATCTCTTCTACAATATCCGCCGGCTGGCTTACATCCGTTTTGTTCGACGGCACTTTCAGCGTCAGCCCCTCGCTGGTTTCCTGCTCAATTTCAAAGCCTGACGCCAGCAGTATTTCCTTTATTGCTTCGTGCAGATAAGCCTTACCGCTAAGCGTTTGTATATAGCTATAAGACACAGCAACCGTAACGGGCAGCAATGGCTTTGGGTATTCATCTGTAATACCTGTTGCTATTTCAGCGCCAGCTATTTCTACCATCAGGCCAGCGGCACGTTTCAGCGCAGGCAGCACATTATTTATGTCCACTCCTTTTTCAAAATGCGTGGCTGCATCAGTGCGCAGGCCATGGTGCAAAGATGTGCGGCGTATATGCTTCGGATCAAAGTAAGCGCTCTCTATAAATACTTTAGTGGTCGTTTCAGTAATACCACTTTCCGCTCCACCGAAAACACCGCCAATAGCCAGCGGCCCCTTGGCATCGCATATCATCAGATCATCGGCCAGCAGCTTTCTTTCTTTGTCATCGAGTGCCTTAAATACACTCCCTTCCGGCATGAAGCGCACATTGATCTCACCGCCTTTGATCTTATCCGCATCGAATGCATGAAGCGGCTGCCCGTATTCGTGCAGCACATAATTGGTGATGTCCACAATGTTATTAATGCTGCGTACACCTACTGTTTGCAAGCGTTGTATCAGCCATTCCGGCGATGGGCCCACCTTTATATTTCGCAGGCTGATGCCGGTGTACCTAGGGCATGCATCGCTGGCTGAGATATAGATTTTGATGGGGTCCTTCGCGTGAGTTGGTTGAAAATTCTCAACCCCTACAGGGGTATTTACGGAAAAGCGTTTTCCCTTGTGATGCGTGAGATAAGCACATACGTCCCTGGCCACACCTATGTGGCTGTTCGCATCAGAGCGGTTGGGCGTTAAGCCAATATGTATCTCAAAATCTGTTTCCGGTATATTAAAATAGTTTTTTGCTAAAGTGCCTACCACAGCGCCTTCCGGCAATATCATAATACCAGCATGGCTCTTGCCTAGGCCGATCTCATCTTCTGCACAAATCATGCCAGCGCTTTCTTCACCACGTATTTTCGCTTTTTTTATCGGGAAAGGCTCGCCCTCTGTTGGATGAACAGTGGCGCCCACAGGGGCTACAACTACTTTCTGGCCTGCGGCTACATTTGGCGCACCACAAACTATATGCAGTGGTTCTGTGCCGCCGATATTGACTGTTGTAACGCTGAGTTTATCGGCATTAGGGTGTTTTTCGCAAGTAAGCACTTCGCCTATTACCAGCCCTTCAAGGCCGCCACGAACGCTTTCCACAGGTTCAACGGCCTCAACCTCAAGGCCTATAGAAGTGAGTATTTTACTTAATTCGTTTACTGGCAAGGGTTCCGGCGTTCCGGGCAGGTACTCGAGCAGCCATTGGTATGAAATGATCATTTAAAAACTAAATTTCGGCAAAGATAACTCCTGATAATAGCAAAAACTAAGTTCCGGTAAAAACCATTAACAAAACCATTTTTACAGTTGATAAACATTATTCTTTGTGGATTCCTGTGGAAAAGCCGAACTTTATGTTAGAAACATGGTAATAACACGTGGATAAGGCATCTTGTGAATAGGAAAACTAAAGAATTAAAAAAAGGTTTGCGCCTCAAATTTCCGTTTACATTCGTCCTCCCCGAAAGGTTTTTAACCCCGGCTTAATGATGGCTTAACAGTAAATCAACATTGTGATTCGCTGAAATATAGCAGGAAATATAGGAAAAAATAAAAAATCATAGGAAAAGAAACAATAAATATCACAACTCTCTATATAAGACAATGGCAGTAAATATTAAAAAAGATTTTGGTAGTACAAGAAGCCGCAAACCCGACCTCACCACCCTAGTTTACGGTAAAGTACCACCACAGGCCCCCGAACTCGAAGAAGCAGTTCTTGGGGCGGCTATGCTGGAGAAAGACACTTTTGCGCAAGTGCTGGAGATCATCCAGAGCGAGGAGTGTTTTTACATGGACGCTCACCAGAAAATATACGCGGCTATGCGCCGTTTGTTTGACAAGGGCACGCCAGTTGACCTCCTGACCATTACCGAAGAATTACGGAAAACAAACGAACTCGACATCGTGGGCGGGGCTTACTACCTGACACGCCTCACCATGAGCGTACTATCGAGCGCGCACGTAGAAGCACATGCCCGAATTGTGATGGAGAAATTCATACAGCGTGAGCTGATACGCATCAGTGGTGCGGTAATAGGCGATGCGTATGAAGACAGTACAGATGTTTTTGACCTGCTGGACAAAGCAGAATCAGGACTTTATGAGATCACAGATAAGCACCTCCGCAAGAACTTTAAGAGCCTCAATGAAGTACTGATAAAAACGGTAAACGAAATAGAGGAAAACCGGAAAAAGACCGACGATATTACAGGCGTACCATCTGGCTTCGCAGCCCTCGACCGGCTTACCGCCGGATGGCAAAAAACAGATCTCATCATCCTGGCAGCCCGCCCATCAGTGGGTAAAACGGCATTTGCGCTGAACCTGGCCATGAATGCAGCCATGAATGCCGGCAAGCAGTTTCCGGTAGCTGTTTTCTCGCTGGAAATGGGTGCAGGGCAGATCGTAAAAAGGATGCTCAGCGCAGTGACCGATGTGAGCATGGAGTCGATAACGCGCGGCAAAATGGCGGAGCATGAGTTTGTACAGATGTCCCAGCGCATGAGCAAGCTGGCGCAGGCCAAGATATATCTTGATGACCAGGCGGCGCTGAATATATTCGAGCTGCGTGCCAAGGCCCGCAGACTGAAACAGAAACACGATATACAACTGATCATCATTGACTACCTGCAGTTGATGCAGGCCAATGTGGACAAGAGTGGCAACCGCGAGCAAGAGATCAGCAAAATATCGCGCGACCTTAAAGCCCTGGCAAAAGAGCTGGAAGTGCCTATTATAGCCCTTTCGCAGCTCAACCGTTCGGTAGAAACAAGAAAGGAATCCAAAGTGCCGCAGTTGAGTGACCTGCGTGAATCGGGTGCGATAGAGCAGGATGCTGACCTCGTTATGTTCCTGTATCGGCCAGAATACCATGGCATCAACAACGATGCCATGGGCGAGACCATAGAAGGTGAGACACAGATACACATAGCCAAACACCGTAACGGCAGCACCGGCATGGAAAAGGTGCGCTTCATAAAAGAGTACCAGCGGTTTGTGGATATGGAAGACAATCGTTTCAACGCAGGCGGCGGTAATTTTGGTGGCGGCGGAAACCCGGGAGGCGGCGGGCCAAAGGACAACCCGCAGGCGGGCATACGCCGCGATACCAGCGACTTTGGCGGATCGAAGTTATATATACCTGCCGGTGGTTTCCAGACGCTGCAATCGAAAGTAAACGATGCCAACTGGGATGATGATGACCTGGGCGGCGGAGCGCCGTTCAAGGCTCCCCCTCCATCGAATGATGACGTACCGTTTTAGTTTTTTGGAATTTGGAATTGGTTATCGGGAATTTGGATCGTTGCGAATACCATTGCAACTTGAAAAACTCCAGCCCAAAAAGCAATCCAAATTGCAAATTCTCAACCCCTAATTCCATACACATTGGGTTAATTAATGTTAAAAAACTATAATGCCAGTAAATATTTTGTAAATTACAGTAACAAAATCTGTAATTATGAAAGCACTGTTATTATCTGGTGTTGGTGGGAGCACTAACTGGCTGCCGCTGATCTTTCCATTGGTTGTGATCGTAGCCGTTGCCTATTCCGTCGATTTCACTATTAAATATGTAAAAAGAAGAAAGGCACTTCATGAGCAACAAATAGCTGATGACCTTTCCGGGCATTTTGAAGATGTTGGTGATACTGCGAGCCACAACAGCTAAACACACTGCATAAGCACGAATAGTTAATCTCTATAGCGCTCGTTTGGGGTTGATTATTTAATAGTTAACTTTGTGCTTTAATACAATCACAGGTAATGGACCGTATTTATTTAGACAATGCCGCTACTACTTCACTTGATTCGGTAGTACTGGAAGCAATGATGCCATTTCTCACCGAAAAATTCGGCAACCCATCTTCGATATACTCTTACGGCAGGGAGACCAAAATGGCCATAGAGAATGCACGCAAAAGTGTAGCCAAGCTGCTCAATGCAAGCCCCGGTGAGATATTTTTTACTTCCGGTGGCACAGAGAGTACTAATACCGCAGTTACAGCGGCTATCCGCGACCTGGGCTGCAAGCATATTATCACCTCTCCGCTGGAACATCATGCTACCCTGCACACCGTAGAGCATATGGCTCATTTCGGGCTTGCTACACTGAGCTTTGTGAAGCTGACAGATAAAGGCCATATTGACCTTAACCACCTCGAAGAATTGCTTGCGGGCAGCAAGGAACGCTCACTGGTAACCCTGATGCACGCCAACAATGAAATAGGCAACCTGCTGAAAATAAAAGCAGTGGGCGAATTGTGTAAAAAGTATGATGCCATCTTCCACAGCGACACCGTGCAGACAGTAGGCCACTATCCCTTCGACCTCAAAAAGCTACATATACACTTTATCAATGGCGCAGGGCATAAATTTCATGGCCCCAAGGGCGTGGGCATTCTTTATGTAAATGAGAACATAACCATAAAGCCCTACATAAATGGCGGCGCCCAGGAGCGAAACATGCGCGCCGGAACAGAGAATATGTACGGCATAGTAGGCTTTGCAAAAGCGCTGGAAATAGCGACTGCCCGATATGATGAAGACAGCCAGTATATAAAAGGTTTGAAAACTTATATGGCGGAACAACTGGTGGCAAATTTCCCCGGTATAATTTTTAACGGAGACACCAATGGCAGCAGCCTTTATACCGTGCTGAATGTATCTTTCCCGATGACGGAGCGCTCTGATATGCTGCTCTTTAACCTGGACATGGCGGGCATCTGTGTAAGCGGCGGCAGCGCCTGTACCAGCGGGGCAAATTCCGTAAGCCACGTTATCAAGGCCATTTACAACGGGCAGGCAGCGGATATGGTTCCTATTCGTTTCTCTTTCTCACGGCATAATAAAAAAGAAGAGATAGACACCGTGATAGAGAAACTGAAGGAACTGGTTTAAAGAAAAAAATTATGATGTTACAGGCATGCTTTGTATTTCTGGCGCTGGCGCTTATCATCATAGTTTACCTCATGGCGGTGAATGTGTCGTTAAGGGCTATGAAGGATGCCCGGCAGCAGAAGCGCTTTATCAGAGGAACAGCACTGTTGCTCTTAGGTTGGTTTGTGTACATAAGCGCGATTTCAGTTACCGGGATTTTTGAGCAGGTTTCTTTTCCGCCGCGCATACCGCTATTGCTGGTGCTTCCGGCTTTTCTTTTCTTTTTTTATTTCTTTACCAATAAGAAATTCAAGACAATCATTGACCATACGCCACACTCATGGCCGGTGTTCTTTCAGAGCTTCAGGATCGTTGTAGAATTACTCATATGGGGGATGTTTATGGCCGGTATTACGCCAAAGTCCGCAACATTTGAAGGGCATAATTTTGATATTCTTATTGGGCTTACTGCACCACTGATCGCGTTCTTCACGTTTGTAAAGCCTAAGATCGGCAAATCATTATTCATACTATGGAACTTTGCAGGACTGGCAACATTAGCTATTGTAGTTTTTATATTGATGCGGCACTCCTATTTTATGCCCAATGAGGTCCTCAGCATGCTCAGAAGGGGCTTTGGTGATTTCCCGTACACCTTTCTTGCCGGTTTATTCATGCCACTGGCTGTATTTATGCACATTTTCTCACTTGTTAAAGCAAGTAGAAAACCAATTGAATGACGTACTCAATTTTAGCCTATCATTGCAGAATACATAGCAAACTCTTAACTTTCGCGATAAATATTCAACGCAGAAAATATTGAAATTTGTGCGGCCTTTACAAAGGCTTTTACTAACTTTTTGACTAACAATATGACTCATAAAACCAAAATAATAGCAACAGTAGGCCCTGCCTGCAACACTTATGATAAGCTGCTGGCGCTTGTACATGAAGGCGTAAACGTTTTCCGGCTCAATTTCTCGCACGGTACGCACGACCAGCATCTTGAAGTGATGAACCATATTAAGGCCATAAACAAAAATGAAAGCCTGAACATAGCCATACTGACCGATCTGCAGGGCCCAAAGTTGCGCGTAGGCGAAATAGAGGGCAATGCGCTCTACTTAAACAAAGGCGATGAATTTTATTTCACGAATGAAAAATGCATAGGCACACTGGAGCATATTTATATATCCTACCCTGCTTTTCATGATGACGTGCGTGTGGGTGAAAAAATATTGCTGGATGACGGAAAAATAGAAGTCGTTGTAAAAGAAATAGGCGCAGACAACCGGGTAAAAGTAGAAGTAACAGCAGGCGGCCTGCTATCATCTAAGAAAGGAGTGAACCTGCCTGATACCAAAATATCCCTTCCTTCTTTATCAGAAAAAGACCTGGACGACCTGGACTTCATCATCGGCCAAAATGTGGACTGGGTGGCGCTTTCATTTGTGCGCCGTCCGGAAGATGTTACCCAGCTACGCGAAATACTGGTAAGCAAGAACAGCAAGGCAAAAATCATATCAAAAATTGAAAAACCCGAAGCGCTGGAACATCTGCGGGAAGTGATACTCGCATCTGACGCCATAATGGTGGCACGCGGTGACCTGGGCGTAGAACTGCCCCTGGAGCAGGTACCTATGATACAAAAGAACATCGTGCGCAAATGTATTCACCGTGCCAAGCCGGTGATCATAGCTACGCAAATGATGGAGAGCATGATAGACCGTACCCGCCCAAACCGGAGTGAGATAACGGATGTGGCCAACGCGGTGATGGAAGGTGCAGATGCGGTGATGCTGAGCGGAGAGACCGCTATGGGCCAATATCCCGAGCTGGTAGTGCGTACTATGGTGAGCATCATAAAGGAAGTGGAAAAAGAAGAAGATGTATATAACCGTAACCTGACGCCAAAACCGCACTCGCCCTCGTTCCTGAGCGATGCGCTTTGTTATAATGCCTGCGGAATAGCAAAAGACATAAGCGCGAATGCGTTGATCGGCATGACGCAGTCCGGTTATACAGGGTTTATGCTGTCGAGCTTCCGGCCGCACTCGCCTATTTTTGTGTTTACAAAAACACATGCACTGGTAAACCAGCTCAGCCTTAGCTGGGGTGTACAGGCGTTTTACTACGATAAAGAAGAGAGTATTGATGGTATCATCGCTGACCAGGTTTCTTTTCTTAAAGAAAAAGGGCTGCTTAAAGCAGGCGATGTAGTAGTAAATACCGGTAGCACACCTGTGCAAGACCATCTGCCTACCAATATGCTGAAAATAACAAAGGTGATGTGAGGATAGTTTGCAGTTGAAATTTCATGCTCCAAACCCGCTCCCGTGGCGGGTTTGGTTATTTAACTGGCAACTCTATTTTTTCGACTGTAGTTATTACCCTATTCTCGTAGTTAATAATGTCAAGGGCAGAAATGGTTCCGCTTATCGCAAACTCTCTTCTGTTCCATTCGTCAACTATATTTTTGATAGCTGAGGCATCCACAGAATTAGCAATGCTGATGTGCGGTATGTAGCTAATGTCCAGCCGGTGGTAAGTGGAGAGCTTACCGCTATACAGCCGGTCATGTAGTTTGCTCATCCTTCCGAAACCTTCATCCGGCACTAAGAAGGCATCATAATTATTGCTGAATGAATCTTTGTTGATCACTGCGCACCGCAGGCAGAACGGAATAGCGGTCACACCATCAACCTGCTTCTTTATTTCCCCTACAAAATCGCTCATTGACATATCCGGTACAGAAAACACAACAGTAAAATGCGGCGCTATCACTGTATAAAGGCTATTATGCTCCTTACGGCACTGCTGTATGCGGTCGTGATCAGCAGGTGCAAGTTCAGGATAGGCAATTACATGAAGATTCATTTGGCATTTTATTATTTAAGCTACTGGAGCAGGGTTTAACCTATTAAACGCTTGTTTCAGATCTTCCTGGCTGGCTCTTGCCATCATTTCACTAAACCCGAACGTCAGCTCGGTTTTTCCGTCTTTCATTTGTTGAAAGACAGCATCTATAAACGCGCTCACAGGTGGTGCGGTATCATGCAAACCTTTTCCACCGAGGTCTGTATTCAATGCCGGAGGTATCATTTCTATCACTTCTATATTTTTCGCTTTCAGCAGGTATTGCAGCGAAAGCGTAAACGAATGAAAAAAAGCCTTCGTGCCTGAATATACCGGCGTCTTGGTAAGCGGAACAAAGGACAAGCCGGAAGTCACGTTTATTATCGTATTCAGTGACTTTAAGTTGATGAATAGTGATGTTAAGTGAACCGGGGCAACGATATTAGTGGTGATCTCCACCTGTGCCCGCTGAAAAAAATCTGCATCAGTAACGGCCATCCATTGCTGGATACCTGCATTATTTACCAGCACATTCACATCACGATGATTGTCTGCAACCCAGTTATATAGCGCAACACGCTCCGCCTCAACCGACAGATCGCATACCTTTGTAATAACAGAGGGGTATTTATCTGATACTTCTTTCAGTGCAGACTCCCGCCTCCCGCAAATAATTACCGTATTACCTTCATTAATGAATCTTTCTGTAAGCCCAAGGCCGATGCCGGTTGCACCGCCGGTGATAAGAATTTTATTGCCAGTTATGTTCATTTTGATGTTTTCTGTTTGAGGGGCAAATGTCGGGATTAACAGATCAATGCACGATAAAGGATTCTTATAGAGCTATCAGGGCAAACAAGTCTTCCCAGGTTTCCACCCGCGCTTCTACGTTCATTATCCCGGCTATAAGAGAATAAATATCAGCGGCGGTCTTCCCATCTTTCCGCAGATATTGAACGGAAGTATCTCCAGCAGATTTGGAAAGTTTGTTCCCGTCTGCACCATTTAGCAGCGGATGATGATAAAAAGTTGCCTCCGCAAAGGAGCTTTTGCCGATCAGGGACGAAAGATATAGCTGCGCCAAAGTGGAATTCCAGAGGTCCTTGCCCCTTACTATAAGGTCTATACCGAAGAAAGCATCATCGATTACAGATGTAAGCTGATATGCGGGAAACCCGTCTTTTTTTCGTACAATAAATTCGGACATTGAAGGCGGTAGAGTTGCCTGGACGGTCGTCCTGGGCCATGTGTTTACTTCCAGTATCTTTTCTGTATTTGTGCGCAGCCGCCAGCTCACATTTTTCGCATCAAGCGGAATATTCAAATTCCGACAGGTACCAGGGTAAACGCTGTCCTCGCCCCGCACCACTACCTGCGTCCGCGTGCAGCGGCAGGCAAACAGATCGCCGTTTTCTCTCAGTTGAAGCAAGGCATCATTATACATGTGCATACGGTGTACCTGTGAATATTCCTGTTCATATTCCTTCAGATTCCGCGGGCCTTCATGCCACGGTATGCCGAGGAAATCGAGCGTATCAAAAATATCCTGCACATAGAGCTTATTTGTCCGCTCACGGTCTGCATCGTCTATACGGAGAAAGGTCTTTGCACCGGTTTTCTTTGCCAGGCCAGCGGTGATAACAAACGAAAATACATTGCCCAGGTGCAGGAAGCCACTTGGGGTAGGCGCTATTCTTGTCTTGTTGAAAATAAGTCTGGTATCCAATTGGCCCTGGTTTGAATAATCGCTTTAACCTATTCCTCAATAAAGTTCAGGTCTCTCCCAAAGGTCTCTTCCGTCATAAAGACGGCTATGGTGCTGATAGTCATAACCACCACGCCAGTAATGGCGGCAGCCGTGATAAAGCTATAACTGAACCCACTTTGCAGGTATCCGAATAAAGAAAGAATCAAAGGCAGCGACCCGCGAACCATATTAGGCGTAGTAGTTGCAGCAGTGGCACGCAGGTTGGTACCGAAATGCTCTGCAGCCATTGTCACAAACAGCGCCCAGAAACCAGTACCGAAGCCCATAAGCGCGCATATAGCGTACATGCCCGCGGCAGTGCCGTTCCGCTGGTTAAAATACATAATGATGCCCACTATCGTGATCGCATAAAAGATGTAGAGCGCTTTCTTCCGGCTCTTCAAAACCTGGCTCACCAGCCCCACCAGCAGATCAGCAATGGAAATGGCGATATAGGCGTACATAACCGCCTTACCGGGATTTATCTTTTCCTGTATCCCGAACTCCTTGCCGAATTTATCGGACACTTGTATCAGCAGCCCGATCACGTACCAGGTAGGCAGCCCTATGAGAATAGCTAGCAGGTATGTTTTGAAACGTTTGCCGTTAGTAAAAAACATAAGGATGTTTCCCCGCTGCACCGGTTTTTCCTTCAGCCCGTGGTACATGCCTGACTCAAAAACACTAACGCGAAGCAACAGAAGCAGCAAGCCGAGTGCGCCGCCTATATAAAAACACACCCTCCAGTCGAAAGCACGGGAAATAAAGTAGGCGACAACGGCGCCTGTGAGGCCCACACCTGCTACAATAGACGTAGCAATACCCCTTTTTTCTTTGGAAATAAGTTCACTCACCAATGTGATACCAGCGCCAAGTTCCCCAGCAAGGCCCACGCCAGCGATGAAGCGGCAAATCTTGTATTGGTCCACCGTATGTACCATTCCGTTAGCAATGTTCGCAAGGGAGTACATTATTATAGAACCGAAAAGCACACTAAGCCTGCCCTTTTTATCGCCCATTACGCCCCATATCACACCGCCTATGAGCATCCCGTACATCTGCACACTCATTATCTGCAGGCCGGTTTTAATGGCCTCATCGCCTGTCAAACCCATGCTGAGCAGGCTGTTGTTGCGGATCATGCCGAACAGTAACAGGTCATAAATATCTACGAAATAGCCGAGCGCGGCTACCAGAACAGGAATACTCAGTATAGCAATGGAATGATCTTTCTTCATAAACTACGCAGTCCCGTTATCAGCGGGCGTTTCTTTCCTCTTCCCAAAGAACATCTTCAGTAACACTGGACCCGTGGTAACGAGAATAACAACGATCACTATTTTGTCGAGGTTATTTTTTACCCATTCGTTTTCACCGAGGATGTACCCTATTGCGGTCATGCTGATGACCCAGGCAAGGCAACCGAGGATGTTGTACTTGATGAATGTTTTGTAATTCATATCCACCATACCGCCCACTATAGGTGCAAACGTACGGACAATGGGGAGAAAGCGTGCAAGCAGGATAGCCATACCGCCTTTTTTCTCGTAGAAATCGTGTGCCTGGTGCAAGTGCTTTTTCTTGAACAAAAAAGAATCGGGCCGCTTCATCAATGCATGACCAGATTTATTGCCAAACCAATACCCGGCCATGTTACCCAATATCCCTGCCACAGATATAATAAGGATCCAGTAAACTAGGTTCAGCATCGGTGACGAGAACGGGGTGTTCATTCTTGATATCATCATACCGCTCACAAACAATAAGGAGTCGCCGGGCAGAAAGAAACCAACAAATAAACCGGTTTCTGCAAATATGATAAATACAACTAAGTACAATCCATAATGGGCGCTTATCCAATCTGGATTGGTAAGGTTATGGAACATGTCAATAAAATAGTGCATAATTTAAAACTTGGGCGGTGAAAATAGAAAAAAATACGCGAACTACAACCCTCTACCCCTAAAGGGGGGTGCTTTATGAATAAAACATTTAGCTTTTGATCCAGATAAAGCTTCAAAAAAGAGAAAAACGCCAAATGACCTTAATCAGAGTACTCCCCTTCAGGGGCCGGGGGTTCTTTTGTCGATAAACTTCACCTGCTTACGGCTATTGGCCGGGAACTGCATCTGCTGTATTACAGCCGCCGGGTGAAACTGGAGCAATGGTATCACCCGTAGCTTAGATTGCAGAACGGGTCGCAGTTTTGCTTCACATTCGTCTATGGGTAGTGGCGTATTGATATGCAGGCGGATCTCGTCGAGGGCCAGATCGTTGGTGAACACCTCCACTACGTATTCTTTGATGAACGCAATGTCGTTGAGCATATCAAAGATGGCAGGCGGATATATGGTAGTTCCTTTGTATTTTATCATTTGCTGCGTGCGGCCCAGCACCGGGCTAAGCCTGCGGGAATGCCTGCCGCAACTGCAAACAGAATCATAGAAGGTGCAAATATCTCCTGTACGGTAACGGAGCAACGGCATACCTCCTACGCCCAACGTGGTAATCGTAACCTCGCCGTACTCGCCCGATTTCAGCACATCGCCATGTTCGTTAAGTATTTCCAATATTATCAAGTCTGGCTGCTGATGGCCGCCCATGCCCGCGCCGCACTCCGTAAATGCTGTTTGCATTTCAGTTGACGCATAGGTGCTATAGAGTTTTATTGGCCAGTCACTGTGTATTTTCTGCCCAAGCGCATTAAGTTCAAAGTCAGCACCGCGCAGGCTTTCACCTATGCAAATGGCTTTTTGCACCGGTGTATTCTTCAGGTCTATCTTATGTTCTTGTGCCCACTCGGCCAGCTTTAGCATAAAGGAAGGAACACCTACAATGCTCGTGGGCTGCAGCCTGTTTATCGTATCCCACTGCATAGATGGCAACCCTGGGCCGGTACGAATGAGTGTAGCCCCCAACTGCCGGATGCCCATGTAGTAGGCAATGCCGGCCATAAACTGCCTGTCCAGCGTGAGCATGAGCTGGTAGGTATCGGTAGGTTTACCATCGGCGCATAGAAAAGACTGGTGCTCGTTATAGGCCAGGCGTTGCAGGTCGTTTTCGGTAAGCGCTATCTCTACAGGCTTGCCCATAGTGCCTGATGTAGCGGTATATTCTTTCACCTCATGATCCGACACGCACAAAAACTCCCAGTTGTGTTCCTGCATATCGCTCTTGGAGGTTGTAGGCAGAAAGCGCAGATCCTGGAGGGAATGGATGTTGTGGATATCAATATGGTGCCGCGCAAACAGTTTTTTATAAAACGGCGAATGTGCTTGCAGGTACACCAGCAGTTGTTTCAACGCCTCAGCCTGCCAGGCATCCTGGTTATGTAACGGCTCAAAGGCTAATTTTGGGTTGAATAGCATGTAGAAAATTCAAAAAATAACATTAAACTTCTTTGGCTTCACAGAAAAAAAGATCACTCGCCAAATAACTCTGTAAGGTCAAGTGAGAACCCATCCAGCACAGATGAAGTGATAACATCGCCAGCTACCATAAGCCTTGATGGCTCGTACTTACCATTTACCAGCGTATAAACAACAAAAGTGTTGTCTTGCGGCGATACTACCCAGTATTCCCTCACTCCGGCTTCTTCGTAAACTTCATACTTGTTTTTGAGTTCTTTGCTGTTATTTCCTGGCGACAAAATCTCAACAACAATATCAGGTGCTCCGATACATCCCTTCGCATCAATCTTGTTAAGATCACAAATCACACAAATATCCGGCTGCACAACCGTAATAATATCTTTGTCATCCTTAGATTTTCGGGGCAGTCTGACATCAAAAGGTGCAGAAAACACTTTACATTTTTTCCCTCTTAAAAAGTTCCATAATTGGCCATGAATATCGCCCGATAGCCCCTGATGATTACTGCTGGGTGCAGGCGCCATTTTAAAGATGCGCCCCTTTATCAGTTCTACGCGCTCCTCAAACTTCCATTTGAAGTAATCGGCATAGGTATATGTTTTATTTAGATCAAGGTCGGCAAATTTCATGAAATCTGTTTACGCAAATTTAAGGGTTATCAATCCAAATTCCACAATCCAAATTCCCAACCTGCCTATCGGCAGACAGGTTCCATCCCGATGGCTATCGGGACTAAAACAACCTACCCTGCCCCGCCACCGGCCTTCTGAATTCCTTTGTGTTTAGCGTTCTTTCGGTTTCGTTGAGGTGGTATTTTTTGCAGTATATCTGGAACTGTGTTTTTATCAGCTCGGCAAATTTGCCGTCGCCCACCATGCGGTTGCCCCAGCGGCTGTCATTCACATGGCCTTCGTGGCACTCGCTTATCTGGTGCCACACTTTTTCGGCACGGTCAGGGAAGGCCTTCCAGAGCCAGTCTTTGAATATGCCCCCTATAGCGCCATTCAGCCGCACCACTGTGTAGCCCGCCCATTTAGCGCCTGCTTCACTGGCGGCTTTCAGCACATCATGCATGTGCATATCATTGAGCCCTGGTATCAATGGCGCATTCATAATGCCTGTGGGTACGCCCGCCTTACTGAGTGTTTCCACCACCTTCAACCTGCTCCGGTAGGAGGCAGTCCGCGGCTCCATCACCTTGCGCAGGTCTTCATCCAGCGAGGTTATAGAGCTCATCACCCGCACCAGGTTCAGCTTGTTCAGCTCCTGTATTATGTCCAGGTCGCGGAGCACCAGCGCATTCTTGGTGAGTATGCCCACGGGGTTGCGGTAGTCGAGGCATATCTCCAGCAGTTGGCGCGTTATTCGCATTTTGCGCTCTATAGGCTGGTAGCAGTCTGTATTGCCGCTTAGCGATATCGTAGCAGGCACCCAGTTCTTATTATCAAAATACTTGCGCAGCAGGGCGGGTGCATTTTTCTTCACCACTATGCGACTCTCAAAGTCCACCCCGGCGCTGTAGCCCCAGTACTCATGGCTGTTTCGTGCATAACAATAAATGCAGCCGTGCTCACAACCCTGGTAAGGATTAGCGGAGTACATCATGCCTACATCCGGGCTGGTAACGGTGTTTACCAGCGTCTTGCTGTCATCTATGATATATTCCGTCTTACGCGCTTCCTGCTCCCAGTCGTCTATGCCCTCCACATGCTCCTGTACATACTCCCCCTTCAGAAATTTATTCTTCGGGTTGTACTGTGCACCCCTGCCCTTTTCAAATCTGTCGTTTGCTAGTTGGTTGATCATATGTTAGTTTACCCCCTGCCCCTAAAGGGGAGTGCTTTGTGAATAATACTCATCTTTAGCTACCAGAGCAGCTTTGCTTTTCTGCTGTTGTAACCCTTGCAATAATGACACTCCTTCCCATTCATCATTTGGGAGAATGTCGTTGTAGTCGGGTTCTTTTTGCTCCACCACCGGCTTCTTCTTCAGCGCCGCCATCCTGCGCTGGCCGGGTTTGTCTTCTTCCAGCAGGTGCCTGTTTTTTACTTCGCCGTTTTTCTTCACTATCATATCTTTTACAGAGCCGAAGCCTACGGCATCTTTCATTACATTCGGGATGATCAGCTCACAGCCCTTTCTTACTATATTATTTTGTTCATACACCTCCTTTATGTCATACATCACTTTGCGCACCGTATCTTTTTTCATGCGATTATCAAACAGGCTGTATTGCATCACCCTGCCATTCATAAAGGAGGCAATAGCCACGGTAAGATTTGTAACGCGCTCATTGAACAGGGCCTGCAAATGATGTGAGCGCTCATAATCAGCTATCCGCTCCTTTATATAGCTGATCAGCTCCATAGCATCCTGCACCGGTTCTGCCAGCTTCACTGTCGTATCCCAGCTTGTACCATCTTTATACCTGATGGAGAAAGATACCTCCCTGCAAAACATTTCGCTCTTTACCATGCGCTGCTCCAGCCTTGTGCACAGTGATATGAGCATAGACTCCAGCACTTGCCTATTCTGGCTCTGCTGGCGGCTAAGGGTACGCGTGGCGCTCATGGTGCGGTTCTCTGCACGGCTATACATATCTACCTCGGCAAAATTCAGCCTGCGGTGCCAGTAGTCGCCCACCACCCCGCCAAACGCCTTGCGCAGCAATGCGGGTGAGGAATGCCGCATCTGCAAAGGGTTATTGATGCCAATCATTTTCAGGCGGCGCTCATTGTTGGTGGCTATACCCGGCAGGTCGGTGAGCTTCAGGGTAGCCAGGTAGCCATCTATATTTTCAGGGGTTATCACGATGAGGCCATCTATTTTCTGCAGCCCTGTGCCCAGCTTGGCCAGGAAAGAATTTGGCGCTATGCCTATGGAGCAAGTGAGGTAGTCATATTTTGCGGTTATGTCTGCCTTTATCTGACTGGCCACTTCCGTCAGATCATCATACACCAACCGGTAAGAGTTGAAATTGGCTACCGCCTCGTCTATGCTCTTCGGTATTACATCGTCACAGTAGCTGCGTAGGATGGCCATTACATCCACATGTATCTGCCGGTACCAGGCCGGGTGCGTTGTGGTAGTGATGAGCTGGGGGCACAGCGCCCGGCAATCGCCCAGCCGCATGCCGCTCTTAATTCCAAATATTTTGGCTTCTTTAGATGCAGCGATCACTGCGGCGTTAGGACTATCGTAAGTAAGCACCCCCAAAGGCTTGCCCCGCAGCTCCGGATGCCGCTGCTGCTCGCAACTGGCAAAATAACTGTTCATGTCCAGAAACATGACAAAAGACCCATTAATAGCCTTACTTGAGTTCTGAAATATGTCGTTTTTATGCTTCAACGACACTAAGGTAGGAATATTTTGTCAAATTTATTGGAATTATTAAAATCGCTTAATGGCAGAATATAAGTCGAAATGCCCGGAAACCGCATGGGTAAAGCAATTAATCGGTTTTGGCATATTTATTTAATTTTGGGCGATAGCGAAGCGACTTCTTTGAATAACTTCCTCAATGAACTATAAACTCCAGGTGCTTCCTAATTTCAAGAGGGAAGCCAAATGAAAGGTTGATTATTAGGCATCCGTTACTCCTCGTTCACGGCCCTTTTTCGGAAAATATAAACGATATGCCCGGCATTTACACGTATTTACGTTTACCGGCATTCTTTTTATATCTTTCACAAAAACACTGTTTATGAAACTGATAGTCACAGCAACTGATTTTTCGGAAGTGGCTGAAAATGCCACCCACTACGCATGCCAGCTCGCCGTAGCTCAAAATGCACGGCTCGTTATTATTCATTCCTTCCTGTTCCCGGTAATGTTCAGCGATGTGCCCATGCCATCGAGCCTCATCAGCGACGTGGAAACTGACTCGGAAGGGCAAATGAAAATAACGGTACACAACTTGCAGCAGGCTTACCCCGCGCTGGATATACAAGGCACGGTAATAGATGGGGATATTATCAGCGCACTGGAGAAATATTCTGAGCAGAACCAGGAACCCTGGCTGGTGGTGCTGGGCAACAGCATGGCAGCTGAACATGCATCGTCGATAGACAGTATTGTGATCTCTGCTTTCCGGCTAATGAAATACCCAGTATTGGCTATTCCTCCGGGCGCGGTATTTAAGCCTGTAAAGAAGATCTGCCTGGCCTTTGATAACAAGCATGAAGGAAATGCAAAAGCCCTCACCCAGCTAAAGGATATAGCGATGGCTTTCAGCGCTGAACTGGAAGTGCTGAATCTACAGATCGATGTTTTTAACCGGGATAATATGACCGACATTGATGAGGCAGCAATAAATATCCTGGCCCCGGCAAATCCGCATTTTCATATCATCTACGATGTAAATAATATTGAAAACGCAATAACGGATTTTGTAGATAAAAATAATGTGGACTGGCTGATCATGATACCCCGTAAACATTCTTTTTTTGAAGGATTATTTCACAAGAGCCACTCTACGGCTATGGCTCACAAAAGCCATATTCCCATAGTGGCATTGCATGAGACGAGCGTTCAAGACACGGCCCCATCCCCCCTTCAACAAGCTCAGGATGACAAAGGAGAGGATGAGGTCGTGTGAGCAGCATGAATGTGTATATAGATGGCCTTATCCTAATGTTACAGAAACGAGCGTTTTTTCGCAATTTAGGGCCTTGCCAACGAGGCAGCCTTCGTGCGCTTCTTCAGCGGCTTTCTTAAAGTCTTCAGCGGAGATTCCTGTTACTTTGCCAGTCACATACAATTCGCTCTTAGTAATAACACCGTTATCAAGAGTTATATCGCACTTGGTTTCGATCTGCTCCGGGATGAAGTTTTTACTTCCCAGCACGAAAGATAATTTCATAGTATAGCAACCAGCGTGTGCTGCCGCTATCAGCTCTTCGGGATTAGTGCCTACGCCTTCTTCAAAACGGCTCTTGTAGGAATATTGTGTCTTGTTGAGTGTTGTGCTTTGCGTGGTAAGGTTACCATTGCCTTCTTTTCCTGTGCCGTTCCACACGGCGGTTGCGTTACGTTTCATGTGTGCTTGTTTTTTTTGAATGAGGAACAAAGATAAGGGGAAGCAATTTGTGAGCAAATGGGTTTATGTTATTAAGGCATCAATGTTTTGAATACATATCTGAGTTTTAATTACCATAGTAGCATATTTTATTCGCGACAAATTCCAAACCACAAATTCCCGATTCCATACTAACTTAGCGCCCTATGCAAAAAATTCTTATCGCCAATCGTGGCGAAATAGCTATGCGGGTGATGCGCACGGCAAGGGAAATGGGTATAAAGACTGTAGCAGTATTTTCAGAGGCAGACAGGCATATGCCGTTTGTGCGCTATGCCGATGAGGCGGTTTGTATAGGCCCGGCACTCTCTTCACAGTCGTATCTCCGCGCAGAGAAAATTATAGAAGCTGCTAAAAAAACTGGTGCTGACGCAATACATCCGGGTTATGGTTTCCTTAGTGAGAATGCTTCTTTTTCAAAGGCGGTAAGCGATGCGGGACTGATATTCATTGGCCCATCGGCACACTCGATAGAGATCATGGGCAGCAAGATAGGCGCCAAGCAGGCTGCAAAGAAGTTTAACGTACCCATGGTACCTGGCACCGAGGAGCCGGTGAGCGATATGAACGAGGCCCGCAAGATCGCCAATAAAATAGGTTACCCTATCCTGGTAAAAGCCTCGGCAGGCGGTGGCGGCAAAGGCATGCGTGTGGTGAATAATGACGAAGAGTTTGAAGAACAGGTGCTTACTGCTAAACGGGAAGCATTGGGCGCGTTCAGCAATGATGATGTTTTTATAGAAAAGTATGTGGGCTCACCCCGCCATATAGAGATACAATTAATGGGCGATCAGCACGGTAACTATGTATATCTTTTTGAGCGCGAATGTAGCATACAGCGCAGGCACCAGAAACTGATAGAAGAAGCACCATCGAGCTGCCTGACGCCGGATATACGCAAGGCAATGGGCGAGTGTGCAGTTGCTGCGGCGAGGTCGTGCAACTATTATGGCGCAGGAACGGTGGAGTTCCTTGTGGATGAAAACCTTAATTTTTACTTCCTGGAAATGAATACCCGCCTGCAGGTGGAGCATTGCGTGACGGAAATGATAACGGGTATAGACCTGGTGAAAGAACAGATAAATGTGGCGAGGGGGAATAAACTATCATTTACACAAGACGAGCTGAAAATATCCGGCCATGCAATAGAGCTGCGCGTATGCACTGAAGACCCGATGAACAACTTTCTGCCGGATACCGGAAGGCTGGAGATATATCAGCCGCCAAAGGGCCCGGGAGTGCGGGTGGACGACGGCTATGAAGAAGGCATGGACATCCCTATATTTTACGACTCTATGATAGCTAAGCTGGTGGCTTATGCCGCCACCCGCGATGAAGCGATAGACCGCCTCTGCCGGGCTATTGATGAGTATTACATAAAAGGAATAAAAACCACGCTTGAATTTGGAAAATGGGCCGTGCAGACCGAGCCATTCAGAACAGGCAAGTTTGATACAAAATTCATTGAAAAGCACTTTAAACCTGAATACCTGCTACAGTATGATGAGGGTGCCGAGCAGGTTGCAGCCATACTCGCAACTGTGGCCTGGGGCAAAGATAAAAAGCAAGATACCACAGCGCATCTGGCGAATGTAAGCATAAGTAAATGGCAGCTAAACAGGCGATGATCTGCTAAGGAATTCATAATGATGGGTAGTTTTTTTATAGTTATTCAAACATATTGTACCTTTATGTACTTGTTAAACACTGATTTATGGAAAATATAACCTCCCATGATGTAGAACATGCCCACCATTCCTCCTGGATATCACACGTATTTGAAAGGTTAGAAGACGCTATTGATGAACTGAATGTTGACTTTCCGTTGTCAGGCGGCGACCCTGTAGCAGCGCACCATCATCATCACCATCATGTTCATGCCAATAACGCCCATGGCCGCACTGAAGAGGAAAGAGCGGAGGAACGCCAGAGAAGAGCACACTGGAGAGCCAGCCTGCACCATTTCCTGGAGCGGGATTTTCCGCTGTCAGGAGGACGTTAATGTTATTTCAGTTGGCTTCTTGTGTGGGCTACGAGTAGTGTTTTAATATCCATAGCCACCTTCTCCGACGCACAATTCGGCTGAAAAGGGGTGCTCCTGTGGGCTAAGATATCCACTTCAAAGAAGAAAATTTGGATAATGTGCAAATAGACCACATACCTGATTTAACCAGGGCATTTTCAAATTCAAATTTGCATATTTTCAAATTAATCTCATTCCACCTCGTCCGTAAAAACAATACCGTGATGTGCGAGTTCAGTAAGCACAGGACGGTATATTGACGCCATAATAGGCAATACTACGCCTGTTGGTGGTTTTACCTTCTTAGTCAGCACCATGCGCGCCAGGATACCTATGGGCAAGCCAACCGTCTGCGCCATGGCTGAATATTCCCTGTTCTCGCCTTTTATCACCATAGTGCTCGTCAGCTTTATCTTTTTATCCTTGTGCATGTACTCTATTTCATGCTGCATGGCCACCATATCTTTTTCAATGGAAGCCATCTTCCATTTGTCCAGCAGCAATTCCAGCAGTATGTCCGCGGAGGAATATTTCCCGGGCTTTAATGATATTTCTTCAAAAAGGCCCAGCCATTGCAGCATAGCTATTACTTTATCATCTTCATCCACACCCAGTTTTTTGGCAACAAATTGCTGAATTGGTGTTTTGTCCTTTTGCCCTGTTTTACTTTTTACCCAGGACGCATAAGTATGCCCCTTCGTATCAAATGAATCATCCTGCGCAGTAAGGCCCAGCACTATGAGCGCATTCCAGCCCTTGCAGAACGATGGATAGCGCAATGTGGCCCGCAGGAATGTCTTAACATCCGGCACATCATAGATCTCCGGGTAGCGAAGCGAATCGCGATTAGGATAGTAAGCCAGCATACCCAGGTCGCCAACTTTTACCTTTTTGTTATGCTCAAACATTTTTTCATAGGGCACATCCACCTGCTTGCCTGCACTCAGGTACCTGGCACCGCCAATACCTGCTGTGATCACATTTTTAGGGTTCCAGCTAAATTTATAATGCCAGGGGTTATTATCGCTCTCCGGCGCAATCAGCCCCCCGCAGTATGACTTAAAACTGATTATGGACCCAGCAACACGATGTATGCTATGAATTATTTTATTTGCGGTCATGTGATCAATTCCCGGGTCCAGGCCCATCTCGCACATGAACATAAGCCCTGCTTCTTTTACAGCCTTATCCATCGCCTTCATCTCATCAGAAATATAAGATGAGGTAATAAGATTTTTCTTATGTTTGAGGCAGTCTTTGGCAAGATGGATATGAAGATGCGGTGGCATCAAAGAAATGACAATATCAGCGCGCTTCACCAGCGGCTCCCTGTCTGATGCTTTTGAAATATCAATTACCGCAGCCTCAGCATACGGACTTTTCTTTATCTTTTCAGCAATAGCATTTTCATCGCCATCTGCTACGATGACCTTCCACTTATTGCGCGAAGCATGTGTGAGAAGATATTGAATAAGATAAATTGATGATTTACCGGCTCCGGCAATCAATATTGTTTGCATACTTATGTCAAAAAAATGTAAAAAGAAAGTAATCTTTTCCAAAGTTAATAGTATATCTTAGTAATTTCATAACGCTTTTTACCTATATTTTTAATCAATTCATTAAATACTTAATAAAATGAATGTACTATGGAACGCCAAAGCCGCCTCTACCGAAATCATTAACAGTATTTCTGTTAATACAATGGCAGAATTTCTTGACATAAAATTCACGGAAATTGGCCCTGATTTTTTGCAAGCAACAATGCCGGTTGGGCCAAAAACACATCAGCCCTATGGGCTACTTCATGGCGGCGCGTCCGCTGTGCTAGCGGAAACCATAGGTAGTGTGGCCTCCTGGATGGTCATTGACACGGACCATCAGATCTGTGTGGGAATAGAAATAAATTGCAACCACGTTAGGGCGAAAAAAAGCGGCATTGTTACTGCCACCGTTACGCCATTGCATGTGGGTTCAACAACTCACGTATGGGACATAAAAATACGTAACGAGCAGGAAAAATTAATTTGCGTGAGCAGGTTAACCGTCGCAATAAGAAGCAAAAATGAGCAGACCGGCTTAAAAAAAACAGTATAAAACAATACAATGTGTTACTTTCTCTTAGGGAAATTAAATAAAAGGCTTGTAATAACGGGTATAAAAAAAATACAGATCGTAAGCGCCGATGTACCCCAATCCATGTGAGGGCTGTTTAATACACCACTAAGCGGCGAAATCGGATAAAAGTGCTGATAAAGCGATAATGACAGCTTGATGCCAAGAATACCGATGACAGCATATGCGCAAGCCTCGAGGAACGGATAGTGTTCCATCAATTTCACGAACCCCTGCGCTACAAAACGCATAGCAAGTATGCCTATAAATACACCGCAAAGGATGATGAGTATATTGCTGGAAAAGGCAACGGCAGCAAATACATTGTCCATGGAAAAAGCAAGGTCCATCAGCTCTACGGAAACAACAGTAGCCCAAAAGATACCGAGCCTGCCAACGGTTAATTGATATAACCGGCTTCTTTCCTTGCTTACGTGCTGCTCCTGCCCTTTTTTCTGCAGTTTACTTCTGAGCCACTTCCATACCAGGAATAAAAGGTAGAGGCCGCCCACAGCTTTCAGCCACCAAACCTTGATCAGGAACGAAGCAAATACCAGGCAAGCGCCCCTGAAAAAATATGCACCAAATATCCCATACTTTAAAGCACGTTTCCTGTCGCGCGGAGAAAGATCCATAACCATAGTGGCCAGAACAGCGGCATTATCCACCGAAAGCAGGCTTTCTATAAGTACAAGGTTACCGATGATCAGTAAAGTAGCTAGCGGGTCCTTGATTATCTCTTGTATAAGTGGGTACATTAAAAAATCAAAAAGTCGAAAAAATAGAATTCAGTTCGCCGCGGATATGCCAAGGCCTGCTAAAAGTACAGAAAATTGAATTTTCACGGCACAATAAGCCGCCAGCCTATAAAACGAGGTTCAGTAAGTTTGCAGTGGAAAGGCTTTGGCTGGTGGTTATCGCCCGCCGTTACTGATGAACTGATTAAGCGCCTGCTTGTTTGAATCGAAATCGAAAACGCCGCTGACTTTGTAGAAATTGTTTTGGTCAACGGTTCTGCTGTAGGCAAATTTCGCGAAAGCGACTTTAGAATCTTCAAATGAGAAGAGCCTGCAAATTTCCATTACCTGCGCAGTATTCACAAAATTGCTACCAACAATTGTTTTAGCTGTGGACAATTTTGTATCCTCGAAAGACGCACTGGAAATACTTTGTTTTGCGTCGCGAAAAGTCTGCGGATCCATGGCGACAGGAGCAGGCGGTGGGGGCGGCGATGGCGGCGCATCATTACGCCTGTTGTAACCGTTTTCGTTGGTGGTAGTCGTTGTAGTTTGCGTTATCACCTGCCCTGTATTGGGGTCGGTATAAGTAGTTTCAGTTACTGTGTTCGTCTGTTGCGGCTTGCCATAGCTCATTACATATTCATCATGCGGGGGATGGTAGTTATGATCTACTTCCGAACACTTCTGAAATTTTAATTTTGCATACCCGTCCCTGTCTCTTACAATTTTTAAGGTCATATTCACTTCCCGCCCATCCACAGGGTCTGCAATATTTATATTTTTCCTGATGGCCGGTGTGCGGTTATCAGCAAAGACGATCTGCACATCATTCCCGTATTCCGGCAAGCCTTCAACCCTGATCCTGGATTGTGGTACATTATTTTGATTAATGCCATTAAGCACCAGGAAAAACTGCTCACCATTTTCTGAAAAAACAGAAAGGGTACTGGATTCGTGGTCCCTGCCGCGGCCTTGCTCATAGCGCTGGCCGGGCTGTGCGAAAGAGAAAACAGGGATAAGAAAAATAAACGACAATAAAGTAACTCTGAATTTCATAAGAATAGTTTTGAAACGCAATAGTAATAAAAAATAACTGAAGCATACAAACCTATGCATCAACTAAATGACAATATAAATAAGGGGCGATGGTTATCTTGTGTTTATCTATTCAGGCATGTCTCATTGCCCTCACGATGCGGCGGGTCCTTCGGTCAGCCCTGCTGTTTTGAAGGTCTATCACTGCCCATATTGCCGCAGGCAGCCAACCGATAAGCGTACATTGCAAGACCAAGCATATAATAAATCTGAGTATTCTGCCGCGAAGCAAAAAAGACAGGGAGGGAAATATTATCGCTATCAGAGTCATGGCAAGCTGTACGTTTGTTGTACAGTATAAAGTTATAAAAAATCGCACACGTAGCAAACCTATATGCTTTTAAATAAAAATCATATTTACTGCCGTTATCAATTCCGTTATTTTTGTAGTTCATGTCTCTTTTCATTGCATCGCTCAATTCTGGCAGTAACGGCAACTGTTATTACATAGGTAATGATACGGATGCTGTGCTGATAGATGCGGGCATATCCTGCAGGGAGACAGAAAAAAGAATGAAACGGCTGGGCCTGGATATAAACAAGGTAAAAGCGATCTTCATATCCCATGAGCATGGCGACCATATCAACGGTGCTGAAACGCTGGCTAACAAGCATAGACTGCCCTTGTTTATTACTGCGGCAACCCTTGCCCACAGCAGGCTTCGCATCAGCACGGATCTGGTAAATAGTTTCGCTGCTTACACTCCGGTGAACATAGGCGATATGTCCGTTCTTGCGTTTCCAAAACTGCATGATGCCATTGACCCGCACAGCTTTTTGATAAGCTACAATGGCATAAATGTTGGTGTGTTTACAGACATTGGCAGCGCCTGCAGTCACGTAGTCAATAATTTCAGCCAATGTCAGATCGCTTTCTTAGAGGCAAATTATGATGAGGATATGCTTGAAAATGGCCGTTATCCCACTCACCTTAAAAGGCGCATAAGCGGTGACAAGGGCCATTTATCGAACAGGCAGGCACTGGAACTATTCATAAAACATAAGCCCCCCGGGCTCAGCCTGCTCTATCTTTCACATCTTTCTAAGGACAATAACTCGCCACACATTGCGCTGGAGTTATTTGCGGAGCACGCCGATGATACCGATATTGTGATCGCATCGCGTTACAAAGAAACACCCGTTTACCATATGCCCACCGGCAGTGTGGAAGCTGAAGTTTATTATTCGCCTGCCGGAACGGCGCAGATGTCTTTATTTTAAATCGCCCAAAAATCTGTAGTTACAACAGCTATGGGTTGTTTAATTTGCAACAACAAATGGACGCTAATAAGAAATATTTTACCGCGCAGCTAACAGCCTGGCATGATACCGAAAACCAACGCAGCCTGCCGTGGAAAAGCGAAAAAGATCCTTATAAAATATGGCTATCAGAAGTGATATTGCAGCAAACACGGGCGCTGCAGGGCCTACCCTACTACCTTGCATTTACAGCAGCCTACCCTACTATAAAAGACATGGCGGCGTCTGCCGATGAGCAGGCATTCCGGCTATGGCAGGGACTTGGGTATTACAACCGATGTAAAAATATGCTGGCAACCGCCCGTCACATCAGTCATAACCTCAATGGGCGATTTCCCGATACTTATGAAGGGCTTATTGAGCTGAAAGGCATTGGCCCATATACAGCCGCCGCAATAGCCTCATTCGCCTTCGGGCTGCCTCATGCCGTGGTGGATGGCAATGTCTATAGGGTGCTGGCACGTTACTTTGGAATAGAAACGCCTTTCGACATTACCGAGGGGAAAAAGGCCTTTGCTGCATTGGCACACGAGCTCCTGGATAAAAAGAACAGCGCTCCTTACAACCAGGCTATTATGGACCTCGGGGCCACCGTCTGCACACCGCGCAACCCACTTTGCGATCAATGCCCGCTGCAAAAAAAATGTGTTGCCTACCACCGTGGGTTGGTAGATATGCTGCCTGTTCGCAGTAAAAAGCAAACTGTGCGCAACCGTTATTTCAACTACCTGTTATTAAAGTGGGAAGGGAAGATATGGATACACAAACGCACTGATAATGACATTTGGGAAAACCTCCACGAACCCTACCTCATAGAAACTACAGAACCGCTCACTGCGAATACTTTGTCCGGTAATCCTGAATTTAAAAATCTGAATATTGCGTATAGCCAAATAATATATGAAGGCAGGGTTACTCAGCGGCTCACTCATCAGCTTATAAATTCGAGTTTTTTCAGTATAAATCTGGTAAAAAAGATAACTATCAATAGCCTAAATGGTATGTGGCTGACTACTAACGACTTAAAAAAAACCGCTTTTCCCAAGACACTTGTTTCTTTTTTAGAAAATAATTTATACTTTTAATAGTCATTCGGTTATAAAATTTACAATTTGAAAATTTGGAACTACTATGAGGGGCGTAAATCGAGTTGTACTGATAGGGAACCTGGGCAAAGAGCCAGACCTGCAATACCTGGAAGGAAATATAGCAGTTGCAAAATTTCCGCTGGCCACTACTGAGACCTATAAAGACAAAAATGGGGCATTAGTTTCACAGACCGAATGGCATACCGTGGTACTTTGGCGCGGACTTGCAGAACTCGCCCAGAAATACCTGCACAAAGGCAGCCTGGTATTCATTGAAGGCCGCATCAGGACACGGAACTGGGAGGACAAAGATAAAAACCGTCGATTCAGCACGGAAATAATCGGCGACAACCTGGTGATGCTGGACAAACGAAAAGAACATGCCGACCAGCCAATTGCAGACACAACCACTCCTGAAGCCAGCGTATTTCCCGATGTAAATTTCGAAAATGGTACTATACCGGTCAACATCACTAAAGATGATCTCCCATTTTAATGGTTTATTTTTTATCTATTAACAAAAACGGGAGAAGTATGGTTATCTCTCGGTTTTTGCTAATTTTGATACCCACCAAACTATAAAGCATTTTGGAAAGTACCGAAGGCGATACGCATCTTACATCTTTATTGCTACAGGCATCATCAATCGATGCGTCAAATGCTACTATACTCATCATTGCCATTCTCCTCCTCCTGCTGATGTCTGCGATCATAGCCGGAGCAGAGACTGCTTACTTTTCGTTGTCGGCAAAGGATATTTATTTCTTAAAAACAAAGGAGAAACAAAGTGCCCGTATTGCGTCGCAGTTGCTGGAGCAGCCTAAAATGCTGCTGGCCACAATACTTGTAGCTAATAATTTTATCAACATCGCCATAGTTATTACTACCAATGTATTTGTTGTTTCCATATTGCCGCACCCGTTGAACCATGTCGTCTCCTTCCTGATACAGGTGGTGAGTGTTACATTTTTGCTGGTACTTTTTGGTGAGGTGCTTCCCAAAGTTTATGCCAGCCAGAACAACCTGCGCATGGCGCTGTTCTCGGCTCCTTTTGTCCGGGTCCTGTTAAGTGTATTTAACCCCATAAGCCGCATGCTGGTAAATTCCACCAGCTTCATAGAGGGCAAGATTGGCTCTAAAACGGCAAACATCAGCAGTGAAGATTTTGAACATGCCATAGAACTAACGGTTGGTCACACTGCGACCCGAGAGGAGGTGAACATATTTAAGGGCATACTCAAATTCGGGAATATCACCGCCCGCCAGGTAATGCGTACCCGCCTGGATGTGAGCGCCATTGACTATGACATGGACTTCGTGGAAGTGCGAAACTACTGCCTTGACGCCGGATACTCGCGGCTGCCCGTGTATAAGGAGAGCTTGGACAAAGTGGCCGGCATCATGTACACCAAAGACTTCCTGCCGCACATAGAATCAGACACGTTCAACTGGCACACCCTGATACGCCCTGCCTACTTTGTGCATGAAGGCAAACTGATAGAAGACCTCCTCAAGGAATTCCAGCAAAAGCGCATGCACTTCGCGATCGTTGTTGATGAGTTTGGTGGCACTTCAGGCATCATTACGCTGGAAGACATCATGGAAGAGATCATTGGCGATATAAAGGATGAATTTGACGAGGAAGACCTCAACTACAAAAAAATAGACGATCATAATTTCATCTTCGAGGGCAAAACGCTAATCAATGATGTGTGCCGGGTAATAGGCGTACCCTCCGACACCTTCGATACAGCCCGCGGAGAAAGTGATTCATTAGCAGGCCTCATCATCGAAATATCCGGCAAGTTTGCTGCGGTGAATGAAACCATCCGTTACCAGCAATACGAGTTTACGGTGCTGGCCGTAGAAAAGATGCGCATCCAACGGGTGAAGCTGACGATTAACGAACCACCTCCGACTCCCTAAAAGGGCTTAGCTTGTGAATATGTTTTCCGTTGCATCACCTCATTTGGGATAGTGCTACCCTTCCTACCACTATTATATATCCTCTATCGGTACACATCTTTTCTGTTTCCGAGTTCAACGATATCAACGAGGAGCACTTCATCAAATATTTCGTAAATAATGCGATAGTCGCCAACACGTATACGGTAACCACTCCGACCTTTTAGTTTCAAAACGCCATGCGGCCTTGGATTGTCTTCAAGTTTATTAATGGCATCAAATATTGGCTCTGCAAAATCATCGGCAATTTTATCCAATTGCTTTTTCGCTTTTTTAGTTATTGAAACGACGTATTTAGCTATTCTTTGCCTTACGCTCTTTTAGATAGTCTGAAAAAAGAATCCTTTCCCCATCATCTTCCTTTTTTGCCTCATCAAATAAACGAACATCATCAAGGGCTTCGAGCTCTTCCATTATTGTATTAAATTCACTTTCAGGAATCATGACCATCTTCTTGCCTGCCGTGTCTGTAATATATTGCGGATGTACTGTGAGCATAAACTTTTATTTTTGCCAGGAAATTTTGATCAGATCATTCAAAAAAACGTTTACCTGGTGCAAAAATAAGCAAATTGATGCTAACGCAACCTTGAAAACCTACTGACAAAAGCATAACCACAAGCTAAGCCCCCTTTAGGGGGTTGGGGGGTGAGCTATAACACCACCTGCTGCACGATATCACTCTTATATGGATAATCAGTATTAAAGTGCAGGCCACGGCTCTCTTTGCGGAATTGAGCGCCCTTCACGATCAGGTAGCCGATTGTGATGAGGTTGCGTAGCTCACAAAGCTGCGGCGAGAGTGTGGTTGTTTTGTACAATTCTTCAGTCTCGTTGTGTATCAGGTCTATGCGGCTCATGGCACGGTGCAGGCGCACATCGTTGCGCACTATACCTACATAATCACTCATTATCTGCTGCAGCTCCTTCAGGCTCTGCGTGATGAGGATCATTTCCTTCGGGTCGTTGGTGCCAGATGCGTTCCAGTCGGGCACATCTTCTTTAAGCTCAATATAATTGATGCGCAGCGCCATATCCTCCGCACACCGGTGCGCGAAAACCAATGCTTCTAACAGCGAATTGGACGCAAGCCGGTTGGCCCCATGCAGCCCCGTACTGGAACACTCGCCGCAGGCATACAGGTTTATCACGGACGACTGGCCGGTTTCATTTACCTTGATACCGCCGCAGCAGTAGTGCGCTGCCGGCGCTACAGGTATCATCTGCTCCATTACATCTATGCCTATGCCCTTGCACTTGGCATAAATATTAGGAAAGTGCGACAGGAACTTTTCTTTGTCCATAGCGCGGCAATCCAGGTACACATGCTCTGTACCGGTGCGCTTCATTTCGCTGTCTATGGCACGAGCCACAACATCGCGCGGGGCAAGGTCGGCACGGGCATCATAGCCCGGCATGAAGGCCTCGCCATCCTTATTGCGCAGTATGCCGCCATCGCCGCGCACCGCCTCCGTGATGAGGAAAGACGGGCTGATACCTGCCTCGTACAATGCTGTAGGATGAAACTGTATGAACTCCATATTCTCTATACGCCCCTTGGCACGGTAGGCCATCGCTATGCCATCGCCGGTGGCTATGCGCGGGTTAGTAGTAGTGCGATAGACCTGCCCCACCCCACCTGAAGCCATAAGCGTGCAGCGGGCGAGTATCTTCTCAATGTTGTTATTCTCCAGGTTCAGCGCATACACTCCGTAGCAGGTAATGTCAGGTGTGGACTTGGTAACCAGGTAACCGAGGTGGTGCTGGGTAATGATGTCCACTACGAACCAGTGATTGTGAATGGCTATGTTGGGATACCGTTTCACCTCTTCCAGCAAGGCTCGCTCTATCTCAAAACCCGTTACATCCTTGTAATGCAGTATCCTGTATTCCGAATGTCCGCCTTCCTTGCCGCGCATATAGTCGCCGCCTGTGTCTTTGTCAAACTTTGCCCCCCACTCTATTATCTCATTTACACGCTCCGGGCCTTCTGTTACTACCATATCCACTATATGCTCATTGCAGAGGCCATCCCCAGCTACCAGCGTATCTTGTATGTGCTTCTCAAAACTGTCGCGCTCCAGGTCATTGACTACCGCTATGCCGCCCTGTGCATACTTGGTGTTGGTTTCATCGGTATTGGCCTTGGTGAGTATAGTGATGCTTTTTTCTGGGAACCTGCGCGCGGTTTTCACCGCAAATGTAAGCCCCGCTATACCCGAGCCTATAATGAGAAAATCTGTTTTCAGCATAAGAGAGGCAAAGGTAGGGTCTGAACCTCAGACTTGCCTGCCGGACATCGGTTTAGCAGTGATTTACTGACTTACTGGCTAAAAGCAACTATTTTTTGGGCGAGTTGAGCCTCTCTTCCAAAAAATCAAGAAAATCCTTTTATCAGAAAATTCAAGATTCAGACATTTTCCCGTATCTTTGCACTCCCAAAAAATTGGGATAATTAATTCATTTTTTAACCTCCGGCGCATCATAAATGTGTCGTACAAACAGAAGTACAATTTTGGAAGATCAAGTAATCAATTCAGACAGCGTAGCATCATCACATGATGAAACTACCCAGCACACCGCAGCAGTAAATGATACTGCAGCTAATGCAGCAGAAACAACCGCAAATGACGCCCCTGTTGCAGCACGCGAAGACGCAGCAGAGCCGCAAAACATTACAGCAGACGAAGCGCACGAAGCGGCTCAGCCAGCTATGGAAGCAGCCCCCCAGGTTCGCGCTCCGCGCCATTACTACGAATCAGCATCAACAACATCTCACGATGATTTTGACTGGAGTGTGGACAAACGCAACGTAGCCTCTTACAAAGACGATGAGCGTGTACACCTCGACTCGCTTTATGGCAATACCTTTAAGGCAATAGCAGAATCAGAGCTGCTTACCGGCGCGGTAGTAGGCCTCACCAAAACAGATGCTATCATCAACATCGGCTTCAAATCAGACGGGCTTGTATCGCTGAATGAATTCCGCGACATGCCTGATGTGAAGATCGGCGACGTGATAGAAGTAATGGTGGTGGAAAAAGAAGATAAACACGGTCATCTGCACCTGAGCCGCAAGCTCGCCAGGGCAGCCCGCGCTTGGCAGCAGATCGTTGACTTCTACAAAACAGGCGAAGTGGTTACCGGTACCATCACATCCAAGACCAAAGGCGGTCTTATCGTGGATGTATATGGCCTCGAAACATTCCTTCCCGGTTCTCAGATCGACGTTAAGCCCGTTACCGACTACGATCAGTATGTTGGGAAAACAATGGACTTCAAGGTTGTTAAGATCAACGAAACTATACGTAACGCAGTTGTTTCTCACAAGGCGCTTATTGAAAGCGACATTGAGCAGCAGCGCAGCGTTATCATCGGCCAGCTCGAAAAAGGACAGGTACTGGAAGGTACTGTTAAGAATGTTACCGACTTCGGTGCGTTTATCGACCTTGGTGGTGTTGACGGGTTACTGTACATCACAGACATTAGCTGGGGCCGCGTAACGCACCCAAGCGAAGTGCTGCAGAATGGCCAGAAACTGAACGTGGTGGTTCTTGATTTCGACGACGAGAAGAAACGTATCAGCCTCGGCCTGAAACAACTGACTCCTCACCCATGGGACAACCTGCCTGCAGAAATACAGGAAGGCGCCAAGATCAAGGGCAAGGTTGTTAACATCGAAGATTACGGTGCATTCCTGGAAATTATGCCTGGTGTAGAAGGCCTGGTACACGTTTCGGAGATCACATGGTCTTCACAGCCTATCAACGCTAAGGAGTTCTTCAAACTCGGCGAAGAGCATGAAGCAGTAGTAGTAACACTGGATAAAGACGAGCGCAAGATGAGCCTCTCGATCAAACAGCTTACTGCCGACCCATGGGATTCCATAGAAAACAAATTCCCGATCGACAGCCGCCATACCGGCACTGTTAAGAACATCACTCCATACGGCGTATTTGTAGAGCTGGAAACAGGCATAGGCGGCATGATACACATCAGCGACCTAAGCTGGATCAAGCGCTATAACCACCCAAGTGAGTTTGTAAAGACCGGCGACAAGATAGAAGTGATGATCCTGAGCATAGACAAGGAGAACCGCAAACTTGCGCTTGGCCACAAACAACTGGAAGAAGATCCATGGAACACATTCGAAACTGTATTCCCGATCGGTTCCATACACGAAGGCAGCGTAACCCGTAAAGACGAGAAAGGCGCTACTGTACAGTTACAGTATGGCCTGGAAGCCTACTCTCCGGCACGCCACCTCCGCAAGGAAGACGGCAGCAATGTAGAAGCTGAAGAAACACTTCCGTTCATGATCATCGAATTCGATCGTAACGACAAGCGCATCATGGTTTCTCATAGCAAAGTATGGGAGCAGGTGAAGAATGAAGAAAAAGAGTCTGCCCGTAAAGAAGCTACCGCCGAAACTGAAAAGACCAAGAAAGCAGTAAAGAACATACAGAGCAAAGTAGAGAAGCCCACACTCGGCGACCTCGGCGCACTGGCTGCAATCAAGGACAAGATGAAGCAAGCGGAAAGCGATAACGAAGCAGCAGCTGAGTAATAACTCAATGACTGAATAGAGCTCAAGGGCTCAATTGAGAAATGACAAAAAACCACCCGCGAAATCGGGTGGTTTTTTATCTTTGGCTGCATTGTTGTCAGGAAAAAAAAGATTTGGGGGGGGGTGCGTTGTCTCAAATCCTTGTAAATACTGCTCTACGGTAACAAATTGAAAAGCAGGGAATACCTCTGGTAAGTCACTGGAGTTTATTTTGTCATCGTTCCGGTGTATATTTAAGATTGCTAAACATTGTTTATGAAAGCTAACCGCCTGCCTTTAAGAGCCACCTACCTGTTCTTCATTTTCGCTTTTGCGCAAAATGCCCATGCGCAGGATTATTGCAAAAAGATAAAGAAGGAAGTTACCGCCGATGGATATAACCGTAGCTACTTTTCTCCATTCAGTGAAAAGAACATGCCTGCTATAAGGGTGACGCGCGTTGTTGACTCCAACCCCGAAGATGATGAATTCGACAATTTCTTTATCATTTTTCGTATTCCCGGGGGCGATGTGGGCTCAATATTTAAAAATATGCCTGATGGCTCAATTGTGGAGCAGAAAGAGAAAACAATGAAGATCGAGTTTGACGATCATTCTGTTTTAACTACTGATACCGTGCAGATAAACCATGAAATAACGGACGATAAGGCCGAAGTGATCAGGACTCTTTATTTCCCGGTTGATGATGGAAACTACAAGGATTTTGCCACCAAGAAGATCGTGAGATACACGCTCGGCACCACAGAAAGAAAGTTTGCCGCAGACAGCGCAACTGCTGTCATGCACTACATACAATGCATAAAGACTGAAAAATAGAACGGATTACCATTCAAACGTTTCACGGAGTTATCTCGATATCATATTTGTCCAGCAGGCCGGATATGCCTGATAATGAAAATTTAGCCTTCTTTATCTTATTCATCGCGGGGTCTATGGAATAATTGAATGACGAGCGAAGATCAGCTTTCTCCAATATGGTATTATCGAAAGTAGCACCCGTAAAGTCGCAGTGCTCAAAAACAGCGCCGGAGAGGTCGCATTGCGCAAAGTCGGCCTCCAGAAGTTGTGTGTTCTTAAAAATAGTCCCCTTTATTTTGGCCTGGTAAAAAGAAGAATGATGCAGCAGGCAATGCTCGAAACTAAAAGCCCGCGCGAATTTATTGCAGTCGTTAAAATGCAACCCCAGCATTTTACAGTTGATAAACTTCACCTCCCGAAAGGCTGTCTTTGTCAGTTTCGCAAGACTCAGATTGCATGACCTGAACTCACACTCCCAGAATATTATCTCCGCCAGGTCTGTGCCGGAAAAATCACAATTTGTAAAGAGACACTTCTCATACTCGCCCTTTGGCAAATGATCTTCCTTAAAATCTCGTTTATCGAAGGTTTCGTCTCTGAATATTTGATCCACACTATCGTCTTTTTGCTTTCAATTTTTATCAGCTTCTGTGATCTGACTTTTTGTATTCTCACTAAGAGATTTAGCATCAAAAGTACATAGCATCCTGCATAAACAAAAGACCGCCCAAGCCGAGCGGTGTTTTACTTGTAAAGAGAATTCTGAAAATTAATTAATTCTGCAAATTCTGATTCAGACTTACTCTTTCAAAAACTTCCTCACTACAGCCTGCCCTGAGCTTGCCGAAGGGCTATCATTAACCTTCACAAAGTACATGCCGGTCGGCAATGCAGAAACATCAACACTGGCCTGTAAACCCGCCTGTCCGGCCTGCAGGCTGCCGACTGCCGACTGCCAACTGTAAACAGCTTGCCCAAGAAGGTTGGTGATGGTGATTTGCGTGATGGGCTGAGCGGTTGATTGAATGGTGAGTTGTGTGGCGACGGGGTTGGGGAAGATGGTGATTTTTTCCGCTACTTTGTTTGCTGCATTGACCGCTGTATACGTACTTGTAGGCGTGTAAACTATCCTGCGTATTCTGTTATTGGCATAATCTGCAACATACAAATTTCCTAAGGGATCAATGGCTGTACATGCGGCTTGAAAGCCAAATTCAGCATCTATGGCCGGCCCGCCATCACCACTATAGCCTGCCGTTGCATTTCCTGCGATTGTATTAATTATTCCAGCAGTATCTACTTTGTGTATAGTGCCATTATACAGATCGGTAATGAAATAATTTCCTGTGTTGTCAAATGCTATACTCCATGGAAATTCTACTTCCGCGGAATCCGCAGGGCCTCCATCGCCCGTATATGCGGTTACTCCATTTCCCACTATCGTATTGATGATACCCGTAGCAACAGTAACTTTTCGAACCCTATGGTTAAAAGCGTCAGGAATATATAAATCTCCTGATGGGCTAAGGTTAATAAACTCAGGTAAACGTACTTCGGCAGAATCAGCAGGTCCGCTATCACCGCTGAAACCACCTATTCCAGTTCCCGCAACTGTTGAAATAATGCCCGAAGTATTTAGTTTGCGAACCCTATGATTGCCATTATCAGCAAAATAAAGATTACCAGCACTATCAAATTCTAATCCTAGTGGATCATTTAATTCGGCATTGATTGCAGATCCGCCATCTCCCAAACCTCCCGAACCACCACCTGCAAATGTAGTTATAGTGCCTGACGGCGTTACTTTGCGGATTACCTCGTTTCCCCAATCAGCTATATACATATTATCTTGGGCATCGAATGCCACATCATTTGGAGAATATAATTCAGCATTTGTAGCAGGACCGTTATCCCCAATATAACCAGCAATCCCATTTCCTGCCACAGTTATGATAATTCCAGATCGATCAACCCTGCGAATAACGTTATTGCTCGCATCAGTTATATACATGTAACCAAAGTGGTCAAATCTTACACTAGTCGGGCCATTTATTTTAGCCTCAATAGCCAAGCCATTATCTCCGCTATAACCAGCTATGCCATTGCCCACAATTGTTTCCACTGTTTGCGATTGTACAAACACAGGCAACAAAAGCAACAAAAACAGTATCTTTTTCATAGGGCAAGACATATAGTAAAAGTAACCAGAATTATAGAATTCACAGCATTGAGTATTAGGTGTCCCACACCAGAAAGGGTGTAGGACACCATGAAAAAGACCGCCCAAAATGAGCGGTCTTTTGTTTATTATTTCTAAATCAGCCTAATCCTCTAATCAGGCGAATCAAGGTTCAGACTTACTCCTCCTCATCAAACTGCAGCACGTCCTTGTTGGCCATCAGCAGTTCGAATTCTTCCTTAGAGCCTACGATCATGTCATCGAAATCACGCATACCGGTACCGGCTGGTATGAGGTTACCTGTGATAACATTCTCCTTCAGGCCCATCAGGTAGTCAGACTTACCATTGATAGACGCCTGCGAAAGCACCTTGGTAGTTTCCTGGAACGATGCGGCTGATATCCAGCTTTGTGTACCCAGTGACGCCTTGGTGATACCGAGCAGCATCGGTGAAGATGTGGCAGGGTTTGCATCACGGAATTCAACCAGCTTCTTATCTGCACGACGCAGCATACTGTTCTCTTCGCGTATTTCGCGGATGGTAACGATCTGACCGGGGTGCATCTTGTCAGAAGCGCCTGCTTCGGTAATTACTTTCTTGTCATAGATCCAGTCGTTCTCGTCCTGGAAGTCAAACTTGTCAACTGTATCTTCTTCCAGGAACTTCGTATCTCCCGGGTCAACGATGTTTACTTTACGCATCATCTGGCGAACGATCACCTCGATGTGCTTGTCATTGATCTTCACACCCTGCAGGCGGTAAACTTCCTGTATTTCATTTACCAGGTATTCCTGCACTGCGAATGGCCCCTTGATAGACAGGATATCGCTAGGTGTGGTTGCACCATCAGAAAGCGGCGTACCTGCTTTTACGAAGTCACCGTCCTGCACCATGATGTGGCGGGTAAGCGGAACCAGGTATTTTTTAACCAGCCCTTCGCGTGATTCAACGATGATCTCACGGTTACCGCGCTTCACACTGCCGAATCCTACAACACCATCAATTTCAGCTACTACAGCCGGGTTGCTTGGGTTTCGTGCTTCAAACAGCTCGGTTACCCTCGGCAGACCACCCGTGATATCGCGGCTACGGCCCATGACACGTGGTATCTTCACCAGTACCTGTCCGTTATATACCTTATCATCAGGGTTCACCACGATGTGCGATCCCACCGGAAGGTTGTACATTTTCTGCTCTTTCGAGCCATCGATGTAGATACCCGGTATTTTGGTTTTATCTTTTGTCTCAATTACCACTTTCTCGCGGTGGCCAGTTTGCTCGTCCGCTTCTTCACGGTAAGTGATACCTTCAATTACGCTATCAAAACGAACAGTACCGCTGATCTCCGAAATGATCACCGCGTTAAACGGATCCCATGTACAGATCACATCGCCCTTGGTTACTTTCTTGCCGTTGGCTATTTTCAGTATAGAACCGTAAGGTATGTTGTTCGTGATCAGGAGGCGGTCGTTAGACACATCCACGATACGCACCTCGCCGGTACGGCCTATAACTATGATCTGGTCTTCGCCTTCCGCATCTTTGTACTTGGTAGTACGCAGGCCATCAAACTGGATAGTACCATCGAAACGGGCTACCAACTGAGATTCAATAGCTGAAGAACCCGCAACACCACCCACGTGGAAGGTACGCAGGGTAAGCTGTGTACCCGGCTCACCGATGGACTGTGCCGCGATGATACCTACGGCATCACCCTTCTGGGTCATGTAGCCGGTAGCCAGGTTCTTACCATAGCACTTGGCACATACCCCCCTGCGGCTCTCGCAGGTAAGCACCGAGCGGATTTCTACAGTATCTATTGCGCTTTCTTCAATCAGCTTGGCTATATCTTCTGTGATCTCTTCACCTGCATTAGCTATTGGCTTCTCGGTGAACGGATCGTAAATATTATGCAATGATGTACGGCCAAGGATACGGTCGAACAGTGGTTCCACTATTTCTTCGTTGTCCTTGAGGGCAGAGGTAGCAATACCACGCAGGGTACCGCAGTCTTCGCCGTTAATAACCACATCCTGCGCTACATCCACAAGACGGCGTGTGAGGTAACCCGCATCCGCCGTTTTAAGGGCCGTGTCCGCAAGACCTTTACGGGCACCGTGGGTAGAGATAAAGTACTCCAATACACTCAGTCCCACCTTGAAGTTGGAAAGGATCGGATTCTCGATAATTTCAGAGCCGGAAGAGCCGCTACGACGGGGTTTAGCCATCAGTCCGCGAAGGCCTGCAAGCTGCTTAACCTGCTGTTTGGAACCACGCGCACCCGAATCAAGCATCATGTAAACCGAGTTAAACCCTTGCTTATCAGCCGCCATTTCACGTATCAGCGTTTCAGTCACACGAGTATCCACACGCGACCAAACATCGATCACCTGGTTGTAACGCTCGTTATTCGTGATAAGGCCCATGTTGTAGTTATCCCATATCTCATCCACTTCCACCTGCGCTTTACCTACCAGCTCTTCTTTTACGTCCGGTACGTTAAGGTCATTGATGTTGAACGACAGACCACCACGGAACGCCGTGCGGAATCCAAGCGTCTTGATATCATCAAGGAAAGCAACGGTCTTAGGAATATTGGTGTTCTTCAGTATCTGCCCGATGATCTCACGCAAAGACTTCTTGGTAAGCAGTGCGTTTACGAAACCATTTTCCTTTGGTACAAACTGGTTGAACATCACACGTCCAACTGTTGTATCGATCAGTTTGGTTGCCAAAGAACCATCAGCTTCGCGTACACTAGCCCTTACCTTGATCCATGCATGAAGGTCAGCGTGGCCTTCGTTGTGGGCAATGATCACTTCTTCAGCGCTATAATATGCCTTACCTTCTCCCTTTACTTTTTCAGTATCGGTTGATTTCTTACCCTTAGAGATGTAATACAGGCCAAGTACCATGTCCTGTGAAGGAAGGGTGATAGGCGTACCATTCTGTGGGTTAAGGATGTTATGAGACGCCAGCATGAGCAGTTGCGCCTCAACGATAGAAGCATTGCTCAAAGGTACGTGTACCGCCATCTGGTCACCATCGAAATCCGCGTTGAACGCCGAACAAACGAGGGGGTGAAGCTGTATTGCCTTTCCTTCGATCAGCTTTGGCTGGAATGCCTGTATAGAAAGACGGTGAAGCGTTGGGGCACGGTTCAGTAATATCGGGTGGCCCTTCAGTACATTCTCCAGGATATCCCATACCACGGCTTCCTTACGTTCTACCAGTTTCTTAGCACTCTTTACAGTCTTTACTATGCCTCTTTCGATGAGTTTGCGGATGATAAATGGTTTGAACAACTCCGCAGCCATGTCCTTTGGAAGGCCGCACTCATGCAGCTTCATTTCAGGGCCTACCACGATAACCGAACGGCCAGAGTAGTCAACACGTTTACCAAGCAGGTTCTGACGGAAACGGCCTTGCTTGCCTTTCAGTACATCAGAAAGTGATTTCAATGCACGGCCGCCTTCTGCCTTCACGGCATTAGATTTACGGCTGTTGTCAAACAAGGAGTCAACAGCTTCCTGCAGCATGCGTTTTTCATTACGCAGGATCACTTCAGGGGCCTTGATCTCAATAAGCCTTTTCAAACGGTTGTTACGGATAATAACACGGCGGTAAAGGTCGTTCAGGTCGGAAGACGCGAAACGGCCACCATCCAGTGGAACCAACGGGCGCAGTTCTGGTGGTATAACAGGTATATACTGCATTACCATCCACTCCAGGCGATTCTCGATACGTGTATTCGCATCACGGAACGCTTCCACAACGCTCAGGCGCTTAAGGGCTTCCTGCTTACGCTGCTGCGAAGTTTCGTTTGCAGCAGCATTACGGAGGTCGTAAGAGAGCTTGTCAAGGTCTATACGGGCAAGCAGCATCTGCACTGCTTCAGCACCCATCTTGGCAATGAACTTGTTCGGGTCTTCGTCAGGAAGATATGGATTTTCCTTTGGCAGGTTATCCAGTATTTCCAGGTATTCGTCTTCCGTAAGCAGCTGCTGATGCGTACTTTCTGAATCCTTAAGGTTCAGCTTGGTGCGGATCATGTCTTCTGCTTCACCTGCAGCTACTACTACATAACGCTCGTAGTAAACGATGCTCTCCATCTTCTTGGAGCTAACGCCAAGGAGATAGCCGATCTTGTTAGGAAGGCTCTTGAAATACCAGATGTGCACAATAGGCACCACCAGCTTGATGTGGCCCAGGCGTTCGCGGCGTACTTTCTTCTCGGTTACTTCAACACCGCAGCGGTCGCACACGATGCCCTTATAACGGATACGCTTGTACTTGCCGCAATAACATTCGTAATCCTTTACAGGGCCGAATATTTTTTCGCAGAACAAACCATCGCGCTCAGGTTTGTAAGTACGGTAGTTAATTGTTTCAGGCTTCAATACCTCTCCGTAGGAGCGATCGAGGATCGCATCTGGTGAAGCAAGGCTGATGGTTATTTTTCCGAATCCCGGCCGTGGCCGGTTGTCCTTTTTTATTGCCATTTTTCTTTATTATTTGGCGGGATATTGTACTGTCCCACGTTATAAATATATTTTGTTGTTGTAGAGACGCAATGCATTGCGTCTCTACGGCACATAGTTCTGATACTATTCGAACTTCAACTCGAGACCTAACCCACGCAACTCATTCACCAATACATTGAAGGACTCAGGAATACCCGCCTTAGGTATATTGTCACCCTTCACGATCGCTTCATAAGTTTTAGCACGGCCTACGATATCATCTGATTTCAAGGTCAGCAGTTCCTGCAGAATGTTTGATGCGCCATATGCTTCAAGCGCCCAAACCTCCATCTCACCAAAACGCTGTCCGCCGAACTGAGCTTTACCGCCCAGTGGCTGCTGCGTGATAAGGCTGTATGGCCCGATAGAACGTGCGTGCATCTTGTCATCAACCATGTGATGCAGTTTGATCACGTAGATGATGCCTACTGTAGCCTTCTGGTGGAAACGCTCTCCTGTTTCACCGTCATACAGATATGTATGCCCGAAGTCAGGTAAGCCCGCCTTAGTGATCAGATCCTCAATTTCCTGTACCGAAGCTCCGTCGAAGATCGGGGTTGCGAATTTCACACCCAGCTTCTCGCCAGCCCATCCCAGGATGGTCTCATATATCTGTCCAAGGTTCATACGCGATGGTACACCCAGTGGGTTCAGCACCACGTCAACCGGTGTGCCGTCTTCCAGGAATGGCATATCTTCTTCGCGCACTATCCTTGCTACAATACCCTTGTTACCGTGGCGGCCCGCCATCTTATCACCCACCTTCAGCTTACGCTTGCTGGCCAGGTAAACCTTGGCAAGTTTCAATACACCCGCTGGCAGCTCATCACCAATGCTCAGGTTGAACTTCTCACGCTTGTAGCGGCCCAGCTCTTCGTTGAACTTGATATTATAGTTATGCAGCAGTTGGTTTATAAGGCCATCTGTGTCTTTATCACCAGTCCAGTTAAGCGGGTTAACGTTCTGGTAATCAATAGATCCAAGTGTCTTGGAGTTGAACTTACCGCCCTTGGTCAGCACAGTCTCACCGAAGTTGTTGGTGATGCCGGCAGATGACTTATCCTTAAGGAGTATCTGCAGTTTTTCAAACAACAGGTTCTTTACATCTTCCAGGTTCTTCTCGTGTACCTTGTCTATCTTCTCCAGCTGCGTCTTTTCACGCACCTTAGAGTTCTTATCTTTCTTAGCACGCTGGAACAACTGCTTAGAGATAACGATGCCTTCAGTTCCGCTTGGCGCCTTCAAAGAAGCATCTTTCGCATCACCGGCCTTATCACCGAAGATAGCGCGGAGCAGTTTTTCTTCCGGAGTAGGATCAGTTTCACCCTTTGGAGTGATCTTACCTATCAGGATGTCACCTTCGCCTACATGAGCACCAATACGGATAATACCGTTCTCATCGAGGTCCTTTGTAGCTTCTTCCGATACGTTCGGGATATCTGGTGTCAATTCTTCTTCACCAAGTTTAGTATCACGCACTTCCAGCTCATACTCATCGATATGTACCGATGTAAACCAGTCTTCGCGCACCACTTTTTCATTGATCACGATCGCATCCTCAAAGTTGTAGCCCTTCCATGGCATGAACGCCACTTTCAGGTTACGGCCCAGCGCTATTTCGCCATCCTGTGTTGCATAGCCCTCGGTAAGGAAGTCGCCTGTCTTTACCTTCTGGCCCTTGCGCACACATGGACGAAGCGTCATGCTGGTGCTTTGGTTCGTCTTCTTATACTTGGTACAAGTGTATATTTTAAGGTCGTCTTCGAATGATACCAGACGCTCTTTCTCACCGCGGTCATAACGAACGTGGATGTGGTCTGCGTCAACGTATTCTACAACACCATTACCTTCTGCATGTATCTGGATACGTGCATCACGGGCAGCCTTAGCTTCCAGGCCGGTACCTACTATAGGCACCTGTGGAATGATCAGCGGCACCGCCTGGCGTTGCATGTTCGATCCCATCAGCGCACGGTTGGCATCATCATGCTCCAGGAAGGGGATCAGGGATGCGCTCAAACCAACGATCTGGTTAGGCGCCACATCCATGTACTCCACTTCTCCCGGATCGAGGATCGGGAAGTCACCTGTCTGGCGTGATTTAATTTTATCTTCAAGGAAGTTGCCCTTGTCGTCCATAGGCACGTTGGCCTGGGCTATCTTGGCAAGATCCTCTTCTTCTGCACTCAGGAAACGGAAATTCTTAAGATCAACCTTACCATCCTTCACCTTACGGTATGGAGTCTCAATGAACCCCATATCGTTGATCTGCGCATGCACGCAGAGTGTGGAGATAAGACCGATGTTTGGTCCTTCCGGTGTTTCGATGGTACACAGGCGGCCATAGTGGCTGTAGTGTACGTCACGCACCTCAAAGCCTGCGCGCTCCCTGCTCAAACCGCCCGGTCCAAGCGCCGATATACGGCGTTTGTGGGTGATCTCAGACAGTGGATTGGTCTGGTCGAGGAACTGTGATAACTGCGAGGTACCAAAGAACGAATTGATAACCGAAGAAAGCGTACGCGCATTGATCAGGTCGATCGGTGTAAACACCTCATTGTCACGAACGTTCATACGCTCACGGATAGTGCGGGCCATACGCGCCAGGCCTACACCAAACTGCGCGAACAACTGCTCACCCACCGTGCGCACACGACGATTGCTCAGGTGGTCAATATCATCTATTTCCGCTTTACCATTGGTAAGGCGTACCAGGTACTTTATAATGGAAATGATATCTTCCTTGCTCAATACTTTGGTAGTGAGGTTGATATCAAGCCCTAATTTACGGTTGATCTTGTAACGGCCTACTTCGCCGAGGTCATAGCGCTTGTCGCTGAAGAACAGCTTTTCTATGATACCGCGTGCTGTTTCGTCATCCGGAGCATCACTACCACGCAACTGGCGGTAGATATGCTGAACGGCTTCCAGCTCAGAGTTGGAAGTATCCTTGTTCAAAGTGTTGTAGATGATAGAGAAATCACCGCTCACTTCTTCTTTCTGCAGGAATACGGTCTTAATACCCATTTCCTGTACCATTGCCATATTGTCTTCGTCCAGAATGCTGTCGCGGTCCAGAACGATCTCATTACGCTCAATGGTTACTACTTCACCGGTGTCCTCATCTACGAAGTCTTCCGTCCAGCTGCGGAGTACGCGGGCTGCAAGACGGCGGCCAACATGAGCTGCCAGGCTCTTTTTGTCCACCTTCACTTCATCGGCCATGCCGAAAAGCTCCAGGATGTCCTTATCTGTTTCATAACCTATTGCACGGAGCAGTGTGGTTACAGGGAATTTCTTTTTACGGTCGATGTACGCGTACATCACATTGTTAATGTCGGTAGCGAACTCCATCCATGCACCCTTGAACGGGATAACACGTGCAGAATATATCTTGGTTCCGTTCGGGTGAACGCTCTGGCCGAAGAACACGCCCGGAGAACGGTGAAGCTGCGATACCACCACACGCTCAGCGCCGTTGATCACGAAAGTACCACGGGGAGTCATGTAGGGGATATTGCCCAGGAACACATCCTGTACAATTGTTTCAAAGTCAACGTGCTCCTCATCGTTACAGCTCAGCCTCAGCTTGGCTTTCAGCGGAACAGAGTACGTAAGGCCGCGCTCCATACACTCGTCGATGGTGTAGCGTGGCGGGTCGATGAAATAATCCAGGAACTCCAGCACGAAAATGTTGCGGGTGTCCGTGATCGGGAAGTTCTCCTTGAACACACGGAACAGGCCTTCATTGTCGCGCTTGTCGGGAGTGGTCTCCAACTGGAAAAAATCCTGGAAGGACTGAAGCTGGATAGCCAACAGGTCCGGCATTGCTGCTGCGTCATGTAGCTTTCCGAAATTGATCCTTCCGGCTGCGGTCTTTTTTTGAGGTATTGCCATAGTATTTTTGTACTTCTTTTTACAAACAAAAAATGCCCGTAAGCTAAGCTGGGCTTAACTTTACAGGTAATGTGTATTAACAGAAAATGGTCAAATCTGAGTTATGCACGTATATGTACTCCCGAAAATGGGATGGCAAAGATACCAATTGCGTATTAAATAAGCAAAAAATATTCCAAAAATAGTCGCAAACGTCCTCACTACCCCTAAACCCTTGAAAATAAAGGGAAATTAATTATTTTATAACATGAATTTAACAAAACGGCTTGTTAAATCTCTGGCAAAATGGCGGATTTTGGATTTTCGGGAGTTATAATTTTGTTAAAAATCATTTAGCGGTGCAACACTTTTTTGTAGGACAAAGTAAAACTATCAAAGATTGATTTTTCCGTATCATTCGGTTTATATATCTTGTGTTAAGCAAAATATTAAAACTATGAGAAAACTATGTTTATTATTCTGTTTCCTATTGCCTGGTTTTTTGCACGCCCAAAAATGCAGCTACGACTTTGATAAAGTTGATGACTTTACCAAAGAGCGGTCAGTTGCCACTGATTATACAAGAATGTATATTCAAGGGAGAGGAAAGCATGTTGCTGCGGTTATGCTGGGTGTAAAAGCCCGAAAAGAGGAACTGTTTGTAAGCGCATGCAATTTAGCAGGCAAGAACCTGATACGAATGAAAGTACGTTCGACAGATTCCCGTTCGCATTTTTTTAGCGACAAATATATGCTGCTACTTGAAAACGGAGAAATAGTGAATCTATGGAAAATAAATGCTGGACATCACAAGGGTTCGGCAATTAGTTTCACAAGTTCAGATGCCGGATGGTCAAGCTTTTTGTTGGGCGTAAACAGTAAGGACTGGGCCAGTCTTAGAACGTCCGTTGTTAAAACGATCCGTTTACCGAAGGATGAATACACCAATTATGACATAGAAATTGAAGATGATGACGCAGATGCGATAAAATCGGGGATCGCATGTATCGACGCTTTGCATATACCGAACGCCACGTACGAAAGTGAGCCTGCCGAAAAAAACCACGCTCCGGTCCGTAACAATAACCCGGAAAGTAATGTTGCTGCGTCAACTGGAAATGGAGAAGCCATACCCTCGGCATTACTGAATAAAAAATGGTATTGCAAACGCACAACAAATAAAGGAGGTAAAGACATTGACATTGAATCTACAGTAGAATATTTCGCCAACAATGAGTTTGAAAGTGCCTCAAAATCTACAATCGACGGCAAAGAACATCAGGCAACCACTAAAAGCAATTTCGAAATAGCTAATAACGGCAAGTATATCATTTACCATTATTCGAATAATCCCCAGCCACAAACATTTGAGATAGTATCCCTTGACGAAAAATTACTCATTACTAAAAGCGTGAAAACAGGCGAAGTAATTGTTTACAACAAATTGTAACATCTGGAACTCCCCAGTTGCCTTCAAAAATAAAGATCACTCCGTCCTTCCCCGTTGTCTGTTGTGTTCCCGAAAAAAGCGCAACATTTGGGCGTGGGCTGTGCCTACGTCCCCGCGGATGGTGGAGTAGGCAAACAGAGTTTCACCGTAAGCCTCTCACAGAACCGTACTTGATACTCTCGCATCATGCGGCTCTTATTATCCCGGTCTTCGAGATTTTCCGCAAGGCATCCGGAAGCATAAATAAGTTCCGTTCTCTAAACAGCGTTCATAGAACTACTGCCCATGTTTCATTCAATAGCCAATAAAACATTGCGATACCCACGCAATGCAATCCTGCCAATTTCCCCAACCCACCGATTTAAACATATCTAAAAACCTGAAATTTTTAAAATACGGGAAAAATACCCTTGCGCAGTATAATTGTTATGGCTACATTGCAAAATAAATTAAATCAAAAACTATTTAAGATGCCTAGATTAGCGAATCCATATACATTCAGCACTAATGGAAGAACAAGACATCATATAATTCCTCAGCAAAGATTAGCTGACATAGCAAAAGATATTCTTCGTTTGCCTCCCAACATAAAAACGGCCATCATTATGCAAGTACTTATGGCTATAACGCTGACAATTAACTTTGGCTTTAAAGATAAACCCGCTTTAAGAGATGCGATAATGGCAGGAGATGGCACAGCTGAAGAGAATTGGGAGGCAATACTCTCCTGGCTTCCGGGCAACCTGGTAGTCGGTGAGCGTACGACCCTGGACCCCGGCAACAATACAGATGTGGAAATGTTGCAGAAGACCACTGATATACGAAAACAAGCAATAGCACAAATAACGATACTCATAAATATCGCAGCCCCAATCGATGCCCAACCCTTATGTATCCTCGCAACAGGGGAGCCGGTAGTACTACCGATCAATCGCTAATGTGCAGCGCTAGAACATCGTTTGGTATGTACAGTTACAAATGACGTGGTAACTATTATTACCTGCCATGGGCATTATGAGTAATCTTCCCCGCATAAAAAATACACTGTTTTTGTTAAGCCTGCAATATTCAGCTTTAAACGCATCTACAATTTTTCTTACCTTTACCATATGATCATCAATGAGCCTGCCGTTGCATACGGCAAGAACTGTACCGGGATATTCCTTCGCTAAAAGAATATGTGCTGGTAGAGCCGGAAGCATATAGTATTGAAGCATTCCGTATAAATGATGCCGGCTTCTGGGAACTGAGGGAATACAGTGACGTTGATGATGCACTAGAACTTCGGTCTATTGGAGTACAATTATTATTGCTAAAGGAAATTTATAAAAATACCCGCCTTATATCAGGCGATGTTGCGAAATAAATCTGTATTAGCCCTGAAGGGTAACAAATGACAATATCATAGCGAACTCTAGAGATTATCTATTTATATACACAGCATTATAAACGCCCGACATTACGTTTGGATTTCCGTACTGTTCCCCATTCAGCGTGTAGGATACGGTATTGTTGACGCATCCATACTTAACAAGATCATCCACTATGCCAGTCTGAATTTTATCGGTATAATGATTGCCCAAAGTGAGGCCGGTTATGGAGTAGATGGTATTTGAACCCAACAATTTCACCTGGTAATCATGGTCATCATCGAGGTGGGTCAGCAGCTTCGTCGTGTCTGAAGTACCCATCTGTTCGATATATGTGGAAACGGAATCAACAAGGCTATCGTATATATTATCCTTTTTATAGACAAAAACAGTTGCTTTACTTATATCACCGTAACTAGCTCCTACGAAGTACACTTCAATGCCGGCAGGGCTACATTGAAGGGTCTCTGTTCTGCAGGAAAACAGGCAGAATAACAAAACGAAACTCAATACGTATAACCCTCGCATAAAGACTATTTAATAAAAAGACAGTTTAGCGTATCAATTGGTTGGGTATCATAATATTCACCGGTGCATAAAAGTAATTTAAACTTAAATAAGGGAGACAACAGCACCCAGGGGATTTAAAGCCCCCGCCGAAGGAAGGAAAAAGAAACTGTTAGTTTACCATTTTATCGGCACAGCAACTGCTGGCAAAAGCATCTGGCTTAGCTTTAAAAGCATAGCCCATACCCAGGATGTAGCCCATGGCTTCCCGGAGTGCCTCATTACTTTTAAACTGCGGATTTGTATTGATATCGGCATGTACTTCCATATCCACATCATACTTGTTGAACAGGTCACATAGCTCGTACGCGATCTCTATGCTCTTGGCTACCTCCACCAGCATCCGCTCCTTAATGCTGTAACGCTGTTTTGTCTTATCATTGCTGATATACATAAACCCGCCATGTTTCTCACGCAAAAAAACGATCACTGTTGCAAATTCCGTGTCCTCGCCGCGTACCTGTGAGTCAGTGCCGATGCATACCTTGAGCTTATAACCTGAATTCGTCTCCTTGATGATCGCATCTTCAACAGCCTTCTTAACTGGTTCGCGTAATGGTTCTCCGCTAAATCTCCGCCATAGCATAAGTATAATTTTTAGTTATACTAAAGTTACCAGCAAATACATTACCAAAATATTATTCCTGAGTTACCGGAAAGTGAAATGCACACAATATTAACAAAATAGAAATGGAACTAGTTTATCAGAGCAAACAGGCTACCGTTAGTAATGTGAATATGTCTGACCAGTACAACGATTTTTTTTATTGTCGATGATGAGCGAATCACCGTGCTCCCTTGGAATAAACCCCTTTGATTGGATAAACGAAATGTACTTGCCGGCAGTAAGAATATCAATATTATTGTTGTTGATAAACAATCCTCCCAAATTATAGGTAACCGTGTATTTAATTGAAGTGTCCAACAATGCATTACTGGCAAGCATTTCTACAAGAGCACTGCGATAGGTAAAAGGATTAACCGCGGTTTTAGCCTCGGCCCTAAAAGAAGATTTTGCATCAAATATTTCACGCAATGTTACACCGACAAAATTATTTCTTCGAATTGAAGTTCCTGCTGGAAGATACTTTTTTATTTTTCGGAATACCGGGGATAGTCGGACGGCATTAAGGGGGCATCATTTATTAAGATCATATCCTTCTTATAAACAAATGAGTATTTGGCTCGCAGACTAATATAACCGTCAATAATCGCATCAACCACGATAAAATTATTGTTGCCTTCCTCGCACATTTCAGAACTAACCCGTTGCAATTGCGTTTTAAGGCTATCTGAAATTTGAGCGTTGGCCTTATTCATAAACAAAGCCAGTACAAAAAACGCAAGCGATATCGCGATAAATTTCTTTTGGCTAATCATGATTTGTAAGAATTAGATAAGGGCAATACTTAACTAATTTTTCGCGTTATTCCCCCAGTGCTTCTTCATCTGCTCCACTGCCACACTCATATCCAGGTCATTCATGCACTTAAAGTGTTTCTTCGGGCAACGGTTATAGCCTAGCTTGCTGCACGGGTGGCAGCTTAGTTTTTCCACTTCCATAATTACAGATTGTGGAGCCATGCGCTCCTTGAGGTTATTAAAGCCGTAGTAAGGGAACATGCCCATTCCCGGCGATGTATTGCCCCACAGCGAGATAACAGGCCGCTGAAACGCAGCAGCCACATGCATCAGCCCTGTATCGTTGCTTACAACTACACGCGCATTTTTCACGAGTTCCGCAGATTCATTCAGATCAAATTTGCCGCAGGAGTTGTATATTTTTATCGGGTCTTGTTCCGCTATTGCCAGCCCATCCGCCCCATCCTCAGCTCCGCCCAGCAATATCACCGGGTAAGGCGATAGCTCACAGAATTTCTTCCACTGCTCCACCGGCAGTTTTTTGGTATTATATGACCCGCCTATTACACAACCCACGTAGCCTCCCCAGTGACTCATGGGTATATCTGTATTAGTCAGCAGCTTATCCTGCCGCAGAAAATAGTCCAGGCCCTTGCCGTCATTCTGCACACCCAGCGGCCTTACCGTTTCAAAATATCGCTCTACAATGCTCTTATCGGGCATCAGGTCTATCTTCAGAGTGGTCAGCAGCCACTTCTGCACATTCAGTTTCGGAAACGAGTAGCTCTTCACATTCAGCGCCTTCTTCACACGTAATGTGCGCAGATTGTGATGCAGGTCTATGATGCAGTCGAACTTCTCTTTTTTCAATTCTTCAGTCACTGCATCAAGGTCGTCATTGAGGTAGTGCAGTTTGTCTATATATGGGTTGCCGGTAAGTATTGCAGCATACGAAGATTTGGTAAGATAATGCACTTCCACATCCTTTCCCTGCTGCTTCAGGCAGCGCACAACGGGCGTTGTCAGCACAATATCACCAATAGAGGAAAAACGAATTATAAGTACCTTCATTAAAAAGTAAAAATTCAAAAGTAAAAATTCAAAAGGCAGCAGGCAAGAAACAATCCTAATTCCCTAATTCCCAAATTCCAAAAAAACGATTTGTCATCCTGAGCCCCGCCGAAGGACCTAATTAACCGGATAAGACAATTCTACCCAGGCCTTACTATCAGTGATGCCCAGCGCTTCTTTGGCCGCATCGCAAATACCAATGATGCTATTGGCGAAGAGTTTGATGTCTGGCACCGGGCCTAGCACTTTCACATAGATGGTCTTCCCTGTACCGGGATTGAAAACTTTGATAATGGTGCCGCGCGGCGTAGCATTATGAAAAGCCTGGTAGGTGCTCAGCTTTCCTGCTTTTTCAAAAAATACTGCCGTGCCTTTTTCCGTAAGTACATTCAGACCATTATTGGTTTGCCTGTTATATACGGTATCAAGGCCTCCAATGATCCGTTGCTTCGCAGTATCCGCAATAACCGTTTTCTGCACCGCAGGATATGCCGATTCGCGCAACGGGTTTTCGGTGGTATCACGGCCTATCATTTTCACCCAGCCTATAAACAGCGCCTGGCCTTCCACAAGTGTATTGCCATGCAGGTTGTTCCACATTCTCATTGTTGATTTGGTAACGCCCGCATAAGTACTGATAATGCCAATATCATCATGCGCGCCAACATGGAAATATAATTCGTGCATATCCCTTGAATCAAGGACAGAAGGCTTGCTTAAAGAATAATTCTGGCTGAGTACCGGAATGTATATAACCGTACCTGTCGTTAGCTTCTTGGTTCTGTCGAAATCAGGCTCAAACTCTATGTCTTTTTCGGTTACGTAAAAACGGTGGGCCAGCATACGCAGGTTTTCCCCTTGCTTAATTTCATATCTTACGGCCCAACGTGTGCCCCTGCGCACCGCCAGTATGCTGTCAGCATCCTGGGCGGTAGCACCAAAGCTAAGCACGCACAATAAAAAAACAGATAAGTATCTAAACATAATACCTTAGGATTTGTTGCGAAAAGTACAACATTTATGCCCAATTATTAGCCTTACCGTTGTTAAAAATAATATTGGCACCCACCAAAATAATGAACTTTACTCTATCTCCATTCTTATTCGCCATTGTTTCGGCAGGTAGTTATTAGAGCGATTCCCAAGCGATTTTATCCAACCCAGGCCCAGTCCCTTATGTTTCACAATTTGCCATCCTTTTGGCAAGCCAGCAATACCCATTTCTTCCCTTTTCAGAAACTTAAGTGCCTGCTCACGATCTGCGTCTATAAACGGCAATGCCTGGCTGGCATCTATACTCAGCGCCACCTCATGTTCCGGCAACCACTCTTTTGCCGCAGGCATGCCCAGTTTCAATCCTGTTTTTCTCATATAAACTGCCCTCTTCAGTATTTGCAGATCCGGCTCGTGCTGCCGTAGCAGCGCACTGTAACTTTCCTTATCGGTTTGTATAAAAACAGCATCGCCATCCCTTAAGAGGTACCCCGCCTGTTGTTGTATTTTTTTATCGTGTCCCGTTTTGAACCGCTCCGGGCGAAGACCCTCCGCTTCCTCATTTTTCTGCACAGCCGCTATAAAAAAGCCCTCGCCCCTCACCTTATCGGGGAAAAAGCGGTAGCCCGTCATTCCTTTTGCGGTACTCACAGCTACTATACCCCACTCCTCTTCTAACGTTATAGACAGCGGAGCCACGTCATACGCTCCAGCAAGCCAATCCAATACATCCTCGTCTTCCTGCGGTGAATAAGAACAGGTAGCATAGATCAATACCCCACCCTGTTTCAGCGAAGGCCACACATCTGTGAGTATGCGCTGCTGCCGCTCGCCGCACATTTGCACATTGGCTTCACTCCATTCGTCCAGGGCGCGTGGGTCTTTGCGCCACAGGCCAGATCCGCTGCATGGCGCATCCACAATAATAATATCAAAGTACCCGTGCAGCCGCCCCAGGTCGCGAGGATCATTGCTGGTAACCCAGGTATTCATATGCCCCCAGCGGGTCATATTCTCATCCAGTATAGAGGCTCGGGTGCGTATTACTTCGTTAGAGATAAGCAGGCTCTCCCTATCGAGCAAGGACGCTATCAAAGTGCTCTTCCCACCGGGCGCGGCACACAGGTCAAGCACACGCAATCCTTCTTTTCCGGTTAAAATGCCACCAAGCATATGCGCCAAAAACATAGACGATGCCTCTTGCACATAATAAGCACCGGCATGATAGGAAGGATCGAGGGTAAACACCGGGCGTTCATTAAGGTACACGCCGTTGCCACACCAGGCGACCTTTTCTTTCGCAGCAAAAAGACCTATGTCCTTCGCCGGATTTAGGCGGACAGATACCGGGGCAGACTGATCATGCGCAGCCAGGAAAGCGGTTTCGTTAAAGCCTTTTACTCCTTGCAGTTCACTCAGCAGTATTTCGGGTAGAAGCAATTCTCTGAATTTAATTTTTGGCTAAACTTTATCCTCAATACTCAAAATCCACTCCCGTATAATTATGCGGCGTTATAGCCTTAAGTTCCTTTTTCACCTTGGCATTTACCTTTAGTGTATCTACAAATTCATGAATATCCTGTTTTGTAATGCTGGCTTTGCCACGCGTCAGCGTCTTCAGCGCTTCATAAGGCTGCGGATAGTTTTCGCGCCTCAAGATTGTCTGTATCGCCTCTGCCACTACGGCCCAGTTGCGCTCCAGGTCGTCCTTCATTTTATCCTGGTTCAGCACCAGTTTGCTTATGCCTTTTTCTAAAGAACGTAAGGCAAGAAAACTATGGCTCATTGGCACGCCAATATTGCGCAGCACTGTGCTATCCGTAAGGTCACGCTGCAGGCGGCTCACGGGCAGTTTCGCGCTTAGATGTTCGTAAAGCGCATTGGCAATGCCCAGATTGCCCTCTGCATTTTCAAAATCTATCGGATTCACTTTATGAGGCATCGCGCTGCTGCCTATTTCTCCCGCCTTCACTTTCTGCCGGAAATACTCCATAGATATATACTGCCACACATCCCTGCAGAGATCTATGAGTATAGTATTAATGCGCTTCAGTGCATCAAACTGCGCAGCAAGATTGTCGTAATGCTCTATTTGCGTGGTGTATTGCATACGCTCCAGCCCCAGTTTCTTCTCTACAAAGTCATTGCCAAACTGCACCCAGTCTATATTACCAAAAGCCACATGATGGGCATTGAAATTACCAGTTGCCCCACCAAACTTAGCGGCGAAAGGTATATTCAGCAACTGGTCTATCTGCCCTTCCAGCCTTTCTACAAACACCATTATTTCTTTGCCCAGCATGGTGGGTGATGCGGGCTGTCCGTGTGTGCGGGCCAGCATGGGCACAGCCTTCCACTCCTGCGCCAGGTGGTACAGGGCCAGGTGCGTATTCAGCAGCAGCGGCAGGTATTGTTCCTCCAGCGCATCCTTCCACAGCATGGGTATGGAGGTATTATTAATATCCTGCGAGGTAAGCCCGAAGTGTATCCACTCCACGCTCTCCCCTGCGCCCAGCGCGGTCAGTTTATCTTTCAGGAAGTATTCAACCGCCTTTACATCATGGTTGGTAGTACGCTCCGTTTCTTTGATCTTAAGGGCATCAGCTTCTGTAAAATCCTGGTATATAGCGCGAAGTTTTGCAGCCTTCACTTTTACCGGCAACTTTATCACTTTCTTTTCCGCCAGGAAAAGAAAGTATTCCACCTCCACCTTTACCCGGTAACGGATGAGGCCATACTCTGAAAAATAAGGAGCAAGAGCAGCAAGCTGTGAGCGATAGCGCCCATCTATAGGGCTGATGGCAGTGAGTGCGGTAAGTTCCATGCCGCAAAGATATAATAAAGCGGAAACCTTCGTTACCTGATGTATCGTCTTTTCATTTCCTCATACAAAACACCCATTCCTTCCGCTGCCGGGTCGGTTTGCGCATTTGAAAACAACACAAATGCTCGCGCAGACCCGGGATAAACATATACGTTGGTTAGAAACGTTCCGGGATTGCCCGTGTTGTGCGAATAACGGCGCCCGTCTTCATCCGTGTCCCAAAACCAGCCCACAGAAAACCTCGCCAGACCAAAATGCAGAAACTGGAATTCATCCTTAGTCAATATATCCGATTTACCTGCGAGTCCTTGCAACTGCAATTGGATAAATTTCACATAATCTGGAAGGCTCATCGTTATATTTCCCGCAGGCAGCAACCAGTTCAGCTTATAATTATCAGCGGGCGGCTCCGGTACCAGCTCGGCATTATGTCCCCATGGCTGGTTGCTGTCAATAGCATTGGGTTGTCCGAACCTAAAATCTATCTGCAACTCTTTACCCAGATCGGCAACCAATTGCTTATAACTTTCCCCAGATACCTTTTCCAGCATCAACCCGACAGCTATATACCCCAGGTTTGAAAAATGAATTGAATCTTGTGAATCAACAGGCTTATGTTTAAAAAACCATGCGGCAAACTGGTATAACTGTTCGTCCTCTGTCCCGGTAAATTGTCCCTTCACAGGCGTATCATTAGTATAAGTATATGCGAACAACCTGCCTCGGAAGCTCAGCAGGTTCAAAAGGGTCAGGTCATAATATTCCTTTCGGCTGCCGGCTTTCAACTCGGGGAACAAGTCGAAAAAATGGGTGTTCCAACTTATTTTGTTTTGCTTTACCAATAGAGCAGCAATAAATCCCGTAATAGCTTTGGTGTTGGACCCTATCCTGAAAAGGTCAGTCTTCTTAGCTGCAAGATGTGTACCCCACTTTTTAGTCCCTGCTACATCTAGTTCTAATACACGATCTGACGAAACAACCGCATAACCCAATTCGGGTATTTTGCACACCTTTCTTATGCTATCTGCAAAGGGTTTTAAATACTGACAATGCGCTTCCAACGCACAATTAAATAAGAAGCAAATAATTAAAACAAATTTTCTCATCCTGTTATTTTCTTTCTCAATCTCATAAATGGCCGTTCAACTATTACATGCAACAATAACGCACCCAACACGGAACTGGCCATACAAATCAAAAACATAACATTCCCATCAACAGCCACTCCCAACTTCGCACATCCCAGTTGCGCCATATGTATCAGTCCCTTATGAACCAGGTAGATCGCGAATGACCACGCGGCTATTTTTTCTGTAACCGCCGACCTGATTTTATACAAAAAGCAGGAGGGGCTTACTGCGGCGGCTACGAGAAACCCATACCCTATGGATACTAAAGGAAATCCGAAAACCGAGGCTGCAAATGTATGGGCGTCGAAACAGAGACAGTATGCGCCAGTTAAAATAACCAGGCTTGCCAGTAAGAGCGCATTCCCATAACGGGCAATACCCATCATAAGTGCTGGCCGGAACTGAAATAGCGCTGCAATGGAAATACCCGTCAACAGCCCATCCAGCCGCCCCCAGGTAGGATAATAGATCCACTCATACCACGCTGCCAAAAAATTGTCTGAACCTGACACGGGCACAACAAAATGGTTCCAGCAATAGATTCTTGCCACAAACCCGAAAACAAACAAGCCTGCGATAAACACAACACCTCGTTCTTGCCATTTTAACGATACGAGCGCTATAAGAGTTAACGGCAACAACAAGTAAAATTGCTCCTCAATGCATAACGACCATGCGTGTGAAAATGTGCGGGTATTCCTGATATCTAACCCGATATTTTGAGTGAAGGTGAGGAACTTCCATAATGGCGGCAGTGCTTCCCACTCTCTGAAGTACGGCACACAAAAATAAATGGCCACAACGGTTGCATACGCAGGTATTATTCTGAAAAAACGCCGGATAAAAAAGTCTTGAAAGCTGATCTTATTACCTTTGGCCATTTTCAGGAAAAGTTGCGAAGATATCAGGTAACCGCTAAGCACGAAGAACAGGTCAACCCCTGTCCATCCGAATCTTCCTGCAGGAACCACCCATTGCGGATGCTCAAAAAGCTGGTAGTGAAACAGCAGCACCAGTGCTATAGCCAACGCACGCAAATGGTCTAAACCAGCAAGTTTTTTACTATCAGAAAATTGAGCGGGATGAGCAGGCGTGGGCATAAAGCTGTAAAGCTAATGCTCCTGCTTAGTTGTTGCTTATTTACCCTCCTTTTATTTTCTATCTTTAACCACACATGACTGCCTCAAAACTCCTTTTCCGCATCCGGGCAATGACCCTGCTGTTTGTCGTATTGCTCATGCTGAGCGGCATCACCGCCTTTCCGGTTTACTCAGAAATGAAATGGCTGATGGCTACCCACATTTTCAGTACCAACACGTCAATGGGGGCATGGTTATGGAAGGTGTGGCTGGGTGTAAAAGAAGTAAACGACAATAACCGGTTTCTCTTCTACGGCTACGATTGGATGGCCTTTGCGCATATTGTTATCGGCATGGCGTTCATTGGGCCGTTCCGCGATCCTGTGCGCAATAAATGGGTTATCGAATGGGGCATGATGGCTTGTATTGCCGTACTGCCGCTTGCCATCATTGCCGGTAACGTACGCGATATTCCCTGGTTTCACATACTTATAGACTGCTCCTTCGGCATCTTTGGCGTCATCCCCTTATACATTGTTCGCAGGTGGATAACTCAGTTAGAACAACTGAAATCATAAATATCCACGCAGCAATCCAAATTCCAAACTCTTATAAGCCTACTTCCACAAATTACTTCACCTTCACCTCTTCTCCTCTCTGCTGTGCCTGCATGGCCTGCGATGCAGTATTAATGCTTTGCTGAGCTATCATATAGCTGGGCTTTAGCTTCAGCGACGTTTGCCATTGCTGTATAGCCTGCGGGATCTCTTTTTTCATGTAGTAGCAGACACCCAGGTTGTAGTATATTTCTTCCAGCTTCGGGTAATTGGGGTAATACATTTTTACAAGGTCCAGGTTCATCTTGGCGCTGTCCGGCTCTTCAAGTTTCAGATAGGCCACAAAGCTATTCATATACCCGGAAACGAATGTGTTGTGCAGCTCCAATGCCTTTCGGTAATACACCAGGCCGCGGTGCAACTCGTCCCTCTTCTTCACAATATCTTTTTCCGTTTCCGCTTTATTGATCAGAGAGGATGCCACGTTTGCATTCACCAGCACACTGTTTGGCGCTTCAGCTATATCATGGTTCCACAGGGTCTCGTCATTCTTCCAGTCCGGATTGCGGGTTATTGTCTTAAAGCTGCACAAGCCTACGATCACCAGCATCGCCCCGCCAAGCGCCACCTTCCCCGTCATAGCGGGTTTTATCAGCTCGCAGCCTTTATACAGCAGGTACGCAAGCACAATGCAGAAACCTACCGATGAATGGAAAATAAGACGTTCACCCATTGTGCCGCCAATATTGAAGAAGATGTTACATACCAGGAAAAGGTTGAACAAATAGAAGCTGATCCCGAAGCAAAGTACCCGAACAGTCTCCATGCTCAGTTTTTTTGCAGGCTCACCGGGCCGTGGTGCCGGGCTGAACAATCGCTTAATTAAGGACAGTAGAAATCCTACCAGTCCCACATGGATCACCAAAGACAGCCAAACCAGCGGATTGGAAAATGTCTTATAGGGTATGGTATTATACGAATAGTCAGCAGAAAGGTGGTCTGGGAAAATAAGTAGTTTCAAATAGTTCAGCGTTGTTGATATCTGGGTGGCTAGCTTTTCATTCGCATCCGCCACCTTGGCATATGGGTTATTGAGGATGTCGCTGTCAGAGTTAGGGCTCATGGAATCAACGATCTGTAACCTCAAGGCGATATAAACGACCATCACGCCAAAAAACGGAAGCGAGGCTTTTATGCTTTGAGCTACCGAATACCGGTTGAACAGGAAAAAGGCCATGGGGAGTAGCACAATGAGCGATATAGCATACTCCTTTGAAAGAAACGCAAGGAAATAACTCACCATTCCGCATACCAGCATCCACATCTTTTTATGCTCCTGGTACTTAAATGCAAGTATGAACGTAAGGCAAATGAACAGCAGCGACATGATCTCATCGCGGCTCTTTACATTGGCCACCACCTCTGTATGTATGGGGTGCACGGTAAACAATATTGCGGCCAGCAAAGCCAGTATATGATTGTTCTTAAACACCACATACCGCAAAAAGTAAAGCAGTGTTATAACACAAAGAGTAAACCAGATCACATTAAAAAAATGCCTGATGTGCATATCTTCGAGAAAACGCCGCTCGAACGGCTGGTTCATAGCGTAGCCGAAGCCGGGGTTTATCCCATTGGGATTGGTACGAACACTATCCATTCTGTCCTTGGGTATAGCGCCAAAAAACTGCTGCTCTATCGCAAAAGTAACTATGGATAAAGGGCGGTAACGTCCCCCGCTCAATTGGTTCGATGAGTTGAACTGCTTGTAGTAGCTATCAAATGCATCCTTGGAGAGTATATCCCAGATACCGCTAAAGCCTTCATATACATATTCATTCTTCACGATCACTATGGTATCATCAAGCGCATATTCGTTTTGCGAGGTATTTATATACAGTACAAAAGCCAGTATGCCTACGATAGCCGCCTGTATTTTGAACTCATACAGCCATGACGGAATAAGCGGGTCTTTTACCATCGGCTCAGCAGCCTGTCTTGAGCTTGTCGAAGGGGCCTGCTTCTGCGACTTTATGGGCACTTGTCCTGAGCCTGCCGAAGGGGTCCTATTTATATTGTTAGTTACTTTCTTAGCCATATTTGTGAGCGAAAGCCAAATATAAGGTAAGTTGGGAAAATAATGGAATAGGCGAACTTTGCCGCTGTTCATTCAAACTTGCAATCCTCGTTTTGGCCAGGAACATCCTAAAACCCTGTCACCTGCCTGCCGGCAGATCCTAAAATCTTAGTTAAACCTTCCTACCTTCCCATAGTCAAAGAACTACAATGCTGGATCCTTCTGATCAGATAGATGATCATATGCTGGTAGTTTCGTTCAGGGATGAAAAACTGAAGGAGGCTTCATTTACTCAACTGGTGCGCAAGTACCAGGAGCGCCTGTATTGGCATATCCGCCGCATGGTAGTTGCCCATGAAGACACCAACGATATATTACAAAACGTATTTATTAAGGTCTGGAAAAATCTGGGCGAATTCCGCGAGGAGTCCAATCTTTATACCTGGCTATACCGCATCGGCACTAATGAAGCCCTGACATGGATAGAACAGCAAAAACGCCGCACATCTGTATCACTGAGCGATAATGAGGACCTGTTTAGTGAGCGGCTTACTGCTCAGAAAGATTTTGACCCTAACAAAATAGAATGGAAATTGCAGCAGGCCATACAAACGCTGCCCGAAAAACAAAGGATAGTTTTTAACCTGCGGTATTATGACGAGATGCCCTATGAAGAAATGTCCGGAGTGCTGGATACATCGGTGGGAGCGCTGAAAGCAAGCTACCATCATGCCGTGAAGAAGGTGGAGGCATTCCTTACGGGGAATTAAACTTTTAATAACAAATAACGTCTTAATAGTGACACTTTAAGGCAATTGGCAGATTGAAAATAAAGGAGGAGATTATGAACCGGGTAAATGAAGTAACCGAAGAATTAGAGCGCATAGGCAGCATACTTGCTGTACTAAGCAGGGCTATGCCCTACTCTGTTCCAACTGGTTATTTCGATCAGCCGCTCACCTTCAATCACCCTGACATAAATTTCGCTCCTCAGGATTTTTCTTTTATTACCAATGACCCCGTCTTCAATCACCCCGGAATATCCGAACAAAAAGGAATGCCTTATGGTGTGCCTGCTGGCTATTTTGAAGGCCTGGCCGGTAATATTATTGCAGCGGTAAAGGCAGATCCTGCCGGTCAATTGGATAACTTAAGCAGGAAAATGCCCAACAGCATACCTGCAGGCTACTTTGAGGCCTTGCCTGCGCGGGTGCTGCAGGCAGCCAAAACGGCCAGCCCTGTGAGGAAAAAAACAACGGTTATTCCGCTGGGGCGCGATGCCTTCAGGCAGGTACGGTGGGCGGCAGCGGCCATATTGCTCGTATGCATTGGTCTCGGTAGTTACGTAAGTTTCTTCAGCGGGGGCCAAAGCGGCACAGAAAGCATGCTGGCCACTGTGCCAAACGAAGAGATACAGGACTACTTGCAGCACTCCTACATACTGGATGTGAACAGGATAGTGAACAACAATGAAGTAAATAAGATACAGGTGGATAATACAGATATTATTCAGTATCTTAACGAAACTGGCTGGGACGTGGTAGATTAGTTCAAATAACGATCGGGAATGGCATTAGAACGTTAGATAGGAATTAGAACAAAAGACAGGACTGATCATTCAGAAATGGAGTTTGGCTTTTCTGCTTTCCCCGCCAGAGTAATATAATTATTGGCACCACAGATTAGAATTTCGTCTTGGGCCTCGCCGAAGGATGGAATTTTTAAAAGGATTGGATTTTTTTTCTTCCTGAGCTTTGGCGAAGGATGGAATTTCAGTAGGTTATGAAAACAGTATTAAAGGCATTTTTAATTGTAATGGTCACAGCGTCCACAGCCTTCGCGCAGCGCCGCGGGCAGGAGGCTATGGTGCGTATCCATGCAGCTAAAATGGCCTATATTACAGACCGCCTCCGCCTTACTTCCGACCAGTCGGCAAATTTTGTACCGCTGTATAATGAATATGAGCGGGAAGTTAGGGCTACACGCCAGTCGTTCCTGGGCAAGTATAAGAACAACCACATGCAGGACCCGAACGATGAGGCTTCCATGAAATTCATAGATGACAACCTCGACTACCAGCAAGCTATCATAGACCTGAAGCGTAAATACAATGACCGCTTCCTGAAGATCATTTCGCCCACACAGCTCGCCGAGCTATACAAGGCAGAGCGCGAATTTCGCCAGTTGCTCCTCAAGCGGCTTAGTGGCGCACAAGGCGGTCCGCAGGGCCCGGGCGGCAGGTTCCGTTAATTTACTGTCCGGTCTCTTTACAATTCTCTTTTGTGCGGGTCCGGTTGTGTGCCTGTTGGCCCAAAATAACTGATGCGGCCTTGAGCCGCATCAGTATCAAAGTAAATTTTAGGAAATCGTTTATGGCGCAGGGCAAGAGAAAGAACCGCTCACAACACTGCCATCCTGATTAGTATATGAAAAAGTACCTGTAAGCAATGGGCTGGTGCCAGTAATAGAAATTGTTCCGGTTTGCGCAATATCGGCAATCGCTATACCATTCCCCGAAACATTGTAAAATGCTCCCGCGTTTGTACCTGGATCTGAAATATTGATAGCGGTTGTACTATTCGCATGCATATAGTTATGTACGTTCAAATCAATAGCTGTAAGCACTGGTGTAAAGATAACGCCATCGATTTGCAGGTTTTCTCCAGCTAATAGTGCGCTAACCTGTATGCCCCTGAATGACGTTGGGCCGCCGCTTGCGCCCGTTATTGTAGCGGTCATCAGGCCGGTAGAATCACTGAACGTCTGCACATTGTTACCTGAAGGATTCGCTGACCCTCCGGCAGAATTTTGGATCGAATTGATCGTAATAGTCGTACCCTCTGTGGTGCTTACACCAGTAAGCGCAGGTGTCTGGAAGGTGCCTGCTCCCGCATTCATGATAATTGTGGCTGCCTGGTTCACGAGGTTATTTGCCCCGCTAAGGCTGTAATTAACAGTAAAAGTACCGGAACCAAGGCTGCTGGACGCTATCTCTATAGTTGAAGCGGCGCCTACCGCAAAAGAGGATGCAGCTACGCTAAAGCTGGAAAGGTCTGGCAGTGTCACACCACCGCCGCCAGGAGATTTAATACAGCCGGTGTTGGTTGTGTAGGTAAAGGTCAAGGCCAAAAGGCACAATAAAAGAGATCTTTTCATAAGGTTGTTTTTTTTGCTAAATTAACAACAATAAAATAGAACAGCAAATAATACCAGCACACCTGCAAAGAAATAGAGCACAGTTAAAAATAAACACTATTTTCACCGCCAATCAATCTAAAAACAACCAAAAAAACAACCTTATGAAGAAACTCGTACCATTTGCAGCAGCCCTATTCCTCTTGACAGGACTAGTTATCGCATCATGCACAAAATCAAGCAGCTCTACAGGCAACTATACCTGCCATTGCTCTATTAATAGCTCTGGCACTATAACTACGGTAGATCTGCCATTTAACAGTGTATCAAATGCCACCGCCACGTCCGACTGCGCAGCGGCCCAGACAACTTATACCAATGCTGCATCGGGCGTTACTGCAACTTGCGCACTCAAATAGTGTCATAAAACGGGTTTTAATTTAGCTCAGATAAAGCTGCCTCTAACCAAGGCGGCTTTTATATTTATTTATGGGCGTTTTTCACAAATAGCTGCTAATTTTGGATAGCACTATGGTCAAGGCGTTTAAGGCTCTGTTTACACTGCTATCGGTTGCTACCGGTACACTGTTCTTATATTCTGCCTATACTAAGCTCTACCCGGTACAGTCGTTCGAATATACCCTTGCCGATCAGGCGCACCTTTCTCACAAAGCGGCTTCCATCGCCGCCCGGTTCTTTGTTGGGCTGGAGGCTGGCTTAGGATCGCTTATCATGCTTCATTTCTTCGGCAGGCGCAAATGGGTACTAAAAGCGGCCTTCTTGCTGGTAACCATTTTTAGCATTTATCTTATATGGTTGTGGATCACTGCAGGCAATAACGTAAACTGCGGCTGCTTCGGTGATGCCATCTGGATGAGCCCCGCCGCATCCCTGGCCAAAAATGCCGGGCTGCTTGCAGTGCTTGGCCTGCTTATCCGCTTTCACAATGGATTTACCTACCGCTGGGTGAACCTGTCGGCAGTTTCATTTTTGATAGCTGCCATTGCATCCATATACATCTTCTTCCCCGTATTCCATCGCTATAAATTAGACTTTACCGCACTATATGCCGACAGCACTCTGGCCCCATCAACCGATCTCTCAAAAGGAAAACACATTATTGCTTTCCTTAGCCCATCGTGCATGCATTGCCGCAAGGCCGGCCTGAAGATCCGCAATATGCAACTGCGCGACCCAAGCATCCCTATATACATAGTAATAGGCGGCACAAAGAGCGACTTAAAAGACTTCTGGAAAGATAGCCAGGCTGAAGACGTACCCCATACCCGCCTGGACCAGGACCCATTTATGAAATACACCCATGGCCTTTTTCCCACCATACTCTGGGTGAACAATGGCGAAGTAGAAGCAGACACCGGCTACCCCGAATTAAGCGAAACAGTAATAGAGAAGTGGAGGAGAGGGAATTAGTTCCCCATGGAACCTGTCTTCCGACCGGCAGGTTAGGAATTAGGACTGTGCGGTTGCCCCTGCAAAACAATCCAACTTCTTTTTTACAAATTCCCAACCTTGCCTACCGGCGGGCAGGTTCCAATCTCAACAAAATATTTTTCCAATTGCTTAGCAATTATATCCCAATCAAACCTTGTCTTTATTACCTGCATCCCCGCCTCCCCTACTTGCCTACGCATACCTTCAGAGGATAGCAACGCCACCACGCTGGCAGCGAAAGCAGCCGGATCGGTTTGCATAATAGCTCCTTCACCGCTTTTTATACCCAACCCGCCAAAACCTATATGCGAACAAACAACCGGTACACCTAATGACATGGCTTCCAATACTTTATTTTGCGTACCTGCACCAAACCTTAAAGGCGCCACTACTACGCTAGAGCTGTTGTAAGTAGCCGCCAGGTCTTTTACAAAGCCGGTCACTACGACATGATCAGTGACCAGATCCATTACTTTTTGCACTGGCCTTTGGCCGGCAATTATGAATTTTACGGTCGGGCATTTCTCCCGTATGAGGGGTAAAATGGAATGCGTAAAATAAACTACCGCATCCACATTGGGCGCATAATCCATATTTCCGGTAAACAGAATGGTTTGGTTGTGGCTATAGTCGTGGTTTCTAGAACCAAATGTTTCCAGATCTACGCCGTTAGGCAATAATCGTAAGTTATTGGTTTTGTGTATATTCTCGAGATAATCTAAATCTTCAGTTGAGCAAACCAGCGATAAATTGTACTCCTTAAGCATGCCTTCATACCTTAATACACGTTTCTGCTCTATGTTCTCAAACAAGGTAGTCAGCACCCCTCGCTTCACTTTCTTCCGCCGTTCCCAATAAAGCGAAAACGCATCAGGCAAATCCAATATGCGTGGCACATCCTTCCGCCCCGCCAGGTAGGGCGACATACGAAGATGCTGCACATGCACTGCATCATATTTACGGGTAGCAACAAGTTCGTTCAGTTGCCGCTGCAATTCAGCCGACTTAAAGTAAAGTACCTGTAGCGGTTTACTATCCCAAATAGCTGATAAACAATTTATTGCAGATTTCCATTTTGGCAGATAAACAAAATGAACTTCCTTGAATATCTTTTCCAACTCCGCCTTGTAAGTAAGGTCTTCTGGCGTCTGCGCAAAGGTGAGCAGATGTAACTCATGGCGATCCTTTAGCCGCCGGGCCAAATTGAATATCTTCAGTTTATCGCCCCGGTAAGGCGGATAAGGCACCCGGTTTGCAAGGAACAGTATCTTCATAAAGGCTGCACAAAATACAAATTCCCCAATCCAAAATCCAAATTACTAATTCCCAATTCCTGTCAACTTTTCAACTTTTCAACTTACCTCAGTATCTCATGCCCCAGCTTATCCCTTTTTGTCTGCAGGTAAAACTCATTATGCTCGTTCGGCACTATCTCTATCGCCACGTTTTCCACGATCTCCAGCCCAAAGCCAACAATACCTGCACGTTTGCGCGGGTTGTTGCTCATCAGTTTCATTTTACTTACCCCCAGGTAGCGGAGTATCTGCGCCCCTACCCCGTAATCGCGCTGGTCATTCTTGAAGCCGAGAGCTAAATTTGCTTCAACTGTATCTTTACCTTCCTCTTGCAACTTATAGGCTTTCAGCTTGTTAAGCAATCCTATACCGCGCCCCTCCTGGTTCATATACAGCACCACACCTTTGCCGGCCGCATCTACCATTTCCATGGCTTTTTCCAGTTGATCGCCGCAGTCGCAGCGCAGGGAGTGGAGTATATCTCCCGTAAAGCAACTACTGTGCACCCGCACCAGCACCGGTTCATCCTTTTCCCATTTGCCTTTCACCAGCGCCAGGTGTATCTCACCCGTATTGGTCTGCCGGAAAGCCACCAGCTCAAAATCGCCATGCTTGGTGGGCATGTGCACCCGCACCTCTTCCTTTATCAGCGATTCGGTCTGCAGCCTGTAAGATATAAGGTCTTTTATAGAAATGATCTTGAGGTCAAATTTCCTGGCAATCTCCATCAGTTGGGGCAAACGGGCCATGGTACCATCATCATTCATGATCTCTACCAGCACACCAGCGGGCTCAAAACCCGCCAGCCGGGCAAGGTCCACCGTAGCCTCGGTATGGCCGCTGCGGCGCAGCACCCCCTCGCTCCGTGCCCGAAGCGGGAAGATATGGCCAGGGCGGCCCAGGTCTTCCGGCACCGTAGCCGGGTCTATAAGTGCTTGAACGGTAGCAGCCCTGTCTTGGGCACTGATGCCCGTGGTGCAGCCATGCCCTATCAGGTCCACCGACACAGTGAACGGCGTCTGGTGCAGCACCGTGTTATTTTCAACCATCAGGTTCAGCTTCAGCTCGTCGCAGCGCTGCTCGGTAATAGGCGCACAGATCAGCCCCCGGCCGTGTTTCGACATAAAGTTGATGATCTCCGGCGTCACATTCCGCGCCGCCGTCACAAAGTCACCCTCGTTTTCTCGCGCCTCATCATCCACCACGATCACCAATTTACCATTCCTGATGTCCTCTAAAGCACTCTCTATTGTATTTAGCATAATTATTCTAAAGTCTAAAGCGGAAATTCCAAAGGATCGAATTCCAATCCAAATTCCCAATTCCTACAAACTAATTCCTCAACAACAAAGGTACAATCTATAATTGAAGTGAATTTTCGAAAAGCGGAATAGTTGTATTTGCTGTATCTATAACCAGCATTCCGATAAGATAAAACGGGAAAAAGCATAATGGAGACCTCTGAAAAAGTTGCTTAGAATTAGTAATCAACTCGTATGACATCGGAATATTCAACCTTGGCTACAGATTTAATTGATTTTTTATTAAAAACAGCGGCGATCTTTTCTAAACTTGGAGACTAAAGCTACCAAATCCGGGAGTGTATTTTAAACTGTGTCAACCCACCCTGTGTGTTCTGCCTGCCCCCGCGGGGGCAGGCAGAACACACAGGGTGAAAAATTTTATAGCGTCTGCGGCATCCTATCCCCAAATATAATTATTAATTGAAGTGAGGTTGCAAAAATGGATGCTACCTTCTTATTCGACGAGTATATTCACGAGTGCGATAAAGAGGACAGGATCAAGACTTCGAAAAATATGTCCTGCACGATGAAATCGTTGAAGCGGTATGAATCTAAATTATACCTTGAAGATATTACACCGACATGGCTCAAGGGGTACAAGAATTACATGTTGAAGGAAGGACACTCGGCAACAACGGTTCAAATATACCTACGCAATTTGAGGACGATATTTAATCGCGGGATCAAGGGCGGGTTCATCAGCGAGAAGCATTACCCGTTTAGGAACTACACAATAGGAACCTCTGTGAAAAGTAAGTCAGTCTTGTATTCGCCTCAACTCAAGCAATTATGGGACTACCAGGGTACCACTTTGAGAGAGAAAAGGGCTCGTGATTACTGGCTTTTTTGTTACCTGGGTTCAGGCATGAATTTTAAGGATTTTTGCTATCTCAAATTCAAGGACCTCAAAGCGGACACTCTGTCATTTGTGAGAGAAAAGACAAAGCGGACGAACACAATTGCCGATAAGCAGATCATTGTGTATATCCACGATGAGATGAGAGCAATCATGGAAAAGTGGGGAAATAAACCTGGTAATCCAGACGACTATATATTCCCCGTTTTAAACGGATGCAAGACGGCTATAGAGAAAGAGAATAGCAGGGCCACACACCAGCGGATGACGAACAAGACGCTGAATAAGATTGGTAAGACCCTAAAATTTGACGTACGGCTTGTCCTGAACCTTGCCAGGCACAGCTTCGCCACCCATCTCAAGTTAAGTGGCACTCCGACAAGTTTTATCACGGACGCGCTTGGGCATTCTTCTTCGAAGACCACGGAGCATTACCTTAAGACGATACCAGATCAGAAGTACAAGGAAATATCTGACTCACTGTTGAGTTTTAATTAAATAATTTGTGTATATAATAAATTGAATAGTTTATAATAATGATAATTTGGGTACTTTTAGTACCTTTGTGATGCATTTTATAAACTAATTGCTTAGTAAGTTTAAATATTTCATTATATTGGTACTATGAGTTCCGAAAAACCGACCAAAATAAACCAGCTTCTCAGCTCACTACCTCATGGGGTGGTGATGCAATCTTTTTGGTTAGTGGAACAGGGTTATAGCCTCGATTTACAGAAAAGATATAAGAAAGGCAAATGGCTGGAATCAATAGGTACTGGAGCAATGATACGTGTTGGAGATCAGGTAAGTTATGAAGGGGCGATATACGCACTACAAAAGCAATCTGTTTCAACCGTTCACCCAGGTGGCAGAACTGCATTGTCTCTCCTTGGCAAGGCACATTATTTGGAGTTAGCACTGAAAAAAGTTGTTGTGTTTGGTGGCAAGGCAGAAAAACTACCAACATGGTTTCAAAAACACGATTGGGGCGTGACTGTTAATTACTATTCATCTTCTTTTCTGCCGCCAGATGTGGGACTGGTTGATTTAGAACTCAAAAATTTTTCTATAAAAGTATCCGGTACAGCACGTGCTCTTATGGAGTGCTTGTACCTGGCACCAGAAAAACAGGAACTTATGGAATGCTATGAGCTTATGGAAGGGCTTAACAATCTTAGGCCTGTTCAGGTTCAAGTGTTACTTGAAAAATGTGAATCCGTTAAGGTGAAACGTTTGTTCTTATACATGGCAGAGAAAGCCGGCCATGATTGGTTTCAGTTTCTGGATTTGAAGAAAATCGATTTAGGCAAAGGGAAAAGAAGTATCGTGAAGAACGGAGTATACGACTCAAAGTATCAAATAACTGTACCGAAAGAATTAGAAGAACATGGCAAGTGAAGCATATAAACGGCAAGTGGCACTATTACTGAACGTCCTTCCTGAAGTAGCCAAAGAAAAATGTCTAGCACTTCATGGAGGAACTGCGATCAATCTCTTTGTTCGGGATATGCCACGGCTATCGGTGGATATTGACCTGACTTACGTACCGATTGAGGACAGGGTTACATCTTTGGATAATATGGCTGCTGCATTGGAAAGGGTCAAAGCAAATATAGAAAGAGTCGTTCCTAATGTACGTGTCAATCATAGAAAGGAAATTGGAAAGCTGCAGATTTCAAGACAAGGCGTTGATGTAAAGTTGGAGGTTAACTTGATAAGCCGTGGCTTGTTGGCGACGCCTATAAAAATGACCTTATGTGCAAAAGCCCAGATTGAATTTGATGCGTTCTGTACGATTGATGTTGTTCCGACCGGACAACTATATGGAGGTAAAATTTGCGCAGCATTAGACCGGCAACATCCCAGGGATTTGTTTGATGTTAAATATCTGATGGGAAATGAAGGATTTACAAACGAAATAAAGGAGGGTTTTCTGCTTCGCTTGTTGAGTGGTGAACGACCCGTAAACGAAGTTCTCTTTCCAAATTTAAAAGATCAACGGGCAGCGCTGGATAACCAGTTTGCAGGAATGAGCGAAGAGGTTTTCGACTATACGGAATACGAACTTGTCCGGGATAGATTGATTAAGACAGTACACGATAGCTTGACTGAAAAAGACAAGCAGTTTATCTTGAGCGTGAAAAATGTAACTCCTGACTGGAGCATTTACAATTTCGAGCGATTCCCGGCAATCGCATGGAAGCTACAGAATTTGCAAAGGTTAAAGGACAAGAATCCTGATAAACATAGGGAGCAATATGAAGCCCTTGAACAAAAGTTGAATAGTATTCAGTAACGTAGTTTGAAAACGGTTAAATTAAACATCCGGCTTGACGGTTGTAATGTTGTCAAGTCCAACCAGGTTGTCATAATCTGTAGTAATGTCTTTGGCGAGAACACAGGAGTCAACCAGAAACAACTCATTAATGCTTTAGGATCAAGAAAGGTCAAATGACCTTTGTTCATGTCCTCTGTTTTTGTTCTAACTGCATCAAAATGTCAATCTCGAAAATGCAGAGTATAAAAATGCCGTATACTGCCAATAACTTACAATAAAGCGCCATAATAAGCACTTTGGGCAAATTCAAGGTGGCAAATATTGTAAGTTTCACTGCAAGTTGTAAACTCGTTTCTGACAATAGGGTAGTAGAGTCCTTTGCTGCCTTGCTTCTTGCTGAATTTAAGTATTGGTCAGTCTGCTGATTAAATATCGGCTGGTAATATCCCGAGCATATATTTTGTGAGGAATCAGGTGTCTCATTACATGAATTGTAATTTTCGTATATTTGGGTCTGGAATTTAGAATATATGATTGAAGGCAAGAAACAACATTGGGACACAGTTTATACGACGAAGCAACCTGACGAAGTTAGCTGGACGCAAGAAATACCTAAAACATCACTTGATTTTATCCATAGTTACAACCTACCGAAAACGGCAAGCATCATTGATGTCGGCGGCGGCGACAGCAGGCTCGTCGATTACTTACTTGACGAGGGCTACGAGAACCTTACAGTTTTGGACATATCCGATAAAGCGCTTAATCGAGCAAAGGCTCGTCTCGGGGACAGGGCAATTAAAGTTAAGTGGGTAGCTTCTGACATAACCGAATTCATGCCCGATACAAATTATGATGTGTGGCATGACAGAGCTACATTTCACTTCCTTACGACGTACGATCAAATTGAAACCTACCTGGCAACCGCGAGGATGGCCGTAACGGGCTATCTCACAATCGGAACATTCTCAGACAAAGGGCCGAAGAAATGTAGCGGTCTTGAAATAAAACAGTATACCGAGCCCCAATTGGAACATCAATTGTCGAACGGATTTAATAAGATAAAGTGCATTACAGAAGACCATGTAACCCCTTTTCACACGACACAGAATTTTCTTTTTTGTAGCTTTAGGAAGAGCTGATTCATTAACCATATGAGCAAGCAGGTCACAATAAAGCTTGGTGATATTCGCAATCAATACGGATTAGTCGCTTGAGGCTTCTACAGGCAATATGAATGCATGCATCGGGTAATCTGATTGCATTTCTGTATTCTTGCTATTTACAATTGACAAGGCATTGGTTGCATTGGCATCATCGGTGAAACTGAACAATACGACTGAGTCGTATTGTTCACCAATCTTGCCGAACCAAATCTCGGAAAGGGCCTCTGGTTGTCCGATCTTTTGCCCGGTCGTTTCTGTGGTACTGAAGATATTTATCCGAGCTTTCTTGAAAATCTCCGTGACTGTGTTTGTATGCTCCCTGATGCAGGTAACTATTAAAAGTTTCATGTTATTTTTTTTTAACTATAGAAAATTATTGCCAGACTATCACATTAGTATGTGAACTACTTTACTTTCTTTTTAAGCATTTTGTAGTAAAGCAACGGAACAACAAGTAGAGTAAGGAAGGTGGAAGTAATGGTGCCTCCCATAAGCGATATTGCCAGTCCTTGGAATATTGGGTCAAAAAGAATGATGACAGCACCCAGCACTACAGCACCTGCGGTTAGGAGGATCGGGGTTGTTCTTACCGCTCCAGCTTCTATAATGGCCTGCTTTAACGGTATGCCTTCCTTAAGCCGGATGTCGATAAAATCTATTAGTAATATGGAATTGCGCACCATGACGCCGGCAAGCGCGATGAATCCGATCATTGAAGTGGCCGTGAAATAGGCCCCCATCAGCCAGTGCCCGATAATGATTCCGATAAGCGAAAGCGGAATGGCAGCCAGCATGACCAGCGGAACTTTGAAATTCTGAAACCAACCTACGATGAGCATATATATCATCAGGATGACCACTGCGAAAGCAATACCCAAGTCCCTGAATACTTCATAGGTGATCTGCCACTCACCATCCCATTTTAGTGAATAATTGTTTTCGAGTTCCGGCTGCTTGGTATATTCTTCCTTCAGGGTAAAACCGGCTGGTATCTTCATGGTATTTAGGCTGTCAGAAACTTTAGAAATGGCATAAAAAGGGCTTTCCAGTTTTCCAGCCATATCTGCCAGTACATAAACAACCTCTTTCTGGTTTTTGCGATAAATGCTCTTTGGCTTTATCTGCCGTTTTACTGATACGAGGTCCCTGATAGGAATAGTTGCTCCCTGGATATTCACAATGCTAAGATTGAGGACATCTTCGATACTTGTTTTATCTACGTCACTTAACTGTAGGTCTATGGCAGTCTGGTTATAAGCGCCCGGTTTGTAAACCTGGCCAGCCTGCATTCCTGAAATAGCAGCCGAAACCGTTGCTGCAATCTGTTCTGTGGCCACACCCATTCTCATGGCTTTCTCTTTATCAATGTTAATATGGTATTCGGGTTGGTCATCTTCAACCATCCAATCTATATCTACAACATCTAGAGTATTGGCAAATCTTGTTTTTAGTTGTTGTGCGATATCTATTTGTTTATCATAGTCAGGACCATAAATCTCAGCTACCAGCGTAGACAAAACGGGAGGGCCGGGTGGAACCTCAACCATCTTGACATTGGCATTATATTTCCTAGCTATTTTTTGTATCGGCTCACGCATTTTTTTGGCAATGTCGTGACTCTGAATGCTTCGATCCTTTTTATCGACAAGATTCACCTGTATATCGGCGACATTGTCGCCCCGACGAAGATCATAGTGCCTCACAAGCCCATTAAAGCTTATCGGGGCTGAGGTACCTACATATTCCTGGTAGGTTCTTACCATCGGCTGTTTCGCAATAAAGGCAGCTATTTCTGCTGATACTGCCTGGGTTTTCTCGAGGGTTGTGCCCTCCGGCATATCTATTACTACCTGAAATTCATTTTTGTTGTCGAATGGCAGCATTTTTACAGCTACCGCCTTGGTATAGAACATTACCAGGGTTCCTATAAGGATGGCAGCAGTGCTAAAAATGAATATATAGCGCTTTTTGCGACTTTGCAGTAATGGTGAAATGAAAGCAAGATAAATCTTGTATATCCTGGTATTCTCCAGAACCATTGGTTTATTTTCTTTATGGCCTGAACCTTTCTTTTCTTTCTCACGAAGGAAAATATAACCGAGGTATGGAGTTAGGGTAAGAGCAATTACTAAGGAGATCATCATTGCAATAGAAGCGCCAATAGGCATAGGACTCATATATGGGCCCATGAGGCCGGATACAAAGGCCATTGGGAGCACAGCGGCGATCACTGTGAAAGTAGCAAGGATAGTAGGGTTGCCTACTTCGTTTATGGCGAATATTGCTGCTTGTAATGGAGGCAGGCGCTTCATTTTAAAATGCCGATGCATATTCTCCGCAATTATGATCGAATCATCGACAACAATTCCGGTTATAAAAACCAATGCAAAGAGGGTGATCCTGTTGAGCGTGTAATGCATGAAATAGTAAGCAAATAAGGTAAGTGCGAATGTTACCGGCACAGAAAGGAATACAACAAGGCCACCACGCCAACCCATGGCGAGCATCACAAAAAGAGTAACAACAAGGATCGCAAAAAAGAGGTGCAACAAAAGTTCTGATACTTTTTCAGATGCACTTTCGCCATAGTTGCGGGTTACAGACAAGTGAACATCGGATGGTATGAGCTTTCCCTTTATCTGGTCTACTTTTCCGGTAATCTGTTCGCTGAGTCTCATGGCATCCGCGCCTTTCTTTTTTGAGACGGCAATTGTAACAGCAGGATAGGTTGATTTGAATGAGCCTGATGCAGTATCTGCCCTGCCATAGCCCATAGCCACATACTGTGATGGCACTTGTGGTCCGTCTTTTATCTGTGCTACCTGCTTTAAGTAAACCGGCTGTTGCGCATTTGTCCCAACCACCACATTGCCGACATCTTCGGCTGTTGCCAGAAAATTGCCCGTCGTCACAGAATAAGCTGTATCATATTGAACCAGCGTGCCACTCTGCATTTGGGAATTATTGCCCTGAAGCGCTTTGCTTATGCTGAGAAAGTCTACATGATTTTGCATCATTTTTTCTTTATCTGGCATCACCTTTATTTCACGGCTGCGACCACCGATGATATTCACATCTGCTACATCCGGTATTTTTTTTACTTCATTGGTCAATTCCTGTGCCATCTGGCGTAGCCTGAAATCATCATAATGGTCGCTCCAAAGGGTGTACCCGAATACCGGTACATCGTCGATAGCGCGTGTCTTTATTAAGGGCATGGTCACGCCCCTGGGCATACGGTCCATGTTCTTCATGAGTTCCGCATATAATTTCACCAGTGACCGTTCAATGTCTTCGCCAACATAAAATTGTACAATGAGCATTGCCTGGCCGTTCATGGAAGTAGAATACACATACTCAACTCCCTTTATATTGGATATGATCTTCTCCATTGGTGCAGCGACCTTGGTTTCCACATCTTTTGGGCTGGCTCCAGGATAGCCAATAAAAATATCGGCCATTGGTACCTGTATCTGTGGTTCCTCTTCCCGAGGCATCAGGAAGGTGCTGTAACCGCCAATGAGCAGGAAAGCAACCATTAATAGTATCGTTAGTTTTGATTGCAGGAATGCTTTTGCAATATTCCCTGAAAGTCCTTTTTGCATCTGGATGTATTTCTTGATTGAACTGTTTTGTGTGAAACTCTATTCTGCTATCTTAACCGCAACCCCATTGTACAGATCGCCATCTGCATGGACAATAAACCTTTCTGATCTCGCAAGACCAGACAACAGCTCAACTTTATCGTTAACGGTTTTTCCGAGGCGAACCCACCGCAATAATGCCTGGTTATCGCTGCTAATCGTATAGATGCCATCCAGTTCGCCCTTGTGAACAATGCTTGATAAAGGAACCATGATAGCGCTAGTGTTGCTCTCTGCAAATGATCTGTCAGCAACGGGTATCGAAACATTTACATACATACCTGCCATAAGATTTTTCCTGTCTCCTTCCGGTATGCTTATCTTAATGATATAGACACTACCACTGTTTTGAGAAGAATTGCTGATCTCGGATACTTTACCGTTTAATGTAGTGCCTGCGGCATTGATTGCAAGTATTGCGTCATTTCCGATTTTCACTTCAGATATCTGTGTCTCTGGTACAGTAGCAGTTACCCGCAATAAACTATTCGTTTCAATGGATAAGACAGGCATTCCCGGTGTTGCCATATTCCCTGCGTCAATCAGCTTCTGGGTTACAATACCACCAAAAGGTGCAGTTACATTCGTGTAGGAAAGCTGTGCATTTACTTCGTTACGCATCTGGCGGGCGGCTTCCAGACCGGCCTTTGCAGACTTATACTGAAGCGTAATATTATCCAGCTCCTTTGCTGTAGCACTTTGCTTGCCGAAAAGCGCAGTATAGCGGTCAAAATCTTTCTGAGCACTATTAAATGAGGCTTCTGCCTGGGTTACAGAAGCATCTGCCTGGGCCCTTTTTGCAATAATATCTTCATTGTTCACTGAAAAAAGTAACTGGCCTTTTTGTACCTTATCGCCGGTTTTTACATAAACTTTTGTTATGTAACCCATAATCCTGGTGCTGATATTGGCAGACTGTACTGCTTCAATTCGGCCACTCAATGAAAGGCTATTTGCTGTGCTGTTGCCCGGTGTATTAACGTTTACAGAAATGGGTTTTTCGGCACTTGCAGTTTTGTTTTCTTTTGAATTGGAACAACTCATTATTGACACCACCACCCCGATGAGCAGACTTCTGAATATCCATTTATTGTTGATCATGACTTTGTATTTAATTATATTTTTTGAATTATGGTTGACTGATTGTTAAGAATTCAATGTATATCCAGGAGTTGTTCTGTTCAAAGATGGCTTGCGCATATGCCAGTTTTTGCTGAGATAGCTGGGTTTGTGCCTGTAATACATCTGTTGTAGTGACCAGCCCTTGTTCGTACCTGTTTTGTAGTATTCTCAGCGCTTCAGCAGATTGGTCAACGGCCTCAGCCTGCTGCTTTATTTTAAAAGTAGCTTCTAGGAGATCTCTTTTGGCTTTACTTAACTCAGCCCGTCCCTGAGCCTTTGTATCCTCAAGTTGCCGGGATAATTTGGTTTGTTCAAGGACTAGGGAATTTGTTTTGTGCAAAGTCTGGAAACCTTTGAAAACATCCCAGGATAGCTGTACGCCCATTAAGTATCCATTGGCGTCAAAGCCAAACAGGCTTTTGTCATGGAGCTGGTAATCGCCAAAAGCATTGATCTGGGGCAAGTAGCTGGCCCTGGAGCTCTTTACCATGTAGCTATAGGATTCAACAGCCGACTCCATAGCTTTAAAATCCGCCCTTGATTCAGGCAGGGTTCTGGAGGAGCTCTCCATAACTCCAAAGTCTACTGGCAGCGTGTGGTATATAATGCCCTGCTCCTTGTTCATGAAGACGTTAAGAAAATCAGAAGCATTTGCAATATTGGCGGTTGCTTCGGCGCAGCGGGTTTCCATTTCCTTTACCCTGACCTGAACATTCAGAAGGTCAGATTTTTGGAGTAACCCCTGTTCATAGCGGTCGTTTGAAAATTTGTAAGTAGCATTCACTGTTTTTAAAGCTTCCTGTAGCACGTCATTTACCTGCCATGCAAACTGTAATTGCAGATATACCTGTTTTACCTGCCATGTTATAAATTCGGTAGTGCGTTCGGTTTTATAGCGATAGAGTTCTATTTGTTTGGCGGCTCCTTTTCTTTGATATAGCATATCCATATTCAGCAAAGGCTGCTGGGCACTGAACTTTGTCATGAAGTCTGAAGTTGCATCTGGGTGGTTTAGTGTTGCAGGATTAAAATCTGACTGTGCTATTGTTTGTTGCTGCAGCTTAAACCCAAATGCATTTAGCGGGTTATTTGTTGTGAAAGCAGTATAGGAGAAATTGACTTGCGGTAAGAAGACGGCATTTGTTTGCCTGTAATTCTCCTTTGCTATCTGCTCATCCAATTTAGCAAGTAATATATTCCTGTTTTGCATTGTTGCAGTTTTTACTGCCTCCTGCATATCCAGGGTTGTTGTTTTTTCCTGTGCTGTAACATTTGTGCTTATATACAATAACAATATAGGAGCAATAGTTACTACGATCTTGGTTAAACGTCTACTGTGCATCATTTTTTTATTTGACAGCAAAAGTAGATTTACCCAATCGTGCAAATCGTGACATATATCACGGCTGTTGCATCATTTTCATTTGATTGGAAGTATAGTAGTATAAGCGCGCTCTATAACAATAAATAGAGAGTTGACACTTCGGACTCAATTGAAACCTAGTCGTATAAAAATAATTTCCGAATTTGAAGTAGTTGTTGTAAAAGCCAGAAGAAAAAGGCAACCCCTTTGTAGGAATTGCCTTTCATAAAAAAGTTTCGCTCGTCTTATAGTAATGTCGTAGGACAAACATAATCTGTGACCCCAAGATCGCCTTTTTCTTTTATCGCTTTAAATCCGCCACTCACATTTATCAATCGGTCAAACCCCCTGGCTCGCAAGATTGAGATGAAAACTACGGAACGATAGCCTGATGCACAATGCACATAATAATCTATATTGGGGTCAATTTCAGCCATTGTATCATTTATGTAATCAAGAGGCATATTTTCGGCGCTTGCAACATGTTCGCTTAAGTATTCGGATTTTTTGCGAACATCCAATAAGTGAACTGACTTATTTGCAGCAATCTTTGTAAGATCGGTGGCTGGCACCGATTCAATATGGTCTGTTTCTTTTCCTGAGTTTTGCCATGTACTGTAGCCTCCTTTAAGATACCCGATTGTGTAGTCGTATCCTACCCTGGCAAGCCTGTTTATTACTTCTTCCTCTCGTCCATTATCTGCAACAATCAGCAAAGGTTGTTTAATATCCGCAATTAAGGTGCCCACCCAAGGTGCAAAGTTACCGTCTATTCCTATGTTGACGGCGTTGGGTATAAATCCTTTAACAAATGTTTCAGGTGATCTTGTATCAAGTATCAGGGCTTGACTTTCATTTGCAGCAACTTCAAATTCTTCAGCGCTCAAGGCACGTTTACCTCGTTTCATTACTGTATCAATGCTTTCATAGCCCATTTTGTTCATAAATACATTTAGTGGGAAGTAAGATGGTGGTGGCAGCAAACCGGTTGTTACTTCTTTGATAAATTCATCTTTTGTCATTCCTGCTCTTAAAGCATAATTCACCAGCTTCTGATGACCCAGCGTATCCTGGGTTTCTTTACTCATGTTTTTTCCGCACGCACTGCCGGCTCCATGTGCAGGATAAACAATTATCTCATCAGGCAAAGTCATTATTTTCCTTGTCGACTCATACAATAGCCCTGCCAAATCTTCTTGGGTAAGGTTGGCAGCTTTTTGAGCCAGATCGGGACGGCCCACATCTCCGATAAACAAGGTGTCTCCACTAAATATTGCTACTCTCTTTCCAGTTTCATCCTTCAGTATAAAGCAAGTGCTCTCCATAGTGTGTCCGGGAGTATGCAATACCTCGAAAGTTAAAGAACCTACGTTAAATATCTCCCCATCTTTTGCAATTATAGCAGTGAAAGCTGGCTCAGCATTGGGCCCATACACTATTGAGGCTCCTGTCTTTTCTGCAAGGTCAATATGTCCGGAAACAAAGTCGGCATGAAAATGGGTCTCGAATATGTATTTTATTTTAGCCTGATTTTTTTCTGCCTTCTTTATGTATTGATCTACCTCTCTTAGCGGGTCAATGATCACTGCCTCACCTTCGCTTTCGATGTAATATGCCCCTTGCGCCAGGCAGCCCGTATAAATTTGTTCTATGATCATGATTTTGTATTTTGTAATGTAGAGTTCGGAAACTATTAATAATTCATTCGTGACATAAATCACGGATCCTGCTATTTGAAAAATAACTCTTTAACTATTATGTAGCTCCCCATCAGCAACACAAACCAACCGAAGGCTTTCTTAAGTAGCTCGCCATTTATTTTTTGCGATAAAATAACTCCTATAAACATGCCTGCTGCTGATATCCCTGAAACTGTAAGGAGCAATGTCCAGTCCATTTTGAAGTTGTTCAGATCGCCAGTGAACCCTAATAATGAGTTCATGGCAATAATCAGCAGAGAGGTGCCGATGGCGGTTTTCATTGGCTGATGCAACAGTAGAACTAATACCGGTATGAGCAAAAAACCGCCGCCTGCACCCAGCAACCCCGTAACCGTGCCAATACCAATGCCCAAAAACAATAGCTTAAATACTTTGCTTTTACCTGGGTAATCGAGTTCCTTATTATCTATGGTTCTACTGCGTATCATGGAAGTGGCTGCGGCTATCATCAGTATTGCAAATAACAACATTGTAAGCAACGGAGTTGTCACTTCAAATCCGGCAATAGAAGCAATGTGTAGCGGTATTTTCGGAATTATGAACTTCCTTATTGCAAAAACAGTCAAGACAGAGGAAAGTCCAAAGAGAAGTGCAGTTTTGATATTGATCTGCCCCTTCCTGTAATTAATAATTGCGCCAACAAGACTTGTGGAACCAACAATAAATAACGAGTAGGAGGTCGCAAGAACAGGAGGGACATAAAACAGATAAACCAAAACAGGCATTGTAAGGATAGACCCGCCTCCAC